>MOYD01000060.1:0-147263 GCA_001899395.1 Candidatus Gastranaerophilales bacterium Zag_111 | reverse complement strand
AAGACATGGGCGGGTTTTCAGACTTTTTCAGCTCCTTATTTGGCGATATGATGGGCGGCGCCTCAACCGGCGGCGGGTTTTCAGGGTTTGATTTTGGCGACCTAGGTGCACAACAGGCATATTCCCGCACGTCATCTCAAAGACGCTCAAAACCAAAATCTCAGGATTTAGACGTGACAAAAACCTTCAACGTCACCGCCAGAGATTTATTTTCAGACGAACCCGTAACCGTAAAATTTAACGACATGCGAAAATGCACCCAATGCCCGGGCGGCGGCGGTTATTGCAGCGCCTGCGGCGGCACAGGGATTGTCAACAACACAAAATCAATAAAAGTCAGGTTACCAAAAGAGATTAAGGAAGGTCAAAAAATCAGGCTCAAAGGCGAAGGCAAAACAGACGCCTACGGTCAAAAAGGCGACTTATACCTTATAATCACTCCAAAAGACTCTGAGTACGAAATCAAAGGCTGTGACTTGACAAAAGACATAGAAATAACCCCGCCCGAAGCGGTTTTGGGCTGCAAAAAAGAAATCAAAACTCTTCACGGCAACATCGGGATAAAAATTCCGCCAATGACCTCAACCGGCAAAATGCTACGGCTTAAAAACCTTGGTTTGCCTAAAAAATCAGGCGGTTTTGGCAACCTCAACGCCCGTATAAAAATAGTCCTGCCTGAAAAACTTACACAAAAACAAATTGATTTATACAAACAAATTCAGGGGTAAATTTGCACAAATTGTAAAGTTTTGTAAAATTACTATTACGAATTTAGCAATTTTTGAGATTGAGAGAACTTTATATAAATATATAAAGCTCTCTCTTCTTATTTAAACGGATAGGCCTTGAATTAACAAGGTCTTTTTTTTATGCTATTCAACCGTAAAAGTACTCATACTTTTTTCAAGGTGAAGTGTATCTATCAAAGCATTAAGTCTTGTAAATACTTCTTTAAACTGAGGAATGGACAAACTCTGTTTCCCGTCGCTCAGGGCTTCTGACGGGTTGTGATNGGCGCCGCCCATCATATCGCCAAATAAGGAGCTGAAAAAGTCTGAAAACCCGCCCATGTCTTGACCGTTGAAATTAAATTGCTGATAAGCGCCACCTTGCCCGCCGCCAAAATTAAAGTGCTCAAACCCCGGCGGCGGTGTATAATCAGCCCCGCCTTGCCAGCCGGAACCAAGACTGTCGTATCTTTGCCGCTTTTGTTTGTCGCCTAAAACTTCGTAGGCTTCGTTTATTTCCTTGAACTTTTCTTCTGCTTCTTTGGTCTTATTTACATCAGGGTGAAATTTGCGCGCCAGTTTCCTGTACGCGGATTTAATCTCCGCTTCTGTCGCGTCTCGTTTTACGCCTAATGTTTCGTAATAATCTTTGTACTTCATAAAATTTCTCCTATCTTAATCTTAATATAAAATAGGCAATTTTTGTGATTTTTTAATTATTTTTTAAGAAATGGGGTTAATTAACATACTACAGTTTTGTTTTTATCTTCCTCGTTGATTAGCATTAACATTTTTAAAAACATAACTTTTTTAGAATGGGGGAGCAGGTTAAGGTAATCTACAATAAACTTATCTACAAATTCAGGTTTGTCGTAAAAACTTACGTCGAATATTTCATTAGGTTCAACATTTAACCTCGTCATAATTTTTCTAAGTGTTTGTATAGATGGGTAAGACTTGCCATTTTCAATTCTGCTAAGGTTTTGCGGCTCAAGTTCAATTATCTCGCAAAAACTATCTTGAGTTAAATTAAGGGAGTTTCTAATTTGTCTTATTTTATTCCCCATAAGAATTTTAAAATTTTTATCATCCATATAAATAATTTTAATTATATTTATCGTTTGTAGTAATGTCGTATATGTGAGTTATATAGATTGATATTCTTGTATATATTAAGTTATTTGAAGCTATTTTGCTCACTTGTTTAGTGTTTGTAACAATTTATTAAGATGAGTTTTAGTCTCTTCAGGTAAATTTATAATGTTCTCAATAATATCAAAATCTATGGTAGAATAAGGTTCCTTTCCTTCATATAAAAAACCAAGCAAAAAGTTGGGTTCTATTTTGCATTTTTCAATTAATGCAAATAAAGTTGTTTTACTAGGAAATGATATTCCCCGTTCAATATTAGAGACATTTGCAGGTTCTATTCCAATAATTGTACTAAGGTCGTCTTGTGTAAGATTTTTAGATTTACGAAAAGATTTTATCCTAAGTCCAAGCTGACGTTGTATTTGTTGTTCGTCCATAAATTTATATTATACAATACAAGATTATTGTTTAATAATGTCGAAGGTAATTTCTTGTCAAAATGTATGTAATATGTTATGTTGTTATTAAAATTATATAAAAGGACGTAATTTAATATATACATTAATAATGAGGTAAAATGAAAGAAATTTGTAGAAGAAAAGGTATTGAACAGCAGATGTTGTGTTTGTATAAATTGACACCGCTTGAAAAAAGAGTTGTGTCACTCGTTATTGAAGGGTATTCTAATATTGAGATTGGTAATTTGCTGCATACTACTCCAAAAACTATTAGCGGGTATATGACACGTATTATGAGAAAAACTCAGATTTTAAACCGCATAAGGCTGGCTTATCTTGTCGGTTGTCTTGAGGATAAATCTGAGTTTATTTATATACCAAAGGCTTAAATGCTTATTTTAACGCGCCGGAAGACTTTTGTCTTCCGCTTTTTTTATAAAAAAAAGCGCCGCTTTTAAGCGGCGCTAAAAAATTCTGTTCCATATTATCAGTTAAATTATCTTAAACTAACTTTTACAGCAGGTCCTTTTTGAGAGATTTCTACTTTGCTTTCTCTTGCTAACCAACCAAGACCTAAGTCTGCAAAGTTACCTTTTAAGTCTAATTCTTTTTTCATTTTTGCAAATGTTGTTGTTCCGTTTTGGTGTAGGTAGTTATAAATTTCTCCTGCTGCAAAACCGATTTGTTCTTCTTGTGATAATGTTACTTTTTTTGTTGCCATCTCTTTCTTCCTCCGTATCAATGGTTGTATGTACTACACTTTTTCGATATTCAAATAATAATTCATTTTTGAAGATTTGGCAATCATTTTAATGAATGAGCTTTTATGTTAAAATATCAACCGGAAGGGGTATTGAAATTGTTAATTGAGTGCAACATAGCTTCAAACAAGACAGATTTTCTTATTGAAAAATATTCCATGCTCTTAAACAACGGGGTGAATTCGTCTGAAATCCTTGTTCTTGTGTCCAATTCCACTTTGAAAAATTCGTTCATTCAAAAAGCCATGGAAAAGTTGAAAATTGATGCCATTGAACGCCTCCAGGTGCATTCGTTTTTCTCGCTTGTTTACAACACTGTCTCTAATAATTGGGCGTTTTTGGAAGACCGAAATATTTTTGATAACCCCGTTATCGTGCCAAACCTTGCGGGACTTGAAGTTTCACAGTTCATAATGAAAGATATTTTGCGCGAGGTTCAGTTTAAGGGTTACAATTCCCGTTTGTCGCTGCTTCACCAGATATTCAGGCGCTATTCGCTTATTGTGCAAAATAATTTGTCCCAAAAAGAAGTAAACGAACGTGCTGAAATCTTAAAAGAAGGTTTTTCACAAGATGCGGACATTGCATTGCGAAAATTCCTGAAAAAGACCCTTGAGCTGCGCGATTTTGACTACATCAGGCAGTGTCTTTTGTTTAATTTTATCTACAAAAATACGGATTATTTCAGCGGCATTAAATATTTAATTATTGATGATGCGGACGAATGCACGCCAATTTGTCTTGATTTTGTTGAGTTTTTATCAAAACAACTAAAAGATTACTATATCGCCGTAGACCCTTTGGGTTCAAGCCGCTGCGGGTATTTAAGCGCGGATAAAAATAATTTTGAAAAGCTTAAAAATATGTTCTCCAATGAAGTTATAAAGCTCGAAGACAACTCAAAATTGAGCCCAAATGCCCGCGGTTTATACGAAAATATCGCAAACGACAAATTGAATATTTTGAATAATTTCAGCTACCAATCTTTTTCAAAACGTCCGGCAATGATTGAATCCGCTATAAAAGTAATCAAAGACCTTCTAAAATCAAAGGTTCCCCCCTCTGAAATTGCTGTGATTTCGCCTGTAATTGATGAAATGTTCAAATTTTCACTCAAAGAAAACCTTAAAAACATTAATCTTTTATACCTATCCGGCAGTGAAAAACTTATCCAAAACAGGCTTGTTCAGGCGGCGATTGTCATTTTAAAACTCAATACAGACCTGAAAAATACTTTATCAGAGTTTGACATAAGAATTATTTTGTCAGAATTTTTGCAAATTCCGCTCAAATACTGTGATGAAATTCTGCAAACTTTTCATAAGACTAAAACCCTCATCCCATACGATTTTGCAGACGATGAATATAACAAAAAATATTCTGATTTTCTGGAACTTATCAAGCGGCTTTCAAATAGTGATGATAAAATTTCAGAGCAGCTTATCCAAATTTATAACAAGTTGTTTTGTTTGCAGCGTCTGAAAGGCGTTGAGATTAACAAGTTCAACTTTTTCATTAAGCAGATGATTGATTTTGAAAACATCTTTGGCGCTGATTTTAACAGACGGAAAATTGATATTATTTTGCAGGCGGAAAATTCTATCATCGCTGAAAATCCTTATTCTATCCTTGATATCGGCGATAATGACCTTGTTGTCTCAACGCCGCAAAAAATAATTGATAATCATATTCAGACCAAGTACCAGATATGGCTTGATATTTCAAGTTCTGAATGGATAAAATCAGACACAGGACCCCTGTATAATGCCTGGGTTTTTCAAAAAGATTGGGACAAGCCGCAATACACGATTGAAGATAATATTTTACTATCCAAAGACAAAAATGCCAGAGTTTTGAGAAAATTGACACTGTGTGCAGGTGCGCATGTTTATTGTTATTCAAGCCTTTTTGATTCAAACGGAGTAGAAAACTACGGCGGTATTGAACCTTACATCATTGTGGACGCGGAAACAGAAACCAAAGACGAGCAACCGGCGTTTCGTATTGTCCCGCGCGATGACCAGAAGCCGGTTTTAGACTACAAAAATGGATATATGGGGATTTCAGCAGTCCCCGGTGCCGGCAAGACTACAATTTTGCTTGCTCTGATTATCAAGCTTTTAGAACGCGGGATTAATCCTGAGAGAATTTTTGTTTTAACCTATATGGATTCTGCTGCAAGAAATTTCCGCGAACGGATTAAAAATGTTCGCAAAAATAGTTCAAAATTGCCTAACATAAGCACAATCCACGGGCTTGCGCTACGGATTTTAAAAGAAAACGGAAACTTTGAGCGGCTTGGTTTGAACGCGGATTTTGAAATTTGTGACGATTCGCAACGCGGACGGATATTAAGAGAAATTTCATCTCGTTTAAAAATCGATACCAAAACAGCAGAAGAATTTGACCGCGCGGTATCAGTGTTCAAAATGGGCGGCGGTGAATTTAACAGTCAAATTACAGACCAAAAACTCAAAAAGTTCATGCTTTATTATCAGGCTTACAGGCAAAATCTGAAAGATAACAATCTGATTGATTACGATGACATGCTGACAGGTTCTGTCCGGATTTTAAAACAAAATCCTGATATTTTGGCGCATTATCAGGGAATTTGTGAATATTTGATTGAGGATGAAGCGCAAGACTCGTCTGCTGTTCAGCAAGAATTAATCTCGCTTTTATCCGGCAAGCACAAAAATATTATCCGCTGTGGTGATGTAAACCAGTCAATTACCGCAACTTTTTCAAATGCCGATGTCGAAGGCTTTAGGAGGTTTATCACAGAAAATTATAACGTCACAATGAACTGTTCACAGCGCTGCACAAAAGATGTTTGGAGTTTTGCTAACCGGCTTGTCGAAACGTCTTGCGCTAAAAAAGAAAGCGAAAATTCGTTTTTTAAAATGTTTATGCAGCCGGTTGAAGGCAAAAATCCTCAGCCCGATGGCGCCCGAAATGCAGTAGATGCGCTGGTTTTTGAAAGCACGGTTGATGAAAAAAATTACGTGCTCAAAGTAATAAAAGAAACTCTTGCAAAACATCCGGATTACTCTGTCGGGGTTTTGTTGCGGAACAACTATCAGGTTGCTGCTTGGCAAAATTTAATCGAGAACAGCGGCTTAAAAGTCATAACCAGAAACCAATGTCTGGAGCAAAAATCAATCTTCAAAGTCATATTTTCAGTTATGCAGATGATTTTAAGTCCGTTTGACAACCAGAATGTTGCTAAAAATTATGAAATACTTGCTGAAAACGGGTTCTACAAACGTGGTTTGGGCGCTGAAATAAGCAAGTATGAAAATCCGTTTATAAAAATTAACGCTGATTATATTGATAATATTGCGCTTGAGCGTTTTCATTGGGACTTAAACTACTGGATAAGTCTTTGTTATCTGCCGCCCAACGAGCTTGCAATAAAAATCGGTTTGAATTTCTTTAAAAGCGAAATTGAAAAGTCAAATATCTACCTTATCGCAACGCTAATCAAGCGTATTTGTATAAAAAACAACTCTCTTGAATACGCTCTGGCGCGGCTTGCAGAACTTTCTAAAAAGCCTAACCTGAGCGGGTTTAAATTCTTTTCAGAAGAAGACGAAGATGACAAAAAATATTTGCAAGGCAAGGTTCAGATTATGACAATGCACAAGTCAAAAGGTGATGAATTTAATCTTGTATTTTTGCCTGAAATGACTGAACGTAATTTGTCCTTGACAATCGGGTCAATCAATCTTAAATCGTCTGATTTTATAGAGGATGTGAAAAAATTAAACCCTTCCTACAAGCCAAAATCAGAATACGAGTTGAAACAGGAAATTCTGTCTGAAAACTTGCGGCTTTTATACGTTGCAATCACCAGAGCAAAAAATAAATTGTTTATAACAGTTTCAAAAAATACCAAAAACCGGTTTGGTAAAGTGCAAAAGTTAGAACCAAGTATTATTTTTGATGAAATGTTTGGAGGCGGCGTAGATGTTCACTAGTTTTTCTCCTAACATGTTAAAAATATATCAAACTTGCCCGAAAAAGTTTTACTACAAATACATCGCGGGGGTAAATGTTCCCCAATCTTCACGCCCGTTTGAAAAAGGTAAGAAAATCCACGCACTTGCCAATTATTTTTTGCAAGGAGTGAATATCTCAAGGATTGAAACAGCTTTGACTGATGAAGAAAAAGAAGTTTGGCAAAAACTTCTCAACAACAACTATTTTAAAAAAGACGCGCTGAAATCAGAGTATCAATTATCTTGCAAAGTTGCCGGTTTTTGGGTTGGCGGGCGGCTGGACGCTGTGGTGCATGACTATGAAGATTACTATATTCTTGACTATAAAACCGGCGCAATTCCGCAAAATCCTCAATACGATTATCAAACAATGGTTTACCTTCTGGCGCTTGATAAAATGTTGAAAAATTACAACTCCTTATCTTTTGTCTATATTGACCTTAAAAATGACAAAAACCATGTGATAAAATTTGATGATGAATTGAAAAACGAATATGAAAAGCGCCTTACTGCTATTTGTACTGAAATCACAAACGATACGCTGTATAAATTAAATTGTGATAGCTGCAAAAGATGCGAATATGCAAAATATTGTTCGGATTAAAAAGAGGGCGGGTTGTGCAACAACCCGCCCTCTAAAACTTATTTTTCTTCGTCTTGGGGTTCTTCTTCCTCGTCTTCTGAGGCTTCGTCTTCCTCGACGTTTTCATCTTCATCAGCTTGTTCAGTTTCCTCGTCTTCTATATCTTCATCACTTTCATCATCGTCTAATTCAGCTTCTTCTTCGTTTTCTTCATCTTCTTTTTGAAGTGCTTCTTCGATTTCAGCCTCGTCTTTTGCTCTGATTACAGGGATTGAAAGCATTAGTGCCATCTGGTCGCCGTCCTGGTCAAAGTTTAGTTCAAGCGCGTCTTTGTCCATTTCAACGTATTTTGACAGTAGTTCGACAAGCTCTTTTCTCATCCGCTGCAAAAGTTCCGGTGTAAGGTTGGTTCTGTCCTGCATAAGAACTACACGAAGTCTGTTGCAAGCTATATCTTTTGCATTTTCTTCGGTTTCTTCTGTTTGTTTAAATAATTTCAACAGTCTGTTGCAAAGTTCTTTTAAAATATTTTCGCTCATTTTACTTCTCCTTACCTAAAAGGTTTGAGAAGAATTTTTTGACCTTGCCAAGAACGCTTGTTTCTTCTTCAAGGTTCAAAAACGGAACTTCTTCACCCATAATTCTTTTTGCAACGTTGTGATAAGCTCTTCCCGCAAGCGATTTTTCATTATTTACAATCGGCTCGCCTTTGTTTGTTGATGTGATAATTCCTGTATCTTCCGGAATTATGCCGATTAATTCAGCTGATAAAAGCTCAACAACATCATCAATACTCATCATATCATCTGATTTAATAAGATCCGGTCTTACCCTGTTTAGAAGTAATTTATATGAATTAATCTCTTCTCTTGCTTCTAAAAGTCCGATAATTCTATCAGCGTCTCTAACCGCTGACATTTCTGGCGTTGTAACCACGATTGCTTCTGATGCTCCGGCTACTGCATTTTGGAAACCTTGTTCAATTCCTGCCGGACAGTCAACCAATATAAAATCATAATCTTTTTTGAGTTTTGTACAAATATCTTTTAACTGTTCAGCTGTCACAGCGGTTTTATCTCTTGTTTGTGCAGCAGCTAATAAGCACAGATTAGGGTTTTTCTTGTCCTTAACAAGTGCCTGTTTTAGTTTGCAGCGTTTTTCCACAACATCAACTATTGTATAAACAATTCTATTTTCCAGCCCCAAAAGCAGGTCTAAATTTCTTAACCCAAGGTCAGTGTCAATCATCACAACCTTGTTTCCCGCTCTGGCAAGTGCTGTACCGATATTGGCGCTGGTTGTGGTTTTCCCTACACCGCCTTTACCGGATGTAATTACTATTACTCTTCCAGTCATCTATATCTCCTTAATTTTCTTCGTGAAATTTTCTTATTACTATACTTCCTTTGTAAGCGTATGCTTCTTCCGGAATATATTCGCTTGATTTTTGAATATACGGTATATTTACCGTATCAGGTCTTCTTGCAAAAATATCGCCAATTCTTATTTGAACCGGATTAAGTTTTAGTGCTCTTATTCTTGCAAATTCGTTGCCACTAGAGCCGGCATGTGCTATACCGCCAAGAATTCCCCAAACTGTAATGTCGCCTTTTGCAATGATTTCAGCACCAGGATTAACATCACCGATTACGATGATATTTCCGTCTGAGGAAATACTCTGTCCTGAACGAATTGTTTTTCTCAAATACAAGGTTGGAAGTTTTTCAGCTTCTGATTTTTTCTTAACAATATCTTCGCTGTCATCTTTATTAACAGTGACTTGCGAAATGTTGTCGTCATGTCTTATGACTTCGCCAATTTCAACGTGATTGTCATCAATTTTTGGCGTTTCTTTTGTCTCTTCGCCAAAAATATTATCAAGCGCGTCTGATACTTCAGCAGTTGGTTCAGCCGGTTCAAAATCAGGTGCTTCAACTTCGTTGGTGAACTCTGAAATCTTTATATCAAGAGCTGTTGCAGAATCCAGAGTTTGTGTTGAACTTGTACTTATAAATGCTAATGTTGATTCCATTAGTTCAACCAAAGTTTTTATACTTGTTAAATCTGCCTCTGATAAAGGTGCCGCACCAAGTTTTAAACAGATATGTTTGCCTTTTGATTCAGGCATCTCCAAAACCCTTGAAAGCTCATAGATAATTTCAGAGGTCTTTTTTGCACTGGTTAAATCAACGATAAAACCATTCTCTATATATCCCTTATCCATTTTTCCCTTTCCAAAACTAAATTACAATTTTAGCGTACACGAAAAAATGTGAGACTTCAACAAAATTTATAGTTTTGTAATTAAATGTTAATCTACGCCATAAACGAGTTGTCACTTACATAATGTGATTTAACTCTGGCTCCAAGCTCGTCTTTTGTGATTTTCCCGTCGTGGTTTTTATCAAGTCCTCTGTTTGCAGCATAATAGGCTTCCCCGGAAGAGGCTAAAACTTCCCGTTTGGCTCGTGCCGGTAAAAATACCAGTGCATAAAGTTCCCCGGCTGAAAGTTTATGATTTGAAGAAAATCCGGCAGCAGATTTCATTCTTTGCAAATATTTTTCTACATAATCTAATTGGTCAACAGGCGACATTCGCCGTAAAGCAGCACAAGTTGTGCCTAATGAATTTGCGGTTGATTCAATAAACTGTATTAAGCCGCTTGCTGAACCGTTAGGATTTTTTGCCGCCGCATTTATTCCTGATTCGGAATTCATTACACCAAGCAAGTCGCGGTAATTACAGTTTAATCTTTTGGCAATCTGTTTGACTTTCTTCAAAAACGCTTTGCCGTATTGTGATTTATCTTTTTTCAATGTTGAACCTTGCGGCTCGTAGCTGCTATATGCGTATGTACTTCCGAGTTTTGAAATTGATGAAGAATATGCAGGAGCTTTCAGCGGTGTGTAAAGTGATTGCAAAAATTTTGAATATTGTCGTTGTTGATTATATACAAAGCCCATGTAAAAATTCACATCGTTTATTGCTTTGTAATACTCATCCATAGAGCCAAACCCGCCATAAAAAGGATTTCCGTTGGGGTTAAAATTGTAATTTGATGAATAAGAAAAATTTGCAGAAAAATTTATCGGCGTAGACGCAGAAATATTTTCCGGCGTAAACGGGTTTGATATGTTTAGCATTGGTGCGTAAGCATAGTAGGTTGTATCTATTGACATTTTTCTTTATATTCCCCTGTATCTATATAAACGTAAATTTTATATACGATTTGCATAATTTTGATGATTTGTAAACAAATATTAAAAATTTTAAAAGATTGATTAATGGTATTTGTTATGTTTATTATATAAATATAATAGTAGGATATAAGGTTATAGGAATGTTTAGCGTAACAAAAACACACGAAATCACAGTCGACGTTGTAATTTTGACTATTAAAAATAACAACATTCAAGTTTTGTTAGTAAAACGTACAACAGAACCATTTAAGGGTAAATGGGCAATCCCCGGAGGTTATGTAAAATTATCTGAGAACCTTGATGAAGCGGCATTAAGAGTTTTGAAAGAAAAAACTGATGTGGATAACATTTATCTTGAACAACTTTACACATTTGGTGACCCGCTTCGCCACCCGAACGCGCGTGTTATAACCTGTGCATATTTTGCACTTGTGCGCTCAGAAGATATTAAAATCGTATCAACCCCGGAACTTGGCTGGCACAAGGTAAATGACCTTCCGGCTCTGGCGTTTGACCACAAAGAAATTATTCAATATTCACTCAAAAGGACAAGAGAAAGACTTGAACTTTGCCCGGTTGCTTATCAGCTTTTGCCTGAAAAATTTACACTTACCGAAATGCAAAAATCCTACGAACTTATCATGGAGAAAAAACTTGATAAGAGAAATTTCAGAAAAAAAGCACTTGCAACCCACGGGCTTATTGAACTTGAAGAGTATACAAAATCGTCTTCAAAACGTCCGGCAAGGCTATATACTTTTGAAAATATTGAACTAAATTCAAAAAGAGCACATTTTATTAAAAAGGAGAAAAATAAATAATGGCAAATATAATTTGGGCAATAGAAACAGCTGCTGCCTTGTTACTTATAGTTTTAATTCTGCTTCACTCCCCAAAAGGCGACGGCATAGCAGGAATTGGCGGAGCGTCTCATGTTTTTGCTTCTCAAAAAAGCGCTGAAAAAGGATTAAACAAACTAACAGGGATTGTTTGTGCCGTGTTCATTATTTGTACCTTCTTACTAGGGTTTGGTATTGTAAAATAACAAGCAAAATTTACTATGAATATTTTAGTAACCGGCGCATCAAAAGGAATAGGTAAAATTATAGCAAAGGAACTTCAATCGCTTGGAAACGTGTTTGTAACTGCACGAAATGAAGATGCTTTGCTTGATTTTGGAACTGAAAATTACTTTGTCTGTGACCTGGCAAAAGAAGAAGACTTGATTAGACTTGGTGATTTTATTGGAGAAAAAAAGATAGATGTACTGGTAAATAATGCCGGAGAATATGTCTACCAGGCAGTTGAACAAACGCAATTAGATACACTTGAACATATGTTATGTGTGAATTTGCGTGCCCCGATTTATCTTGCAAAACGTGCTTGTTTGAATATGAAAAAAAATGGTTTTGGGCGGATAATAAATATCGGTTCAATTTCCGGTGTGATGGGTGAAGCAAATGCCTCAATTTATTCTGCAACCAAAGCCGGACTTATCGGGTTTTCAAAAGCTGCAGGTCTTGAACTTGCGGAGTATGGAATTACTGTCAATACAATTAACCCGGGTTGGGTTGACACTGAACTTGGACAAAAATCTATTGAGGAAAGTGAATTTACAAAAGACGAAATTCTTGAATGTATTCCGCAAAGACGTTTTGTCGCGCCTGTTGAGGTTGCCGGTCTTGTTAAGTATTTAATTGCAGATGAAGCAAAAGGTATTACCGGTCAATCAATAAATCTTTGTGCCGGTCTTTCCGTTGGAATTTAGAATTGAGGAAGTATGTTAAAAAATAAAGATGAAATAATAAATGTTTTAACAAATGACGGGGTTATCGTCTATGTTACAGATACTGTTTGGGGTTTGGGGTGTCTGCCAAGCAGTGAAAAAGCCGTTAAAAAAATCTATGAAATAAAAAAAAGAGAAGCCCAAAAACCGCTTATTTTGATGTCAAACGAGGTTTACAATCTTTTAGACTATGTAAAACCAATACCGAAAATCGGTCAAAAACTTATTAAAAAATACTTTCCGGGTGCGCTTACTGTTGTGACTTATAAAAATGAAAATACGCCAAGTTACATAACATCCGGCATGGAAACAGTTGGGATAAGGGTTCCGGATAACGAGGTTTTTAGACAGATTTGTGAAATTATACCGGGGCATGTTCTTGCTACAACCAGTGCTAATCTTTCTCATCAATCGTCTGCAAAAACATATGAGCAAGCATTTGAAAATATGTCTGATTTAGCTGATTTAGTAATAGAAGATTACGGCTGCTGTGCAAAGGGTTTAGAATCAACGGTTGCAGGGGTTATGAATGACGAGCTGCGAATTTTCAGACAGGGTGCAATAAATATAGAAATATAAACAATTTGAAATTTATTTGATTTTCTAATAAAATTTAATAAAAACGAGGAAATGTTATGAATTTTATTTTATACCTTATCTATCTGTATTTAATTATTTACACATTGTATCTTCTGGTCTTATCTGTCAGAAATCTCAAAGACAAACCGTTTTCAATCGAACGTAAGTATTCAAAATACGACGATTTTAAGCAGAATTTTGCGGTAATAATTTACAATCACAACCACAAAAGTTGTTTGGAACAACTTGTTGAACAGATAAAAATGCAGGATTATCCGCTTGCAAATTTCAAAGTTTACGCTGTGCTTGATGATTGTAACGACGGTTCTGAAAAACTTTTTGAACGGGATAATTTTGTCCATGTTTTAAACATTCAAGATGTAGGACATTTAGGCAAAAATCAAGCTATTTCAATGCTTTTGGAAGAAATTCAAAAAGATGAAACAATTGATGCTTATATTTTTATAGACGGCATAAGACAGATTGAGCCGGACTTTTTAACCCTTGCAAATGCAGCATTAGCAAAAGCTGACGCTGTTACAGGCGAACTAAATATTAATCGCGAAAATCTTGATATTGTTGATAAAATTAAAGCCGTTCATAAAAAATACCTTGCAAACTTTTTTAAACAGGCAAGAACACTATTAGGGCTTGCAACTCAGATTGATTCCGGACTTTTTATTATAAAAAAATCCGTGCTTGATGAGATTAAGGAAATCAATTTTAAGGATATAAATTCAGAACTTGAATTCAGTCTGTTGCTCTCTCAATTCGGACATAAGTGTGTTTACAATCCGAATATCCAGTCATATATTCACGGGCAGGACTGTTTGTTTAAGAAACCGCGGCTTACAAAACGGTTTAACTTGTTAAAACGCAATTTTAAGAATTTAAAAACGATTAATTTTCCTTTTGTTGAGCATATTTTTTCGCTTATCAATCCGAACTGCTGGACGCTGATTGTTGGTTATGCACTTTTAATTTGGTATTCGTATAACTTTCCGTTTATTGTAAAATGCAATGTTGTAATTTTTTCAGCGGTAATTCTTTTGGCAGTGTTTGGGTTAAGTCTTGTGAATGCCAAGCTTAGCGGGCGTGAAATCGGTTTGCTGATGTTTTATCCGGTTTATTCAATTTGTCACATAATCAAGAATTTTCCGCCGGTTAGAAGTTTGCTCAAAAAAATTGGTGCAGGTTCAGATAAAGAAGTTGATAAACTTGCAATTGATGTTATGGTTCAGACAAAACACGGTGACAGAGGCTGCAAACTTGAATTCATCTCAACAGAAAGCGGTTTGTCAAAAATCAGATTTATCTACAAAAATAAAAAGTATACAACTTCATCTCATCTTAGAATGATTGACGCGCTTCAACAATTGAAGTCAAAAATGGAAGATTACGGGCTGACACTTAAAATTTGCAGTTGTTGTAAGAATTTTACATCTTGTGCAGACGGTTCAACAAATATGTTAAAAGGTACTTGCCACAATGATTTTCCAAGTCCGTTGTTAGCGGAACCGCGTCCTACGCTAATCTGGAACTCATGTTCTGGGTTTGAGCCGGCAGAAATTCATAATATTATTGAAGAAATGGCGCAAGAAGTCGGAAATTAATCTTGAAGAACCAAAATCGGGGACTATAATATAACTATGAAAAAGATTTTAAGCTTTATATTACTGATAACATTTTTATTTACCCAAACGGCATATCTTAAAGCAGCAGAGCCGCTGAGGGGTTCTGTAACCGAAACTGATGTTTATAAACAGATGGAAGACGAACTTTTTACAGGCAAAGTTGAAACACTTAACAAAAAAGAAATTATAAATATGACCGTGTCACAGGTTTTGGATTCGTCTTATTCAATTGAGGGGGATGAATTTTTTGCGGAAGTCACAGATGATGTGTACGGCAATAAAGGTATTGTTATCCCAAAAGGCACACTGGCACACGGCAGGCTATCAAATACAACTACTCCGGGGCGATTTGGCAAGGAAGCAACAATGGATTTAACCTTTGATTACCTTGTAACCCCTGACGGGCGAGAAATTCCGATTGAAGGAAAAATGACGACAAAACTTCATCCTGTCACGCAAGGTGCTAAAATTGTTGCGCAAGACCTTGGATATACGGTTGCAGGCGGTGCAGTCGGCGGGCTTATGGCTTTAAATTGGATGGGATTGGGGGCAGCTATTGCATCCCAAGGTTATACATTGGCTGGCGGTGCTGCTGTTGGCGGAGTTGCAGGGCTTGGGATTGCTCTGATAAGAAAAGGTAATCACGTTCTTATTGCACCAGGTGATGAAATCAAGGTTAAAATCAATACTCAAATGGATTTACCGGTTTATAAAGAGGAAGCTTTGAAACAAGAGGAAGTTTTGTATGACGGGTTGACTATCAGTATAAATGATATCAGACACGAAAAAGACCCGTTTGGCGAAGTTAATACAATAACTTTGACTGTTTTGATTTCAAATATGTCTGATAAGACCTTGTCGGGCTTTGATATGGCGCTGGTGAATGATTATAATGCAAAATTCAGCNCTGATAAGACCTTGTCGGGCTTTGATATGGCGCTGGTGAATGATTATAATGCAAAATTCAGCCCGTCGATTTTTGGCAGTACAAAACTTATGTTCAGACAGATTAAACCGGGGGATAAACTTGTTGAGAACGTTTCATTTGCGGTTGACAATATTAACCGTAAATTCTGGTTGACTTTTTATGACCGGAAAAACAGCCAGGTAATTACAAAAATTTCTGTTGATAATGCTTACAGAAACCTGCCGGAGAAGGTTAAAAATAAGAATAAAAAAATGAGAACTAAAAAGCAGGATTTCAAAAAAGACGATGACTTTATGGATATGGATTTTTAATTACCCCCTTCTAAATCCAGCAGGAATTGTTTAATTTCAAGTCCTTCGCCGTAACCTGTCAAGCTTCCGTTTGAGCCGATAACTCTGTGACATGGAATTACTATGATAATTCTGTTGTTGTGGTTTGCCATTCCGACTGCTCTTTGGGCGTTTGGGTTTCCGATTTTGATTGCGATGTCTTTGTAACTTTCTGTTTTTCCGTATGGGATTGTCATTAAGGCTTGCCAAACTTTTTTTTGAAATTCTGTTCCATCAATTAATAGCGGAAGGTCAAATTCTTTTCGTTGACCTTTAAAATATTCATCAAGCTGCAGCCGGGCTTTTTTTATTACCGGAGTTTCTGTTATTATACCTGATTTAATCGGAGAAAAACTGATTATTGAAATTTTTCCGTCCTGTTCTGCAATGTGGATTTTGCCAACCGGCGTGTCGTAAGTGAATTTGTTCATAAATTGCCCTTTTCTTATGTCATATTATATAATAAATTTATGAAAAAGATATTATGTTACGGGGATTCAAATACTTTTGGATATATTCCGGAGAATTCGGGACGATATGATAAAGATAGCCGCTGGTGTGGTGTTTTGGCGAATTTATTACAAAATTGCGAAGTCGTTGAAGAAGGTATGAATAACCGCACCGGATTTTTTAAAAACCCTGCGGGCTTGAAACAAAGCGGCGGAGAGTATTTATCTGTATTTTTGCAGAATTGTAAAGATATTGATATTTGTATTTTAGCAGTTGGAACAAACGATGCTCAGTTTTTTTACGAGCTTGATGAGGAAAAAACAGAAGCAGGTTTGAAAAATCTTATTAACTCTGTTCGGGAAGCTAATCCATTGACAAAGATTATAATAATCCCGCCTGTAAAAATTACGGAAAATATTTTAAAAAGCGGTTTTGCTATGATGTTTGACAGAAATTCCATTGAAAAAATTGAAAAAGTTTTTCCTGTTTTTGAAAAAACAGCTAAGCAAAATGATTGTCTTTATTTTGATTTTAACAAGTTTGCAGTTCCATCTGTTGTTGACGGACTTCATTACAGCGCGCAATCCCATAAAATTATCGGCGAAGAACTTGCGAAATTTATTTGTGAAAATTTTTCATGACTTTTTAAAAATATCCATTAAAAGATTGATGTAATCTTTTTGATTATCTTTTATTGTAGAGGTGGGGAATATGTGCTTATATTCCAAGGGATAAATCAGGGATAGCTATTATGGAAGACAAAATCCAAAATTCAATATCTACAGATACGTTGTATAAGGAATACAACTGGTATCAAAACGCTGTTCCTGCATTGGTTCAAAAATCTTGCGACGGATTTTTTGAGGAAAATTTCAAAGTTATGTTGATTGGTGTAAGTCAAAATATTAACTGCCTGATGGATAATGAATCTTGCTTTGTTACAAAAATTCGGATTAATCAGGATTACGATATGTTTTTCAGAATGACGGACAAAGCGCTTGATATTATCCTTAACCTTGCATTAGGGCAATCAAAAAATAAATTTAATATAAATAAAATCTCTGATTTAGAAGCAAAAGTTATCACAACCTTTAACGACTTTATGTTTGAAACATTAAAATCTCTTTTGACTGAACCTGACGGGGGACAGCTTAAAAGAACTAATTTTGATGTAATTCATTTGACTTTTATTATAAAAGAAGCTGAACACTACAACAATAAAGCCGGAAAAATTATTATTACCCTTCCAAAAGCACTTATTAGACCGGAAAGCATTGCATCATCAGCTGTGAAGTTTACTGAAACTGATTTCCCGACAGCGGAAACTTATGCAAAAGTCCTTGTTGGCAAAACAAAATTCTCGCTTTTTGATATAAAAAATCTTGAAATTGATGATGTTGTTGTGTTTGAAAACAGTAATATAAATAATTTAACACTGAATATTAATGGACGGGATTTACCTGTAAAACTTAACCCAAATATGGATTTACTGATACCTGATTATAATGACGGAGGAAACAATATGCCAGATGCTAATCAAAATATATGGGACAGCATTGAAGTTGAGATGAGCGCAGAGTTTGACGCTGTAAAGATAACTCTTGGCGAGCTAAAAGATATAGAAGAAGGGCTTGTTGTTGATATAACATCACTTTATGACAATAATGTTGTATTAAAGGTCGAAAATAAGCCTATTGCAAGTGGTTCGCTTGTTATTGTAAACGACAGGTACGGAGTTAAAATCAATAATGTAATTGCTGATGGGGCAGCTCCAAAAGCAATGTCATCGGATGTGCCGCAGGAGCAGGAGCCGGTACAGGAAGAAGAATTCACGCCGGCACCTGAACAAGAGCAGGAAACTGCAAGCGATGATGAAGAATTTGATTACAGCGATTTTGAATTAGAAGACGATAATATTTAATAATAAGACTTGGGGAGAAGTCAAAATGGGTGGATACGTAGTAAATTTTACAGTATATACAATGGCTATGGCAGGATTAATCTGTTTTGCCGTATTCGTGTATAAAAAAGTTATGGACGGAAGTTTCCGCGGCGACGGTTCAAAATATCTTGCAGTGGAAGAGTCTATGAATTTAACTCCAAGAAAAACTCTTCATATTGTAAGAGCAGGCAGCGAAAAATTTCTTATTGCCTCAGACGTTGACAGAACTACACTTATTTCAAAACTTGGACAAGAAACCCAAGCTATACAAAATACTTCGTTTGCCCAACTTATGCCGGAACCGGTTGAAATTCCGCAAGAGCAGCCAAGGCAAAAGGTTCGTCTTGAACCCGTTAAAGTCAAAAATCCTGAAGTTTCACACATCAGAAAAGGTATGGACAGACGCGAAGCTTACAATAAAACCCCTGTAAAAACAGTGGAACTTGACTTTGATACACCTGTTAATCACGGTTTTTCAACAATGAAAGAAATGGCAAAAAAAATTAACGAACTCTAAACAAAAAGGACAATAATATGGATCAACTGCAAAACTTAAATCCTGTATTACAATTACTGATAGTAATGTCAATGTTTTCATTACTGCCGTTTATGTTTTGTTGTATGACAAGTTTTTTAAGGTTTGTTGTTGTGTTTTCAATGCTTAAAACCGCAATGGGAACACAGCAGGTTCCGCCGGCAATAGTAATTATCGGGTTATCAATTATTTTGACTTTTTATACAATGGGTACGACTTTCCAAAAAATGTACGATATGGGCTCTGTTCCTTATCACAAAAATCAAGATATGGTTGCAGCAATTCAGGAAGGTTCAAAACCGTTAAAAGAATTTATGCTGAAACAAACCAGAGACAGCGACTTGACATTTTTTATAGAATTGTCGCATAAAAAACGCCCTCAGTCACCTGATGATATCTCTATTTGGGAAGTTGCACCGGCGTATATTGTAAGTGAGTTAAAAACTTCGTTTGAAATAAGTTTTCTTATATTTGTACCGTTTATTATACTGGACTTGGTCGTTGCAAATATACTTCTGGCGTTAGGTATGTTTATGCTGTCGCCAACAATTATTTCAATGCCGTTTAAACTGCTGATATTTATTGCGGTTGACGGTTGGGCACTGATTGTACAAGGGCTTGTTTCAAGCTACAACTAGAAGGATTGAAGAGTGGAAATTTTACTTGAATACTTAGCAAAAGGATTTTTAATAATGTTGACAATTTCGATGCCATGCGTACTTGTTGCGGCGGGTATCGGGCTTGTTGTCGGTATTTTACAGGCGGTTACACAGGTTCAGGAACAGACAATCGCTGCTGCACCAAAAATTTTGGGCGTGTTTTTGGTTATAATCATCGGCGGTGTTGGGTTCATAAGACTTTTAACTAATTTGTTTCAGGAAGGCGCTTATCTTGCGTTTAATACTGTTCCGAAAAGTGAAAATTTTGTGCTCGACGCGGATTATTTTAAGTACACAACTCCGTTTGAACATGAGATGAAAGACAAGTTTAAAAATATTGATTCAATTGATGAAATCATGAAAAATCCGGGTAAGGTTCCGTATATTGATAACTACAAACGCGAAAAATACACTCCGGCATCTAAAACCGCAATGCCTAAACCTGATTTAGTAGAAACTAAAAAGATTTTGGGACGGTGATAAATGGACAGCGTATTAGCAAGCATAGTTCAAATGTTTCCTAAAATTAACACCTACCTTATGGCGGGTGCGCTTGTTTTTGCGCGTATGTTGGGATTTTTCAGATTTTGTCCGATATTTAACAGGAAGGATTTCCCGTCGCTTGTAAAAATTCCGTTTGCACTCATCATAACTATTTTCATTGTGCCGTTTTTGTCACCGGAAAAATGTTTGACTGAGTGTGATTCGTTCGCGCTGTCACTTTTATTAAATGTTGTAGTTGGCGCAATGATTGGTTATATGGCACAGCTTATTACGATTGCAATAGATTGCGGTGCTGAGATGATAAATATGCAGATGGGGCTGTCTTCAGCTACTGCACTTGACCCGACAACACAATCTCAGGTTTCGATTTTAACAAAGGTGATTTCGCTTATGGGAATTTTAATATTTATCCACCTTGGCGGGATTTATTGGCTGTTTAAGGCGCTTGTCCGAAGTTTTGAGATTTTTCCGATGTACGCTTCACATGTTCCTTTGGCACAGCTTGTTAAAATGGATTTACTCATAAAAATGTCTTCAAATACGCTTTATATGGGGCTTCAAATAGCATCGCCTATTTTGCTGGCAACGCTTGCTCAGGATATTATTCTTGGAGTAATCTCGCGAACTGCACCTCAGGTAAACGTTTTCCAGTTAAGCTTCCTGTTTAAACCTGTGCTTGGCGCTGCAATTATGGTTTGGATTTTGCCTATGCTGATGAATATTATTGAAGAATATTTCATGAGCTTTGCAAATATTATTTAAAATTTATTTCCTGCAAATGGTTTCAACAATTTGTGCCGGGGTAATTTTCAGGCAGCTCAAATTTGAACAGGTCGTTTGTCGTCTTGCCCAAAGACAAGGTTTTAGCTCACAGCTGTCGTTTGCCATAATTGGGGTTATTAAATCTGATTTTGGGATAAGCGCGTTGACATCGGTTGGGCCAAAAATTACATAAGTTCTGGTTTGCAGCGCAACTGCAATATGTAATGGTGCTGAATCCGAACATAAAAACTTATCAGCCGAAGAGATAAGCTGTGCTAATTCATTCAGATTTTTTGTTGTGCCGTAAAGGTTTTCAAAGTTTTTTGTACGAACGGTTTGTAAGATTGTCTCAATACATTCTTTGTCATCCGAACCGCCTGTAAGGATAACTTTTTTACCTTCTGCAACGAGTAAATCAATAGTTTTAGCCCAAGTCTCCGGCGGAATTGTTTTAATACATCCTTTTTGGACGCTTAATTTGCTTACCCCCGGATGTATTAAAACAGAATTGGTAATTTTTTCACAACGTTGGGTGTTGATTTCCGGCAATTCCGTAGTGTGTTGCGTTAAATCTTTTATCAGGTCATGATACATTTTGCAGGCGTATTGGTTTTTGTTAAGCGGTACAGCATGTGTTAAGAGTATTTTGCTGATTTTGCCTGTATCATAGCCGCAGCGCGTTTTTATTCCGCTAAGAAAAAGTAATATGCTTATCAGTTTGTTGCTTCCGGAACTTACAACTAAATCGAAATTTCCCTTGCGCATATTTAATAATAACTTGAACATTTCAAGGTATTTATTTTTACCCTTGACATCAACCAAAATTAAATCGTCAATTTTGTCAGTTAAATCCTTTATCCCCTTGCTTCGAGGTTCAAGCGCAAGTGTGATTTCTGAATTAGGAAATTCTTTTTTTAACGAAATAATTGTTGGCAGGAAAAATATTTCATCCCCAATTCCGCCAAAATTTATTGCAAGTATACGCTTTTTCTTATCCATAGGTTTATTATATTCAAAAAAGTTTAATAAGTGAAGAGGGTATTATTTTTTCATTTGTTCAGGATGAGCGGAATTTGACAGAATAATTTCATAATACTCGTTTTTATCAATATTAACTCCCATTGTTTTAATATCACAGTATTTTTTCTTTTTCTTTTTCAATAGTTTTTTATAATCCTGCCCCATAATTTTATTATAATACAAAAAATACTTCAAATACCTTATTCGTTTTGTGCCCTCTTGATTTTTTTAAGAAAAATGTGCTATTGTAATATTAATTGCCTTATCTTTTAGTGTAATGGCAGTTGTGGGTTAATACAATTGAATATAATAGGAGAAAATCGAAGATGAGTGTTGCAAATCCTCATAAAATCGATACTGCTAAGCTAGATTCAATCATGCAAAGTTATGATTGGAAGAAATCTAACTTAATAGCGATTTTACAAAAAGTCCAGGAGGAATATAAGTACCTTCCTGAAAACGCGTTAATTTACATTGGAACAAAAATGGAAGGACTGTCACCGGCAACAGTATACGGAGTTGCAACATTTTATGCACAGTTTTCTTTAGACCCTAAAGGTAAGTATGAAATCAAGGTTTGTGACGGTACAGCGTGCCACGTTAGAGGCTCAATGCCTGTGTTAAACGCGATTAAGGCAAGACTTGACTTAAAAGACGGACAAATGACAACAGAAGACGGTCTGTTTTCACTTGAAACAGTAAGCTGCCTTGGTGCGTGCGGTCTGGCACCTGTGTGTGTTATTAATGGAAAAGTTTACCCGCAGATGACATCAGATGCGATTAAGGTCATTTTAGATACCCTGATAGATGGAGAAAGATAATATGGAAGAAACAATAATGAGTATTGATATTAAACAAGAGCAGCTTAAAGCTCAGGAAGAAATTCAAAAACAGGGTTTAAGAGTTTTGGTTTGCGCGGGTACCGGTTGTGTTGCAAACGGGTCGTTGCAAATTATTGAAAAGTTCAAAGAATTGGGCGCCGATGTGTCTGTTTTAACAGATTACGATAAGATGACAATCATTCCGACAGGCTGTCATGGTTTTTGCGAACAGGGCGTTCTGGTAAGTATTCCGGATAAGCACGTAACTTATGTTAAGGTTCATCTGGAAGATGTTGAAGAGATTTACGAAAGCCATATTAAAAACGGTGTTCCTGTTGAAAGACTTTTGTATGTTGACCCGAAAACCCATGAAAGAATTTATAAAGATGAAGATATTAATTTCTACGCAAAGCAAACCAGAACAGCACTTGCAAATTGCGGTCATATAAATGCCGAATGTCTTGATGAAGCAATTGCAGTACGCGGTTATGAAGCTTTATCAAACGTAATTAAACAGAATAATCCTGATGCTGTAATTGAAGAAATTGAAAAATCAGGACTTCGCGGACGCGGCGGCGGAGGGTTCCCGACCGGCAGGAAGTGGAGATTTACGGCGGCAAACAGAGGTGGAAAATCTTACGTTGTATGTAACGGTGATGAAGGTGACCCGGGTGCGTTTATGGACAGGTCTGTTATGGAAGGCGACCCGCATAAATTGCTGGAAGGGATTGCAATTGCAGCATTTGCAATCGGTGCTGATGAAGCGTATATTTATGTTCGTGCAGAATATCCGCTTGCAATTAAACGTTTGAGAAAAGCTATTGCAGACGCCGAAGAACGCCATTATTTAGGCAAAAATATTATGGGCTCTGATTTTAGCCTTGATATTCATATTAAAGAAGGTGCCGGAGCTTTTGTTTGCGGCGAAGAAACCGCGCTTATCGCATCAATTGAAGGCGAACGCGGAATGCCAAGACCAAAACCGCCGTTCCCGGCAAATAAAGGTTTGTTTGGCAGACCAACATTGATTAATAACGTTGAAACACTTGCAAACGTTCCTGTAATCTTGCTAAAAGGCGCTGAATGGTTTGCCTCAATGGGAACAGAAACCTCAAAAGGTACCAAAACCTTTGCCCTGACCGGCGAAGTCAATAATACAGGGCTGATTGAAGTTCCGATGGGAACCACTCTAAGAGAAATAATTTTTGACATTGGCGGCGGCGTTCGCAATGGCAAAAAATTCAAAGCCGTTCAAATCGGCGGGCCATCAGGCGGCTGCTTGACAGAGGAACACCTTGATATCCCAATGGACTACGATAACCTTATCAAAGCCGGTGCAATGGTTGGTTCCGGCGGACTGGTCGTAATGGCTGAAGACACCTGTATTGTTGAAGTTGCACGATTTTTCATGAACTTTACCCAGCACGAAAGCTGCGGAAAATGCGTTCCGTGCCGCGAGGGTACCAAAAATATGCTTAAAATCTTAGAAAAAATCGTTGCTAGCAAAGGTGAAATGAGTGATATTGACTTGCTTGAAGATTTAGCAAAAGCAGTAAAAGACGGCTCGTTATGCGGTTTGGGTAAAACCGCGCCAAATCCGGTACTTTCGACTTTGAAATACTTTAGAGACGAGTATATAGCACACATTAAGGATAAAAAATGTCCGGCTGGCGTTTGTACGGCAATGAAAAAGATTGTTATACAAGAAAGTTTGTGCAAAGGTTGTACAAAATGTGCCAGAACTTGCCCTGTTGGTGCAATTTCCGGATCTGTTAAACAACCTCACCACATTGACCAGTCTAAATGTATCAAGTGTGAAGCTTGTTTGACTAATTGTCCGTTCAAGGCGATTGTATTGGAATAGAACTTATAAGGAAACAAAAAATGACAGATAAAAAAACATTATTTATAGACGGCAAAGAGGTTGAGTTTACCGATGAACCTAATTTGCTTGAAGTTATCAGAAAAGCAGGCATGAATGTCCCAACGTTTTGTTACAGACCGGATTTAACGTCGTTTGGTGCTTGCAGAATGTGTGTTGTGGAAGTCGAAGGTCGCGGAATTCAGTCATCTTGCACAATGCCTCCGGAAAACGGTTTGAAAATTCACCTTAACACTGAAAGAACAAGACGTATTAGAAAAACAGTTCTTGAATTATTGTTGGCAAACCACGATAAAAAATGTTTGACCTGCGAAAGAAGCGGCAATTGTGAATTACAACAGTATGCGCAAGAATACGGAATTACGAATATAAGATTTCCGGACAAAGCGCTTGAGGATTATTTGCCGGTTGATGACAGCAGTCCGTCAATTGTTCGCGACCCGAATAAATGTATTTTATGCGGTGCCTGTGTCAGGGCTTGTACGGAATTTCAAGGACACGCGGTTTTAGGTTTTGCCAATCGAGGTTCAAAAACAGTTGTGCAGCCAATGGGCGGCAGACCATTGGGACAGGTTGACTGTGTTAATTGCGGTCAATGTGCAGCAGTTTGTCCAACCGGAGCTCTAACTATTAAAAACGAAGCTGATAAGGTTTGGGACGAAATTACTAATCCTGAAAAGACTGTAGTTGTTCAAATGGCGCCGGCAACTCGTGTTGCGCTAGGTGAAATGTTCGGACTTCCGGCAGGTGAAAATACAATCGGGCTGATGAATGCAGCGTTAAGAAAAATCGGGTTTAATCTTGTATTTGACACGAATTTTTCTGCTGACTTAACAATTATGGAAGAAGCAACTGAGTTTTTAGAAAGATTGAAGTCCGGTAAGGATTTACCGTTGTTTACATCTTGCTGTCCGGCATGGGTAAAGTATTTGGAAGACCAACATCCGGATATGCTTCATCATCTTTCAACTTGTAAATCTCCGATGAGTATGTTATCACCTGTTTTGGTTGATTTAGTGCCAAAATATTTTAATGTGGCGCGTGAAAATCTTGTTGTGGTTGCTGTTATGCCTTGTACTGCTAAAAAGTATGAGTGCAAACGTCCTGAAATGTACAGAAATGGCAGACCGGACACGGATTATGTAATCACAACGCAAGAATTAGGCAAGATGATTAAAGCCGCAGGTATTGATTTTAACGCATTAACGCCAGAACCTAACGATTCTCCGTTTGGTGAATACTCCGGCGCTGGTACAATTTTTGGGGCGTCCGGTGGAGTTGCAGAGGCGGCTGCGCGTACGGCTTATGAATTTGCAACAGGTGAGTCTTTGAACGATGTTGATATAAAACCTATGCGCGGTACAACAAACCGTTCAAGAAGTGTTGAACTCGATATCAAAGGCACAAAAGTCGTTGTAAGGGTTGTTTCAACTCTTAAAGAAGCTGAAAACGCTATCCAAGAGATTAAAGCAGGCAAAGCGGATTTTCAACTGCTGGAAGTTATGGCTTGTCCCGGCGGATGTGTAAACGGCGGCGGACAACCAAGAAGCTGTGATAATGCACATACAAAGGTTGAGCGTGCGGAAGGCTTATATAAAGAGGATAACGAACTTCCGGTGCGTAAATCTCATATGAACCCTTCTATCCAAAAGCTTTATCAAGAATATTTGGAACATCCTAATTCTCATAAAGCGCATGAAATTCTTCACACGACTTATCAAAACAAATTTGAAGGTTCATATAAGGATGTATAACAAAAAGCCTCCGATAAGGGGGCTTTTTTATTTATAATTTACTTCAAATTTTTAACAACCCATTCAAAATAGTCGGGTTCTGTTTTGGCACGGTGGGCGCAGGCAATACCGTTATAATTATTAGTATTATTTATGTTGCAATGGGTTTTAACATTGTATGAAGTTCCTTTATCCCCCATTGTTCTCAGTTCTTCGTCTAAAAATTGAAAGGTAAACAAGTCATACCCCCATCGGTTTGGCGGGTTGTTGTAGCCGTTTAAATCAACATGCACCCATATAAAATTGTTTCCAGAGTTATTTTCAAATAGAAGCAATGTCCCATCCGGTAATGCTATTTGACCGTCATCAAAAATACTATATGGCGCACTGTTTTGACCACCAAAATTTTTATATGGAGACATTGTAGAAGTTAAATTGGCATCGTAACATGGAAGTGTTCTTTTTTTATTTCCTCCGGCTGACGATCCACAATCAAATGGTGACTGTAAATATTTCATAAATGTTTTATAAAACTCGCCGTTGCTAGTATTACGTTTGTAATCAACCGGATTAAGCGAAACATCATCAGCCTCCATCTGTCTGAATACCTGTTGAATTGTTGAGTAGGATTTCAAAAATTGAGAGCGAAGGCGTTTGGCTTTGTTGTTTGCAATAAGATTTGGAATTGTCATTGCTGCAACAACCCCGATTATGCCAAGGGTGATTAAAACTTCCGCCAATGTAAAAGCTTTTTTATATGTCAAAATTTTGCTCCTTTCTATCACAATAAGACAAATATTTGCTTATATCATGACATGATTTTGCATATAAGTCAACATAATAAGACAATATTTTACCTTAATTAAATACGTAAAATATTATACGCTTTAAATGGGGTGAAAATATGAGTATAAAAATTGCATTAGGATTGAAGATTAAAGAACTTCGTAAGAGGGCAAAACTTTCTCAGGAAAAATTTTCCGAAATGATAGAAATGAATCCGCGCCAGATTGTAAGAATTGAAAATGGTGAAAGCTTTCCTACAGCAGAGAATTTAGAAAAAATTGCCTCAACGCTTAATGTTTCCCCTCAGGAATTATTTTATAATGAAGCTTACATTTCAGATGAGATTTTAAAAGAAGAGATTAAAAAATCATTAGATAATTTGAATAGTAAAGAATTGAGAATGATTTTTACTGTTATTAAAAATATATAAAACAACCCGCCGAAAATCTCAGGCGGGTCATTTTATGTATCAAAATTTTGTTACTTAACAACTTTCATAATTTTAGCTGTAATATCTTCACCGCCGTATAAAACAATGCCTTTGCTTAATACAACGTTGTAACCGTCAAGTTTTGCTTGTGCCGCAATCTGTTGGGAGATTGAAGCGTCAATGGCTTTAAGTTTTTCACCGTATTCTTTGTCCATTTTTTCTTTTTTAGCTTGAAGTTCTTTTGTGTATTTTTCTTCAGCAGCTTTTTTCTTGTTGGCATCAGTAATTGAAGCTACATCTTTTCTTGCATTTTCAATAAACTTAACAATTTCATCAGCTTTGGCTTGTTGTTCTTTCTTCAATGCCTGAACTTTTGCAGAAGCGTTTACAACCTGCGGAACGTCTACGATTGCTACTTTAAAATCTTGTGCCTGAACAGCAGAGTTGAATGAAAGTCCCCCTATTACAGCGATTGCTGCTAATAAACCTAATGTTTTTTTCATAGTGCATCTCCTTCTAAATTATATGAATTAATATTATCACAAAATAAATATATTATGTATAGTACATCATTTGGTTTATTTTTTTTGTAACAACTTTACATGGGTCGAGTAATTTAGTATAATGTCACCGTAGGTATATACTAACCTTTGGTTAAATTTATGTAAATAAATCTTAACAAAAGTTAAAAAAAGGTTTTTATTTTACCGCTATCGTAACACAATATACTTAAAGATATACAGTTAGATATATAATTTAACATAGAAGGTGAATACAACGATGAAGAAGGTTAAGAAGAATAATCCATTATCAGCATTATTACTGATGATTTGTGTGTTGTCGTTATCAGGTGTAACTTCAGCATACGCGGCTGGAGAAGGTATTACGGGCACAGCCGGCGGAAACTTTGCCGGATACGGTTATACTCACGGATTGATTCCTGTAATGAACGAAGTTGGCGGCTCATCTATTCACGACAGTGATATGATGCGTTACGATAAAAACCGTCGCAGAGGTGAAAGTGATTATTACCAGTACGAACAAAAACGTTACGGAACAGGCGGTTCCCCTGTAACAAATTATGCCCCGCAAAACAGTATTCCGGATGCGATGAAAGCTACAGTTGATGAAATTGGCTCAAAAGGCGTTTATGTCAACTCAATTGAGGTTTCTCCGTCTGAAATTTTGACAAGAGAAGAAATTAATAGCGTTATCGGTCAATATGTTGGCAGAAACGTGTTTATGTCTGATATTCAAAGTGCGATAAATGAATTAAACAATATTTACGCTGAAAAAGGCTTTGTAACCGCAAGAGCTTATCTTCCGGAACAAACCGTTTCAAACGGCAATATCAGAATTGAACTTATTGAAAGTAAAATCGGTAATGTTACTGTTGTAAACAACAAATACACTACTGATAAATACATTTTGAAACGTATGCCGGAAAAATCAGGCGACCTGTTTGATATTGTAAGCTTAGAACAAGATGTTCTTGATTTTAACAGATATCATGACGGTGTAAATCTGTCTGCAAATTTAAGAGCAGGTGAAATGCCGGGGACAACTGATATTGAATTGACAGCAGCTGAAACATTCCCGTTCCACGTTATAGGTATGATGGATAATGCGGGTCGTAGAAGTACCGGTCAATTGAGAGGCGGTCCTGCAATCGTTGCTGACAGTTTATTCCATAACAGAGACCAGATGTCTTTGGGTTCATATTTTTCAAAAGGTGCTATAAGCCCGTTCTTTGATTACAGCTATCCGATTAACAAAAAAGANTATTTTTCAAAAGGTGCTATAAGCCCGTTCTTTGATTACAGCTATCCGATTAACAAAAAAGACGGAAGAATTGGTTTTTCATATTCTTCAACTTTTGCGAATGTTAAAAACGGACCTTACAGCTGGATGGGTTTAAAAAGTAATTCATATATTTACAGTTTGTACTATGACCAACCGCTTATCAGAAAAAGAGGTTTTGAGTTGAAGTCATTTGCTTCCTTGAATTACAAACGTTCAAGAAGCTGGTCTAACCTTGGTAATATGTTCTCAGACGCTTTAGGTTATCACGTTGATGACCCTATCAAAGATACAGACCAGGTTACAAGTATTGATGTTGGTTTGAATATGAGAAAAGATACCAGATATGGTATTTGGTACTTCAACCAGAATGCGTCTATGGCATTGCCGATATTTGACAGTGAATCAAGTTACTTCAAGTATTCAGGCGGCGTTTTGAGATTACATGACTTTTCTCACGGTGTAATCGGTCAATTACGCGGTAGTTACCAGATTATTCCTAACAGCAAACACATTCCGTACCTTGACCAGTTCCAGACAGGTGGTTTGGCAACGGTTAGAGGTTACTCTGAAGGTGTAATGCTTGGTAAGAGCGGTTACTTCTTCAGCGGTGAATTGATGTTCCCGCTGCTTCCAAGAACAAGGGTTGATAAAGAAGGGCGTACAAGAAACTTTATCGGTAATTACCTCAAAGGTGCGGTATTTGCTGATACTGCCGGTGTATTCCCGTATGTTGGTGAAGATATCNACCTCAAAGGTGCGGTATTTGCTGATACTGCCGGTGTATTCCCGTATGTTGGTGAAGATATCTACGGCGGAAGTTACTTCCTGGCTTCAATCGGTATGGGGTTAAGGGTTCAATTACCGGGTGACTTGAGTGCTCGTTTATATTGGGGCTATCCGTTGATTAACAATGCTTATGAACAACATAGACATATGGGTAGATTCCACTTTGAACTTACATTAGAACCTGATTTTGGCGCATTGCTAAGCAATCGTTCAACAAAGGCTCAACCGGTACCTCAACCGGCTCCAAAACAGCCGCAATTGGCTCCTGTTGAACCTGTTCAAAACAACTATGATGATATCAGACACTACGACTACTTGTTAGACGGTTCTGCAACATCATTATAATTTGTAAAATCTTTTTGATATATAATATAAGCGGTAACTTTATGTTGCCGCTTATTTATTTGAAAGGGATGAGAAAATGACTTGCAAGTCAATATTTGTAACCGCTACAGGTACAGACGCCGGAAAAACTTATATTTCAGGGCTTTTAGTTAAAAAATTAAGGGCTTTTGGAGTTAATTGCGGATATTACAAACCTGCACTAAGCGGCGCTATAAAGCAAGATGACGGCAAACTTTTGCCGGGTGATTGTGATTTTGTTGTGAAGACAGCAGGGCTGGAAGTTGAGCCGGCGAATTGGGTTACATACTGCTTTGAAGAAGCTGTATCCCCGCACCTTGCAGCAAAAAGACAAGGGGTAAATATTTCGGTTGAAAAAATTCAATCAGATTACAAGGAGCATTGTAAAAAGTATGATTATTTGGTTGTGGAAGGTGCCGGCGGCATAACCTGTCCGTTTAACCTTGATAATCAGACACTTTTGTTACCGGATGTGATTAAAGCTTTAGGGTTAGGGATTATAATTGTTGCAGACGGCGGTTTAGGCACTATAAATTCGACATTTTTGACTGTTGAATATGCAAAATCTCAGGGACTTTGCGTAAGGGGAATTATCCTAAATAACTATGATGAAACTGATTTCATGCACGTTGATAATAGAATTCAAATTGAACACTTGACCGGTGTGAAAGTTGTCGCACTTGTTAAAAAAGGTGCAAAAGACCTTGAAATTTCGCAAAACGATTTAATGAACTTAATGGAGGCTTAGAGTAAGATGAACTGGCAGGAAGAGGATTTAAAATATATTTGGCACCCGTGTTCACAGATGAAGGACTATGAAACGCTTGCACCGATTGTGGTTGACCATGCAAGAGGGATAAATCTTTACGATGTGGACGGGAATTGTTATAAAGATGTTGTAAGTTCGTGGTGGTGCAACCTTTTGGGGCATTGCAATCCTAGAATTAATGAGGCAATGAAAAAGCAGTTGGACAGTTTAGAACATGTGATTTTTGCAAATTTTACCCATAAACCCGCGATTACACTTTGCCAAAAATTGATGAAAGTTTTGCCGGAAGGTCTTTGTAAATTTAATTTTGCTGATAACGGTTCAGCAGCCATTGAGATGTCGATGAAGATGAGTTTTCAGTATCATCAGCAAACCGGAAATACTCAAAAGAAGCGTTTTATGGCGCTTACGGACGCTTATCACGGAGAGACAATCGGCGCATTGTCAGTTGGGGCGTGTGACTTGTATTCACAGATTTATAAGCCGATTTTAATGGATGTTGTACGTGTTGATGGACCTGATTGTTTTAGATGTCCGTATGGAAAATGCCGTGATAATTGCGATTGTGAATGTTTTGAACGTGCACAAAAAACTTTTGAAAAATACGGGGATGAAACATGTGCAATGCTTGTTGAGCCGCTTTTACAAGGTTCTGCCGGCATGAAAGTTTATCCGGCGTTGTATTTGAAAAAGTTGCGTGAACTCTGTGATAAATATAATGTTCACCTGATAGCGGATGAAATCGCAACAGGATATGGCAGGACAGGGAAAATGTTTGCGTTTGACCATGCGGGTGTTTCGCCTGATATCATGTGTCTTTCTAAAGGCTTAACAGGCGGATATATGCCGATGTCAATTTGTGTTACAACTCAGAAAATTTATGACGCATTTTATGATGATTACGGCAAAGGCAAAGCTTTTATGCACAGCCACACTTATGCAGGAAATCCGCTTGCGTGTTCAGTTGCAATCGAAGTTTTGAATATTTTGGAAGATGAACAGATTATCCCGAATGCAGTTGAAAATGCAAAGTATTTCAATCAAATTATCAATGAGAAGTTTGCACACTTGCCTTATGTTGGAGAAGTTCGCCATATCGGGCTTGTTAATGCGATTGAACTTGTAAAGGACAAAGCGACAAAAGAAGCTTTCCCGTCATCTTTGCGGCTCGGGTACCAAATTTACAAACGCGCGTTGAAAAATGGTGTTCTGCTGCGCCCGCTTGGTGATGTGATTTACTTTAACCCGCCGCTGATTATTAATCGCGAGGACATGGACTTTGTAACAGATGTTGCGTTTGAATGTATGAAGGAAGAAATGCTTCTTCACTAATATTATCCGAATTGTAACGAAATATTACAATTTACCGCCAAAATCCTAAAGTTTCTGCAAAAAATGCCGTAGACATGATTAAGCAAGGAATGACTATCTGTCGAAAGGATTACGAAAAAAATGGGATTGGCAGCTTCACAAGCTAGATTTTTATGTATAACGGCAAGAAAAGCCGATTGTGAATACAAATCGACTGAACTTGCTCAGCAGAAGCTCGAGATAACTAATCAGTTATCTGACATCTCTAATGAATATTCTAATGCCATGAACGCGACAAAATTAGTCTGGGATAATGACGCGGTTGATAATGTATACGGATTGACATATGGTTTGCTTATGACACCTTCTGCACTTAATGATTACAACCCTTATATGGTAACATCAGCATCAGGTGCGATTATTTTAAACGGGGAATATGCGCGTGCAGCTCAAGCTGCCGGGATTTCAAAAGCCGGCGGTACAGGTTCGCAAGCATCAAGAGATAAGTTTATACAAGCATTAGTTCCCGGAGGGATTGTTACTCAGGAAACGGCGGATAATATTACCGTAAACGATTACCGCGCAACATTGAACACTGCTGAAAATAAAATTGAAATAGCGGAAGGTGTTTCAGCCGGCGCCGGTGTTTCTTGGAACCCTTCAGCAGGTATGGGTGCTGACCCCTTAAATAAATCTGTAGTTGACGCTATGGATTTATCAGGTTTGGCAAACAGTGAAAGCATAGGTCAACAACTTATTGACTGGGGACAAATGGTTATCAGCGGCTCTCAAATTACTTCTGTTGAATATCAGAGAAACCTCGATAATCTTAACGGTTTGGTTAAAGATGTAAATGCGAAAAAGATTACCAATGAAGTCATTGCTCAATTGGAAAAAGATAAAAATGCTTACACTTCTCAGTTTGCTGAAGACCATACATATACAACTGAAGAACAAAATACAATTGATTATTATGATAATATGATTGATAATGCTAAGTCTATTGTGGCAGGCAATGTTGACACAGCAGGTAATCTGCTTGATAACAGCGGTGCCCCGACAGGTGTCACACTTAATACTGCATTATCTGAAATACTTAACCAGTTAAAAACAGATGTTGATAATTACAAAACTACATATTCAGGAACAAATGTTTCTGCCGGTAACAATGACGGGGGGTTGATTAACACATCAGCAAACTCTTTAAATGCAACCGGAAAAGTGACAAATAATGGTGTTGAAACGACTGTTAATCACCAAATAACAGTTGTTGAAAACGGAAATATCAACCATTATAAATCTGAAATAAATGAAATGACCATAGGTGATATTTTAACAAGCAACATTGTTCTTGTTAGCAGTGCTGGTACTAACAAAGAAGATTTCAGAGATAAAGTTGAAAAACTATTTGACTCAATTGTCGAAGTCTTAGGTTACTCACCAACTGCAGATCTATCAGGCACTGGTTTAAATATTGATGATGCCTCTCAACAAGCATTAGAATTCGCTTATAAGATGATGAAAACTCAAGTCTTTAGCGGTAACTTTGAATGTACATCAGGTTCAAGAGATTCTGAGAAATCAATGACTGAAAACAGTGCTTACCAAAATGCGGTAAAATATAACGGATTTGTTACAATGGACGGCGATAAGTATTCCGCTGTAAGCTTATCCAATCTGTTGTCAATGTTTTTAACCTATTATGATAATGGTTTGAACGGTATTAATTCTGATTACGTCGTTGGTAAAACAACAGACACCTCTGTCTATGTAACTGATAACACCGGCTACATGTATCTGGCTCAGGATGACCCTGACCACGTTGACTCAATTGTTGACAAATCAGCCGATTTCTTTGACCAACTTTACAACAACATCTGTGAACACGGTTGGCGTGAAGATGCGATGATTGACGATTACGAGTACCTTGAAAGCGCAATAAAAGACGGTCGCTACTCTCTATCTTCTCTCAACGAAGACGGTTACTACTACCAGACACGATACAACGAAACTGGCTATCTGATTGAAGAATCTGACACCGACGCAATCGCCCGTGCAGAAGCTGAATTCACCTCCAAAAAAGCAGAACTTACCTACAAAGAAGACGCAATCGACCTCAAAACAAAACAACTCGATGCGGAGATATCCTCACTTTCAACCGAATATGACACCGTCAAAACACTTATCTCCAACAGCATCTCTAAAACATTCTCCCTCTTCCAAAACTAGGGGGTAAATGTACCGGGCAATGGTCTAAATTTGTAAGTCTAACGCAGCGGTGTTTGCCGCACGGGTATTCTGCTACTAACAGCCTTGCGTTTTCTACGAAACATGCGCTCCGCGGGGGGCGATATTCCTAATAGCGTTACATTTTTTAATATTAAAAAATTGTGTTTTTGGAGCTAAATTCGTTTTATAACATTAGTTTTGTGGTTAATTTTGAGCAAATTTGAAAATATTTTTCAATGTTTAGAAAAAAATTACTGTAATTTTAAAATGTTTTGAGTTTGCTATATTTCCCTTTACATAATCTTTACACACAAAAGCTTGACCTTTTTCGCCAAACTTTTTATTCTTATAAAGTAATCTTATTCAAAAGATTAGTGATTTACAGAAAAGAGGTTTTTATGACAGAGTTCAAGCACAGAAGATTAGATGGAAAAGAATTTACACGCGATGAAGTTAAAGAGCTTATAAAACAGTATAATATTAAGTTTATCAAACTTCAGTTTGTTGATATAAACGGTCAGGTTAAGAATATGTCTGTTCCGTCTGAACAGATTGACAAAGTTCTGGATAATGAAATCATGCTTGACGGCTCGTCTATTAAAGGGTTCAGAAGCATAGAAACTTCGGACATGTTTTTCCACCCTGATATAAACAGTTTTCAAATTCTTCCTTGGAGAAATCAGGACGGAATTAACGCCGCAAGGTTAATTTGCGATATCTACAACGCCGATGGCACACCGTTTGAAGGCTGTCCAAGATGTAATCTTAAACGGGTTATGGAAGCTGCTGAAAAAATGGGATTTTCGATGAATATCGGTCCTGAAGCCGAATTCTTCCTGTTTTCAAAAGACAAAGACGGCAACGTAACAACTCAAACTCAAGACCATGCCGGATATTACGATGTCGGACCTGAAGATTTAGGCGAAGACGTTCGCTCAGATATTGTTCTAACCTTACAAGAAATGGGCTTTGATATTGAAGCTTCTCACCACGAAGTTGCAGATGGGCAGCATGAAATTGACTTTAGATATGCTGATATCTTGACTGCGGCGGATAATGTTACAACATTTAGAATTGCAGTTAAAGCAATTGCTGCAAAACATAATCTTCATGCAACATTTATGCCTAAACCGATTTTCGGAATTAACGGTTCCGGCATGCACTGTAATGTCTCTTTATTTGAAGGCAATAAAAACGCATTTTTTGATGAAAATGCCGAATATCAACTTTCTGATACTGCAAAATATTCAATCGGCGGTATGCTAAAACACGTAAAAAGCATTACAGCAGTTACAAATCCGGTTGTAAACAGTTACAAACGTTTGGTTCCGGGCTATGAAGCACCGGTTTACCTTGCTTGGTCTCTGGCAAACAGAAGTGCTCTGTTAAGGGTTCCGGCAAAACGCGGAATATCAACAAGGGTTGAACTTCGTTCACCTGATCCGGCGTGCAATCCATATCTTGCCTTTGCTGCAATATTAGAAGCCTGCTTGGATGGTATCAGAAACAAAATTGACCCGCCTGCACCGGTTGAAAGCAATATATACAAATTAACCTCAAAAGAACGTAAAAAACAGCGTATAGACTCTCTTCCGGGTAGTTTGGCAGAGGCGCTTGAGCATATGGACAAGTCGCTTGTTGCCCGCGCGGCGCTTGGTGAACACATCTTTAACGAATTTATGACAGCCAAGAAAAAAGAATGGGATTCGTTTAGAACTTATGTTTCAAAATGGGAACTGGACAGATATCTGGAAAGATACTAGTTTCAGGCATATTTTGTATTCTAAAAAGACCTCTTTCACGGGGTCTTTTTGCACTTGTAAAGTTATGTAACAAATATATACTTTTTAGATAAAAATTAATCAATTTTTAAATAAAAAAATACTTTATAAATATGTAAGGGAAATAACAAAACACAAAGGGGAATAGATATGAGAAATGATTATGAAATGGTTACAGTTAGAGATTATGTAAACTCAATTGACAACGTAAGATACACTTCAGTAAGCGAAGTTGAAATCGAAAAAGAAGTTGAAAAATACTTATTAAACAAAAAACGTTATGAAACAAACGCTAAGATTGTTGAAAGTCTAATTGCATAATAATAAATATAATAAAAATGTTAGTCTATCACTCGAAAACGCGATGAGTTAAAAACTCATCGTTTTTTATTTGCCGATATCTCTGTAATGCTTTCTGATTTGTTCTTGCAATTCACCGGGGATTTTAATATTTTGCATTGACATGTGGTATTTGCGAAGGTTTGCAATTGTTTCTTGTTCTTCTAATAAATCACGCGTTGGGGCTTGGCTTACTTGGTCTTTTACTTTTTCAAATTCTGTTTTTGTCTGTTTTGAAATAATCCTTGCGACAACTTCGTCTAAATCAGAACCGCTTACTCCAAATTTTGAAGCGATTTCAGATACGGTTTTTCCTTGCGGGAAGGTATAGAGCCAGTTTATTGAAAGTCTGTCGCCTTCTCCAACGTGAACAATACCTTTTTGGTGCGGAGTGTACATTATATCTTTTTTAAACGGGCTGTGACCTAAACCTATGGCGTGTCCTATTTCGTGTAAAATCGTGTGATAAACTTCTTCTTCATCCATATAATCAGCGTGGACAAGACCTTCTGTTAAGCCGATTGCTACTTCTGCGCTGTAAAGCCTGTTTGCATTGTCGTATTGGAAATAACAGTGCCCTAAAGCTTTTCGCTCAACCCGTTTCCAGTCAATATTAACATTTGATTGAAGCAATGTGTCAACAATTACAAACGAAACTTTGCCGTTTGAAACCTTGTGCCATTCATCAAGCGCTTTTTTTACATATGCGCGGTATTTCGCGTCTTGACCCTGTTTTGAATAAAACTTCATCGGCGCAATGTAAACTTTTAACGGCATCATGTTCCAACGAATTAACCGTCCGTTTTTCACCGATTCTTGTAAATAAGTTTTCTTCTCCATATTTTTATTGTATAATAAAATGTACTATAAGAAAAGATTATACAGACTAAGGAGAGAAAAACCATGGGTATGAATTTAATGAACATTATGAAGCAGGTTCAAAACGCTCAAAAACGCGCTGAAACAGCACAAAAAGAACTTGCGGCATTAGAAATTACAGGCGAATCAGCAGGCGGTCACGTTAAAGTAATGTTAGACGGTCAGGGAAAATTCCAATCTATCAAAATTTCACCGGAAGCGATTAATCCGGAAAATCCAAGTTCAGTTGATTCTGAAACTATTGAAATGCTTGAGGACTTGATTTCTTCTGCAATGAACCAGGCATCTGAAAAAGCTTCAAAAGAAATGGCTGAAAGAATGAAGAAAATCACAGGCGGTATCAGCATTCCGGGACTTTCATTCTAATGATTTATCCAAAAGCAATTGCTGCTTTAATTGAGCAGTTCCAAAAATTTCCGTCTGTCGGACCAAAATCTGCACAGCGAATGGCATTTTTCTTGTTAAGAATGCCGGAAGTTGATGTTGAAAATTTTGCAAAAGCAGTAATTGAGGCAAAGCGCAACACACACACTTGCGACATTTGCTTCAATTTGTCTGCTTCAAGTCCTTGTGAAATCTGTTCATCTGTAAATCGAGACCGCTCAACAATTTGCGTTGTCTCTGAAACAAAAGACCTTATTGCGATTGAAAAAACTAACGAATTTAAAGGATTGTACCATGTTCTTCAAGGTCTTATCTCGCCGATTGACGGTATCGGAGCTGAAGATATCAGGATAAAAGAGCTTTTAAACAGGCTTACAAACGAGGAAGTCAAAGAAATCATTCTTGCGCTAAGCCCTTCTGTTGAAGGTGAAGCGACAAGTCTTTATCTGACAAAACTTATCAAACCGTTTGGGATAAAGGTTTCGCGCATTGCGTTCGGACTTCCTGTAGGTGCTGATTTAGAGTATGCTGATGAAATGACAATTGCAAAGGCAATTGAAGGCAGGCACGAAATTTAGTTACTTAATACTTTTAAAGAATTCGTTTGAGATAAGTTGTGAATACTTATCTTTTTCGTTAAGAGAAACCAGAATTTTATCGTTATTGTTTTCATCTTTTACAACAGAAATTATGCCGGAAACCTCACCAACCGGTAGTTTTTTGATTTTTGCACGGAATTTTACATACGGAATTTGTTTTCCGTAAGAATTCATGGTGCCTTTTTCTGTTACAGTGAAGTCTTCAATCGCTGCTGATTGGTATTTGACTTTGCTTATTGCAGTTTTTATTCTGTCTTCTGCATCCGGGGATTTTATATCTTCGGTTGTTAAAACTTTTTTCTTACCGGAATCTACGACAATCATCTTTTGCCCTGATGCTTTATGTTCAGCCAAAACAGCGTTATAGCCCATAATTCCGGCGGCTTTTTCTATCTCAAATTCCTTATTTATCTTTGAAAAATCACCGACTTTTTGGGCACGTTCCATAACAACTTCTTTACTTGGAGAAATAAAATTCTTTACCCATAGCTTAATATAGTTTTGTCCGCCTATTGCCATAAATCCTACGACCGCAAGAGTTAAGAAAATTGCTCGTGTTACGTTTTTTAAACAACCCATGTTGAAATCCTCTTTTTTTGATAATAATATTATAATATGAGCAAACCTGAAATCAATCACATAAATAGCTGGGATGTTAATATAGACGATGTAACACCGGTTATGCGGCAATATTTAGAAATAAAAAGAGAGAACCCGGGAATTCTTCTCTGGTACCGTTTAGGAGATTTTTACGAAACTTTTTTTGAAGATGCGCTTATCATGTCAAAAGAGTTAGAACTAACTTTGACAGGACGGGATGCCGGCACTGTTTACGGAAGGGTTCCGCTTGCGGGTATTCCTGTTAAGGCTGCTGATGCGTATCTTGAAAAGCTTGTGCAAAAGAATTTTAAAGTCGCAATTTGTGAACAGTTAGAAGACCCGAAATTTGCAAAAGGGCTTGTAAAGCGCGGAGTTATACGTGTTGTTACAGCAGGTACGCTTACAGAAAGCAACCTTTTGCAGCAAAATTCAAACAACTATATTTGCGCGGTTTATAAGGATGAAAAAAGCGAAATTTTCGGTTTTTCATATACTGACATTTCAACCGGTGAATTTAAGACAACTCAGGCGCCTTTAAATCTTATCATGGCTGAACTTGCAAGACTTAATCCGTCTGAAATCGTGGCTCCAAGCTTAAAACAAGACATCAAACCGTTTCAGATTGTGCCTGATGAAGTTGTAAATTTGCCTGATGAGATTACAAAAAGATACAATTGCTCAAAAATTCCGGCTTCTGTTTTTGAGCCTCAGTTTGCTGAAAATAATTTAAAAGCCGTGTTTAAAACAAAAAGTCTTGAAAGTTTCGGGTATTCAAAGTATAAACTTGGTTTTAGAGCTGCAGGCGCGTTACTTGCTTACGTTTGGGAAACTTTGAAAGACGGCATGCCAAAATTTGACAGGATTGAACCTTATGAATTGTCTGAGTTTATGATTTTGGACGCTGCAACAAGGAAAAATCTTGAACTGACCGAAACATTGCGCGAAAAAAACAAATATGGTTCACTTTTATGGGCGACTGATAAAACAAAAACAAACATGGGTGCAAGACTTTTAAAAAGCTGGATATGTCAGCCGCTTAAAAACCCGCAAGATATTTTAAAACGCCAAGATGCAGTGTCTGAGCTTGTTGCAAAAAGTGACGTTCGTTTTAAACTTGATGAATATTTTGAAAAAATTTATGATATTCAGCGTCTTGCGACGCGTTTGAGTAATGATTCCGCAAGTCCAAAGGATTTTGTAGGATTAAAAATATCGCTGTCAATGTTACCTAAACTTCTTGATGCAACTAAAAATCTTGAACATGACCCTTTTAGTGAAATTCGCGAGCTGGAAGAAGAAATGTCTGATTACGTGACAATGATTGATAAAACTATTGTCGATGACCCGCCAATAGTCATAAAAGAAGGCGGGATTATAAAAGAAAATATAAGTCATGAATTAGATTATTTCAGAGAACTTTTAACCGGCGGGGAAACCTGGCTTGCAAAATACGAAGAGCAAGAAAAAGAAAAAACAGGAATAAAATCTCTTAAAGTCAATTATAACAAAGTTTTTGGTTATTACATTGAAGTTACAAACTCGTTTTTGAATATGGTTCCGCATACTTATGTAAGAAAACAAACGCTTACTAATGCTGAAAGATTTATAACTGATGAGTTGAAAAAACATGAAGACGATGTGTTGTCTGCAAAATTCAAGTCAACTGAACTTGAATACCGCTTATTTAAGGATTTCAGAGAATATTCAAAAGAATATGTTTCAAAAATAAGGCTGATTGCAGATAGTATTGCAAAAGCTGATGTTGTGAATTCTCTTGCTCAGATTGCAGTTGAAAATAACTACTGCAAACCGGTAATAGATGACTCTGATGATTTATTTATCAAAAACGGCAGGCATGCTGTGTTAGAAAAAATTCTTCCGCTTGGTGAGTATGTGCCAAACGATTTAGAGTTAAAATCAAAATCAGTAGATGCAACTCAGTTTATGATTTTGACAGGACCTAACATGGCAGGTAAGTCGACTTATATGCGCCAAAGTGCGCTTATAATAATCTTAGCTCAGATTGGGTCGTGGGTTCCGGCAGATGCTGCAAAAATCGGGGTCGTGGATAAGGTGTTTACAAGAGTTGGCGCAAGCGATGATTTAACCCTTGGGCAATCAACTTTTATGGTTGAAATGATTGAAACATCCTACATTCTGAATTCTGCAACAGACAGAAGCTTTATTTTGCTTGATGAAATCGGTCGTGGCACAAGCACTTATGACGGTGTTGCAATTGCCTGGTCAGTTGCTGAATATATTGCAACAAAGATTAAGGCAAGATGTATTTTTGCAACACATTATCATGAGTTAAACGTGATGACAAAAACTTATCCGCAAATTAAAAACTTTAGAATAACAATTGCCGAACAAAACGGCGAAATTGAGTTCCTGCGCAAGATTGTTCAGGGCGGCGCAAGTAAAAGTTACGGTATTCAAGTTGCCAAAATGGCTGGACTTCCGGCTGCTGTTATCAAGCGTTCTGAAGATTTAATGTTAAAAATGCAAAAAGATTTTTCAAATAACCTTGCATATCGAAAGAAAATGGTAAATAATGAAGATGGAGTTCCACAGCTTTCTTTATTTAGTGGCGTGTAGGATATCTTCACAAATGTAACATTTTATAAACAAACAGCAAAAATATTTATTTTAGTGTTTTAATGCTTACAGCAAGGAGTGTGTCATGATGAAAGTAGGATTAGTAAGCCCGGTAAGTTTCAAAGCCGAAGGTGTACAAGCTCAACAACCTGTATCGCAAAGCGTTGCTGCAACACCTCAAACAAACGTCAACACAACAGAAAATACTACCATTCGCAATGGTAAATCAAAGAGTTTTAAAGAAGGTATTGCAAGTGTTTGGAAATTCTTTGCAACTGCAAACAAAATGGTTCAGGCATCAATTAAAGGACTTGTATATGGCGCAATAACCGGTGCAGCGTTCCTTGGCGGTTCGTGGTTATTCAAAACACTTCCTAAAGCATTTACTAAAGAAGGTCCAAAATTCTCTCAAATTATACGTCACCCGCTTAATAATATTGCAAAATCCGGCAAAGTAATGGCAGGAATTGCTGGCGGTGCTGTATTTGCATATCAGATTGTTGCCGGAAAACTTGCAGCTAACCAAAAAACCGCTGTTATTGACCATAAGTTAAAAACCGGTCATACTGACATTAAATCTTAAATTCCATTTACATCAAAGGCTCTTTATAGTATAATATTCTTATAGCTTAAAAAGGAGTTTTTTATGGAAAATTTAAAAGTAGCAATTGGTTCAGATCATGGCGGATTTCGTTATAAGGAAGCTATCATTGACTATTTGAAGTCAAGAAATATTGAATATATTGATGTTGGAACGCATACCCCTGAATCTTGTGATTATCCTGATATTGCAAGAAAAGTAGCGGAAAAAGTTATTCAGGGCGAAGTTAATCGCGGAATTTTGGTCTGTGGAACCGGTATTGGGATGTCAATTACCGCAAATAAAGTTCACGGAATAAGAGCAGCATTATGCTGTGACACTTATTCTGCAAGAGTTTCAAGAGCGCACAATAATGCAAATGTTCTTTGTCTTGGGGAAAGAGTTATCGGGGAACACTTAGCACTCGATATTGTCGATATTTGGTTAAAAACAGGTTTTGAGGGCGGAAGACACAAACGCCGTGTTGATATTATTGAGTAAAAGGAGGACGTTTTGCCGGAACAAATAAATTCGCATAAATTTGCCTGTATTGTTGCCAGGTTTCTTGACGATAAACTTGCTAAAGATATTACAATATTAAATATAAGCAATGTTTCCTCGCTTGCTGATTATTTTGTTATTGCAACCGGTGATTCAACACCTCATGTTAAGGCATTAATGGAAACAGTTAAAGATAAAGTAAAAGCTCAATTTACAAGGCTTCCAATCAGACAGGAAAATGACCTTAAAAATCGCTGGAACCTTATTGATTACGGCGATGTTGTTGTGCATATCCTGCATAAAGAAGAGCGCGAAACTTATGCAATTGAAAAATTCTGGAGCCATGCGTACAGCGTTTTAGAAGATGAGTGGCGCGAAGCTTCAAAAGAATATAGTGAATATCAAAAATAAAAAAAAGACCGTTAAGGTCTTTTTTATTTTTTAACTAATGTGTTAAGTTTATCAACCATACAATTTTTGAACTGTTCACACTGTTGAGTTGTTAGAGCTTCAAATCTGAGTGTAAAAACCGGTTCGGTGTTGCTCTGTCTGATTAGTGCAAAACCGCCTTTGAACACAATTCTCATGCCGTCTAATGTGACGATTTCTTTTATGTCAGAACCAAACATATCAGGATTTTTTTGAACTTCATTTTTCATGGATTCCAAAACTTCTTTTTTCTGTTCGTTTGGACAAGGAAAACGGACTTCATCGCTTGTGCAAACTCTGTTAAACGGTTCCAATAGTTCTTCTAGTTTAAATTGAGGGTTTGCCTTTTTGTGTTTTGATACTATTTCTATCATCCTGCAACCGGCATAAATCGCGTCATCAAAACCGTAGTATCTGTCTTTGAAGAAGGTGTGTCCGCTCATTTCGCCGCCAAGTATTGCACCGGTTTCTTTCATTTTATCTTTGATGTAGCCGTGACCGGTTTTGCACATAACTGCACAGCCGCCGGCTTCGTTTATTGTGTCAAAGAGCACCTGTGAACATTTGACTTCGGATACAACGGTTGGTTTTTTATCAATCATATCCATTGCGTAGATTAAAAGTAGTTTGTCGCCGGTTAGCGGTGTGCCTTTTGAATCAACTATGCCAATTCTGTCACTGTCTCCGTCGTATGCAATCCCAAAGTCAGCACCGGTTTGTACAACGGTTTGAGAGAGTGTTTCAAGGGTTGATAGCACACTTGGGTTCGGGTGGTGGTTTGGAAATCGTCCGTCAGGTTCTGAAAATAATTCTATAACTTCACACCCAAGTTCTTTATAAAGTTCAGGTCCTACTATTCCGCCGGTTGCGTTTGCGCTGTCAACAACAACTTTTATGCCTTTACCTATATCGCCGAATTTTTCTTTCATTTCCGCAAGATATTCAGGAATAATTTCTGTTGAGAAGTCGTAATCTTTTAATTGAGTTGGTAAATTTTTCCAATTTTTGAAAGTAAGTTCTTTGACTTGTTTAATTTGAGTTTCGTTTAAAGTTCTGCCGGCGTAAGTCATTTTCATCCCGTTGTACTCAGATGGGTTATGACTTGCAGTGATAATCATTGCGCCGTCTAGTTTATGTGAAATTTCTGAATAATATCCGATTGGAGTTGGTGCAAGTCCTAAGTCTTCAATATGTTTTACACAACAATCGCAAAGACCGTTTATCAGTGCTTTTTTAAGACTTGGAGAATGAAGTCTTGCATCCATACAAACACTAATTTTGAGCTCTGAAACAGGTTTGTTATTTTGTTCGGTAATCCATTTTATATAACCGGACGCAATATTATAAAAAAGTTCTTCTGTTATATCTTTTTCGTAAATCCCTCTAATGTCGTTTTTACCAAATGCGTGTTCGTATCTTTGCATAATTCACTTCTCCCGATATTTCTAATATAATAAAATCATACCATGAATAAACTTACGGAAAAATTTCTCAATAACGAAAATTTTGCAGGGTGGATTTTTATTTTGCCGGCATTTTTAGGAACATTGATTTTTATTGTTATTCCTGTTATTTGTTCGTTTGGTTTGAGCTTTGCAAAGTGGGATTTGCTTAATCCTATTGAGTTTGCGGGTTTTGATAATTACCGTGAAATATTTACAAGCGCATTGTTTTATAAAATCTTTGGTAATACTGTTGTTTTTGCGCTTGCAACGTCTGTTTTTGGGGTAATTATTCCGCTAATTCTTGCGTCAATTCTTAATGCAAAAATCAGGGGAAGCGAATTTTACAAAACTGCTTATTTTTTGCCGTTTATAACTCCTATGGTAGTAATTGGGATAGTGTGGGCATGGATTTTTGATCCGAATATCGGGTTTCTAAATCAGGTTTTAAATATACATATCAATTGGCTTTATGATGCAAAATTTGCTATGCCGGCGTTGATTATTGTATCGGTTTGGAAACTTATCGGGTATAATATGATAATTTTTTTATCAAGTTTGAGTGCAGTAGACCAAAGTGTATTTGAAGCGGCAAAAATAGACGGTGCAACACCGTTTCAGATGTTTAAAAATATTACCATTCCGCTTTTGTCACCTTCGATATTTTTTGTTGTTATAATTACGGCGATAAGTTCGTTTCAGGTGTTTGACCTGATATATTTGATGACACAGGGCGGACCTTTTGACAGTACAAATGTTTTGGTTTATGCAATTTATAAAGACGCATTTGAGTATTTTAATATCGGCAGAGCAAGCGCGATAGCTTACGTTCTTTTTGCGGTAATCCTTGTTTTAACCTTGCTCCAATGGCACTTCCGCAAAAAACTCGTTTATACTGAAGAATAACAACAAAAAACAACCCCCGATTTTGTTCGGAGGTTGTTTGATATTTTTGTAATTATTTATTTGCTTCAAGAAATTCTTGAGAAACTTTGTTACCTGCGTTTTGAGCTTTAAAGAACGGAATTGCAACAGCAAAACATGCCGCTAAAAATGCTCCGGCTGCTAAACCGCTTTTTGCTGCTTTTTTAGCAATTACTTTAGGGTCAATTGCTTTAAATGCTTTCAGCCCTTCATCAAAATACTTGTTCATATCAAAATAGTGGTCTTTTGCGATGTTATGAAGAGCCTCTGATTTTGCCATGAACAGACTTTTTCCGCTGGCAAGTAGTGCTTGTATTTCCTGGTTAAGCGGTTCAACAAATGCACTTAATTTTTTGCCGTCTCTCAAGCCTAAAGCTCCGCCAACTGCCGCGCCGATGGCACCACCTGTTGCTGTGCCAAGTGCGGCTAGTCCCCATCCTTTTTTAGCTGCTTTTTTTATTGCATCTTCTCTGTCTTTAACAAAAGCATCAGCTTCTTCCGGAGTTGTGATGACAACTCGTCTGTTGCCTAATTTACTGTCATAAACACTAACTTCCTGGGTATCTCCTTTTACCGCACCAAGTGCTGGACTTACGAATACTGAATCATAAATTGAATTCATATTTCCACTTCCTTTATTTTCTACACACAATTATTAAAACTTACAAATAAAATTTATTGCTACATTTGTTAAGATTTATTAATATTATCTTCTTGCGGAAGTTTTGTTTCTACGCCCTTTGTGTCCTTTATGATAAATGGTCTGACAAAGGCATAAGCGCCATATAATGACGCTAAAAGCCCTGTAACACTCAGCGGTTTTGAAATTTTAGGATGTTTTGATAAGACAGTTCCTAAGGTTGCCAGAGTTGTACCGCTCATAATCCACAAATATCCTTTGAAAATGGTTCGCGGTACAAGTACGGTATCTGTCATATCAGCAGCATTTCGAGCTTTGTCATAAAAGTTATTCAAAAAGTCTCGTTTGCGCGGTTCTTGCGTGTTGCCGGATGCCGTAAATGTAGGATTGATAGCTGAAATTTTCATAATATTCCCCTTTGTTTTTTATTATAAAACAAAAGAAAATAAAATTTGCGGGGTTATTTTCTTATTGTAAATCCTGTTTGAACTATGTTTTTGCCAAATTTTGCTTCTAATTTGTCAAAACATTTTGCAAGGTTCTCTTTTTTGGTTGTAATTTCGCTATCAGTATAAAGACTTAACTGTTCGGCTGAGGTCTCTCCGATTTTGCCTAAATGAACTCCTGTACTGCGATATAAAATATCAGGTCTGTAGATTTCTTCAAGTAATTTGTGGGCAACGGTTGAAATTTCCAGTTCAAAATCAACCGGCGCAAGCAAGTCCTTTTTTGTGTAAAAAACTCTGAAATCTTTTGTTCTTAGCATAACGCCTATTTGAAGGCATTTTGTTTTGTATGACCTTAGTTTCCGGCATGATGTGTGGATATGACGATTTAACTCGTTTTTAATGAAATTGAAATCAGATGTGAATATGCCGAATGCTCTTGTGTTTTGAATTGATTTTGGCGGTTTTTCCTCGTTTGTAACAGGAGAAACCATTTCACCTATCAGTTCATGGCGCATTTCTATTCCGTGAATTCCTAATTTTGCATCAAGCCACCCGTCTGATTTTTGAACAAGTTCATATGCTGTCAATACCCCGTGACGCTTTAGGCTTTTTGTTAAACGTCTTCCTATTCCCCATATTTCTTCAATTTTGGTGTCTTTTAATTCTTTTATTGCTTTACGTTTCCCAATCAGGTAAACCCCTTTGGGTTTGTCTTTTGACTTATCGGAAGCAAGTTTTGCAAGGGTTTTTGTTGAACTTACCCCGATTGAAACCGGAATGTCTGTTTCATCAAGGATTTTTGACCTTAAATATATCGCTAAATCATGATAATTCTTTTTATAAAATCTTGTAAGTCCTGTTAAATCTACAAAGGCTTCATCAATTGAATAAACATGAACATACGGGCTGAAATCTTTTAAAATTGCCATAACCTGTCCGGAAACTTTTGCATAATAATCGTGGTCTGCAATGATATAAATTCCTTTTGGGTGTTCCTTTTTTGCCATAAAATACGGTTCACCCATTCTTATACCCATTTGTTTTGCTTGTTTTGAACGGGAAATAACACAGCCTTCGGCGTTAGACAAGACGCAAACGGGTTTGCCTTTGAGCTGGATATCCCTTTTTTGTTCACAGGCTACGAAAAAAGAATCACAATCAACTAACGCTATAACCTTTTGTTTTTCCATAATTACAGTATGAAACAGAGTTCATATCCCGTCAATTAATCATAAATAATTGTAATAAAACTACAAAAAACAGCAAAAAATATCTTGATGTTTTTTTATACATAGTGTATCATTAGAAAAAGGTAGAAAAGATGGACAAATATTTATTTCCTAAAAAATCAGAATTAAAACAGTTAAATATATCAGCAATAAACGTTGAATTGCCGGATTTAAAAAATGCGGAGCTTTCTAAGGCTGACACCATTGCTAAATGGCTTGGCGCCTGGATAAAAGACAGTTTAGAATCCGGTGCAATTGAAATTAACAATATTTTACCCTCAAAAGCGGAATTAGCTTATAAATTAGGTGTTAGTATCGGCACTGTACAGACTGCACTTAGAACACTGGAAGATTTAGGGTATGTTGAATCAAAACAGTGTATCGGTACATTGGTAAAAGATTATAAAACTGCCGGTAACAGTACATTACGTAAGCTTGTTTCAAAGCGCGATTTAGCTGTCGAGTCAATAAAAAGGTATATTGTTTCAGACGGGTTTAAAATTGGCTCTCGTTTACCGTCGGTAAAAACAATAGCAACAATTACAGGATTTACTCAAAATACCATAAGAATGGCTATGGAAACTTTATGTAATCAAAATATCCTGAAACATTCACCAAAAAGGGGGAAAGAAAACGGATTTATTCTGATTTCGCTTGATTTTGACACGATATCAAGCAATAGTACAAACGCTAAAACCCTTGTTGATATGGTTGTTCAGGATTTGGAAAATTATATTGCAAGCAATATGAAAATTGGTGATAGAATTCCTGCGCACAGCGAATTAGCAAAAACCTTAAAAGCCAGTATAAAAACAGTACACGATGCAATAGCTGTCTTGAAAGAGCGTGGAATATTGCTTCCTCGCCGCGGTCAGTACGGGACTACGGTGATTAAAATTCCCTGTGGCAAACTCTCAGCAATGAAGCCTGAGACATCAATTTTTGCCCCGGCAAAGGATACGGCGTTTTATCACTATGAAAAAACACAAAACCATATAAAAAAAATGATTGCTGAAAATTATGAAATCGGCGACAAGCTGCCGTCAATTCAGGAATTATCAAAGCATATGGATTTAAGTCCTAACACTATCAGAAAAGCTTTTCATAATCTTGCAAAAGAAGGTTATCTGGTATTTTCGCGCGGACGTTACGGCGGAACTTTTGTAATAGATATTCCTGAAACAGAAACTCAAGCATTCAAATGGCTTGCTGTAAATCCGGCATACGCAAAAGAATACAGCCAACAGTAAGTTTAGCAAAAGGATAAAATATGAAATTCATTCCATACAGCGTAAACTTCGGAGCAATTAACATGGAAGTCGATGCAGCATTGCTTGACGAGGCGATTAGGTCTAATTATAAAACTCCGGTATTCAGGCTTTACGGGTGGTCGCCGGCATGCGTTTCGCTTGGTCGAAATCAAGATGATGCGTTTCTTGATAAAGATTATTTAAAATCTCAAAATATTGATATTGTAAGGCGTTTAACCGGCGGTCGTGCACTTTTGCATGACAATGAAATTACATACAGTTTTATTTGTCCTGTCAATTATTTAAAAAACGGAGAGCATGTTGTTGCATCATACAAGGAGATTTCACAAATTCTTATTGATAAATTTAAAACAATTGGAATTGATTTAGAATTTGGAAGCGGAAAACCTGTTCACACGGGGTTTGATTATTGTATGCTGATTTCAACCGGTGCAGACTTATGCTACAAAAATAAAAAACTTATAGGGTCTGCTCAATGCAGGAAAAATAACTACATACTCCAACACGGGTCAATTCTTTTTGATTACGATAAAATACTTCTTGAAAAGATTTTCAAAGAAGATGTGGATACTTCAAATATTACATCTGTTAAGAAAATTAATCCTGATTTGACAAAAGAGGAAATTATTAAGATACTAAGTATGTAAGCGGGGAATTTGTTATGGTTATGAATTTAGAAAAAAGGGTTGGAATTACTCAAACTCAAACTTTACTAATAATGGGAATTGTGTTTCTTGTATTATTTGCACTTATTGCCGTACCTTTTTATAATTCATATAAACAAAAACATGCACTTACAAAACTCAAAACTCTGTATTCTTCTATAACCAAGGCTGATAAGATATATTCCCTTTCTACAGTAGCAAATTATGGAGAATATAACATAACCCTGAATGCTGATGAATTTGCTCAAAAGTATTTCACACCGTATTTGAATGTTGAAGAAACCTGCAAAACTTCACAGGATGCGTGTTGGAATGAGGTTCAATATACTGATTTATCAGGTAAAAAATATACAGATAAAATTCAATACAGTTTAGTCTTGTCAGATAAAACTGTCGTAGGTTTTAGCAAAGATAAAAACGGACTTATCAGTATGATTGTTGATATTGATGGGAAAGTTGGGAAAAATATGCTCGGGCGTGACGTGTTTGTATTTTATTTTTATAATGACCAACTTCAGCCAAAGTTGTGTGAATCCAAACCAACAGAATACATTAAAAACGGAATTCACTTTGGCGGCTATGACAAATGTGGTAAACCGCATGACACGATGGCATATAAAGAACTTTTCGGGAAAAATTTGCCGGACGCTTGTAACAAAAAAGCCCCTGCAAGCGAAAATGGTTTAGGCGTTGGTGCTGCTTGTCTTGCATTAATCTATAAGAGTAATTGGACTATAGACAAAATATATCCTTGGTAGTATAATTTCACCAAAAGGGATATATCATGAAGAAAAAATTAAAAGCAATGGTAATGGCGGCTGGCATGGGGTCTCGATTAGAACCAATTACATTACTTATGCCAAAACCTTTGGTTCCTGTTATGAATAGACCATTGATGGATATTATTCTGTCTCAGTTGAAAAGTATCGGGGTTAAAGACGTAATTTCAAATACTTATTACCTTGCTAACCAGATTATAAACAGGTATGAAAAAAATAATCTAGGGATTAATTTTTCTTACATAAAAGAAACTGAATTGTCCGGAACAGCAGGCGGAGTTAAAAAATGTCAATTCTTCTTTGATGAAGGTGAAGATTTTATCGTAATGTCCGGTGACGGGCTTACAAATGCTGATATTAAAAAGGGAATTGAAATTCATAAAAAATCAGGCGCAATTGCTACAATCGGAGTGAAAGAAGTTCCGCATGAATATGTTTCTCATTTTGGGGTTGTTGTAACTGATGAGAGTGGATTTATTACAGAGTTCCAAGAAAAACCTCCTGTCGAAGATGCTAAAAGTAACCTTATCAATACAGGAATTTATATATTTAATTACAAAATCTTTGAATATATCCCGGAAAGTGAATTCTGTGACTTTGCAAAGAATGTTTTTCCAAAATTATTGTCAGAAAATCAGATAAATACTTTTCCGGTTGACGGGTATTGGAATGATATAGGAACGCTTGAGCAATACAAACAGTCAATAAAAGACGTGTTTAACGGGGTTTGTAAAATAGAGCATTCAAAAATAATTGAAACCAACCTAGGAAATTATATTGCCGGAGACAGCAATATCCCGCAAACAGTAAGGTTTGTTGGAAACTCTGTAATTGGCGATAACTGCAAGCTTGGGGAATATATAATGCTTAAAAACTGCATTATTTTAGACGGGGCACAGGTTCCAACGGGTACAGAATTGACTGATTGCGTTGTTATACCGAATTCTGAAATTACTCAAAAATCAAAAACTCGCTCAAAAGAAGTTTTAACGGTGTAAATGAACAGTTGTATCTAAATCAGAATTAAAATAACCCGCAATATATTTGAATGTTTTTAAAGCCGTATCAATATCCATTATTTGGGGTTGGTTGCTTCGTTTTTCTTTGACTGTGATTGTATTGTTTTTTAAGTTTACATCTTGCAAAACATAAACATGCCACCTTCGATTGTTAAATTTTTTTATTCCTGTTCCTAAAATAAAACTGTGTGAAGGTTCTTTTTCTATTCTTGCAAGCAGTTCCATAACTTCTTTTTTATAACCTGTTAGGTTAATGTTGAAATTTTTTTCTGCAATAACTCTTGGCTCTATGCCGGTTAAAGTTTTCATAAAAAGAGAAGGAAGATTATTTTCAAATTTGTATTCGCGGAAAAGTCCTGTTAATCGACATATCCAAGGTTTTGTTTTGTGTCTTTTTTCAAATTCAGCAATAGATATATCAAGACTTCTTATAATCTTGTTAGGCTGAATTTTGTATAACTTTTCATAATTTCCCTGGGCAATATCTGCCGGAACGGAATATTTTTCTTTTTCACCTTTCGAGTTGTATAAAAAACAGTTTATAATGTTTGGATTTTTGCTATCATATTGTATTTGATTTTTAAGGATTTTTTGCCCGTTTGCGGTATGTGAAAGCGCTTCAAGTGTAGAAATAAGATAGCAGTCACTTACAAACTGTTTTGCATGTTCAATAGATGCAATGTCTTTATCAGAAATTGCATTAATACAATTTATGCCAAAGCTTTTTAAACTGTTCAGCATATATTAATTAACGAAAAATCGTATTTATTATTGCGTGTTTTGTAATAATTTTATCAAAATTATACTTGATTTTTTAGTTCATTGATGTTAAATTAATGTAAGTAAAACAACTGCCTGCGGGACTATGGCGCAGCGGTAGCGCAGGGGACTCATAATCCCTTGGTCGTGGGTTCGAATCCCTCTGGTCCCAGTTTTTAAAAAAGAGCCTTCAAAGGCTCTTTTTTAGTGGTTTTCTGTGTTCTAGCTTATTTTTGGGTAAAAATGCCGTTTTTTGAAGCAATTTTTATAAAAGCCAAAAATACCTAAATTTTATGTAGTTAAGAGTGTTATATTTATATGCTATAATTAAACCATGAAAAATAATCAAATTGTAATATATAAATCACACGATGAAAAAGTTTCTGTTAACGCAAAGCTGAAAGATGACACAATATGGCTTACGCAGAAATCTATGGCAGAATTATTTGGCGTACAAGTTCCTGCTATAAGTAAGCATTTAAAAAATATTTTTGAAGAAGGTGAATTGACAGAAGAAGTGGTTATTTCCAAAATGGAAACAACCACAAAACATGGAGCCATAGCAGGAAAAACTCAAACCAATGAAACAACTTTTTATAATCTTGATGCAATAATATCTGTTGGTTATCGTGTTAATTCACAACGAGCAACTCAATTTAGAATATGGGCTACTAACATCTTAAAAGAATACATAAAGAAGGGTTTTGTTCTTGATGACGAGCGATTAAAAGGAAATGGTTCAAGATATTTTAAAGAACTTGTTCAAAGAGTTCGTGATATTAGAAGTTCGGAAAGAAATCTTTACCAACAGGTTACAGATATTTACGCAACTTCTGTTGATTATGACCCAAAAGCCGAAATTACAAGACAGTTTTTTGCAACTGTGCAAAATAAAATGCATTATGCAGCTCATAATCATACTGCAGCAGAAGTTATATATGAAAGAGTTGATAACGAAAAGCCTTATGTAGGTATGACAAATTTTAAAGGCAATTATCCAACAAAAGATGATGTTAAAATTGCAAAAAATTATTTATCTGAAAAAGAATTAAAAGTATTAAACCTTTTAGTTGCACAGTTTCTTGATTTTGCCGAGTTGCAGGCTTTGGAAGAAAATTATATGAAAATGCAGGATTGGGTTGAAGAATTAGATAGACAATTATTGGGGAATAAAAGAGAATTGCTAAACAATAAAGGTAGAATTTCCCACAAACAAGCTGTTCAAAAAGCCGAAAAAGAATTTGAAATTTATCGTCAAAGAGAAATGAAAGAATTAGAATCAGATTTTGACAAAGCAATAAAAAAAATTACTCAAAAAAATAATTAAAACAATATTTTAAACAACATTTATTATATAAAAAATCAAGAGTCTTAGGCTCTTGATTTTTATTGTAGATATGTGAATAGTATACATTCTACTTCCACGGATAATCGTTTGAAATTTTCCACCCGTCTTGTATTATTAATGCAGTACACCATTGACCCATTTTTGTCTTGTTACAAGCGTAACTATTGGAACCCATGACTGTTTTTCTTTTATATGTTCCAAAAACTTCAGCAGGGAAATTAAAATCTGTTCCTTTATCACCCCAAGGTAATAATCCGTATTCAGGTGTAAATACAAATTGGAAGGTATCAATTCCTATTCTGTTTGGTTTTGATAACCCATTAACATCTATTGCAAACATAAGACTTTTCCCATAACTTGCTACTGAAATTTGACTTCCGTTAATCAGTAAAAAATGTGATGATTTTGCCGAATCATACATTGCTCCGGTATATGTGGTTCCATTTAAATATGTTCTTGGTGCTAAAGTTTTGAGTTCAGTCAATGAATACTCTTTTTGCCATTTGAGGTAATTCGCAAAGTATTTTTGAAAAAAGTCATGTGCACTTAAACTCGTGTCCCAAGAGTCGCTTTCGCCATTATCTTCTTGGGAAAGTTTTATGGCTTGCTGCAAAATGCTATAGGATTCTTTTAATTGCGTAACTGTTCTTATCTTTTTATAATGTGCCATAAGTCCGGGTATTGTCAAAGCTGCAACAACTCCTATTACGCCTAGTGTAATCAATACTTCTGCTAATGTAAAAGCAAGTTTTTTTGTTAAAAATTTTTCATACATAAAAATTACCACCTTTCTTATTGAAGAATAACATGTTTAACATTTATAGTCAACATGTTAAACATTGTTAGATTGGTAGCTTATATTGTTATAATAAGTTTTGGGGATGTGTTATGCAAAGTTACATTCAGAAGCAATTAGGGGAAAAGATTAAATCTTTTAGAAAAATTAAAGGGCTCAGTCAGGAAAAACTTGCTGAAGAAATTGGGATTGCAACTAATACATTAAGCAGTATTGAGCGCGGAAACGCATTTATGACTGCTCAAACTCTGGAAAAAATCATTGATATTTTTAATGTAACCCCGCAAGAACTTTTTACATTTACCAATAACATTACAGATGAAGACAAGTACACTTATATATTAAGAAAGCTTGATTTTGTAAAATCGGATTCAGATAAACTGAGTATGATATATAATATTTTAAAATCTATGTCTTAAAAATTATTAACATAATAGCAAAATTATTTTTCCTCTGTTTTATACGAATGGGGATAAAAAAAGAAAGGTCTTATTATGTTAATTAATTCTGTGTCCAACAATCCAAATTTATACACAAAAAGAAAAAACCAAAACAACCAATTGTCGTTTACTGCTGCTAATCCTGAAGTTTTAAAAAATCAATTTAGGATTTTATTAACTCAGGATATCTACGCTCCAAGTCTCAAGGTTAAAATGCCTGATACTCCTTTAGAAAAAGAAGTGTTACTGGAAATTTTGCAAAATAGGCTTAAATTAGACAGACTTACAAGGCTTACTAATGAAAATGTAAGACTAAAAACTCTAATAGGATATATAAAAAGACTTAGAGCAGAAAATCCTTTACATCCGGACTTGCCGGGATTAGAGGAAACTCTTTCAAAGAAAGGCAATATAGCGTCATATTTAAGAACTTTACAAAAGTCTATTGATATTGAAGCAAGTCGAAAGAAACCTGTTCTGGATTATTTCAGAGCAATTGAAAAATTAGAAGATGAATATTTAGAAAAACATCTTATCAGAACCGGTACAATGGATAAATTCTGGCATAAAATTGACAAAAATAATATCAACCCTGACGGTAAACTTTCAACTCAGGAAATTATTGATATTATTTCAAAAGAGCAGTCATCTGTATCTGCTAAGGCTGCAGCTCAGCAGATGTCAAAAAAACAATTACTGTCAACCATTCAAAATCAATATGAACAGTTTTTAAGAGAAAATGTTGATGTTTACAAAGGTGAATCCAATCATAACCATGTTGCGCGCAGTGCACGACAGATGATTTTGAAAGAATATGCGGGATTAATAAATAAATTCCAAGGTTCAGACAAACAAATTACAAAGATTTTTGAATCTGTCGAAGAAAAATATACTTTTAAAGTGGACAGACTTGAAGGTATTGATATTTATCCGATAGGCGAAATCTGGAAAGATATGAAAGCAGATGAAAATTCAATTAGAGGTTTAATGGGCGAAATCAACTCGTTAAGACAGCAGCTTTCAAAAACTCCTAATAGTACAAAAGTCAAAAATTTAATCAAAGCAAAAGAAACAGAATTGGAAAAATTAAAAAAAGATTGGCTTACAAGACTTAAATACAGTGTAAAATATGAAGCAATTAATCGCCAACGTATGATTGATGCGGACAGATTGCCTGAATATGAATATTTAACAGCTGAAAACAAAACAATAAAACGTCATAAACAAGTTTTCAATGCCTATGTAAAAAATAACAAATCAATTCCGGAAGACTTGTGGACAACTGTTATTGCAGGTTAATTTTCTAAATAATCCAATGTGAAATCATAATGAAAATAAATTTAGCATAATTACAAACTCTTTTCCAAATAGCTTGCAAAATTTTATGTAATTGTGTATAATAAACCTGTAGAAATAAAAAGGAGAGACTGGCATGCTAAAATTCAATCATAGCTTGAAAAACGGGGGGGGGGGCACCGTTAAAGCTCTCCAGTAAAGGGCTTTGCGCGTTTACGCTTGCGGAAGTTTTGATTACCCTTGGCATAATAGGTGTAGTTGCAGCAATTACATTACCAAATCTTATAATGCAAAACAAAGCTGCCAGACTAAGGAGCCAATTTTTAAAATCGTACTCAACTATTCAGCAAACCTATCAACTAATGATTGAACTGGATGAATCCGTAATAAACTCAGATTACGACCCCGCAACTTTTTATAAAACATTTTCAAAACACTTAAAAGTAGCGTTAGATTGCGGTAATTATTACACAACAATGAGCAATAAAACACCGTGTTATGCGCCAAATACAGGTGTATACACATATAAAAGCCTTGATGGTACAGTAATGGATAACCCGGGAGAAAGACTTCTTGACGACGGTATAATTGTTTTAATGGACGGAACACTTATATTTTTTGAAAATAATAAAGAAGAAGAGAAGATATTTATTTCAGTAGACCTAAATGGAATAACCGGAAAACCGAATATGTGGGGATATGATCTTTTTACTTTTCAGTTGATTGATGAAAAGATAAAACCAATGGGAGATATCGGTACAGCATACAGCGAGGAAGAGTACTGTGATATTACCAAAAAAAGCAGCTTAAATGGCATTGCATGTGCTAAATTAGCAATAACTCAGACAGACTATTTTAAAAATATTGTTAAAAAGATAAAATAATGCATCACCGAATGTTTAATGACCGATTTTTAGGCAAACAACACCGCTTATAATTAATATAATTCCTAAAGCTCTCGTTAGGCTGAATGCATCATTGAATAAAATAACTCCTAATAAAAAAGTACATGATGCACCTATGCCTGTCCAGACTGCATAGGCAGTACCAACAGGTATTGTTTTTTGTGCAATGAATAAAAATACTCCGCTAAGTAGCATTGCAATGATTGCAAATATAATCCACCAAACTTTGTATTGCCCTAATGCTGCCATTTTTAAACCAAACGGCCAGCCAACTTCAAATACTGCTGCAATCAATAAATATATCCATGCCATATTTGTTATTATAACATAAAATATTTTCACCTTACCGCAACGTTTTTTTGTGCTAACATGGATTTATGAAAAGATTTTTCAAATATCTTATAGTGTTTGTTGGCGTTGTAATTATTGCTGCAGGGGTATTTATAATTTTTGGTGTGCCGAAAATTTTAAATTCTGCTGCTGGGATTAGTAAAATAGAACAAATTTTGTCTGATAAAATTGGCGCAGACATTGATATTAAAGGGTTTAATTTTAAATACAACAAGAATTTATCATTCGATATTATTGCCGCAAAAATTGACGTAAAAGATAATGATAAGCAGGTTGTGGATTTTAAAAATATTGAATATCATTCAAAGCCTCTTTCGTTTAAGCCAGAAAAACTTAATATTGAATCAATTTATCTTGATTTTGAACGGTTGAAACCTCGTTTGAATACGGATAAAAAAGAAGATAAAAGTTCGCTAAAAATAGATTATCTCCCGGTTATAAATGTTAAAAATGCTTATGTTAAATTTGATGATAAATCTAACATGAAACTTGTAAATATTCATTCTGAAAAAATCTACGGAACTGTTTTTTGCGCATTTACTGGTTATCTTACGGTACCGTATTCAAAAGAACCTATTGTAATTGGTGAAGATGGATATTTGTATTTCGCAAAAACTGTTAATTTTGAAGATTTTACTCTCAGATATAAAACTTCGACCCTCAATCTTACGGGAACAATTGATAATCTTAATTTTAACGGAAAAGATTTATCTGTATATGATTTAGAAAAATTCTTTGTTTTTTTTTACAAAACAAAAAACAATGGTAAGAGAAATTTTATAGAAAACTTTGAAAATTTTGAAGGAAGTCTTGATGTAGACTTAGCGTTTTCTAAAGAAGGGCTGAACGGAAAATGCCGCGCGCATAATTTAAAAGCTGATTTTTCAAAATTTAAAATCCCGGTATCGTTGCCGGTTGTAGATTTTTATTTTACCGGACGGGAGATGAAGGCTGCCGCCAACGGAACTTTTGGTACAGATAAAGTCTACACAGATGTTTTGGTAAAAGGGCTTGCGACAGATAATGTTGTTGTGGCGGGAAATGTAAAATCGAAGCTAACAAAGAATTTTACAAAGAAATATTTTGAGCCGGTTCAGATTATTGGTTTTGCTGACGCGGATGTTAAATATATGACAGCTAACCATAAGGTTAGTATTGAGTATGAGCTTGGTTTAGCGCCCGGAAGTAATATTTCTACGAGGTTCGGAAGCCTTGATAATACTGATAAATACCGTAAAATAAGCGCAAAAACTCTTAAAACGGCTGACAAGTTATTTGTAAAAGATTACAATTATTCGATTGGTGAGCAAAAGATGTTAGGCGGTGACGGGCTTTTTATTAGTCAGCAAGGTTCTTTTAAACCTTCATATTTTACGTTAAAAACAAACGGCGAAGTTCCAATGCTGCTTGTTCAGTCGTTTGTTGAGGATTATATTACAGGCGGAAGATTTCTTGCTGATTTGAAATACGATTTTATGAAAAAATATATTGACGGTAAATTATCGTTGTATGACACTCATCACAGAGATTTTATGTATTTAAAACAGGCTGATATAAATGTTGCGGGAAATAAAATCGGAGTTAATATAGACGGCAAATTTTTCAACGAACCGATTGATATGAAGCTTATTGCCCAAAATAATTTGAAAGACGATATCATAGTTGATGATATTGAAATTAATCTTAAACGGTTTTATGTTAAGCAGGGAAATATTTCCAGCGTTAAATCTTCTATTAAAGGGAATTCACCTAAGCAGCATAAACCAAAAGAGCATAATGTTATTGTCAAAAAAGGTAAAATTCATGCCGGTGAAATTATTCACTCAAAATTTTATTTGCACGATGTGAATATTATAGGGCAAATGAAAGACAATGTTGTTGATTTTACAATTCCTGAAACAGAGTATTCAAATGGGATTTTGAGCGCCGTTGGTAAGTATAATATTAAAAAGCACGCATCAGATATTCACTTTTTAGCATCAGACATTGATTCAAACGCGGTTGCAACAAAGATTTTTAATCTTCCTGACCAATTTGAAGGAACTGCATTTGCAACACTGCATATGAAAACTTGGAATAAATTGCATAATATTCACGCACATGCAACTTTTGCAATTGCGGATGGGTTTATGCCAAAGTTAGGTTCAAGAGAGATTATTGTAAATCGTTCATCTTCACATAAAAAATCGCCGTTATTTTTCCTTAAAAAATCTTTTAAATTCACCCTGTCAAAGGTGACAAATATTGATTTTTCAAAGCCTAATATTTTCTATTCAAATTTGCGAGGTTCGTTTATTCTTGATGATTCCTGTGTTCATGATGTGAAAATTTTCTCACAGAGCGATAATATTTCGATGTTTGTCGAAGGTAATTATGATATAGATAGCCAAAAAGGCGATATCAGCCTTTGGGGGCGGCGTAATAAAGTTTCAGAACGGAAAATAAGAATATTTAAAATTCCGTTGAGTTTGATACATAAGGTTTTATTTAGGGTTGAGCGTACAAAAGAAGTTTACAATGACAAAATAAAACTTATTCCGCCGATAAAAGGAACAGAAGCTGAGACGGGCTTATTTAGAGTTTTGGTAAACGGAAATCTTAACACAAATGATATCAAGATTGAGCTAAAAGATATTCGCTAACTAAAAATTATTCAGCATAAGTGTTGGCTGTGGAATTGGGTGTTCTGAAATTTCATCAGGTGAAACTCCTGAGTTTGCAATATCATCTTGGGCTAATTCGTTTTGTCCAAGAGCATTAAACACTTGTGCTCTTTCTAAATATAATCTGTCTTTTAGCAAATATATTCTGTCTTCTTCTGCTTTGCCGATGAGTTCAGTGTACAGACTAAGTGCTTCATCATAGTGTTTTATGTAATATAAAAACTGTGCTTTATCCCATAAAAACTGGTCTTTTTCATCTTCACTTCCTGCATTTTTAATTTCGGTGTTGAAATCTTCCAGCGCGCTGTCATATTCGTTCAGGTAATATTTTATAAAAATTTTGTTATCAAAATTCATAATATTTAATCCGTCCGCACCCAGTTTATATGCTTTATCATAATCATTTATTGCACCTTCATAATCTCCTGTTTGGAAGCGCGCATACCCTCTGAGCGAGTACCATTCCTGAGCTATCGGAAAAACTTTTGAACCGATTGTTGTAAGGCTGATGACTTCATTATATTTTCCGCTTTCAATCAGGTTTTGTGCTTTTTTAAGCGGTGAACCGATACTAAAACATGCAACAATAACAAGTATTATCACAAGCGCTTTTATAAGTTCTGTTTTAAAACGGCTGTAGTAATCTTTGTCAATTTTAGCCGGCGGAATAAAGATTGTCTTTTTAAACCCGCCAAAAATTTTTTTTAGACGTTTTTCAAAAATCAGTGTACAAAGTTTTGTGATAATTTGACAGACTATTCCAAATATAAATAGTATAATTATTGCGTTTACATACCACTCATAATTTACAAACCTGGAAAAGTTCGGGAAAATTACGCCATATAAAAGGGTTATAAGAAATAAAAATATCAAAATTGTTGACCATTTTTTGCAAAGTTTTATTTCCCGCCAAACAGATGCGATATCATTGTTGTCGAAAATTTTGTCAAAGCTGTATCCTAATGATGTATTATTTATTGATTTTATTATTGTTGTATCTTTATCAAATGTATAAAAATTCATTGGGGAATGATTATACATCAATTTCAAGATGTTGACTTTAAACATTAAATACGAATTCCCTTGTTGTTATAAATCATAATATCACAAAATTTCATTATTACATTTTATATATTTTGAAATTTATTGTATTTCAATCATTGCAAGCGTTTTTAGATTATTTCTGACTTAACAAAGCTTTACATCGTAGTAAACTCTGAAATTTTTTCTCTTATCAGGTCTTGGCTAAGCCCTTTATAGTTTATTCTTGAGGATGTTATTGGTTGTTTGTAATCGTATTTATTGATTGAGCGGGAATCAACAATGACGGACGGCGGCAAAATTGACCATTTATAAAGCGCGGTTGACATTCGGCGGTAAAATTTGTCAAGCCATTCTTGTTTTTGTTCAATTGATACAGGATTTTTCTTTTCGTAGAGAAATTCTGAATTCAGCATATCGTAATAGTGTTCTTTTTTATTCTCAATACGCCAGATGATTTCATCAAGGAACTCGTACGGCATTAAGGCATCTTCTGCTATTAGCGGCTTGCCTGTTTTAGGGTTAATTGCAAGTTCTGCCCCGGGTTTTTTCAGGATGATTGCTTCAGGAATTGCATTTTTTACTTCGCGGTTTGCGTTAAGCCATCTTGCCAGCGCGAAAAGTTTAGTTTTCGGAACATCTGCAATTGGGGCAAAACCGCCGGACATATCGCCATTAATTGTTGCATAACCCATATACAGTTCGGACTTATCGGATGTTGCAATCGGAAGACAGCCGGCAAATTCATTGCTTACTCCCCATAAAAACATAGCACGCGCACGTGCCTGAATGTTGTCCGGGGTGAATGATTGTTTGTAGCGTCCGTCCCATTTAGTTTCAACTGTTTTGAACAGTTTTTGCAGACAATTGTTTGTTGTNTAGCGTCCGTCCCATTTAGTTTCAACTGTTTTGAACAGTTTTTGCAGACAATTGTTTGTTGTCTCAAACATATCTTTGATTGACGCTTCGGTGAAATTTATTCCAAGGTTTGCGGCTAGTTGTGCTGCATCTGATTTGCTTTCTGTACTTGTAATTTTAGACGGCATACTTATACCAAAAACATTTTCCGCTCCAAGGGCGTCTGCTAAAAGTACTGCACAGACTGTTGAATCCAGCCCCCCGGACAGTCCTAAAACCGCCCGTCTAAATCCGGTTTTTTTGAAGTAATCCTTAATCCCTTGGATTATGGTTTTATAAGTCCGCTCTAAATCCGGTTCGTATTCAAGCGTGTAAACCTTTGCTTCTGTTAAAGTCTGTTCTAAACCTTTTGTAAGCGGATAAATTTTTCCTAAACCCATATGGGGATTAACTATTAAAAATTGTTCTTTAAATGATTTTGCGCGTGCAAGTAGCTTTCCATTGTTGTCAAAAACCCTGCTGGAGCCGTCAAATGAGCTGTTGTCAATCGCCCCTACCTGGTTGACATAAACAATCGGAGTTTTATATTTTTTTGCAATAAACGAAAGCATATTGTGCTTTAATTGTTCTTTTTTGGCTCTTGTTGGAGACGCTGAACAGTTTATAAATACGTCCGGATTTTCTTTGGAAAGTTCTTCAATCGGGTCAAGTGAATATAGCGTGGTATCGTTGAAAAATTCCTTATTGTTCCAGCAGTCTTCACATATTGAAATCCCGTATTTTTTATTATTTATAACAGTTGTTTTTGTGCATTGGTTAAGATTGTCTTCGTTTAAACATCCCAAAGTCTCGCCGGGCTGCATTCCGACAACCGGTGAAGGTTCAATGTATCTGTAATCGTTGAATTCTGAGTATGTCGGCAAAAGTGATTTTCTTACAATTCCTTGAATTTTTCCGCCGGATAGGATTGCAACGGAATTAAAGTACTTTTTACCTTGCAGGTGGTCGTATTTTCGAGGTTCGACAAAACCTACAATTGCCGTGGTTGAAGTCGTAATTTTTGCGATTTCTTTTAACCATTTAACATTTTCTTCAACAATAATCGGGTGTCTGTCAATTGTGTCTTCAATCGGGTATCCCATTAACGTAAGTTCCGGAAACACGACCGCATCAAGCCCTATATTTTGGGCATGTGTGATATATTTGACAACTTTTTTTGCATTGTATTCGATATCGCCTGCAATCGGGTTAATCTGTGCTAAGCCGATTGACCCGTCTTTATATGGTTCTAATAATTTTTTTAGTTCTTGTTCAATAATTTCAGCATTAGTGCCATTGTCGTATTCTTCTGATAATTTATATATTTTGTCTAAATCACTCATTTTATTTATTCCTCAGGATAATTATATATAAAAAAGAATTTCGGGTAAATTATTTAAAGTTTGATTTTATATTTTTTTGTTCTATTATTTAAGTACACAGCGGTATCGTCTAGTGGTTAGGACGGGAGATTCTCATTCTCCAAACAGGGGTTCAATTCCCCTTACCGCCGAAATTTACAGTACATTAATAGCAAGGATTGCAAAACAAAGAAATTTCAGCGGTTGAGCAATTGAACCTTAAAAATTTTTAATGATTTACAAAAAACGTACGATTATCAACTTACAGATATTCCTTAAAGTTTTGTAATTCATACAAGGAGAGAATATGAGTAATTATATAATTTTAGTTGTCGTTATTTTGGTTTTGTGTTATCTGGTTGTAACTTATAATAAGGCGGTTGGGCTTAGAAATTATGTGCGCGAAGCTTTTTCAACAATGGATGTGTATTTGAAAAAACGTTGGGATTTAGTGCCTAATCTTGTTGAATGTGTAAAGGCTTACGCTGAACACGAAAAAGGTGTTTTTGCCGGTGTTACTGATTTAAGAACCAGAAGTTATGACAGTCTTTCACAAAATGAAAAGCTTAATGTCAATGAGCAATTAGGGGCGGCTATACCAAAACTTATTGCGGTTGCGGAAAATTATCCGGAGTTAAAAGCTAATGAAAATTTTACACATCTTATGCAGGAATTGTCAAAAATAGAAGAAGATATTGCTAATGCCCGCAAGTACTATAATGGTACGGTTCGGGAATTAAACACTTTTCTTGAAATTTTTCCGTCTAATATTGTTGGGAAGGTATTTGGATTTAAGACAGAAAGAATGTTTGAAATAGGTTCAGAACAAAGAGAAAACGTTAAGGTGGATTTTTAATGAAAAAGATATTAACATTTATTGTATTTTTGTTTGCATTTTTAATGACAACAAGTGCTGCGTTTGCGGAAAATTTTTATATTAACAATTACAACGTTAATATGAAGGTCAATACTGATAAATCTGTTAATATAACAGAGAATATTGATGTTGTTTTTACAAATTCATCTCACGGAATTTTCAGAAATATTCCGTTATCCGGAGGTGAAATTTCAAATGTCAGCGTTTCTGAAAAATTTCAAACAAGTCGCAATGGCACAAATTATGTTATAAAAATCGGCAATCCAAGTCGATTGGTTCAAGGAAATCATAGCTATACAATAAATTATACCCATCATTTAAAAGATAAGCCTAATGAATTTTACTATAACATCATCGGAACCGGCTGGACTGTTCCGATACAGCATGCAAGTTTTTCTGTTGAAATGCCGAAACCTTTTAATGCTCAGGCGGCGGGAATTTCTATCGGGAAATACGGGACGGTTGGCTTTAAAGACAGGGCTGAATATTCAATTTACGGGCAGAATATCACCGGTCAAACTTTTGAAAAATTGAATCCCGGTGAAGGGATTACATTAAGAATTCCGCTTGCAAACGGTTATTTTAATCTCCCTGTGAATTTTATGCCTTATAATGTCGTATTTTCAATGATTTTACTAACTCTTATCAGCTGGTTTATCTGGTTTATTGTCGGGCGTGATGAGCAAGTTATCCCTGTTGTAAATTTTTATCCGCCGGGCGGGTGTAACAGTGCGGAAGCTGAGGTTTTATATGCCGGTCAAGCTTCAGAAAAGGGGTTGGTGTCATTAATAATCTGGCTTGCGAATAAAGGATATTTAGAAATTTCTCAACGGGGCTCGATATTTACGATTAAAAAGGTAAAAGATTATGACGGGGATAATGACTTAGTGTATGACTTTATGACGTATCTTGTTCCAAATGGTGAAGTCTCAAATATTACACTCGAAACTTCAACTATATTTTACAAAAAATGTCTGGAAACTAAAGAAAAACTTAATAAAATCAGAGAAAAGATTTTTGATAAAGCCTCTATCGGTTTTGGTTTTAAATTTATTATGCTGGCTTGTCTGATTGGTTTGGTATTGCTGGAAATTTTTGTGGTAGATAATTATAAACTTTCGCCGGATCATCTGTTGTTGATGACATTTCCTGTGATTGCGTGTGTGATGTTGATAACAAATTTTAAAAAAAATCCTATATTTATGACAATTTGGGCGTTGCTGTTTGGGGGAGTTCCTTTATACTTTCTTTTGCAACTTATTGGTTTTGTTCAGTCAAATGTGCCGGTTATGGTTTTGGGGCTGGTATGTATTGTGATTTCAGGAATTTGTCTTTACCATTTGCCAAAGCGAAATAGCGTTGGCAACAGGTCACTTGGTGAGCTGCTTGGTTTTAAAAAATTTCTGGAAACTGTTGAGCTTTCGCGCGTTAAAATGCTCGTTGATAAGAACCCGAATTACTGTTTTGATGTTTTGCCATATCTTTATATTTTTGATTTATCAGATAAATGGATAAATCAGTTTGAGCAGTTCTTCAAAGAACCGCCAAGCTGGTATCATGGAAAAGATTTCCACAGAGGATTTCATACTTTTACGCATACAGCATCGTCTTTGACACAACCGTCTGTTGCAAACGGCGGTATAAGTCATTCCTCTTCCTCAGGCGGCGGTGGCGGACATTCTGGCGGCGGCTGCGGCGGTGGCGGCGGAGGTTCGTGGTAAGGACTTTACAGAACTTCCGATTGAATATATTTGACTTCATTTTCATCAAGTCCGAATATTTCAAATATTTTTTCATCGGTTAAATCGGCGCGGNTGACTTCATTTTCATCAAGTCCGAATATTTCAAATATTTTTTCATCGGTTAAATCGGCGCGGGCTCCGGTCAACTGAGGGAAAGGAAGTTCCATTAGGTTTCCCTTTAGGACTTTCAGTTCGTTGAATTTTTTGAGGTAAATGTAATTGAACAGTTGTGAATTCAAAAATGCCAAAATTTCTTTTATGGTGTACCCTTCAAGTTTTGGAATTAAGATGTTTGCGCTGTTTAAAAACAATCGCTGCTGATTATCGTATGCAAAAACAAGTTTTTTTGAAATGAATTTGTAAACAAGTTTTTCTTTTGCCCTGTAAATGCTGTCCGGTGCGGTTTGTTGGAACTTATCTCTGTCATAAATTATATAGTTATCAGTGTCTGTAATTGCATTTTTTGTGATATTTTTTCCCGAATAAATCTTTTCGCCTTCCTCTGAATTTTTTGTGATATGTTTTGAATTTGCGCCGGTAACAATTCCGATTGCCCAGATGCTGTTTTTATCAAGGGTTTTGTGAGGTGTGGAATAGATTTTTTGCAGAATTTCTATATCTTTATTATCAAGTGTTGAAAAATTGTTGTTCGTATTTTGTTCATAAAAATTTTGGCAAACAGACATTTTTTTTGATTTTGTCTGTATAATAATATCTTTTTCAGATTTTGATTTATTCAGGTAAAGTACTGCAACATCAGACAAAACACCCTGAAACGCCTTGCCGTAAAGTTCTATTTTATCTATGTGAAAATTATTAAGGATAAATTTTCGGATATCTTTATGTGCTTTGATGTTGAGTATAGCTTCCGGCAAAACAAAAATCATTCTGCTGCCGGATTTTATGTAGTTATTTGCAGCTTCAATAAAATACGAAAAACTTTCGCCGGATTTAATTAAAGAAAAGTTTTTCTTTTCTATTGCCGCGCCCCAAGGCGGGTTTGTTGCAATAATGTCAAAATTCGGTAAATCTTTAAACTTTTTTGCCAGAAAGTCAATGTTAAAAATTTTTGGTCGAAATTTTTTATCAGGAAATTTTAGAATAAGATTAATTTTAGCAATAAAACAAGCATTGTTATCAATGTCGCAGCCGTAGATATTTTCAGGGTTTTGGATTATATCAGAGGCAGAAAGTAAAAAACTTCCGGAGCCGCAGCAAGGGTCAAGAAATTTGTCTTCCGGTCGGAGATTTTTAATTATGTTATTAAGAATTTTGGGTGGGGTGTAATATGAACCGGTTTTACTTTTTAGACCAACAGACAGATAAAGTTGATAAATTAAACCAAGAATATCTCTTTCATCTTTTGGAAAACTTATGTCAAGAAGTTCGGGTAACATGTTTGTTTTGTATTCTTCAAGGATTTCAAGAAGGTATTTGTTTTCAGATGTGATTTTTTGTCCGGTTATTTTTATCAAATTTTTGGTACTCAGTAGATTTAGGGCAACTGTGTACAAAACAGATTTTATGTCGTCATATACTGTAATTTTTTGCAAAAATGAACGATTTTTTTTATTTTTAAAGTATTCTACCGGCACAATTTTCTTTTGTGAACGAAGTCTGTTTGCTCTTGATGTTAATTTTGTGTCAATATTTGTTAAATCAAGTTTTAATCTTTTCCAATTCCTTATTGTTGCCTTTGAGATGAGTTCTTCTTGCATAAAATTATTTTAACATGTTCTTTAATAAAAAGGAATTTTGTTATATTATGTTTGGTGTGTATTAGATAAGGAGAAAAGTATGAAAAAAGTTTTATTATCACTTTTTGCGGTTGTTGTAATTGCGGTGCCGTCATTTGCTGCAACTTATGATGCTGCATCAAGAGTATCAACAATTGGTGCAAACCTTTTGACTAAAAACGGTATTGCGGTAACGAATGTTAAATTTACAGTAGTATCCGGCGATGTAGACAATTCCAATTATTCAACCAATAAGGTTGTAAATGTGTCATCAAATGACCTGGCATATGCAGGTAACGATAACGAAGTTGCGGCGGTTGTTGCGAATGAATTAGGACACATTATCAGCGGTCATGCTTCAAAAGGTAAATTTATGGCTGTACTTCAAGAGGTAACAGATACTGATTTAACAATAAATTCAACTGCTTCAACAGTTGCTTCTAATTACAAAACTACAAAAGAAGAAAAAGAAGCCGATGTTGTTGCAGCTAACTTGATGGTTACAGCTGGTTATAATCCTTTGGCAATTATTGTTGTTTTAACAAAACAATCCGCAACAGCATGGGATACTCTTCAAGGCAGACCGGCTAATGCCGATAGAGCAATGAATGTTTATAACTATATTGCATATGCGTATCCTGAAAAGGTTAAAGCAGGTTATGGCTGCAATGAGTATAAAAATTTCTTAACTTATGCAAATTCAATTATCGAAACAAGACAAGCTAACAAAAAATTAGAAACTAAAAATACAAAAGAGCAAGAAAAAGCTAAAAAAACAAGTACTTCTCAATTGTCTAAATTCAAAATCAGAGGCGGAGCAAGCGCTTGGGATGCAGCTTACGGACTTTTATATTCTAACTAAGTGTTATTATGTAGGGCGGCTTAGCCGCCCTTTCTTGAATTAGATTAATATATGATGAAAAAAGATAATGTAATAGATTTAAGCAAATTTCACAGAGCTTCGGGTACTAAGTTAAAAGGCAAGGGGCTGTCTTTTTACAATGAAGGTGCTTACTATTACGAACAGGAAGATTTTGAAAAGGCGCTTGACAGGTATTTAAAAGCAGAACAAGCCGGAATTGAATGCGTTGATATGTTTTGTGATATTTCGTGGTTGTATGGAGACAAAGACGAGAACTCAAAAGCAGAATATTATGCAAGAAAAGCGCTTGATTTAGACCCTGAGTATGGCAGACCGTATATTTTATTGGGTAATGTGCTGGATGAAGAAGCCTATTATGAAAAAATTCTTGAATATTACCTGATAGCTGAAAAGAAAGACTGTTTAGACAAATATACTGCTGCAAGGATTGCATGGATTTATCAAAAATATTATGAAAATTCTTTTAAGGCGCGGGAATATATCCACAAGGCGCTTGATTTTGACCCGGACTATTCTAATTCAAACAATATTGCCGGCTGGATTTATTTTTGTATGGGTGATATGAAAAATTCACTCAAATACTATCTTAAAGAAGAAAGCCTAACTCAAATACAATGTACGGGTTACAATATTATTGCTTATATTTATTATGAATTATCAGAGTATAAAAAGGCAATTGAGTATGCAAACAAGGCGATTTTTGCGGATAAAAATTATTCAGGCGCGTATTATACAAAAGCAAGCGTTTATTTTTCTCAGGAGAAATTTGATAAGGCGCTTGAGTACTATTTGAAAGCTATGGAGCTTGGTTATGAGGAAGAAGAAGAAATCTTTATAAGAACATCTTTTATTTATGTCGAAAAACTAAAAGAATATGCAAAGGCACTGGAGCTTACTGACAAATTTCTTTCAAAGTATCCTAAAAATGACAGAGCGTTGTATATTAAAGGCTATATTTGTTTACAGATGAAAGATTTTCGCCAGGCGCTCAGATTTTATAAACGGGCGTTTAAATATAAGCGGGAAGACTTTGACCCGGATTATTATGAAGACCTTGTCAAAATATATATTGCACTGCATAAATATAAACTTGCACGCCAAACCCGCGATGCCGGACTTGCCTTGTATCCTGATAGTGAAGCTTTAGAAAATATGGAAATTTGACAAATTACACTGTCAATTTTTCAGAAATTATTTGCTTAAATTTTTCTAAATCTTCTTTGGTATCAATGCCAACAGGTACAAAGTCAACAACTGAGGTTTTTATCTTCATTCCGTTTTCCAATGCTCTTAGCTGTTCAAGGCTTTCAGTCATTTCAAGCGGTGTTTGGGATAAGGTTGTCATAGCTTCCAGTGCAGCTCTTTTGTAACCGTATATTCCAAGATGTCCGTAAAAAGTTGCAATACCGCAATTGCGTTCAAACGGAATTTTTGAGCGTGAAAAATACAACGCAAACCCGTTTTTATCAATTACACATTTTACAAGATTAGGATTGTTAATCTCGTTTTCGTCTGTTAAAACTCTGATAAGTGTTGATATATCAGCGTTGTCATCTTCTTGAACATTTTTGATAACAGCGTCAATACTTTCAGGTTTAATTAATGGTTCATCCCCTTGAAGATTGCAAATATATGAGATTTCAGGATGTCTTGAAACAACTTCCATTATTCTGTCCGAACCGCATTTGTGATTGACTGATGTCATTTCAACTTCGCCGCCGAAAGATTTTACCTCATCATAAATCCGTTTGTCATCAGTTGCAACAATAATCATATCAGCAAATTTTGAGGCTTGTGCTTTTTCATAAACCCACTGTATAACAGATTTTGCGCAAACTTTTAAAAGCGGTTTGCCCTCAAGTCTTGATGAACCGTATCTTGCCGGTATTATTATTGCTGTTTTGCCTTCCATAATTTATGCCTTTCCGTTTCTTACAACAAACGATGTCCACTGATCCTGTTGAATTTCTTCAACAAGTTCAAGCCCTGCAGCGTTATATGCGTCAATTACCATTTGTTTTTTCTCGTCTAAAATCCCGCTTAATGACATTAAAGCACCCGATTTCATAATGTTTTTCAGGTCCTGCATGATTTCAGCAAGTACAAAGTGTAAAATGTTTGCACAGACAAAGTCGAATTTATCATGAATATCTTTTGCGCTGCCAAGTTCAAACTTGCATTCTACGTTGTTTTTTATTGCGTTTTCGCGTGCAACATCAATTACCGTATCATCTGTGTCACAGCCGTATACATAATCAGCGCCAAGTTTTTTTGCTAAAATTGACAAAATCCCTGAGCCCATACCAATATCTGCAACGCGTGAACCTTGCACCATATATTTTTCAAGTGCTTTCATACATAATTGCGTTGTCTGGTGAGTGCCTGTGCCAAACGCACACCCCGGCTCCAGTTTGATAATTATTTCATTTTTTTTAGGCTCGTATTCAATCCAATCAGGGACAACCACAATTTTATCAGTAACATGTGTTACATCCCATTGCTCTTTCCATTTTTTTGACCAATCTTCGTTGGCTTTTTCTTCTAAGGTAAATTCCCATGTGCCAAGGTCACCTTCTGTCAAGCCACGTGACAAAAACTCTTCCCGCGACATATCCAAAATGTTTTCTATATCGTATTTTAAATCCTCAAATGAGTTGTCATTGAGAAAAATTCTTAATGTGCCTGCTGTGGTTGCTGTCATTTCTAAATCTTTGTATGTCTCTTCTGCAAGAACTACGCCTTCACAGTCAAAATTTTCAAAAAATATTTCTGAAATTAAATCTTCCATTTCAGGGTTAATTTTTAATCTTAATTCATAATAATTATCAGCCATAATCATTTCCTTAATACATTTATTATAGCATAAACCGCAATAAAACTTTATAATCTGTTTAATTTTTGAACATTTATTTTATTATTATCGTTATAAGCATGTGAAGTCTAATAGGAGAAACGGTATGAAAAAGATTATAGGAATTTTAGCGTTAGCAATTTTATTTATCGGAGTACCGGCAATAGCTGCTCCGGGACCTCACGGCGGCGGACATCCGGGCGGAATGCGAGGACCTGCAATGGGTGGCGGTAGACCGCCAATGCACGCCGGAGTTCATATGAACCGACCAATGCCGGGAAGACCCCCAATGGGCGGACGTCCTCCAATGCATCATGTTGGGGTAAGACCTTTGCCTCCGCCGCCTCNCCCAATGGGCGGACGTCCTCCAATGCATCATGTTGGGGTAAGACCTTTGCCTCCGCCGCCTCCGATGCACAGACCTATTATAAGACCGTATCCTTATTATTATTCATCGGTTTATTATCCGCGGGTTTATTACACAAATACTTACACATATTATCCGTATTCAAACTATATTTATGACGGTGTAGAACCTGTTGCACCTACAGCAAGTACTGTCGTCATCAGAGACGATTATGCAGGAATAAATACTGCTGCAAATGTCATCAATGCTGCTGCTAATGTTGCAGCGACTATCAGATATTTTACCTGGTAAGATTAGTGTAAATAATTCATGTCGTTGTGTGTAGCAATATAGTATGCACAACCCCAACCAGTGCCTTGCTTATTTTTACAATGAGTTTCATACGGATAAGCTGAATCCGGAGCACCCATCGGGCGTAGTGCTTTTTCTCCATATTCAAAATAAAATAAATCTTCACCTATTGTGTTTGGCTTTGATTTACCGTTGACATCTATATAAAATCCAATTAAATAATTATTATTGTAGTTAGCAAAACTTACAAACCATATAGCAGAACCATTATTTAGTACAATTTTATAAATTTGGTCATTTGTACGATAACGCGTACTATAATCGTCTACAGTGCCCCTTATTTGTTGATATTGTTTTACTTTGATACACTTTCCTTCTGTATCATCTACCCCGCAATCAACAGCTATTTTTAGAAACGGCTTTAAATATTGTGCAATTTTTATTGTGGATTCAGAATCGTATTTTAAGTCCCAGCCTTCAACATCGCCGTATTCTTCTTCTGCCATTCTTACTGCTTGTGAAAGTATTGATTGTGTTTCTTTTAATTGTGAAACAACTCTTTTTTCAAAATTTTTCTGTATAAGTCCCGGTATAGTTATTGCTGCAACAACCCCGATAATCCCAAGTGTGATTAGAACTTCTGCAAGCGTAAATGCGAGGACTTTAGATTTTTCCATTATATATACCTCCTATTTTACCTAATATAACTTTTATTATACTGAATATATTCAGTATAATACTGATTATATTATATATAATAAAAATAATCAATATACTAAAATTATTTTATGGATATGACTATTTATTATAAGGAACTTGCAAAAAATATGCGCATTGAACGCGCAAGGCTGAATATTTCGCAGCTTAAACTTGCGGAAATGGCTGATGTTTCCCTTGATACAATTAATTTAATAGAGCGTGCGGCAGGTAATCCAAAACTTTGCACAATAATATCTATTGCCAAAGCTTTAAATGTTGATTTGAATACTTTAGTTAAGGTTTAAAATTTTATTGGTTGAGCGGGCGCGTTTTATTTATTTACCCCTATTGAAAAATCCCATGATTTTATCAAGCAGCCCAACGGCTTCTTCTGTGCCGCCGGCTTCAAGTTTGTCAAGTTTGTCTTTTGCTTTTTTGTATTCAACAGGGTCTTTTACAAGTTCAAGATATTTTGTGTATGTTTCGACAGCTTTATCTTTTTCTCTTGTTTTTTCGTAGCCTTTAGCCAATTCTTTTAAGGTATCAACATCTTTTGGGTCAATTTCTGCAAGTTTTTCCAAGTATTCAACCTGCATTCTGTAATCTCCGATACCTTCTCTAAATTGTGCTAATTTTCTTAGCGCTTCTTTGTTTTTAGGGTCAATTTTATTGATTTTTTCGTAGTATTCTGCTGCATGGTTTGTGTCCCCGGTTTCGGTTAATAAATCAGCAAGAGTAAACATAACCCCAACATCTTCGGCTTTTAATTGAACCGCATTAATAAATTCGTTGATTGCGATATCCTTGTTGCCGCGTAGCATATTATATCTTCCCCAGTTTACATGTGCAAGGTAATCGTCTCCGCTTTCGTCGTAAACTAATGCTCTCATCTGGTATGTCAGTGGTGAATTTGGCTGGATTTTGTTGTATTCGTCTATAAATTCAAGAGCTTTTTTAAAATCTTTTGATGAATAGTAATACTGTGCTTGCAGGGTGTAATATCTTGGAGACTGTTTATAAGCTTCCGGAAGAGCGTTTAGTTTTGCGTAAGCTTGTTCAACCTGTCCAAGTTCAAGCATGCTTTGAATTTTTAAAAGTTCGTCTTTTGTGAATTCAATTGACTTTTCAGGGTTGCCGCTTTTTAGGTAAACTGCTGCAAGTGCTTCATTAATTCTGTCTGTATCAAAGCCTTTGTCTTTTGCTCTATGCAATACATCAAGCGCACTTGAATAAGCTTCATCCTGCATATAAATATCAGCAAGCTGCAAGAAAATGTCTTCATGAAGATTGTCGTATTCAATGATAAAATTATATTCATCAATTGCTTTAAGATTGTTGCCTGTTTGGCGGTAAAGGTTTGCAAGAGTAAGTCTTGTCATTATAAGTTGAGTTTCATCTTCTTGAGCATAAGACAATGCTTTTTTAAAGTCGTTTATTGCGAATTCCAATTTGCCTTCGATTGAGTTTTTATTGCCTCTATAAACGTAATATTTGTATTTATCTTTGTTTTCGTAAATCGACATCAATTGTTCATAGGCTAAAGGGTTTGTAACATCGCGTTTGAGAATTTCATAATAGTAGCCGGCAGCTTCATCCGGACGTTCTAAAATAAGTGACAGGTGTCCCATTCTTTCCAGCAATCCAAGATCATCAGGATTGTTTTCGTATTCCTTTTTGTATTCTTCGTATGCCTGTTCGTATTGTTCGTTCGCCTCAAATTGTGCTGCAAGTTGTAAACTCATTTCTTCTCCTTTTAAAATACTCTATGCCTTAATAGTATAGCATTAAATCAAGTTTTTGTAAAAATTTAGTTATAATCATTCTGTGCTTTTTGCATTCCGTTTGTAAAATAGTATTCAATTCCTTCAATTGCGCGTTTTAAAACAGGTTTAAGAGTTTCAAGCTGGTCTTTATAAAAGTTTTGTAATACAAAGGTTTCAGAAGGTATTGGCGGCTGTGGACCTATTCCGATTTTCAGGCGTGCAATATTTTGTGTTCCGACAGATTTTATAACTGATTTTATCCCGTTATGCCCGCCGTCTGAGCCGTCTGCACGGAAACGCATTTTACCAAGTTCCAGTGATAAATCGTCATAAACGATTAGAACATCCTCAACCGGTATTTTATAATAATTCATTACAAGCTGCACGGCATCGCCTGATAAATTCATAAAAGTTGTAGGTTTAATCAGTATAATATCTTCGTCATTAAGTTTGAACTTCGTCATAAAACACTTGAGTTTCCTCTCTTCTTTAAACTCTAAATCCTTTGTTATTGCTAATTTATCAACAACCATAAATCCGGCATTATGCCGTGTAAAACAGTATTTATTCCCAATATTGCCAAGCCCTGCAACAAGTTTCATATTATAAGTTCCCTTCGATATTGTATCAATTTTATATTTAATATTTTAACGTAAATAAATATTACCATAATGGTATAGCAAATGTAAGCTTAACAAAAAGATAAATAATAACTAAATTAAGGAAAACAATGAGGTAAAAGATATGAAACACGAAATTAAAACCCAAAAGAGTTCGCAAAAGGTTGCAGATTTTTTAGAGAAGAACTCGCTGCATAAGAAGGATTTCGCGGAGATGATAGGCGTTACCTTGTCTTATGTTTATAATCTTATTGACGAAACTATCCCCTTTTCAACCCGTAGTACAACCTTAGAACGGATTGCAACAGTTATGGATATTGCTCCGGAAGAATTTGAAGAATATAAAATTCCGCAAGAACCAATTTTGAAAGACGATACTATTGAACTTTTAAAAAGCATGATTAAAGAGCGCAAAATGAGTATTGTGACCTTTTTAAAAGCTTTCCCGCGCAAAAAACGTGTTGAAATCGTTGATATGCTGCGCGGAACTTATCCTATTCCAATTGATTTTAAAGAATTATCAATGATAGGTCAAATTCTTGATTTAGACAAAAATGACATCTATAATATCTGGGAAGAGCGAGTAAAACAAGTTCTGGAAACAAACGGAATGAATTTGAATAATAACTCAGCACTGATAAATTCAATGTTTGAATGCGCAAGAAAGTATGTAGATATTTAGCAAAAAGGCTCACTGTAATGAGCCTTTTTTAGATTATTTTACTTCAAAAACCTTCCAACCTCGATTTTTAACTAAAGTAAGACAAAAATATCCTGTACCGGATTCTGAACAGTCTTTAAGTACTTTGTCCTCGCTAAGGTCGTTTCCGGCAGGTACAAAGTTTCCGGTTTCCGGCTTGAACACTAAAATAAATATATCTTTGCCAATCATGTTTGGTTGTTTTGAGCCGTTAGTATCAACATAAAAAACCAAAGATAAAGTACTTGAGGTTTCTACTCCATAAAGGTTAATAAGACTGTTTTTATCATAATCATCCATACATACAAAACTGCCATTATTTAAAATAAATGAAATAGTTTTAATTCCGCAACCGGTAATGTCGTTTGCACTTTTTATTGTGTTATTTAGTTTTTTTACATTGCTACTCCAGCAGCCTGCTTCATCATAACAGACATGCGCAACTTTTATATAGGGCAAAAAATACGCTTTGAACCATGATTCCATGGCATCCATATTGTTATCTTTGGCAAGATTTTCAATGGCACCTTCATCGTTTGCGGAAATCATCATCTGCTGCAATATTGAGTAGTCTTCTTTTAAAATAGCCTCAGTTCTTTGGTTTTTTAACTTTGTAATCAGCGTTGGGATAGTCATTGCTGCAACTATTCCGATTATTGCCAATGTTATTAGTATTTCAGCCAGTGTGAATGCCTTTTTCATAATTTTCTCCTTATTAATATTGAATAAACATGAAAATATTAGCATATACTTCTATATTAATCAATACATGTGACTAATTAATAATTAAAAATAGTCATAAAGAACCTTACAAATATCTAAACTTGTCCCTATCCTTTAAGAAAGGAGTAATTATGCAAACCAAAGAGCTTATCGGTAAACGGATAAAAGAATTGCGAAAATCAAGAAATATGTCACAAGAATTTTTAGCAGAACAATTGGGAATTGAACCAAGACAATTGAGCAAGCTCGAAACAGGTAAGCATTATCCTTCTTTTGAAACAATGAGTAATTTGTTAAAAATCTTAGGGATTTCGTTTGAGGATTTTATAAATATCGAACATTTGTCATCAGAATTTAACACAGAACGTGAAATAATGGCGCTGATAGGCAAACTCGATGATAATCAACTTCAAATTGTATATAAAATTTTAAAAGCGTTAATAAATTAAAAATAAATGTTGACAATAAAAAATGTTCTTGTTAATATAATTTTACGCGGTGCAAACCGCAAGTTGGAAATATAAATAGACATTTGCGCTTGTAGCTCAGCAGGTAGAGCACTCCCCTTTTAAGGGATAGGTCGCGCGTTCGAATCGCGCCAAGCGCATATTTTTTCGCACTTATTAGTTATTATGTTCACAGTTTTGTAAAAAATGTGTAATACTGATTAATTACATATATGTTGTTAAATTTTTTATTCATTTTGCTACTCTTTATAAAAAGGAGGCGCATATGAAGTATATTGTAGAACCAATCCGTGACAAAGAACAAATTTATCAGGTGGAAAATTATTTAGGCAGTAAAAGTAACCGAAACAGGGTGCTTTTTATTCTTGGGATAAATTCAGGATTAAGGGTTTCTGATATCTTGTCTTTGAATGTAGGTGATGTAAGGTGTAAAACACATATTGAAATTTGTGAAAGGAAGACAGGAAAACTGAAACGTTTTCCGATTAATAAAAGGCTTGAAAATGAGTTGAAAAAATATATACGTAATAAACCTGATAGTCAGCCGTTATTTTCATCCAGAAAGCATATAAGATTGGATAGATCACAAGTCTATAGGATTTTAAATGAAACATGTGAAGCAGTAGGTGTTGATGCAAACATCGGTACTCACTCTATGCGTAAGACTTTTGGTTATCATCATTATAAACAATTTAGGGATGTTGCAATGCTTCAAAAGATTTTTAACCATTCTTCTCCTGATATAACACTGAGGTATATTGGTATAGACCAGGATGAAATTGATAATTCATATTTCATGTTTGAAATATAATAAGGAATTGAAAAGAGGCACCGTTTCCGGTACCTCTTTTTGTAATTATTTATGAAAAATAATTATTTCATCAATTCACCAACAGCCTTGTATACAGCCATACGTTTTGCAGCGTCTTCTTCTGCTTGTGTATACAATTCTTCTGCTGCTTCAGGGTTTGTTTTAAGTAATGACTTATAACGACCTTCTGAGCGGATGAATTCCTGGTAGCTGCCTTTCGGATCTTTAGCATCCCAGGTGAACGGCTGTTCATTTGCCGGGTTGTATCTGTAAAGCGGGAAGTAACCTGCTTCAACTGCACGTTTTTGTTCTGTTTGAGTTTTGCTCATATCAATACCGTGCGCGATACATGGTGCATAAGCAAAGATGATTGATGGTCCGTTGTAGCTTTCAGCTTCTTGGAATGCTTTTAGAGTTTGAGCTCTGTCTGCACCAAGTGCAACTGATGCAACGTAAACATAACCATAAGACATGCTCATTAAGCCCATGTTTTTCTTGTAAGTTTGTTTACCGCCTGTTGCAAATTTTGCAACTGCACCGGTAGGTGTTGATTTAGATGCTTGACCGCCGGTATTTGAGTAAACTTCGGTATCAAGAACTAAGATATTAACGTTTTTGTTCTGTGCCAGAACGTGGTCAATACCGCCGTATCCGATATCATTTGCCCAACCGTCACCACCGATAATCCATACTGATTTATCAGTGAAGTAGTCTTGAAGTTCTCTAACTTTTGCTAAGTCAGGACATTCAACATCTGCATATTTTGCAAGAACTTCTTTTGCTTTATTTTGAGCGGCAATCGCTTCTTCTGTTTTTGAATTTTCAAAATGAGCCATTGCACCTTCTAAAGCTTCTTTCAAGTCCGCAGGTGTTTTATCATTTGCAACAACTTTTTCAACGTAAGTTTTTAGGGTGTCTCTGTTTTGGTCTACAGCAAGTCTCATACCGTAACCGAATTCAGCGTTGTCTTCAAACAGAGAGTTAGCCCAAGCCGGTCCTCTTCCGTCTTTGTTTGTAGTGTACGGAATTGTCGGGAATGTACCTGAGTAAATTGAAGAACAACCGGTTGCGTTTGCCACGATTGCATTTTCACCAAACAGTTGTGAAACTAATTTAACATAAGGTGTTTCACCGCAGCCGGCGCATGCGCCTGAGAATTCAAATAACGGTTTTCTCAACATTGCGCCTTTAATTGTTTTGGTTGTATTTTTACCCATAACATTGTCAGGTAATTCATCAAAGAATTTTTCGTTGACAAGTTCGCAAGCTTCAACTTCGTTTTCAATAGAAGACCAAGTTAATGCTGCTTTTTCAGGGTTTTTAGACATTGGGCATTGGTCTACGCAAACGCCACAGCCTGTACAATCTTCACAGTAAATCTGAACTTTGAATTTTTCATCAGCCAAAGCCGGTTTTGCCGGAACGGTATTAAATGAAGCCGGTGCATTTTGCAAGTCTTTTTCTTCAATCAATTTAGTTCTGATTGCTGCATGAGGACAAGCAGATGCACAAATTCCGCATTGAATACAGAATTCAGAATTCCAATGAGGAACACGAGGTGCAATACCGCGTTTTTCAAGGCAAGCTGTACCGGTTGGAATTACACCGTCATTTGACATTGCTGAAACCGGAATATCATCACCTTTTAGTCTCATTGAAGGTTCAATGATTTTCTTAGCAAATTCTGAAGCATTGTCAGGAATTAACTTAACATCATCAACACATCCAACACCGTCTAATGATGAAGGTACCGGAACTTCTTCTGTTGCGTTTACTGCTGCGTCAATAAGTGCTAAGTTCATATTAACAACGTCATCGCCTTTTTTCTTAAAGGTTTTTGTTGTCATTGCTTTCATACCTTCCAAAGCTTGTTCAAACGGAATAATTCCTGAAACTTTGAAGTATGCAACCATCATAACTGTATTTGCACCTTTACCTCTTAAACCAGGCTGCTGCTTGATAAGAGATTCCGCGTCAACGTTGTAGAATTTAATTTTCTTGTCAATGATAGTTTTTTGCATATCACGTGTTAAGTGTGCAAAAGCTTCTTCTTTTGAATACGGGCTGTTAAGTAAGAATGTTCCGCCTTCTTTAATACCTTTTAGCAGGTCATATCTTCCGATATAAGAGTGAGCAGAGCATGATACAAAATCAGGTGCTGTAATCAAGTATGTTGATTTAATCGGTTTGTCACCAAAACGCAAGTGAGATACTGTTACACCAAATGATTTTTTAGAATCGTATGCAAAGTATGCTTGTGCGTCTTTATCTGTGTATTGACCGATGATTTTGATTGAATTTTTGTTAGCGCCGACTGTACCGTCAGAACCCAAGCCCCAGAACATGCAGTTTGTAGTTCCTGTTGGTTCTGTAACGATGTGTTCATCAACTTTTAATGATTTGTTTGTAACATCGTCTTCAATACCAACGGTAAATCCGTGGAAACCGTTGTTTTCAGAGTGTTTGTACACTGCTAAAATCATTGACGGTGTGAATTCTTTAGATGATAAACCGTAGCGTCCGCCGATTACTCTGATGTCTTTGTTTTCTAAAGCTGCAACTACATCTAAGTATAACGGTTCACCGATTGAACCAGGTTCTTTTGTTCTGTCAAGAACTACGATACGTTTTGTTGAAGTTGGAAGTGCTTCGTTAAAGCGTTTAACATCAAACGGTCTGTATAGTCTAACTTTAACCAAACCGTATTTAGTGCCGCGGTTTGCGTTTAAGTATTCGATAGTTTCTTCAATAGCTTCACAGCCTGAACCCATTGCAACGATTACGTCAGTCGCATCAGGTGCCCCAACATAATCAAACGGATGATACTGTCTTCCGGTTAAAGTTGCAACTTTGTCCATATATTCTTGAACAATATCAGGAACTGCGTCATAATATTTGTTTACTGTTTCGCGTCCTTGGAAGTAAACGTCTGTGTTTTGTGCACCGACTTTACATACTGGAGCTTCCGGACGAAGTGCTCTTTGTCTGAATTCTTCAATGTATTTTGGTTCAACTAATTTTGCAATGTCTTCGTAAGAAATTTCTTCGATTTTGTGAACTTCGTGTGATGTTCTGAAACCGTCAAAGAACTGCAAGAACGGAACTTTTGCTTTATAAGTTGCAAGGTGTGCAACTAAAGCTAAGTCCATTTCTTCTTGAACAGAGTTAGCTGCTAACATAGCAAAACCTGTGTTACGGCAGCCCATAACGTCTGTATGGTCGCCAAATATTGCCAATGATTGTGCTGCTAATGCTCTTGCTGCAACGTGGAATACTGTAGGAAGCATTTCACCTGCAATTTTGTGCATAACAGGAATCATAAGTAACAAACCTTGTGAAGCTGTATATGTTGAAGTCAGAGAACCTGCTGCCAAAGCTCCGTGTACAGCACCTGCTGCACCTGCTTCGGATTGCATTTCGGCAACTCTTACTTCTTTGCCCCAAATGTTTTTCTTGTGTTGTGAAGCCCATTCATCAATCCATTCACCCATTGTAGATGAAGGTGTGATTGGGTAGATTGCTGATACTTCGCTCATTGCATACGCAACGTGAGCGGCAGCATAATTGCCATCAACTGTAATTGTTTTTCCAGGCATAATTATTTACCCTCCTTATTTCTACTATAACTTAATTACAACTGTACCCCTACATGATAATACAAACATATATTTTGACCAAATTTTATATATGTAAAATTATGTAAAGAATTTCTAAAAATTATTCTAATTAGGTTAAAAAAAATAATTTTCATGAGTTAATTGTAAAGGCAATAGAAGGACGATTTATGAATATTAGTTTGATTACCCCAAAATTTTACTCTGCGCCGCAAAATTCGCGAAATTCGCATTACAGTAACACTGTAATGCCTTCAAAGCTTACGCCTTTGAAGGCAGATACGGTATCTTTTAGCGCAAATCCGATGTATCGTATGGAAGAAGCTTTAAGACTTAGCTATGATCAAAAGCTGCCGCTATATCGTTCTATGGGTGTAAAATTAATGGATACTCTTAAAGTTATAGCTGATAAATACGCTTCCCGCGGAGTTTCATTTGATGAAGAATACTGTTCGCCTGCTATTGTAAAAAGTACGGATTCTTTTGTTGAAAAAATTATACGAAGCGGTGAATCTCTGGACAGAGTTCGTACAACTTTGTTTGTAGATAACCCTTATGATTTTAAATTAATAAGAGATATTCTTGATGACCTTGAACTCAGAAATTATGCTGTAAAACCAATTCATGGAAAAGTAAACGGCAAAAAAGTTTCAATACCGGATTTTGATATAAGACTTGGCGGTGTAACACAAGAAGATACTGCTGTGCTTGGAACTGCCTTACAAAAATGTATTGGTAAACCGCAAAAATCAGGGTATGAAGATATACAAATGCGGCTTGTTGATACGAATTTAACCCGAAAAGACGCTCCACCATTGGAACTTATAATGCTTTACGGTAAGAACTATGCTGAAGCAAAACATAATGAGTCTTATTATTCGTATGGTATAAGGCGCATAATGTCTAATCTTTTGCATGTTGCTAAGGTGGAAGCTCCGAAAAATAATACTCCGGCATACAGAATTCAAAATAATATTGATATAATATCCGGAATTCTGGAAAATAATATTGCACGTCCGCTGTTTTATAATGCAAAAAACAAAGATTATTTCCATGATGAAGCATTAGCTATGCCGGTTGAACTTACGAAAGGTAATTGTGATGTTTTGACAGGTTTATTAAACGGAATTTCTCAGAAGATACCAATGCACTATAGACAGGAGGCTGCAAGGGTAAAATCTGATGAGTATCAGCCGATATTGGAAAAACTTATCATGCTAACCCCTGAATTTAAAGAAAGAGAAAATCCAATTATCTTTGCTTCTGATATTCGCAAAATGAGAAGATCAGAACTTGCCAGACTTAAAACTGAAAAAGCCGAAGATTTAGATGTTATGGTTAAAGTTAGAGAACGGATGAATGAAACCATTGCTAAATATGGTAAGGATAGTTAAACTCTGATTATTGCAACGTTTTCGACATGATAAGTGTGGCAAAACATGTCAAATGGCTGAATACTTTCAACTTTTGCACCTTTTTCATTTAAATATTTTAAGTCGCGTGCTAAGGTTGCAGGGTTGCAGCTAACGTAGATTATTGAGTGTTTAGAAAGTCTTAGAGCCTCATCAAGTGACTGCTGTGAACAGCCTTTTCTTGGCGGGTCAATGATTACGGCGTCAAATTGTCGTTTTTCTTTTTGGAAAAATTTTGCAGCGTCTGTGTTGTGGATTTCGATGTTTTTAATTTTGTTAAGTTTCACTGCTTCATGTGCCATTTGACAAGACGATGTATTTTCTTCGACAGAAACAACTTTTGAACATATATCAGATACGACAATTCCAAAAGCGGTAATTCCGGCGTAAGCGTCTAACACCATGGGTTTGTCAAATGTTTCATTAAGATAATTTTTTACGTATTTGAAAATGTTTTCAGCACTTGCAGGGTTAATCTGAAAAAACGTGTCCGCACCAATTTTGAAGGTTTTATCAATGATTTTTTCCTCTATATAAGCCTCTCCGTATAAATATTGGGTTTTTGCACCTAAAATAACGTTAGTTTTTTTAGAGTTGAAGTTTATGCAAACTCCGGTGACTTCGTCAAATTCATCATAGATACATTTTGCAAAATCATTAAGTCTGTCAAAAGTTTTGGTTGCGTTGACAACAAGCACAACAAGGTTTTTGCCTGTAAGTTTTGAATTTCTTATTACAACGTGTCTTAAATCTCCGGAGTGGTTTTTCTCGATAAATCCGGAAATCCCGAAATCAAAAGCTTTTTGTCTTATAAAATCAATAATTCTGTCACAGATTTCTGGCTGTATAGGACAGTATTTTATATTAACAATTTCGTGGGATTTTGGTTTGTAGTAACCTGCAAGCAATCTGCCGGAATTTTTTGTCCGCGAAATCGGGTACTGAATTTTGCAGCGGTAATTTTTTATATCCGGACTTGGAATAGTCTTGTTTACGTTGATGTCAAGGTTTGCGATTGTTCGCATTGCATCTTGCGTTATTTGTCTTTTTATTTGCAATTGGTAATCGTAATCAATAAATTGCAGCTGGCATGCTCCGCAAACTTTTTGCAGCGGACAAAACGGTTTGACTCGAAATTGTGAAGGTTCAATTATTTCTATGACTTCACCGTTTGCAAAATTTTTATTAACCTTTGTTATTTTGATTTTTAATTTATCCCCCGGGCAGGCATTGTCAACAAAAACCACAAAATTATCTATTTTGCATATTCCTGCACCAAGGTTTGTTATCTTTTCAACTTGGGTTATATATTCTTCATTAATTATCATAACGTAATTATACCTTAAATATTCTTTATAATTTAACATACTTAAAAAGTTATGATATAATAATGTCGTTACCTGATAGTGGAGAGAATTTCATGAAAAGATTGCTTATATCATTAATTTTGGTTGCACCGTTGATTACAGGCTGCGCTTATGTTGATACAAGGGTTACTTTAAACGATGACCGTTCAGCTTCTGTTGTAACATCGTTGACTTATAAAGGAAATCTGGCAGACACCACAGATACTAATGCGGTTAATATTGCAGAAAATTATGAAAAATTTGTCGGTTCAGATTACAAAGTTGAAAAAGCCTATCAGGACAGACTTTCTACTATTACGGCAACAAAAAGTGTTAGAGATTTAAGAAAGAATGACCTTGATTTATCTTCACTCGGGTTTAAAACTAACTTACCAAGTAATAAATTTATAGAAATTAAGAAGAATTTTTTAATCACATCTTATAATATTGATAGTGAATTTGACCCAAAAGCACATTCTGATGATTTACTAATAATGGCTGATAAATCAGAAATTGAAAATCCTAAGCAGACTTTAGTCCCGGAATATTACCAAAAATACGGTGATTTGGATGAACTGGAACCTCCGGTTGAGCGCGAAGATGATTTTGCTGCAAATATTGATGAGGATACAAAACAATTTGTTCAAGATACTGTAGAAGACATTGATAATAAAATAGCTGAAGAAAAACAGGAAGAGTTTCACTCATCTTTCAGTATAAAAGTTCCGGCTTTTGCATCGTATAATAACGCTGATAATGTAGAAGGCAATATTTATACCTGGAACATCAAAAAAGACGAACCAACAGTTATTAAACTTCAATATGTAAAATACAGCGGTGCGGCAATCGGGATTGTATTAACTTTATGCGTAATTTTACTTATCCTTTTTGCACTGAGAATAAGACGCCACGACGCTCAGAAACGTGTTGACAATAATGATAACATTGTTTAATCATTAAATTGATTTTAAAAGTTCGTAGCCGTATTTTTCAGCCGCGTCAGCGTTAGCCATTGCTTGTTCTACAGCAGACATGTCAGGCTGTTGAAGCACTACGCCTTGTGGTGACGGAATATATGTTCTTATTGGTTCCGGTTCTTTGGTCGGGTCTGCTGCCGGAGCTGTGGCGGTTGTTGTTCCCGGATTAGGAGTTGGCGCCGGCGGGGTGGTACCGGGAACTGTAGTTGTACCTGTTGGCGTTGCAGCCGGCTTCTGTCCGTTTACAGCCTGTTTTATAAGGTTTGTATCGCTTTTAAAATCTTGCGGGTTTGGTCGTGCTGTTGTTCCCTGCATTGCAATTTTTTGTGCAGGTTTTATTTGTGACGTGTTCTGCACTTGGGCTGCTGATTTTGTTTCTTCCGGTTTTTCTTCTTTGTCTTCGTCAAGTACTGATTGCGTTGGTCGTCCGAAGATTTTATGTGTTGCTTTTGTTGTCCATTTTGCAAACATTGGTGACAGCATAAACATCGGAATTGCAAATCTTATGATATAGCCAAGAGCGTTTTTGCCAAAGTAGCCGGATTTTCTAAGCCAGTTCAAATTTAGCTTATCTTTCGATACATAAGTTTTTGTCCTTTCAATACCGATAGTTAAAAGGTTTGCAGCTTTTTTGAGTAACTTGACGAACGGGTTTTTAACTCCTGCCATAAGTTGTCTGTCAAGAACTTTTTTGCGCATTTTAAACATCTTTTTACCGTATGATGCGTAGTTGTCGTTGAAAATTTTTAATCCCTTGCGGTAAGAAGCAACCTGTTCTTTTGTCATTCCGGCATATTTCAAACCGCCTGCCATGTGCATTAAACCGATACCTAACGGCAAAGCAAGGAAGTATGTAAAGTCGTTTACAAACCTTTCGGCTAAAGTTTTGCCACGTTCGCCTTTTGGTGCTTTTGCCGTATGAATTAACATATCTGCAAAGATAAATGCCTGCATAAATACTGCTAGTTTACCGCCGGCAAATCTGTTTGTGCAGCCTTCTGTCAAGTAAGCAAAAGCTTTACCAAAGAATTTGCCAAGCTTTGTTTTTCCGCCTGTTGTAAGCATTTCAAATTTGTTCGCAAGCTCTGCAACACCAAGTTCACGACCGAATAAGTGGTTTGTAAGTTTTGCCAGTTTCCCGTCTTTTTTCCAGATTAATATTTTAAGCTTTTGGTCGCCGCGTCTTAAAATGTCTTTTAAGTCCTTCATGTGGTTTAAGGTATGCGCTTCATCTAAGAATTTTGTATATTCAGCAGCGTCTTTAAATCCTAAACCTTTAGTGATTTTTAATTCGCGCAGCAGTTTTGCAACTTCATCTGCTGATTTTCCGGCAATATCACCGGCTTTTACACCAAAGTAGCTTAATTCTTCCTGTTGAAGTCTCAGAAGTTTTTCTTTGTTTGATAAACCTTTTATACTTTGAAGGAAATTGTCAATATATGCTTTGTCTTTGCCGTATTGTTTTAATTGAATAGCATTATGAGCAGGTTTTAAGAAGTCTTCAAATACGGTTTTTGTTGTATCCATAACTAAGAAACCATTAACGCCTGCTGCCGGTGCTATTACGAATTTGCATTCAGGTCTGGTATGGGTGTTTCTCAGTGCATATAAAATTCTGTTTTTAGGGTTGTTTGTAATTTTGTTAAAATAATTGCCTATAGAACTGAACATTTTGCCAATGCCTTGTCCAAAGCTCGATTTACCAAGTCTGCTTCCGGTAATCGCGTTAGATAATTTGTCGCCGGCTCCTGTAATTTTTCCGGGAAGACTATTCGCGTAAGCCCCGCCGCATTTGTCGCCAAACTTATCCATACCTTGTGCGATAGCATACCATGTTGCCAGTGCGACAGGCATTGTGTAAGGGCTTTGTCCCATCTCTGAACTGTTTTTAACACGATTTCCAAGCTGAGTTTCTCCAACTGACTGTTGAATATTTTGAACTCCTGTCCCCTGCATTGTTGCAGTGTTCTGTCCTGCTTGTGGCGGTGCACTTACTCCTTGCATTACCGGTTGGCCTACCCCTTTGAATGCTACCGGTCTTTTATTCTGAATGCTTGGAATATTTAAAGAATTAACTTGTTCAGACATAGTACTTTCCTATTTTCCCTACAAGTATATAAAAACATTGTATTCTAATTATTTGCTAATTTGTTAAAATTCAATAACGATTGTAACGAAATGTAACAAAAGCCCTCCCAGGTGAAATTTTCAAAAGTGTATATACTTTATATATACATAAGAAGCAAATAAGAGAGAGATTTAAAATTATGGCATTAGCTAATTTAAAAAAGATTGATAAAAAGCTGCAAGATATCTATAAAGATCAAGTTACAACAACAGTAGCAGCAGCTGAACCTTATGTAGATAAATCAGATTTGTTATTAGAACAAATGAATTTTATTGCAGCCTACAACAAGCAATTATTACACATTGCATAAAAAGTTTTTTTTACTCCAATTTAATTTTTCCCCTACAAATTTTATCCCTGATTTCAACGAAATCAGGTTTTTTTTATAATATCTTAACAAGCTTATTGCAATCTTATTTTATGTTGAGTACAATTTAAAAAAGACATGTTTGGGGCATGCTTATTAAATGTTTATATTTTAATCAGATTTGGAGGTTAATATGTCAGACAGCGTATGCGTTGAGGACTCTTTGAATTTATCCGAAAACGCTGTAAAAGTTTTAGAAAAAAGATATTTAAAAAGGGATAAAGACGGAATTTGTACTGAAACTCCTGCAGATATGTTCAGAAGAGTTGCGGATACAATTGCTTCAGCGGATTTAAAATTTGGGAAAAGTCCGGCTGAAGTTAAAAATTTATCTGACAGATTTTATAAAGCGATAACCAATCGTTATTTTATGCCTAATTCACCAACACTTATGAATGCAGGCAGAGAACTTGGGCAGCTTGCTGCTTGTTTTGTTTTACCTGTTGAAGACAGCTTGGAAAGCATATTTGAAACCGTTAAAAACACCGCACTTATTCATAAATCAGGCGGCGGAACAGGTTTTTCATTTTCACGCCTTCGCCCTAAAAACAGTGTAGTTCGTTCTACAATGGGTGTTTCATCAGGTCCTGTATCATTTATGGAAGTATTTAACGCCGCAACAGAAGCCGTAAAACAAGGCGGTACAAGACGTGGTGCCAATATGGGTATTTTGAGAGTTGACCACCCTGATATTTTGGATTTTATTAACTGCAAGTCTGATAACAACAAGTTAAATAATTTCAATATTTCTGTTGCAATTACAGACAAATTTATGGAAGCATACCTTGCCGGAACTGATTATGACCTTGTAAATCCTCAAAATAATCAGGTTACAGGCAGATTAAGTGCAAGAGAAGTTTTTGATTTAATCGTAGACGGTGCCTGGAGAAACGGCGAACCGGGAATTGTATTTATTGATAAAATGAATGCTGATAACCCAACGCCTTTAGTTGGTGCAATTGAATCAACTAATCCATGCGGAGAAGTTCCGCTTTTGGCATACGAAGCATGCAATCTTGGCTCAATCAATTTAGGTTTGATGATGAAAGAAACTTCAAGCGGTATGGAAGTTGATTGGGATTTACTTGAAGAAACAACAAGAACTGCAATGAGATTTCTTGATAACGTAATTGCCGTAAACAATTACCCATTGCCGCAAATTTCTGAAATGGTGCAAAATAACAGAAAAATCGGCTTGGGCGTTATGGGTTGGGCTGATATGTTAATGAAATCGGGCTTGTCTTATAATTCACAAGAAGGAACTGAGCTTGCCGGACAAGTTATGGAGTTTATTGACTATGTCTCAAAAACAGAATCAATTGAACTTGCAAAAGAGCGCGGCAGTTTTAATAATTTCAAAGGAAGTATTTACGACAGCGAAAACTACCTTTACAACAAATACAAAGGTAAATCAGCCGGCAAAATATCAGATGATAAGTGGGCACAGGTTGATTCTGATATTAAAAAATACGGACTACGCAATGCGACAACAACTTGTATTGCTCCAACCGGTACAATCTCGATGATAGCAAGTGCTTCAGGCGGTGTTGAACCTCTGTTCGGGCTGGTATTTTCAAGATTGATTATGGACGGAACAGAAATGCTTGAAGTTAATCCGATATTCAAGGATTATATGGTATCTCACGGACTTTATTCAGAAGAATTGATGTCACAAATTGCAAAAGAAGGCACAATTGCTCATGTTGACGGTATTTCTGATGAAGTTAAACAGATTTTTGCAACTGCTCACGATGTTTCACCTTACTGGCATGTTAAAATGCAAGCCGCTTTCCAATTGCATACAGATAATGCTGTATCAAAAACAGTCAACTTTGTTGAAACTGCTACCAGAGATGACATCAAAGAAGCTTACATTCTGGCATACAAAAACAATTTAAAAGGTATTACAGTATACAGAAACAATTCACGTCAATTCCAGCCAATGAATTTAGACGATAAGAAAAAAGAAGGCATCCCGGAAATTAAACCGGTGGAAGAAAATTCAGAGCCTGAAGTTGAAGATAAGATAGAGAATTACAACCCGACAGGAGAAGTTAAAACCGTAACCTGTCCAGAATGCGGAACAAAAATTGAAATGGCGGAAGGTTGCTTTATCTGCCTTAACTGCGGTTATTCCGGATGTTCGTAGTAAAAAACTGTTTAAGAGAGAGGCGGCGTGTCGTATGACACGCCGCCTTTTTAAATTTGTTATAATCTTTTTAATACTTTCATTCTTTTTATTGGCCAGAATACAGAAACCGCACGACCGACAAACCGGTCTCGTTTTAAGGTTCCCCAGTATCTACTGTCTTGGGAATTCCCGCGGTTGTCGCCCATCATAAAATAGCTGTCCTCATCAAGATAAAATGGTCCGCATTTTACCTGATTTATGTTTGCATACATTTCAGGTGTGATTTCGCCTTTTGGGCACGGGGTATAGTCATATATGCTTTTAATGTAGTCTTCTTTGTATTTTTTATCATTAATATAAACGTAAGCCGCACCGTTTTCCTGGTATTTGATTTCTATTTTGTCACCCGGAATTCCGATTACACGTTTGATATAGGCAACGTCTTCACATTTTATTCCCGTTAGGCGTTTTAAAAGAGGAAGAGGTTTTCGAGAAAGTTGGGTTGACGGAGGGTAAAACACCATAATGTCTCCGCGTTTTGGTGCTGAGAAAAATCTTGAAAACCGTTCAACAACAATTCTGTCGCCTTCTTTTAGGGTTGGTTTCATTGAGCCTGAAGGTATCCAGCGGATTTCGCCTACGAAAAATCTTATTATTATAACCATTACAACAACAAAAACTACGGTCTCGATAGTTTCACAAATAGCGGTTTGTTTATACTTAGCATAACCTGTTTCAAAATTATCAAGAAAATGTTGGGTACCTTCCGGAAGTTTTGATTTAAAACTCATCCAGCGAGCGTCCTGCTTTTCTTTTTGTCTGGTTTTAAAATTATTCCAAAATTCTTTTATTTTATTCATTATTTAAAAGCTCCAAAAATTCAAAAAGTGCCAACTGGTATTCATTTTCAGGGAATTGTTTAATAAAATTTCGTGCACTTTCTATATAATTATTTAACAAACCCCTTGTTTTTTCAATACCGGAGGTGAAATCTTTGGCGTTGCCGCTGTAAATTACCGGAGCATTGTATATTCCGTCTGTAATATCATTGTTAGTAGGTTTTGAGTTGTCAATTGAGGTTAGATTAATCAAGTCATCACGTATCTGAAACGCTATACCAACATCAAGTGCAAAACGGCTTGCAGAAGTTTGGTTGGAATTTTGGGTTAATATTAACGCTGATACAAGCGCGGTTTCAAAAAGAAATGCGGTTTTGTTTTGCGTTTTTTCAATGTAATCCTCAATAGTACCTATTTTAAACCTGTCGAAATTTTGGTTAATCTCTCCGATACACATTTGTTTTATTGTTTTGGAAAATCTTTTAATAATTTCCATTTTATCAAGATTGGTAAGGATTTCCATTGCAACAGATAATATGTAATCTCCTGAAATTACCGCCAATTTGTTGTCAAATTCTTTGGATAAAGTCTTATGATTGCGTCTTAAATCGCTTTTGTCAATGACATCATCGTGGATTAACGAGGCGTTATGTACAAGCTCAACTGCTGCTAAGACTTCAAGCACCTCCGGCGTGATTTTTTCTACAACCATTTTTAAATAAAGAAGTGAAAAAACTGAACGGATACGTTTAGACGGCAGCAGCAAAAAATCTTTGACATAAGAATTCAAAGGCTCTCTGATATCAATCTTTGAAACCAGTTTTTTTTCAATTATGTCAAGTTCCGGTTGAACTAGTTGTTTAATGTTTTTATATTTTTCGTTAAAGCTCATATTTATTTTGATTTATTTAGTTTTAAATAATTTACCTTATCCCAGCTCAAATCAATATACTTAATATGACTGTCTACATCGGCAATTTGCGGGAGGATTGTATAAATTCTTTTAATCCTTTCAAAGACAGTACTATCCAGCGCACCAAGTCTGATGCTTGTTGTGTGAATTTTAACATAAACATCATTTGGGTTTCGCATGTCGATAAATTCGACTTTTTCGCCGGAATATGTTTCAACTGCTTTAATTATTTTCTCTATGTATTGAACCCGTTTGATTGTCCAGTTCTTGTTAAGGTCAACAGTTTTAGCCAGAATTGTTGAAACGTTATCTCCAACAGGCAAATTCATATATTGTTTGTTTGTAATCAGTACTCCGTCTGTTGTGAAAAATGCTGCAGGACGTGATTTTAAATCTGTTTTGATAACGGCAATCGGAGTTCGTTCCCTTACTATTATTTGTAATCTTGCAGGAAATCCGTAGCGTCTTACGTAAACATTTTTTATAACCGGAATTTTAAAGATTTCTTTTCTGATTGGCTGAACGTGTACCAAAAATATTGGTAATTTTGATACCGGAACATTTTGGATTGCCTTATTTATGACAAAAGTTGGTACAATTTTGTTGTTCAAAATTTCGACTGTGCAATTATTTTGGTTTTTAAACGCATCAGGCGCAAGATACCAGCCGGGAAGTTTATACAATTGCCAGCCGGAAAAAGTAAGCAGAACAATTAAAACAAACCGTAGAAATTTTTTTATGTTATTAACTTTTTTACGTTTTTTTCTGATTTTTCGCTCAGTTTGTTTGTGTTTGACAGAGTGCTTCACAAGACTGAATTCGTCTTGCTCATGCGAAAGATTTTTGTTGTATTTGTCAAACTCTGAATCAACCATTATTTATTAAGTCCTGCTCCGTTTAGAATAATCTGAACCAATTCATCATAAGATATTCCCATTGCTTTTGCCTGTGCCGGAAGGTCGCTTGTTTCTGTCATTCCCGGAGAGGTATTGATTTCAAGCACATACGGAATTCCGTCAACTATCAGAAAATCAACCCTTGAAACTCCTTTGCAGCCCGCTATGTCAAATGCTTTAATTGCAATTTCTTTGACTTTTTTTGTCATTTCATCTGTCAACTCTGCCGGAAGAATGAATTCGGTCATACCTTTTGTGTATTTTGCTTCATAATCATACCACTCATTTTTTGGACGAAGTTCAAGAATTTCTGTTGCGAAAAGCCCGTCATTTCCTTCTAAAACCCCAACGGTTGCACAAATTCCAACCAGGTATTCTTCAATTAAAACATCGTCATTATATTTAATCGCATCAAGATAAGCTTTTTCCAATTCGTCAGGTGTATTAACTTTTGTCATCCCAAAGCTTGAACCTTCGCAAACAGGTTTGGTGATTAACGGATATTTCAAGTCTTTTGTTTTAGCTTTGACATCTTCTCCTTTTTGGACAAAAACAGATTTAATCAACGGAATATCAGGGCAAGTTGAAAGAATTCGTTTTGTGTATTCTTTATTCATACAAACCGCTGATGACATAACTCCACAGCCTGTATAAGGAATTTTTAAAATTTCTAAAACTCCTTGAATACACCCGTCTTCGCCGTATTTACCATGAAGTGCGTTATATGCACAGTCAAACTTTCCGTCTTTTAGAGTTTTTGCAATATTTTCATCAACCTCAACAAGTTCACTGTTTTTATAACCAAGTCTTTGCAGTGCCTCGTAGCAGCCCTTCCCGGAGCGTCTTGATACTCCGGCTTCTGAAGACATTCCGCCTGATAATACTGCTATTTTTGAATTCTTATCTATTTTTTGTTCAATATTTGCCATAATTCGTTTTCCCTTTTATCTTTTCCGCCTAAAAATCTTATTTCCGGTTCTAATTCTATATTATATCTGTCTTTTACTTTTTTGTACATAAGATACATTAATTCAAGCACATCAGTTGATGTTCCATTATCATTGCTAACAATGAAATTTGCGTGATTTTCCCATACTCTAACCCCGCCAACTGACAATTCTTTTGCTCCAACGCTGTCCAGCAATCGTCCGGCAGAATTTCCCGGCGGGTTTTTAAAAATGCTGCCGCAATTTGGAAGCGCCAAGGACGGCTGGTGGAGTTTGCGAAATGTCAAGTTTTCGTCCATTTGTGCTTTAATTTGACTTTTATCTTTTGGTAAGAGTTGGAATTCTGCTTGTAAAACAATTAAATCTTCACTTTGACAGCGCGAAGTCCTGTAATCAAAAGCCATTTCAGCTTTTGAATACCTCAAAAGCCCGTGTATAGGGGAATAACAGGTTACACCAAGCAAATAGTCGCTGATAGCTTGGTTATTTGCTGATGCGTTCATGAAAACTTCACCGCCGATTGAGCCCGGAAATCCTATCATAAATTCTAATCCTGAAAGTCCGGCTTCGCATACGTCTTGTGCAAGTTTTGGACCTTTTACGCCGGCATCGGCGATAACTTTATCCCCGTCAATTGAACTTGAATTCATTTTTGTTGTAAGGACGATTTTTCCATCAAAACCGTGGGTTGAAACAAGTGTGTTTGAAAGGTTTCCAAAGACTTTAATATTTTTGTTTTCGTTTAAAATTTGTTCAAATTCATTCAGATTTTCAGGAAAAAAGACTTCATTAATTTTTCCGCCGATTTTGAATGAAGTCAAATTTTTTATATCAAAGTCAATTTCCGGACTAATTGCCAACTTTTACCCTCTCCTTACTTAGTTCAAGAAGTTCTTTGCCTAGGTTTGTAATTGTTCCGGCACCAAGTCCGATTACAACATCTCCGGGATTTAGTGTCGGGAAAAGTTTTTGGGCAACTTCTTGTATGCTGCCTGTTAGGTGAGTGCAAGGAATGTCGATTTTTTCTTTTAGTTCGCTTGTGAATGCAGCAGAATTAACGCCGTCAATCGGGGTTTCGCTTGCTGCATAAACGTCTGTGACAACGACTTTATTAACATCTGAAAATGCGCCCATAAATTCATTCCAAAGGTTTTGCAGTCTTGTGTATCTGTGCGGCTGGAATACGGCAATTACATTTCTGTTTTTAAAAGATTTCGATGATGAAAGTGTTGCTTTGATTTCGGTTGGGTGATGTGCATAATCATCGTAAATTGAAATCCCGTTAAACTCGCCAACCTTTTGGAAGCGTCTTCCCATACCGGTAAATGTTGCAAAATGAGGATTAACTTTTCCCATATCAACGCCTGACAGGTGGAGGCTAGCCCATACAGCAAGCGAGTTATAGACATTATGAACTCCTTTTAGGCAAATTTTAAGATTAGTTTGAATTTCACCTTTATACAAAACATCAAATGTTGTAAAATCTTCGCCATAAACAATGTTTTTTGCACAGTAATCGGTATTTCCGCCGATTGAATATGTGACAAATTTTGCGTTATGTGCAAGCGGAGTTTCTGAAAAATATTTTACAAGCCGTTTAACACCTTCATTATCAGTATTTGCAAGAATAATCCCGTTTTGACGCATATTTGATAAGAATGTTTCAAAGGTTTCTAAAATGGATTCCAGACCGTTTTTGTAAAAATCAAGATGATCCGGTTCCAGATTGTTTACGACAACAAGGTTTGGTGAATATTTAACGATTGTTCCGTCGCTTTCATCAAGTTCAGCGATGAAAATTTTATCATGAGCTGCATTTGCGTTTGTTTCAAGTTCCGGAATTGTCCCGCCAACAACGTATGACGGTTTCAGGTTTGCTTTTTCTAAAACATATGAACAAAGCCCGCTGGTTGTAGTCTTCCCGTGGGTTCCTGAAAATCCTATAAAGTATTCTTCGCTTTGAGAAATTTCTGCAAGCAAGTCTGATCTGTGCCAGATTGTAAGTCCTAAGCTTTTTGCTTTTTGGATTTCCGGGTTGTTATCACGGATTGCAGTGCTTGCCACTACTACACAATCATCAGGAACATTGTTTTCATCATGTCCGATATGAATTTTTGCACCAAGAGCTTTAACTTTTTGTACGTATTTACTGTCGTTAATATCTGAGCCGGAAACTTCAAAACCGTTTTGCAGCAAATATTTTGCAAGTCCGCTCATCCCCACGCCTCCTATGGCTATAAAATGATATTTCTTTTTCAATTTTCTATCCCTACTATTTATAATCTCTACTCTTTGTTATTATAATACATAAAACTTATCAAGTACTGAAAGTTATTATTTTTTAACAAAATTTCTTAGATGCGCAAAAAATATTTTGTTTGGGTTTATTACTGGTATGTTAAATTGTACTTATTTTAGATACCCGCCAATAAAGTATAAACTTCCGGAAAATTTAATTTTTCATAAGACTATTAAACTGGATGGCGGTGAATATGAAAAGTTTGTAATGTTTTCGACTAAAACAGGCGATAAAAAAGGTACTGCATTGATGAAATGTTTTCCTACCCTGATTGAAAGAGACGGAAAGAAGAATGTACCTTCGTTGTATGTCTGGTTTTTGAAATCATCGGAACATGGTTTTGGCACTGCAATGCTTAATTTAGCGAGAAGATACAGCCAGCAAGTAGGTTGCGGCGGTAGATTTCACTTGTCCGCTGATGTAGGTTTTATGCCAAATAGAATTCCTCATATATTTTACAGAAAATTCGGGATGTCTACCGGTGACCCTGGTATAGATAAAAAACTCGATAAATTCATTGCGCGCGGGAAAGATGCTACATGGAATGATTTTAAAACAATGCCAATGTATTATCCGCCAATGGCATCCCAAGAACAGCCAAAAAGAACAGTTTTTCAGAAAATTTTGCATAACTTTGAAAATATTTTAAAGTTTGATTGGTAAGAAGTTTTATGAAAATTGTGTCACAGAATTCAATTTTATTTACAAAGCCGTTAAGGAAATTACCGAAACAAATTATATATAAGGCATACAAACCGATTATAGATATTGAGGATGACTCGGTTTTCCCGCGTCTTATTCCCGGCTTTAGTTATAAAATGGCTGATACAAAAACAGGTCAAGTTCTTGGCGAAATGATTGCCGCGCCGGTTGTCAAATATAATCGAAAAAATGAGTTTTATCCCGAAGAACTTCCGTATGTATCGTTTTTTATCCATCTTATTAAAACTTTTTCACAAGGAGAAGGGTTTGGAACAAAGTTAATTGAATTGGCAAAGAGGGAAAGTGTAAATTATGGGTGTGAAGGTCGGGTTCATCTGATTTCAAGCCGTATATTTGACAGAAATAATCCGCCGCATATTTTCTATAAAAAGAATGGTTTTATTTCAAATTCGCAAGAAATGAACGACTATCTGGATAACTGTATTAAGTCCGGTACAAAATTAGATGTTTATTCAGATAAAGCAGATAATCTAAATATGTATTTGCCTGTTAATTGTTTATAATCTCATTCGTTTGGAGTATGTAAAAATCTAAAGCTACCTTTACAATAAATAGGTGGGCGAAGAGGTATTTTATGTTAGCACAAACAGTAAGAAGTAATTTAACAAATATTAAACAGTTAAAAAACAGAAACAAGACAACTAAATTCAGCAGTCTTTTCCAGACAGCGCCAACTGCCGGAAACAAAGACCCTGAAATAGTTCAGGTTTTGATGAAGGCGGGGCTTGTTAATGTATCAGAAGACGATTCATTATTTGATGAAATCTCTGTTCCTGAAACTATTGAAATAGTTGAAGAAGAACAAAATGTAGATTTTGATGAGATAAGTGAATATATTGTCGAAAATCCTAACGAAGTTGTTGTGAATTTCCCGATTTCGCCTGTTATAGAGTTGGAAGAAAAACTACCGTTTTTCAAGTCTGTTAGTCTGAAATTGGACAATCTTTTCAGTAATATTGAACAGGTTCAGTGCTCATAAAAGAGGTTATAGATATAAATATGGCGCAGCCTTGAAAAGGCTGCGCCATATCCGATTACAGTAATTTTTCTAAATAATTAGGAAGCGCAAACCTTGCATTGTGGTATTCCTTATTATAAATCTTGCAAGTAGGAATAATTTCTGCTGCACGCTCGTCATTGTAGTATTCAAGCGGTTTTACATCAACTGAACAAAATGCCCAAGCCCAATATCCGCCCGGATAGGTTGGGATATTTGAAGTGTAGGTTGCAACATTAGGGAACACTTTTTTAAGCATTTTGTACATTTTTTCAACCGCGTCTGCCTGAGCAAACGGGGATTCTGATTGTGCAACCATTATGCCGCCTTGGTTTAGTGCATTTTTAACATCTGTGTAAAATTTATCCGTAAACAATCCTTCTCCGGGTCCCATCGGGTCTGTTGAATCAATCAGGATTATATCGAATTTCTCTTTTGTATTTTTAATGTATTCTATCGCGTCTTGTACAAGGATTTCTACTTTTGGATTGTCAAGTTCGCATGATATTGTTGGTAAGAACTTTTTACAAGCATCAATTACCATTCCGTCGATTTCACAAAGGACGGCGCGCTCAACAGTTTTGTGTTTCATTACTTCGCGAATTGTACCGCCGTCTCCGCCGCCGATTACAAGCACGGATTTCGGGCATGGGTGCTGCATCATCGGGATGTGTGCAATCATTTCGTGGTAATGGTATTCATCACCCTCTGTTGTCATCATTAAATCGTCAAGTGTCAAAACTCTTCCTAATTTTGAGTCTGTTTCAAACACTTCAACCTTTTGAAACGGTGAATTATCGGAAAATAAAACTTTTCCTGCTTTTATTGCTATACCGTAACCGCCAGGCGTGATTTCGTGATAATACCCGTTTTCTATACCGTTTTTCATTGTTTAGCTTCCCTTTCTGTTGTCTAAATACAAAAAAATTACGCAAATTTTGCGTAATCCAATCTTATCATATAAAAATTTGTTTTCAATTTGCTTCTTTTAGTATTAAAATTGTCTGTTCAATTTCGGTTTTAAGGTATCCAAGCTGCTCTGCCAAACTGTTCGGGTTATAAATATATCCGGAACTCCCGTAGGCAAGGTACGGATTGTATTTTTCGGCTTCTGTTCTTAAAAGCGCAATTGAGCGGGCATGAAGGCTTAGTTCCATCAATCGTTTGTAAGAAACAAAATGACTTTCCGGTCTATTGATGTATTTATCTCTGAAAAAATCTGCATTTTTATTGAAATAATAAACTTTTGCATTGAATACCTGAACATTGCCGTTGTTTTCAATTAGGTCATAAATATTTTCAAGCATTGGGATAAATTCATTCAGGTCGTTTACGTATTGGGAAGTTTTATCGGATTTTAGTATTATGTTGACAAATGTCGGATTGTCCCGCGGTACGGGTTTGATTTCGTTTTCAGAGTTGAAATCCTTTGACTGAACCATTTCCGGTGCGGTTTGCTTCGGTTCTTGCGGTTCATAATTTCTGGTTAAATCCGGAAGGGTGCCTACATAACCTTTTCCGTCAAAACTTTCTATCTTTTCTTTTGCAAGACAAATTCCGCTGTTAATGGTTAGCAGCGCTGCAAAAATTAAGGTATAAAAAAGTTTAAACTTTCTCATACCTTAATTATAATAATTATTTGTAAAAAATCATCGTATATTTACTTTATTTTGCGTCTTTGCAGCTGCATGGACAAGCAGGTTTTTGAGGACAGCCAAAAGGTTTCATTTTCGGGTTTGACTTGTAGTAGTCTTTTTTGTGTTTGCATGCCTTTTTAAAATCGTCACGTTCAAGTTTTTTTATCATAGAGTATTTTGAGCGCTGGTCTCTTGTAAGACATTTTTTGAAGGCTTTGTTTTCCTTATCTACAAGGTTTTGGATGTCTTTTTTGATGTTTTTGATAACTTTTTTCTGTTTGCAGATGTCGATTTCACTTGCGTTTGCCTGTTTTAAATCTTCAAGTCTTGATGCTTCTTTAATTAGTTTGTCAAATTTTTCTTTGTAAACAGGGTCGTTTTCTGCCAGTAAATCTTCACGGGCTTTAATTTGTTCATCTGTTAGGTCAAGTGCGTTGTAAACGGTTGCTCTGCTTTGTTGAACTCGTTTGATATATCTTTTGTAACGTTTTGCCGCAAATATAGATGATTTGCCGCATTTTGTTACACAGCCGCAAGTGCATTTAGCTTCTTGACTTACCGGACATGATGCCTCAACACTTATACAAGACGCTGCAATTAACATTAAACCCAAAGTTAATATTTTCTTTTTCATATTTACTCCTTTTTTGTTTATTATCTCATTAAATCAAGGATTTTTCAAGAATAAATATTTGTAGTAATATCAGGATATGGAAGAAATTAATTTAAGAAATTACGCGTATTTAGGCGATGCTGTATGGGAACTTTTTATCAGAGAAAAGACTGTACAGATGACAAATAATGCTAAAAAACTTCATCAAATGACAACAAACCTGGTAAAAACTTCTTGCCAATGTGAATTATTACACTTGATTGAATGTGAATTAACAGAAGAAGAAATCGAACTTACACGCCGCGCAAGAAACCTTCCAATTCCTGTAGGACGTAGAAATATCCAAACTGAATACCGCCAGGCAACGGCTTTTGAAACTTTAATTGGCTGGTGGCATACGCATGATAAATCGCGGCTTGAATATATTTTTAAACTTACGGCAAAACATCTGGAAATTTAAACAAAAAAACAGACGGAGATAAATTCCCCGTCTGCTTTTTAATTAAATGTAAATTATTCTACTTCGATTGCGCCAACCGGGCAAGCATCAGCAGCTTCTTTTACAGCGTCAATGTTGTCAGCAACTGCTGCTTCATTAACTACTGCTTTGTCTTCGATTGAAAATACAGCGTCGCAAATTGATTCGCAAGCGCCGCAAGCAATACAACTGTCATTAACTTTAACTGTCATTTTTCATTCTCCTTATTTTACATACTGTGAAATTTTTCACACCAAGATTATATAACAAATATTATAAAATATCAAATAAAGTATATTTACAGGGAGGTATAGTTTTTAATTGTTAATATTTCTTAATATTTTGATAGGTTTGCGCAATTATTTAAAACGTAAATACTTTATATATATACGAGATGAAAATCAAATAGGATTGATTATTAAAATTTAATTTAAGAGTATGTGAGTACAAAAGGAGATTCGACAATGGTACAAGGCGCAGACGGAATAGGAAAGGGTTATCCTTCAACACCGATTAGGTTTGGTGGCACAACAAATGTCAACAAAAGTGATAATGTTGCAAGAACCCCTGTTGATATGAAAACATCATCCACAGAATTTACAAGAACTGATTTTGGCGCAGATGTTGCTGCAATTAGTAACAGAGCCAAGATGAATTCACCGGAAGCACAGGGATTGCCTTCTGCACAAGAGGTTATAAACGGACAATTAGTTTCCGATTATACTTTTGATGATATTAATTCACAAGGCGGAAGTTTTAATCCTCAAACATTTGCAATGAAATATTCATCTACAAACACTCCGCAAGTTGCGAGCGCAACAAATCATGCTTGTGAAGGTTTTGAATATACTGAGGTTGCAGCTCATATTCAAACAGGAGCATTCGCAGAAGTTTTTAGCGCATAATTAAGCTTATAAATATACATCACTCACATATTCAAAAGCCGGTTTTTAGCCGGCTTTTTATTTGTTTTCAACTATTGGCGGGATTGGCGAGATAATTATTCGTTCAATGTAATCGTCGTTTATTTTTTTTATCTCGTTTGCCATTTTCACAATCTCGTCATTGGTGTTAAATATGTATTTTTTTGCAAAACGTAGTACCATCATGCCTTTTTTGGGGTGTTTTTCGTATTTGTATACATTGTAGATAAAAAAAGTTTTGTCTTGTTGTGCACCATTTTCAAGATAGCTTATTACTGCAACTTCGCTCTTTTTATTTCTTACAAACTTTAAAAGTACACATTTGTCGTTTGCTTCGATTTTATTATCAGCCTCGTTTGCGTATTTTAAAGGATTTTGAACATCAGGGAAATAAGTTATCTCCACCATGCTTGTCCAGTAGTCCCGTCCTTCTTTATCTTTGTAGTATTCGTTTTTTATTACGCTTGATTTTTCAATATTTTCTGNCCGTCCTTCTTTATCTTTGTAGTATTCGTTTTTTATTACGCTTGATTTTTCAATATTTTCTGTGTTTTTGAGTTTGTAAATGTCATCCTGAAAGTGAATGTTTTCAGCTTTTACTGCTTGACAGAGGATTAAAAGTAATAGAATGTAAAATAAACAAAATTTTCTCATAATATTTCTATTAAACCCTTGAAAAAATTTTTAAACATTACCCGGCAAGGCAAATATTTTAAGATTGAGAGCGTAACTTTGTAATGAATTTTTCAAGCCGTCCGATTGCAATTTTCAGATTATCAAGAGAGTAGGCATAAGATATTCTCAAAAATCCTTCGCCGCAATCTCCAAACGCGGTTCCCGGGACTACTGCAACTTTCTCTTCCTGTAAAAATCGTGTGGCAAATTCTTCACTTGTCATACCAAATTCTTTTATGCACGGAAAAACATAAAATGCTCCAAATGGTTCAAAACAGTCTAAGCCCATTTTTTTGAAGGCATCCAGTAAATATCTTCGGCGTTGGTTGTACGCCTGTCGCATCATTTTAACATCGTCATCACCGTGTTTAAGTGCTTCAACTCCTGCATATTGGCTTGTTGTCGGAGCACACATTATTGCAAATTGGTGAATTTTTACCATTTGCGCTAATATTTCTTTGGGCGCACAGGCATATCCTAATCTCCAGCCGGTCATTGCGTATGCTTTTGAAAACCCGTTAATTAAGATTGTTCGTTCTTTCATTCCCTCAATTGAAGCGATTGAAACGTGTTTATCTTTGTAAGTCAATTCTGAATAAATCTCATCAGACATAACAAGAATATCTTTTTCAATGATGATTTTTGCAATTTTTTCTAAGTCGCTATGCTCCATTATTGCACCGGTTGGGTTGTTCGGATATGGCAAGATTAAAATCTTGGTTTTTGGAGTTATTGCAGCTAATAATTCATCCGGAGTTAGTCTGAATTCATTTTCGGCTTTAAGATTTATTATAACCGGTTTTGCTCCTGCTAAAGTTGCACAAGGAACATACGAAACATACGACGGCTGTGGAATTATGACTTCATCACCCGGGTTTATTACAGCGCGAAGCCCTATGTCAATTGCTTCTGAGCCGCCAACGGTTACGATAATCTCGTTTGATGGGTTGTAAGAAATTCCTTGAGTGCGGTTCATATATGCCGCAATTTCCTCCTTCAACTCTTTTAGCCCTGAATTTGAGGTGTAGAAAGTTTTTCCGCGTTCAAATGCGTAAATCCCTTCGTCTCTTATATGCCAGGGAGTATCAAAATCAGGTTCGCCAACACCAAGCGATATGGCGTCTTTCATCTCGCTTACAATGTCAAAAAATTTTCTTATGCCTGAAGGTTTTATATCAACAACTTTTTGAGAAAGAAAATTCCTCATGGAGTAATTACCTCACGTTCGTCTTTTTGCTCTTTGTTTAAAATTGTGCCGTGGTCTTTGTATTTTTTCAGGATAAAATGCGTTGCCGTGCTTAAAACACTGTCAAGTGTCGAAAGTTTGTCTGTTACAAAGCCGGCGATTTCTTTCAAGGATTTTTCTTCCAGAATTACCAGTAAATCATAGCCGCCGGAGATTAGATAAACCGCTTTGACTTCCGGATAGTTATAAATTCGCTCTGCAATATTATCAAAACCTCTTCCTCTTTGCGGGGTAACTTTTACTTCAATTAGTCCTGTTACTTTTTCAATCGAAGTTTTTTCCCAGTTTATAAGTGTGTGGTACCCGCATATTATGCCGTCTTTTTCCAACTGAGAAAGTTCATTTAAGACTTTTTCTTCTGTTGTTCCAAGCAGTACGGCAAGTTCGCTGAAATCAATTCTGCTGTTTTTTTCAATTATTGACAATAATTCTTCTTTCATTTTTTTCTCCAATTTTATACAATTCCTTGTGCAAGCATTGCGTCTGCAAGTTTACGGAAAGCGGCGATATTTGCGCCTTTGACGTAATTGCCCGGACAATTGTATCTGTTAGCGGCTTCGTAGCTGGATTTGAAGATGTTAATCATAATCTGTTCAAGTTTTGATTCGACTTCTTCAAATGTATAGTAATATCGCATACTGTTTTGGGACATTTCGATAGCTGAAGTCGCTACACCGCCCGCATTTGCAGCCTTTGCCGGAGCAAGAAGTATTCCGTTATTGATGAAATATTCCATAGCTTCAAGTGTTGAAGGCATGTTTGCGCCTTCTCCTACTGCAATACAGCCGTTTTCTTTTAGTATTTTTGCAGAATTCAAAGTAAGTTCGTTTTGGGTTGCACAAGGAAGGGCAATATCCGTTTTGATTGTCCAAACTGGTGAATCTTCGCCGGTGTTTTCCATGTATTTTGCATGTGGGTGAACTTCTAAATATTCCTTTATTCTGCCGCGGCGAACTTCTTTTATTTGTTTGATAAGCTCGATATCAATGCCGTTTTCATCATAAATACAACCGTTTGAGTCGCTCATGGCAACAACTTTTGCCCCGAAGGCGTAAGCTTTTTCACAAGCATAAATTGCGACATTTCCCGAACCTGAAATGGTAACAATTTTGTTTTCAAGGCTGTGACCGTGTGCGTTAAGCATTTCACGCATAAAATACATCAAGCCGTAGCCGGTTGCTTCTTTTCTTGCTAATGAACCGCCGTAACAAATATCTTTTCCTGTCAAAACCCCGCCTTCGTAAGCGTCTTTTATTCGTTTATACTGACCGAAAAGGTAGCCGACTTCGCGTGCCCCAACCCCGATATCGCCAGCCGGAACATCAACATCCTGACCAATATGGCGATAGAGTTCTGTCATAAAACTCTGGCAAAATCTCATAACTTCATTATCAGATTTCCCTTTAGGGTCAAAGTCACTGCCGCCTTTAGCTCCGCCAATAGGAAGTCCTGTCAGCGCATTTTTAAAAATCTGTTCAAAACCCAAAAATTTCATAATACTTTGGTTTACGCTTGGGTGAAATCTCAATCCGCCTTTGTATGGTCCTATTAATGAGCTGAATTGAACTCTATAACCGCGGTTTACAATAACTTTTCCTTCATCATTAACCCAAGGAACGCGAAATGTGATAATTCTTTCAGGTTCTGTCATTCGCTCCAGGACTGATAATTCTTCATATTCTTTGTGTGCGGCAACAACTTCTTCAATTGAGCCCAACACCTCTTTCACTGATTGCAAAAATTCAGTTTCCCCGGGGTTTTTTTGTTCTGTTAATTTTATAATTCTTTGAATATATTCGTTCATTTCCCAATCCTTTTCTTATCTGCTATGTCTTTTTATACAACAATCTTATAACTTTTTCAATAAAAATGAAAATTTTTTATGGACAAGTTTGAAAAAATATGATATTTTAGTAAAAAAGGAATTAGGGGTATGTTAAAAAGAATTATAGTTTCTGCAATTTTTATTACTTTAAGTGCTGCTTCTATTGTATTTGCAGACGAACAACAAGCGGCACTTGAAAATACAATTCAATCAAGGATTGACTGTGTTGGCACAAATATTTTAAACTCAAATAAATTAACCAAAAGGGTGACATTTGCTTATGACAAACGGGCAAAGAAAAAACTTTTGTCAACAGATAAAACCCTGACAAAAAGACAGGTTATAATCTACGATAACCAGTACAAATCCGTGCAGACAGATGATGAACTTGCAGGAATGCTTGCCCGTGAAATCTCGACCGCGATGAAGTCATACAGCGGCATGTGGGGCGGAACTCTTGATAGTGTTCAGGTTGCGTTGGGTGCTAAAAAATTTGAAACTGTTGCTGATAAAAGAGCGGTTGATTATATGGTAAATGCCGGTTACAATCCTTTGGCACTTATTGTTTATATCAATAAGACTTGCCCTCAAAAAAAGTTTGACAGATTTTCGCGGCACAATCTTACATCAAAACGTTTGGCAAGAATTTATGAATATATTACATACAAATACCCGCAATATCTGGAAGATAACGATTACATCGAAAATCCTTATTACCAGAATTTCCTTTTAACTTCAATTGTAAATCGCAAAAAACTTGAGGAAAAGATTAAAACTAAATTAACAGAGGAGTTAAAATATGAATAAAAGAATATTATTTCTTATTTTAGCTTTGGGTTTAATGTTGTTTAATCCTGTTTACTCTGTTGAGGATGAGCCGGAAGTTGAAAATACAAAATCACTTCCATACAATTATCTGGATACAGAAAGAATTCCGATATATCTGTCAATAACAGATGAAATTTCAACAAAAGACGGTTTGATTGATGGGCAGGAGCTGGAGTTTCGCGCACAAAAAGACGTTATTTATAAAAACCACACTATACTTAAAAAAGGAGATATTGTAAAAGGTCATTTAGAAATGGTTGTAACAGCCGGCATGAACGGGTTCCCGGCAGAGATTGTTGTTGATAATTTTGATATCCCAAATATTAAGCAATCCCAACTTATAAGCAATTATGTGAAAAAAGGTCAAAACAGGTGTCTTTGGGTTTTTCCGCTGAAATGGTCGCTAACGTTTATTCCTTTTGTGGGTTCACTAACCAACCTGATTATGGGCGGGCATGCTAAAATTAAAACAACTGATACTATTACCCTGTATTATTATCCTAATTGGCGCTGAAAATTTATCCGTATAACTTTATATTAGACTTATTATGAATGAAGTTAATGAATTATTGCTTGCGCTTGGCGAAAGTACAAAACTGGAACATGACAAATGGACACTTGAACATATTTATTCATCCGGCAACAAAAAATGGGTTGCAAATATCCTGCCGTATCAACTTCTTACAAGAAGTGTCAAAGACGCTGTAAACTCTTTGATGACGCTGGATGAAGCCAATGAGTTTTTTGAAAATTTTCCTGACAATATCGAAACCCCAAATTACGGCGACAAGTGGGGAAGAAACGCAAATTATGTAGAAATAAATAACCGTGCAATAGCTGAAATGCACGGCGACAGAACTAAAAACGGGATTTTAAGTTCAATAAAAATTCTTCCTGCAATTCCGCCTTCTGCAAAAAGCTGGGCAAATTGTGTTATATTATCACAAATTTTCCCGAATATTTTTGGCGACGGTTACAACAAAGGCGCGTTTGAAGAAAATTCAATCTACGGGATAAAATTAAATGCCGGCTACAGCCAAAATATTATTGACTTTGATATTGCAGATAAAATTTCACCCGAAAAGCAGCTAACGGCATTTAACCTATTAGCGCATCTTCACGGGTTAAAAACAGGTTTTAGAACCGTGATTTCAGCAGACCAGATTAAAGTTGCAGAGCCTTATAAGGAAGATATTGTCTTTAGTTGGGATAATCCTGAACATGTGGAACTTTTTATCAATGAGCATGTTAAGCTTGTTAAAACAGGGTTTGAAGCCATCTTCATAGATTCAGCAAAACATATCGGCGGATACGAAATGGAAAATTATACAGGCGTAGGCGCACTGCCGGGGTATAGTCAAATGCAGTACATTCTTTATGAAATCCGAAGCCGCTCAGGAGTTACGAGTATTAGTTTTGCAGGCGAGAAAAGTACGGACGATTTTGCCCGTTATAAAAACCTTGGTTTGACAACAGGAACCGCGTTTATTGAACCGGATAATTATGATGAAGTTAAACACTGGTCGGACAAATTAAAATACGAAAAAGAATACGCACCCGGCGTTGAAGTTTCAAACGACAACGACGAAGGCGGCAGAACCTACGAACAACGGCTTAACAGAATTCGTTCATCTTTGTTTGGTTATGAGTATGCAAGTGACAAGCTTCCGTCGTTTTTTCAAATGGAAGACCTTTTTCCGCTCAGGTATGACACAAGTACCCACCATCTTATGATGACAAATCCGTCATACTCACTTGATAATACCCCGAAAAGTCATTGGGAAGAACTTTTTACAAAAGATGACGGACGAGCCTATAACGCACAAGTCGCGGATTTATTTATCTACAGTCTTAACAAATAAATTATTTTAATATACTTGTAAAAATCCAGGCGCTAAGCGCGTGTTGAACATTGTCTATTCTGATAACTTTGAATTTTTTAGGAGCATGTTTTGCTTTCCAGTATGGAGAATAAGGAACTCCACCGGCAAAAACCCCTTCTTTTACCTGTGTTTTTGCTAAAAATTCACAACCTGCATCAAGTGCTGTTTTTATACGTGTTTTCAAATTCTTGTCATCAACTGTGTAATAAATTGCGCTTAAACCTTCCAAAACAGTTGCGATACTGCAAAGTCTCATTTCTCCACCAAAAGAGCCGTAAAACTTGCTTTTCTTATCAATAATTTGTCTTGCTATTGCAGCGTCTGCAATCTGTTTTGAATGATATTTGAGAATTATTTTTTCTTTATCTGTCAAACCGTTGTCCGGTGTCTCAAAAAGTTTCCTTGTCGCAATAGCAGCCCACTGGTCAATCGGAACATTAATTCCTTTGTCTTTTCGTGACATTGCAATATACATCAGGGCTTTTTTCGCACCCGTAACCCATTTTTCTGACGGGTCAACTTCGTTAAGATATAATAGCCCCAATGCAGCTTCACCGGGATAATATAGCGAATTAAATTTATCGTCGCGTTTTGTGTTTTTAATCGTATATTTTGAATAAAAACTTCCGTCAGGTTTTTGCATGTAAAGGATAAAATTGCCAAGTCCGGTAAGTGTTTTGAGGTCAATTTCATCTTCAGAATAAAGATTAGATAATGCAATTAGCGCAAGTCCTGCTCCGCCGGTTTTTGCAACTTCTGTTTCTGTATTTTCTTCTTCCGGTATAGAGACAACCGCGTACATTTCATCTGTCACCGGTTGTATATATCTTTTAATAAAATATTTAGATGCCAAAATTCGCTTATCATGCAGTGAATAATCTTTTAAATATCTTTCGCAAAGGTACATTGAATACAATACACCGGCATGTCGTAAAGAATTATATCTTGGACTGTCAATGTTTTTATCAGGACTAACGCTTGTTTTGTATACGAACCGTCCGTCTTCCAGTGTCTGATTAGCAAGATACCCCATTGCAAGATGAATTGATTTATCAAACTTCGTATTTCTTTTAAACATCCCCAAACAAACCAACGAAATAACAACTACTAAAATCGCTGCAACTGCTATAATCCAACTCTTTTTCATAATATCCCCTTCTTATTAAAAAACTCTAAAACAAAGTTGTAATTTTGGCAAGTGATTTCTATTTATGCTATTATACATTTATGAACAACGGCAATAAAGTTTTGTATATTATAGCAGGTGCAAACGGCAGCGGTAAAAGTACGCTAGCTGAAATCCTTTTAGTAGAGAAACATTTAGAATTTCTCAATGCTGATGAAATAGCAAAAGAAATTGCTCCTAGTGCAATAAATAGCGTGCCAATATCTGCCGGTAAACTTTATTTTAAACGTTTAAGTTATTATCTCCAAAACAATAAATCATTTGCGGTCGAATCAACATTATCAGGTAATAATATAATAAGAATTATAAAAACCGCCAAAGAGCAAAATTATAAAATAATTTTGATATATTCATTTTTACAAAACTGTGCGAGTTGCATAGAGCGAGTTAAAAAAAGAGTGAAAAATGGGGGACATAATGTCCCAGAGGAAGATATAATCCGTAGATATTACAAAAGTATTGTAAAATTTTGGGATGAATATCGGTTTATGGTTGATGAATGGACAATGTTTTATAATGGGTATGACTATGCTCCGGTGATAGTATCTTTCGGTACTAAAGATGATTTCAGTATAATAAATAAAGAAATGCAAAATAATTTTAATAATATTTTAAAAACCGCAAAGGATGAAATAAATGACAGATAAAGATGCCTTAGAATTGTTAAATATGTTTACAATAGCAGCTCAAATTGCAAAATCTAAAAATAAAGTTGAGTATCATCTAAAAATGGATGAAGATGTGCTCACTGAACTTTTAAAAAAGGCATTTCCGGCGTTAAAAAATAATATTAACTTGTCTAATATTGTAAAGGATATTTTGAGAAGTTAAGCTTCAATTGTATCTGTTAAAATATTGTTTATTTATCGTAAATGTCTAAACTTTTCTCTGTAATAAAGCTGAACGTGGATTTTATTAGTTCAGGGTGGTTTTCCAGTATGTTTTTGATGTCTGAGATTGCTGTTTTTTCTTGTTGGGTTAGAATTCTTTTTTGTTCAAAGTTGAATAAGTCTTTTGGGGCACAGTCAAAAGCGGTGCAAAGTTTTTGGATAGTTTTTTCGCTGGCAAATTTTAGACCTCTTTCAATTTGGGAAATACCTATGAGCTTGAAGCCAACAAGGTCAGCAAGTTGTTGCTGTGACAGGTGATGTTTCTTGCGCAACTGTGCAACTCTGGCGCCAAACAATTCTTTTAGATTACTTTCCATTGTTATCTGCCTATGAAATTAGTTAGTACGTCGCATAAAAGTTCAAGTTCCCGGCGGTTACAGGTATTTAGTCTTGCAAGCACTCTTTCTCTTTGTAAATCGTCAGCGATATCTCCTGATTGTTCGTTAGTTAAGAACAGTTGAAACGGCTCTACTTCTAAGACTTCACAGAGTTTTTCTAATTTATCCATTGATATAAAACTACTGCCGGTTTCTATTGGGCTTATAGATTTTTGCCCCAACCCGACAAGTTCAGCGAGCGTTTCTTGTGAAAAACCTCTGCGTTTTCTATATTTTCTGACATTTTGTCCAAAAGCTTTTTTTATATATGACATATTTTTATGTTATTACACTTCTTTAGCTTGCTCTACCTATATATAGCTGTAAAGTATAGTATACAGAATGTTTTAATCTTCTTGAATTTGATTTGACTGGAAAAATCAACTCATTTCGTGTGGATTTTTGCGAAAACACCATCTAATCTAGTATTATGAAGATAAAAGAGCATTTTGGGAACAAAGTAAGAGAATTACGAAAATCAAGAAAAATGTCGCAAGAAGCTTTAGCAGAAGCTTTAGAGATTGAGACCTCAACTCTGAGTTCTTTGGAAACAGGTAAAACGTTTGTCTCTTACAAGACTTTTGTAAGATTATGTGAAGTTTTTAGTGTTTTGCCAAGAGAGCTCTTTGATTTTGATATGACTACAGTCGACTCTGATGCTGCTGATGTTATTCGCGAGATTAATACTATATTACCAGAACTGGATAGTGAAAAATTACATTACTTGAACCGCATTGCCCGTATGTTTGCTCAGTTGGACTAGTTCATCTCTTAAAAATTCCCCAACTGTCTTACCCCAGTTGCGTGATTTACTTTTGTATTAATTCCCATAGAATAATAAGTGTTCTAACCGAATAAATCAGTTAAAACTCAATGAGAGGGTACGCAGTATGAAAAAGTAATCTCCAAAACGTAAGATCCTTGGGGAAAGAATACTGGAAGCTTGAAAAAGTCAAACGTACCCTTTTGTTGATTTTAAAATCCAGGATAGAGGCTGGATTTTAGAAAGATTTTTAATTTTGAAAATCATAAAAATCTTTTTCTTCTATATGGCTATTTTTTATTGCAAATATTTTATTATTAATTAGTGGAATTTTTACAAGCTGGTCTGCAAAATAATTGATGTTATCTTCGGCATCTTGTTTTCTCATTTCTGTTATAGATGTATAATTTAATCCGAGTAAATCACATAATTGTTTGCCTGTCATAACTTGTTCCAAGCTAAATCTGTTTTTAAAACCTTTTACAATCATCTCTTTGTCATTTTGATTAAAACAGCAAATAAAAAAGTTTGTTATAAAAGCAATTTGCGAACCCAAATGATTTTTATACTTTTCTAAATTCTCAAACTCTCCCTCTGATTTTTTAGTATCAAAATTATCTCCGTCCTTAAGCTCTATAATGTAACAATTCTTCAGGTTGTCTGAAATTTCAAAAATAATAAGATCTGGTTCATGTTTATCTAATTTGTATTTACTTTTTTTGATAGTACGTTTAGGACAAAGAAATACCCCGTTCTCTTGGTCTTTACTGTAACAATTTGAAAGAAACTCCTCAAGATTTTTTATAAGCTTTGATTGCTCAGCTATAATCTTTTCAAGTTCATTACCGTTAGAAATCACTGTCGATTGGATTTTCTGAATTAATTTCCCCAAAATTTCATTGTCAAATACTCTCTTGTAACCTCCGGAACTGGATTTAGGATTTGCATTTCTAATCTTCGCCATATTCAATATCTCCGCCAATAAAATTTCTATTAGTGTTTTTGCAAGCTTCAAATACAGAATAACCGCCCGCTGCAGGATCTAGTATGATATCGTTTTCGTCAGAAGTTGCTAAAATTAATGTTTCTTGCAACTTAATTGGTTTAGAATGTGGATGAACTTTTATCACTTTTTCAGTCCAAACATCTGGAATACTGTGAGATTTCCAAACATCTTTTGCCCTGATAGGTTTTTTCTGGAATACAAGTAAATACTCTGATTTTCGTCTTGTTCTATAACCCATTCCTATTTTGTCTTTATCCCAAGTTATTAAATCTACAAGATTTAAATCAGTGTTTAAAAACCATTCCAAAACCCCCTGGCATAAATGAAACTTATCAACCCATAAAAAAAGATGCCCACTTGGCGTTAAAACTCTATTTATATCATTTATAAATCTGATAATTGTTTCTAAATCCATTTGAGGCAGTGAACTTCTTGCCTTACCCCTGTTGACTCCTTCATTCCCGTAGGAAAGTTTATCTAAAATTCCTCTATATTGCGGATCAAAGAATGCAACTTTTATTGTTTCCGTCTCTATAGCGTTTAGCAAATCTAAACCATTAATTCTGTTCTTGCGATTATATAAACATTTTACAGTCTGTATAGCCATATTGCTCCCCTTGTCTTATTTAATAATCAAAACATAATATTTAATTTATGTCAAATAAAGTTTGATAGTTTAATAAAAAAGAGTTCAATGTGTGCTTTTTTATTTAATAAATAAAAGATTTCTTAAATTTGCTTATAGATTTATTAAATCACCAAGCAAAAAATAAGTCTGTATAATACACATTTGCACGTCGGCATAACTCAATTTCAAATTATGGGTGCCATTTGATAACATATCGTGTATTTTTTGGATTCTTGTTAATAAATCAGAAAACCTTGCTTCTAAGAATATTTTTTTATCTCCATTTGTTTTTGAATCCATATAGGCAATAATTCTATTTTTATAATGATTATCTTTTATATCTAATTCTTTCCCATTTTTACATTTATATTTTTCATTTGAGGCTGGATAAACTTTATCAGCAAAACATTTTATAACATTTCTACATGTAGACATTGCTTGAGACCATTCAACTTCATCATTTGCGGATAATCTATCGTATATAGAAACAAATTGTTTTATTATGTCTGGGTTTATTTCATATAGCTTATCATCAACTTCTTTTTTTAAATTTGTAAATAGATTTTGGGTATAATTTTGGAATTTTGTTTCGTAGTAAATGTTAATAACATAATTGTAAAAATTAGATTTAACTTTATTTATTACATTAACATTACTTGTTATAAAACTGCGACTACTGGTTAATCTATCTTCAATGTTTTGAATAGCAAGTAGAATCATATTCCCTTCAAAAGATGTTGGAAGTTTTATATTACTCATAATTTGTTTTGTGCTATCAATTTGTGCTTCAATTTCAGGAATAGATTTAATATAATAATGCGTCTTATTTTCACCATCTTTGTCTATTGTATGTGTAAATCTTCCAGACTTTGTTAATGCCATAATCTTTTCAGGTGAATTATCATTTTCATCACTATAACCTTGTAGTTCATAATTCAACCAAGAAATTGATTCAAAATCATTTTTCAGTCTTGCAAGTTTTAATCCCTTATAAAGAATTTTATCAAATGGTAGTTTATCTAATTCAATATCATTCAGAATTTCAGTTGATAGATTTAAAATTTCTTGGTGTAATTCACTTCCTAGTTGCATTTTTCTCTCCAAATTTATATTAATTTTAGTATAAAAAATTGTGGTGTATTAAGGAACAAATAATGCCATTGAAAAGCTCCTATTTCAATATTAAAAAAGAGAGTTGTAACAAACTCTCTTTAAATAGTGGTGGGCGTGAAGAGACTCGAACTCCCATGCTTTCGCACTAGTTCCTAAGACTAGCGTGTCTACCATTCCACCACACGCCCGTGAAGAATGTATATATACTTTATAATAAGTTTAGCTGATTGTCAAGAAGGAATTATTATATTTCTGTTTATTTATGTTAAAATTAGTCCATAAGGGATATGCCGTATGGAAATAGCAAAGGTTCGGTTTAGGCAGCAGCCGCTACAGCCGATTTCTTATAATCAAAAATGCAGTGCAGCGTTAATGCCTTACAGTAAGCCATTAACACAAGACAGTTTTACACGTAGCAAAACTGTCTTGCATAAACCTGTTCCCGTTTCTTTTTCCGGGAGGTTTTCGTATTCTGATTTGCTTATCCGCTATATGAAAAATATGGCGTATAAGAATTCAATAAGAGGGTCAAAACGTCCGTATATTCAACTTGACAATGAATTAGAAAAATTTACAAAAGAAATTAAAATTCCGGTTACCGGCAGAGAAGAAATAAACGCACTGGATATTAATCCAAAAAATTCACGTCAATATGTTATTTTTTTGCATGGATTTTCCCATAATATCACAAGTAATCAACCCTTATACAAAGCTTTAGCTCAAACGGATTACGGGGTTTTGGCTATTGATTACAGAGGGTATGGCAAAAATAAACCCTCAAAACACATTAATGAAAACGATATTGTGCAAGATGTTGAAGCTGCTTACAGATATTTGTTGAACTCAAAAGGTGCCCATACTGTCGGGCTTATTGGGCACAGTTTTGGCGGTTATGTTGCTGCAAGGGTTTCCAGTATTCAGAATTTTGCGTTTCAAATTCTTGTTTCGCCGCTTACCTCTCTGGAATTCTGGTTGAAAAATGTTATAAAACACCCTAAAAAGTACAAAAAAGAAATGAGAATGATAAAATATATTCCGTCTTTTGGTGAACAGTATTCAAAGATATTTAATATTAAAAAGTATTTGAGCGAAAATTATACTGCAACTTACATTGTTCAGGGGAAAAATGACAGGTATATCAGAACTTCAAAAGTAACAGAACTTACTAAGTCCATACCTAATCTCAGAACTTACAGAGTAATACCAAAGGGCGGTCACAGAATGGACGACAAAAAAATTTGCGAAATAACAGATATTGTAAGCAATTTGTAAAACCTGTTTGTTTATGTGATAATAAGTAAAAAGGGGATAAGAGTTTTATGGAGTATAAATTAAAAGATACGCTGTCAAAAGACGCATTTAGATATGGTTATTTGGTAAATAAAATTGCACCGTTTTTGAAACCGCATATTGGGCGGATTGTTTTAAATATGATTATTGCAATTCCTTTGGGGCTTTTGGATGCGGTCGTTGCTTATGCTCTAAAACCATATATGGACTGTGTTATAAACGGTAAAAGCTGGGAATTTGCAGGAATTTCGATTGAACAAAACCTGCTGGCTTTAATTATTCCTTTTGGGATTGTTCTTTTTGCTCTTGTGCAGGGGCTTTTAAAGTACACAAACAATTATCTGACAGATTGGACAGGGAACAAAATTTCTAATTCGTTGAAGGTCGAGTTGTTCCGAAAACTTACCTCTCTTGATTCTAAATTTTATGACATAAATTCTTCCGGCATTGTTCTTACAAGGTTTTTTACTGACCCTGAAACTGCATCGAAAAATATTATAAACACGATTAAAAGTTTTATTATGACAAGTTTTGGAATTGTAGGACTTGTTTGTGTGCTGCTTTATAACTCGTGGAAGCTTGCGATAATCGGGGTTGGCATTATGGCAATTGCGATTACGCCTGTTACGCTTATCAGAAAGAAAATTAAAAAAGTCTCGAATGCGACAATGGTTGTTGGCGGTGATATGACAACAAACTTTAATGAAACTTTTGCAGGGAATAAGATTATGACGGCTTACAATCTGCAAAAACTTCAAAATACTAAATTTGAACACCAGATAAAAGAGCAGTTTGACCTTACGATTTCGTTGACTAAGCGTGTTGGCTGGATGTCGCCTATAATGTATTTTATTTGCTCAATCGGTATTGCGCTTGTTATGTTTTACGGCAACCATTTGATTATAAGCGGGCAGATGACGGCAGGAAGTTTTGCATCGTTTGTGACTTCGCTTTTACTTTTATATAAACCGGTTAAGGATTTAGGAAGGACTTTGACTGATTTGCAGACAACGTTTGTTGCGCTTGGGCGTGTGTTTGAGTTGTTTGACCTTGTTCCGCATATTAAAAACAAAGAAAATGCACTTAAAATGTCCGGACTTAAATCTTCAATTGATTTTGAGCATGTTTATTTTGAGTATGAGGAAGGTGTTCCGGTGCTTAAAGATTTTACGCTTCATGTTAATAAAGGCGAAACGATTGCACTTGTCGGAAATTCAGGCGGCGGAAAAAGTACAACGGTTAATCTTTTGCCAAGGTTTTATGATATTAAAAGCGGAGCGATAAAATTTGATAATGTTGAGATTAAGGATATTGAAATAAATTCATTAAGGGATAATATTTCGTTCGTTTTTCAGGATAATTTCTTGTTTTCCGGCACAATTCGTGAAAATATTTTGATGGGAAAAGAAGATGCGTCTGATTTTGAACTTGAAACGGTTGTGAAAATGGCACATCTTGATGAATTTTTATCAACTTTAGAAAACGGGATTGATACATATGTCGGGGAGCGCGGGGCGTCGTTATCCGGCGGTCAGCGGCAAAGGGTTGCAATTGCGCGGGCGATGATTAAAAATGCACCGATTGTAATTCTTGATGAAGCAACATCTGCGCTTGACAATGAATCTGAGGCAATTGTTCAAAAGGCTTTGGATAATCTTATGCAGAATAAGACTGTTTTTGTGATTGCACATAGACTGTCGACAATTAATAATGCTGATAGAATTGCGGTTATTAATGAAGGCGAACTTGTTGAACTTGGTACGCATAATGAGCTTATGACAATTGCGGACGGTAATTACAAACACCTTTATGAAATGCAGTTTAAAAATCAACAATTAATGAATGCTTAAAAATAATTAACAAAAAACGCAATTTTTCTCTGTCAAAAAACTTTATATAAATATAGGAGAAAATAGACAGGGGAAAATGAACGGATATGAATTTTTCAGCCCGATAACGTATTACACGGACGTTAATTCGGTGCTAACAGATTATTATAGTAGGTTTAAATATAACTGGATACCTTATCCGGTGTACAACTTTGGCTCAGGAAAAAGTAATTCCGGCAGTTTGTTTACCGGCTGGTATGGGTGGGGTGCCGGCAGAAAAAATGACGGCTGGATATCAAACCCGATGGTAACTTATCCGGTATATAATTTTACGGGTAAGAAATCTTTGCTTGCAAAGAAAGAAAAGGTTTCTAAGGTTAAGACAAAGTCTAAAGTTGAGAGTAACTCTAAGGTAAAACCTGATAAAAACGTGCAGTTGCGGCGAAGTTTTGTGAAAAATGCTGAAAAGTATCTTGGGTACAACGAAAAAGACGAGTCATATAAAAAGTTTTCGGACAGTCCCGAATGGTGCGCTGATTTTGTCACGTACGTGATAAAAGAAAGTTATAAGGCAAAAGGCAGGCAAATACCGGACGATTTTGGAAATCATAGGGTTGAAAATATTAAGCAGTGGGCAATCGCAAACAATGTCATGCTGCAAACTGCCGGAAAGTCAAACAAAGCGCAAATAATTAAAAATAAAGTCAAGCCCGGTGATATTTTGATACTTCGTGAAAACGGTGCATCACACACCGGAATTGTCTCGAAAGTCAACGATGACGGCTCTTTTGAGACAATAGAAGGTAATGTTAAGGTGAACGGTAACGACTGTGTTGTAAGGCAAACCTATTCACCTAACCATAAGGATATTACCGGATTTGTTCAATTAGTATAGGGACGACTGCCTTAATTTGTTCGATATCACCGTTGTTATAAAAAACAAGGTGTGATTTTATGAGTTTTTCATCCTGGCTAAGTTGTGAATTTATACGGGTTTGGGCGTATTCTTTGGTGAAATTGTTGCGTTTCATAAGTCGTTCAAGTCTGATATTATCTTCGCAATAGACCAGAAAAATTCTGTCAAACAAATTTTCCATTCCGGCTTCAAACAGTTGCGGAATTGCCACAAAAACAAGTTTTTTATCTGAATTTGCTTCAAAAAATGCTTTTATTTCGCAAATTAAATCAGGATATAGAATGTCTTCAAGTTGTTTTTTGAGTTCCGGGTTGGAAAATACAAGGTGTCCAAGTTTTTCACGTGAAATTTTACCCTCTTCAAACACATCAAACTCTGAAAAAGCCTCTTCAAGTTCAACGTTTGAGTCTAAGAGTTCATGGCAGACTATATCTGTGTCTAAAACGTCATAGCCAAGATTTACAAGTACGTGTTGGACTTCTGTTTTGCCGCTTGCGATGTTTCCTGTTATAGCAATTTTAAGCATTTTGACCTGCAATTTTGTTTAAAAAGTTTCTTAAATCTTTAATTTGTCTTGGTTTTATTGGTTTTACATCGCCGCGTTTCAGTCCGGCAAGAGTAATTGTTGCGTGCTGAATTCGTTTGAGCGAAACAACTTCAAAGCCTAAGAATGCGAACATCTTACGAATTTGTCTGTTTAAACCCTGATGAAGCAGGATTTCCATAACCGTACTTTTGTTATCGATTTCTAAGACATCTACTTGCGCATAGGCTGTTTTGCCCGGCTCGATTTCAATGCCTTTGTACATTTTGTCGATATCGTTTTGGGTTATTTTGCCGTTTATTGCAACTCTGTATAACTTTGGAACCTTGGCTGAGGGGTGGGTTAATTCGTTTATTAACTCGCCGTCGTTGGTTAAAATAATCAGACCTGTAGAGTCTTTATCCAGACGTCCTACGGGTTTTAGGTGGTGCAGGTTTTCAGGAAGTAAGTCATAAATGGTTTTTCTTCCTTTTTCGTCCTCTGCTGTTGTGATATATCCGGCAGGCTTGTAAAACCTGTAGTATTCGTGTTTTACAGGGTGAATAAGTTTGCCTTCAACAAAAACCTTATCTTTTGGTTGTACGCTGTAGCCAAGTTCTGTGACTTTTTTGCCGTTTACCATTACTGCGCCGGCTTCAATTAGTTCATCAGCCTTGCGGCGTGAACAAATTCCCGCGGATGCAATGTATTTATTTAGACGAGTGCCGGACATTTCAGTGCCTCTTCAAACGATTTAGCAAGGACTTCAGGCATCCTTCTGTAAAGTTTACCGTCGTTATCAATTGCAACAACCACAACATCTGCTTCGATGTAGTTTTTGCGGGTTTGTTTTGATAAAATGCGCTGTTTAAATGTTACGCTAAATCCTTTAAACTCAGAAATTTCTGTTTCAATAATCATTTCATCTTCAAGTTTTGCGGAAGATTTGTACTTAATATTAAGGTTTACAACCGGCAGTACAATACTTTGGGAGATTAAATCATTTAGATTGTGTCCCATCATTTCGCACAATCCTACCCGTCCCATTTCAAGCCATCTTAAATATGACCCGTGCCAGACAACGCCGTAGGCGTCTGTGTCTGAGTAAAAAACTTTTTGTTCAAATGTATGTTTCATAATAAATTGATTATACCATTAAAAATCAGATTAATGTATAATAAACTTATGGATAAAAAAATTTCAGAAAAAGTGATTAACCGGTTGACGCTGTATCACTGTATTTTACAGGATTTTATAAGCAAAGGGAATGAGTATATTTCAAGTAAACAAATCGCAACACTTTTGCATATTGATGATTCTCAGGTGCGAAAAGACATTAATTTGCTCAATAATTCAGGTAAATCCCGCGTAGGATACATTGTTAGAGAGTTAAAAAAATCCATTGAAACAACTCTTGGTTTTGCAAAAACAAAAAAAGCTTATATTATCGGTGCCGGAAATCTTGGTATGGCGCTTGCAAAGTACGATAATTTTGCAAGTTACGGATTTAATATAATCGGGCTTTTTGATAATGACAGCAAAAAAATCGGCACTGAAATTAATAATAAAAAAATTCTTGATATAAAAAATCTTGAGCAGGCTGCAAAAAAACATGGTGTAGAAATAGCAATACTTACGGTTCCGGGGAAATACGCCCAAAAAACCGCGGAACATATTGTTAAATCAAACCTTAAATATATCTGGAATTTTACTCCGGTGGTTCTTGATGTTCCTGATGATATTCAGGTTTGGAACGAAAACCTTATGGGAAATTTTTTGCAGTTCACTTATAAGATATAAAAAAAAGCCGTCTTTTAAAAAAGAACGGCTACCAGACTTGGGGAGGAGGTATGAAAAACTTTCGCTTTTCATATCTATGTTATTAGTATCGGCAAAGATTTTTGTTTCTTTAGTAAAGCTTTTAAAATCTCATCTGTTTGGTGTAGATAGGAATGACGCAAAGGTTTGAAAACCTTTGCGTCACCCTCTTTTTCATCTTCCAGTGATTTATAAAAAGTCTTTAGCTAACCTGCATTTCTTTTTCAAATCCGAATAAAGAACTTACGGACTCATCATCATGAATTCTTGATATTGCTTGAGCAAGGAGCGGTGCAACAGAAATTTGCTTAATGTTAGATGGCATCTTGCTCATATCAAGCGGGATTGTGTTTGTTACAATACATTCTGTAATCGGTGCTGAGCCAAGGCGTTCAACTGCAGGACCTGAAAATACAGGGTGTGTTGCGCCAACGTAGATTTCTTTTGCGCCTTTTGATTTTAGAAGTTTTGAAGCTTCACAGATTGTGCCTGCTGTGTCAATAATATCGTCAAACATCAGACAAACTTTGCCTTCCACATCGCCTATTACGTTTGTTGCGATTGCTTCGTTGTGTTTGTCGCGACGTTTGTCTATGATTGCAATCGGACAATCAAGTTTTTTTGCAAAATGGCGTGTTCTGTTTGCGCCGCCCATATCAGGCGATACTGCAACCATATCGTCAGGGTTGATATTTAATGATTTTATGTAATTAACAAGAACATTGGTTGCAAAAATATGGTCAACCAGAATGTTAAAAAATCCTTGAATTTGACCGGTGTGTAAGTCCATAGCAAGCACTCTGTCCGCACCGGCGGTTGTGAGAAGGTCTGCAACAAGTTTTGCCGTAATTGCTTCACGACCTGATGTTTTTCTGTCCTGTCTTGCGTAGCCATAGTATGGAATTACAGCGGTAATTGTTTTTGCGCTGGCGCGTTTGAAGGCGTCAATAATAATTAATAATTCCATAAGATTTTCATTAACAGGGTTGCAAACCGGCTGGATGATAAAGACATCGTCTCCGCGGACGCTTTCTTTGACTTGGACATAAATTTCACCGTCCGCAAAGTTTTTTACAACCATAGGACCAACTGAAGTTCCCAAATAGTCAGCGATTTCTTGAGCTAATTTAGGGTTAGAACGCCCTGCAAAGAGTTTTATATCATGTGTCGGGTTAATCGCTTTTTCAAGCTGAGGGTAGGTCATTTCTTCAATAACAGACATTTTTAATCCTTTCTTATCCAGCTTTGCATTTTTTATTATAAATCTGTTTTGTTTGTATCACAATATTTTTTTAAGTTTTGTATATATAAAATTCGTAAAGCATTAATTTTGCTATTTATGTTTCATATATTTACGTTTTGTCAAAAATGTTTCAAAAAAATTAAAGTTTTTAAAATTCTTGCCGTATATTATAAAGTATGAAGCAAGACCGACATGTTAAAAAATATTACAATAACATGCAAAAAATATCAATTTGCGAGGGTTGGATGTTTTTAAATATATGTAGGTCTAAAGTTTAAGGAGCGTCATGTTTCGAGAAACTCTGGAACTATACTACAAGAGAATTTTAGATTTCTTAATCTATACCAAAAACTATATGATTAGGAAAAGTCCCATACAATCAATGGTAAATTCAATGGTTGAAGGGATAAAAGATTTTCTCACGATACGAAAGAAATTAAAAATGGCACAGTATAGGTTGAATTATCACCGGTACCAGCTAAACAAAATGGAACAGTTAATCGCCGAAAACAGCCAGCATAATTTCTTAAAAGGTTCAAATCTGGATCAAAAAAGGTAAGGTCGAAAATGGGATTATTAATTGCAATTATCAGAAAAAGACAATTGAGAATGATGAAATCCACAGCAGAGTGGCAGCTGCATTTAATAACCCAGGGTATATACGCCGCACAAAAGTCTGCTAATGACTTACTCCAGGTAGGAACGGATTATGAATCAGACAGTCTTATTGCAAAAAAATTACAGCAGCGGCAGTATAAATTAAAACTTGTAGAAGAAAAGCTTAATGAAAAGAAAAGCATTCTCGAAACGCAAATCAAAGAATACACGGAAGAAATGCAGTCTTGCCAGTCTATGATTGATGCACACATTAAGGATAATTTCTCCTATAACATTGCAGCGTAATAATTACTTAGAAGTTTGAAGGAATAAGTTAATAATATCATTCATTACGATACTTTGACGCTGGTATTGTTGTGCTTTTGCTTCTAAGATACCAATTTGTTTACGGTATTCAACAATATTGTTCTGGCATTCTTTAGAACTGTTGTTAAGCGCTTCCTGAACTTGTTTGGCTTCTTGTAAAACACTTCCCATGGAAATTCCAAGTGCTTCCATTGTCTGTTTAATAATAAGTGCACCGGTTTGTTTTGAAACTCCGGTTGGAAGTTTTGCGATTAATTGTTTTAATACAGCAACATTTGCCGGATAGTCAAAATCATCAGGAACTTGTTCAAATGAATTTGTGCCAAGGTTTCTGGCTAAGCTTTGCTGAAACGCGGTGTCCACAAATGTCGGCGAAATCATTGAATCAATCTGTCTTTGCTGGTTTTGTTCTTCTAACTGAGATTGTACTCTCATCTGCAATTCAGATTGGAGGGGCTGTTGTACTTCAAATGAATTATCAAAAGAAGGTTCAACATCAATTGTGTTTTGTTGTGTAAAATTATCTTCTATCGGGGTTTCAACAAACGTATCAGCATCATCGTTTACAAAAACTTCTCCGTCTGAATGCTCCATCGTCTGCATCTTTAAAGCTTCAACAATCTTCTTTCCCATTCCGTCATTCATGTTATTTAGCGCCATCTTTTCCTCTTTGAATACTTTTAAACAAATTAATTATATTAAAGACATGCTAATTTATCAAGAAAAAATAAAAAAGACCGGTCAAATAGTTTAAGATTTATTAACTTGATAGTAATAAGTCTTTATGATAACATCTAAAGGTATGTGAGGGATATTATGGAAACTATTGAAATAAGTAATTATAATCCGTTGCCGTTTGGTGAAAACGTAACTCAGCAAGCTGCAATTGCGCCGGTTGAAGACGGGTTGGAATATGAAATTTTGACAGATAATCAGGTGCTTGAATATGTGGATTATCTTAATTTGTCAAGAGTTGTAGAGATTTTAGCAGAATTTTTTGATGTAAACGGTGCTGCAATTGCAAAAGAAAACAGACTTTGTTCTGTTGCACTTGGAAGTTCACCGGAGGCGGCTTTTGAAAAAATTTTGGAATGCGACCCTGTATCAATCGCTGAAAGCAGTGTAGGGTTTACAAAAGAAGTAACACTTGATATAGCAAAACAGTTAAAAGCTATGAATATTAGAAATTTAGCTGCTCCTGCATTTTCAAATGACGCAATTAGTTATCTTACTAAAAACAGTGAAATCAATGTTATAAAAATAAAAAGCCCGTTACAGGAACTTTTAGGGTTTACAAGTAAAGATATTAAGGTTACGCCGTTTGGTTGTCTTGTTCAGGAGCAAAATATGAGCAAGCTGACAAAATCTTCATTTAAAGTTTTAGGAAAAACAAAACCAACTCAGCAGCAGGCAGAAGATGCTATTTTTGCCTGGAAAATTGCAAAATACACAAAAAGCAAGTCCGCAATCGTTGCAAAAGACCTGGCTGCAAAGGCAATTGTTCAAGGTTGTTCAAATGGTGTGGAATCAGTTGAACGCGCAATGGATTGTGCTTGTGAAAACTCAAAAGACGCTGTGCTTGCAGTTGACGGGGTTATTGAGCATGTTGAAACCGTAAATGCGGCAATTCAAGGACGTATCGGGCTGATTATTGAAGCCGGCGACGGGAGAAATTCTGAGAAAATTGCAAAACTTGCTGATAAATACAACATTGCTCTGATTTCAACTGGAATAAGGAATAACAAGTATTAAAAAGGATTAAAATATGGAAATAAAACCGTGGGATGAATACTTCTTAGATATGGCAAAGACTTGCGCAAGCCGCTCAAACTGTTTAAGAGCGCATGTGGGTGCGGTAATTGTAGGGGCGGATAAAAAGATTAAGGCAACCGGCTACAACGGAACCCCGTCAAAAGTCGAATCCTGTGCTGAACGCGGAGTTTGTTACAGGATAGAAAATAATATTCCGTCAGGTACTCAGTATGAAACCTGTCGTTCAATTCACGCTGAACAAAACGCTATAATCCAAGCAGGGCAAGATAGGTGCAAGGACGCTACAATTTACATTTGGGGACATAATTTTATCTGTATTTTGTGTAAAAGATTTATTGTCCAATCAGGAATTACGCAATGCGTGTTGAAAAAAGATGATAACTCCCCGATTGAAAGGGTTTCAGTGGATGATATCCGTCGAGAGTTAGAAGGATAAATTTAATGAAAGCAAAGCTTCTTTTACTCTCAATAATATTTTCACTTTCATTGACCGGCGTTGCAATTGCAGAAGAGCTTCCTGTTATAGATACGCAAACAACATCAGGTGTTTATGTTGCGCCTGAGCCTGCTGTCATTGCGCCGCGTCTTGAAAAAGAATTAAAGGCTAATATTGCAAAGGTTTACGGCTCAGATAATACTGATGAAATCTACGCTAAAATCGTTGAAATCGCTAAGATTACAAAGCAAAACCGCTCTGAAGCTCTTAAACAAGACGACCTTACAAGACCTTACGACTGGTACAAGGACGAAATTATTTATATGTTCTACGTTGACCAGTTTGGCACGGTGACACCTGAAAAGCCGAACCAATTCAAAGACACGGTTAATATGCTTGATTACCTTAAAACTCTTGGGGTGACAACGATTTATATGCTGCCGTTTGCGGATTCCCCAATGGAAGACGCGGGGTTTGATGTTAAAAATCCTAAAAATGTACGTTCTGATTTAGGCGGTAAACCTCAGTTTGAGGCGTTTATTAAACAGGCAAAAGCAAAAGGGTTTAATATTAAAGCTGACTTGGTTTTAAACCACTTTTCAGACCAGCATGAATGGTTTCAGGCTGTACAAAAGGGTGATATTGAAAAACTTGACTACTTTGTTGTGCGGGAAGATTTACCGGAGTATAAAAAATACGTTGATGAAAAACTTGGCACTGTCGTTGAATACACGGAAGACGACGGACAAATCAGCAAAAGACGGCTTATTTTCCCTGAAATTACCGAAAATAACTGGCGTAAAGTTACGCTTGACGGGAAAGATTATTACTTTTACCATACATTCTATCCGTTCCAGCTTGACATAAATTGGGAAAATCCGGAAGTCCTTTATTACAATCTGGAAACTATGAATTATTGGACAAATTTGGGGGTTGATATCTTTAGGCTTGATGCAATTCCTTACCTGATAAAAGAACCGGGCACAAGCGCCGAAAATCTTCCAAAAACCCACGCTGTAATTAAAATTTTAAGTCTTTATCTCCAGGCAACGGCACCGCGTACTGTTTTGCAAGCCGAAGCTTGCCAATTGCCAAAAGATGTTATTCCGTATTTTGGAACAGAAAAAAAATCTGAAACAATTGTTGATGGGCAAACGCACGATTTTAAACGAACGGATGAAGTCCAGATTGCTTACAATTTCCCGTATATGCCGGCACTTTGGGCAAGTTTTATTTCTCAAGACAGCAAATATTTTAAAGAAGCAGTGAAACAAACTCCGAATATCCCTGAAGCTGCAAGTTGGGCAACTTTTTTGCGGGTGCATGATGAATTAACCCTTGAAATGGTTACCCCGCAAATGCGCGAGTTAATTTATGACGCCTTAGAACCAAAGGGAGCGCCGTTTAGAAAAGGTTTTGGAGTATCCGGGCGAATGGCAAATTTCTTAGATGAAGACCACGACCACATCGAAATGGCTTTTTCCGTGCTCTTATCAATGCCGGGTATTCCGATAATTTATTACGGCGATGAAATAGGCGCTAAAAACAATTTTGACAATGCGAAAAAAAGTGCTGAACTTCGTAAGAAAAAACAATTTAAGAGCAAAATTAAACTCTTATCGTTTTTTGACAGCCGGGATATCAACCGCGGAAGCCTTACAAAACAAGCTTTTTACGATGCAACCACAACCACAAAAACTTACAGCGGAAAAATTTTCCACAAAGTTCAAAAAATGATTGAGCTCAGAAAAGAAATCCCTGCACTTCGCCGCGGTACTTTAACCATCCTGAAAACCAAAACACCATACATTTTTGCATACATCAGAAGCTACAAAGGTGAAAAATATTTGATTGTAAATAATCTTTCTGATAAAAGATTTACGGCAGAAGTTGAGCTTCCGGCAGAAGTCTTGCTGAAAGCTGCAAAAAATAAACAGTACGTTTATTTGAAAAATGTTTTGAACGATCAGGAGTTTAAATTAAAAGTTTCGCTAACAGATAAGAAAACGCGGCTTCTTATGTATCCTTACGCTGTTGTATGGCTGAAACTGCCGTAGTAATTCGCTTCCAGATAAACTGTTGGAACACTCCAAAATACGTTGTAACAAGCATTACGACAACAAAATACATGTAAGTTGTTTGAACAGGATTAAATATTGAATATATCTTGTCACCTTTTTCTGTCAGCGGCGTACCTGTTAATTTAAACAAAATCAGGGTTATTATGTACATTACAAACAGGTGGTTTGCCATAATGTGATAAGTCACTTTGCCCATTTGCTGGAGAAGTTTTATGTCTTTCAAATACGGATATAAAAGTTTTACAGTAAGCAAACATACCCAAATCCCCGTCAATGACGTAAATACAGGGACTATAATCTGCTGGTCAAACCTTCCCCATACCAGAACATAACTTAGCCCAATCCCGTGTACAGGGTCAAAATCTCTGTTAAACAACCACAAAAACGACTGGAAAAGCACTACACCGCCAAGCCATTTTGGAGTAAAAATGTCGTATTTGTCTTTGACATATTTAACGTAAAAATGTCCCAAATATACAAAAAACAGTGAAAACGCCGTTCTCATCGTGATTAGTGCAAGCGGAGTGTGCGCAATTGCTTTCCAAAACGGGATTGCGCCAAAACCTAAAATCGTAAAGAATATCAGATGAACCCATTTGTTGTCAATAACCCTCAGCACCCTCATTAAAAACAAAAATACAATAAGTGTCATAAACAACTGTGGTACAAACCACAGCGGCGCGCACAAAAACAGTTGATGTCCGTTTAAAAACGGGGTTATAAAAAAGTTCTTCAAACTTGGCTCAGCCCCGAAAAATTCGCCAATAACCGGCACCAGCGCAAGTGTGATAAGCAAATAAACCGCTTCATAGCAAAAATACGGCACCAAAAGCGACTTAATACGCCGCGTAAAATACCCTGTAACATCGTCTAAATACTTATCCTTGAATAACATTCCGGATATAAAGAAAAACAATGCCAACTGAAACGAATACGGCGGAAACATTCCAAATATTGAAAATTCCAAGTGTCCGGATACAACAAGCATTATTGCAAGTGCTTTTAGTAACGTAATTTCGCCTGAAAAAACTTTATCCATTATCACTCCTGTTTTTGATAAATTTTTCGTATAAGTCCGGACGTTTTAATTTTGTTCGTTCAAGTTGCTGGTTGTAGCGAAATTCGTTGATTTCTTTGTGATTTCCGTTTAACAGCACCTCCGGAACTTTGTAACCTCTGAAATCCCGCGGCTTTGTGTAATGCGGGTATTCTAAAAGTCCGTTTGAAAAACTGTCATCATGGGCGGATTCGATTTTTCCAAGTGTGCCTTCAAGTTTGCGGCTCACCGCATCAATCAGGCAAAGTGCAGGAAGTTCGCCGCCAGTTAGCACAAAATCACCAATCGAGATTTCTTTTGGTTTAATTATTTGTCTAATTCTTTCATCAAACCCTTCGTAATGTCCGCAAAGCATTATTATCTGGTCAAATTTTGCAAAATCCATTACTAAATTTTCATTCAACGGTTCGCCTTGCGGTGAAAGCATTACAGTAATTGAGTTTTCAAGTTTTTCAATGCTGTCATACGCATCTACATAAGGCTGCGGCATTAAAACCATTCCGGCTCCGCCGCCATATGGTGTGTCATCTACTTTTTTGTGTTTATCTTCGGTGTAGTCCCGCGGATTTATTGTGTTTAAGCTTACAACTTCGCCTTCTTTTGCGCGTTTCATTATGCTGTAGTTGAAATACGACTGTATAATTTCCGGAAAAAGTGTTAATACATCAAACCTCATTCCAAAAGCCCTTCAATATTATTTATCATAATTTTTTTGTTTTTTATGTCGACAACCGGCACAATCGCCTTGACAAACGGAATTAGACAGATTTTTTTTGAATTCGTTTTAACAGAGATTAAGTCGCTTGCTCCGTTATTAGAAACCCCGATAATAAATCCTAATTTTTTCCCGTCTGAATTGTCGCAAACATTGAGCCCGACAAGTTCATCTATCAAAAATTCGTCTTCTTCCAGCGCCTCGCGTATAACAGTTTCTTCCGCAAAAAGTAAATTACCTTTGTATTGCAAAATGTCATTTATTGAATCAATGCCTTTAAACTTAACTATCATAAGGTTTTTATGCGGTTTTGAGTATGTTATTTCAAGCGGGGTATAATCTTGTCCGGATTTTATGTAGATTTTATCCAAAGACATGAAAAAATCCTGCTGATTACGAGAGTAACCAACTTTTGCTTCGCCTTTTATACCATGGAAATTAACTATTTTCCCGACAGAGATATATTTTGTCATAACTACTCTTCTGCGGTATCTTCAACAGTTTTAGGTTTTCTTCCGCGTTTTTTCTTAGGTGCTTCTTCTGTTTCAACTTCCTGAGCTGCTTGTTTTCTGAATTCTTCTGGAGCGTCCGGTCTTTCCTGGTTCCAGCGTTCTAAGCCCATTTGTGCACGAACTAAACCAATACCTACGTGAACTCGCCATTCGTCCATTTTTAACTGTGCTGCAATAATTTTGTGGCAACCGATTGGAGGAAGTGGCAACAACGGTTCATAAAGCATTTTTATTGCATTTAATTGATCAGGTGTGATTGCCAATTTACGTTTCGGGAACGGTAATTTTGGCAACATCATTTTTTGTCTGACAAGGTTTATGCCGAAAAATACTTTTCTTGGCTCTAAACCGATTTTTTCGCCGATAACTTCATGTGCATCCGGATTTGGAAGCGGTAACATTAACTTGTATAGCAATTCTATTTGTTCTAGTTGTTCTCTGCTTACTAAAAGCTGTTTTGGAGCTGCATTTCTGTTGTTCGGTCTTCTGTTGTTAAATCTGTTATTTTGAGGGCGTCTTTGCTGGTATCCGCCTTGTCTGTTATTGTTGTTGTAACGATTGTTGTTATATCCGCCCTGTCTGTTATTTTGTCGATTGTCGCGGTTATACCCGCCCTGGTTATAGCGGTTGTTGTACCCGCCTTGTCTGTTGTAATTGTTTTGGCGGTTGTCACGATTGTATCCGCCTTGATTATTGTTATACTGACGCTGTGGTCTGTTATTGTTATAAGGTCTTGGATTATCGCCGCCGCTTGAATAGCTGCTGTAGAATTGTTGTTTGCCTTCTGTTGAGTAACTGCGTGGCGCTTCTTGCGGAGCTGCTGTTGGGGTAGATTCCGGTGCGTCATCTGAGCCTGGCATCATTTTCTTATCAGGATATAAACAATCCGGACAAATTACTCTTTTAGGGTTTTTTGTTTCAAACTCACGACCGCACTTAATGCACTTGTTTACATACATAATAAAAGCCTCTTAATTGATAAAAAATAATACATAATAAATAAATTTAAGGTAACATCCTCACAAAATATAAATCGATTTCAAATAAAAAATATAACTTATATATTTATTTTAACATGGAAGTAAAAATTATGCAAGGGTTTGGGGAAATTAAGCCTGAGTTTTTCCGTTTGAGGTTTGACCAATTTGACCTAAAAGCCCTTCTATGCTTGAAAATTCCTGAGCTTTGGTTTCGATATTAGTGATACTTGAAAGCATTTTACCCAAGTCGTTGTCCATTGTTCCGATTGAAGAAGTTACGGTGTTCCCTGATGACATTGCACCTGCGGCAGTTGATAAGAATTTGTCAATTTGAAGACCGGCAGGTTGAGTGACTGCAAGTGTAGCGTTTGATGCCTGCATACCAACGGAACCTATGTTTGAAACCTGTGTGCCTACTTGATTAACTTGGGTTCCTGTTGATATAAGTTGTTCACCAAGCGGGATTGCAGCGGATGACGCTCCAAATGTGAAAAAGCTGCTTGCTGTTGCGGCTGCAACTATTGCTTCACCTGTTGCTTTCATTGTTTTTCCGATGTTTGCGGTTGTATCGCCAAGTTGTTTTACGGTTGAAGATATTTCATTAAGTGTTTGTGCAAACTCTTGAATTTTTGAATTAGACTGCTGGTATTGAGTTGCAAGTGTATTCATTTGTTTATAGTAAGCATTTTCTTTTTCTGAACTTTGTTTCAGTGCTTTTGAACTTGTTGAGAGTTTTGTGTGTTTTGCTCTTAGTCTTGTGCAGATTGCAGTTAAGTTTTTACTTTTGTCGCCGATTTTTGCGGAAATGGTTTTTAATTTTTCCTGGTCTTCGGGATTGGAACTGTTTTGCAGGGTTTGGGCTTCTTGTTGAAGCTGCCGGATTTCTTGTTCTTCCTGCTGTAATTTTTTTTCTTCTTTTGCGATTTCGTCGCTTGTAGATTTTATATCTCTTTGGAGCGCATCTCTTTTTTGCTGCAAACCTGTTAAACTTGTTTTAACATTTTGTGTTTTTTCAACCGCGTCCTTTTGTTGTTGTTGAGCGGTTTGCATATCGCTTTTGGTCTGTTCTGTTTTGCTTTTACAATCTTCGCCTTGAGTGTTAGCTTCTTGCATTTTGGCTTGACCTTGCGCAAGTAAAGCCTTTGCACTTGCCGTATCAGTTGAAGGTTTGCTGTTGGAAACTCCTTCAGTATTATTTTGTCCGGAGACCTCGTTGTTGTTTGCAGCTTTTTCAGCAGGAGTTGGAGCTAACGCATTTAAAACCCCGTCAATATCTTTTACTTCATTTTGTTTGTTGACTTCCCTTGTGGATTGTGTTTCATCTGTTTTGTCCGTTTGAGTTTTGCGCTCAATCTTTGAACCCGGATGAACGCTGGATGTTTGCGGTGTATAAGTAAGTTTTTGCCACCAACTCATAGTAAACTCTCTCTTATTTCTTTATAAATTAATAAAAAAGTCGTTTTTTAGATTTTTTCAGGGTAAATATATTTTGTTACAAAACTTTATTTTTCGACCATAAAAGTTACAGGACCGTCGTTTATCAGAGAAACGTCCATCATTGCGCCAAATTTTCCGGTTCGGCAGGGGATTGAGTAAGTTTTAATTTGTTCTATAAAGTATTCATAGAGCCGGTTTGCGATTTCCGGTGGGGCTGATTTATCAAAACTTGGGCGGGTGCCTTTTTGACAGTCTCCGCATAGTGTAAATTGTGATACAATAAGCATTTCGCCTTTTGTATCTAAAATTGAACGGTTCATTTTGCCGTTTTCGTCTTCAAAAATCCGTAATGATGAAAGTTTTTGGGCAAGTTTTTCCGCGTTTGTTTTGCTGTCGCCTTTTTCAACTCCTAAAAATACCAAAATGCCGGCGCCAATTTGTGAAAAAATCTGTCCGTCAATTCTTACTGATGCGGTTTTAACACGTTGGATAAGTGCTTTCAAGATTATTCTTCCCTTGTTTTCATTCTGCCGCAGGACTTGTCTTCATCACAGAACCCAAGGCGTTCGCATTTTGGCACCAGATAATCTTTTAACCATGGTTCTTCGGCAATTAGGGCGTCACACATGCCTTTTACAAGACATCTTATTTCGTATTGAGCACGGGTGCAAAGTCGAAGGTTTGCAAGGTGTATCATTTCGCGTAGGTTAAGACTTGCGACCATAGAGCTTGCAGCGGCGTTAGGCATAACAAAACGTGCGTCTTCTGCCGGAATTCCTGCTTCTACAAATTCCTGGTATTGTTCTGATATTTTGCCCATAAAATCAATGAATTTTGCTTTGAGTTCAGGATTTTTGGCAATTGTTGGCGGGATTATGTAGTCAAACTGTCCTTTTTCCTTAACATAACGCTGGGATTTTTGGGAGAAAGACATGTGGCGGTGTCTTACAAGCTGGTGTGTGCATGCGCGTGACACATTTGATATTGCAAAACTTACCTGTATATGTTCAATTGTCGAGTAGTGCCCGGAACCGATGACGCGTTTAATCAGTTTTAACATTTTTTCTTCATCAACAGCGCCTTCATAAATATTTATCGGATAATCCGCACTATAGCATGTTCTGCATGCCGTATAGATTGTTTTAAGCATATTGTCCGGTTTAGATATAAGATTTACAACCGGTTTGTTATTTTCTTCCATTCCCTAATCTCCTTTTTCCTATGATAGCAACAAAGGTGGAGCATGGCAAATAATTCTTATTCGGCGACTTTGTAACGTTTTGTAAAATATCCCGTCGCATGTCTAAAGTTTGACTATGAGTGAGCCGATAACGAAAGTAGTAAAAGATTAGGTATTTCCATGCGACTGAAAGGCAAGTAAATATATGTATAAATCAAGAGGCAGACCTGATACTTAATATTTCTTAATAAGCTGAAATGTACATTATATCTAGATTTTAGGTAAATTGTATATATTTGTTAAATATTTTTTATCAATTTTTTAGTTCAAAAAACGTTTATACATTCAAGGGACATAATACAAGTATTTCTATAAGAAAAGAAAGGACAAGAAAAATGGCAAATGAAGTGCAGCTTAAAACGATTCAAGACTGCCAAGCTCGAATTCAGTTTTTACAGAAAAAGGAGAATGGCGGTGTTGAAGCAAACAGGGAAGAAATTAACAGATTAACTAAAATGATTTCAGATGCACTAACCGGCAAGGCTGAGGCTAATGACGGAAATGTTGTGGAAACAACACAGGTAGATATTGCATCTGAAATGGGTGCAACGTTTACTGCAAAACAGCATACTGCTGACCAGGGAGTTATTGATAAAACAAAACAACACTCCGGTGATGCTGTCGGTAAAGATAAAGCAAATGAAAATATTAAAGATGAATACGGCTACAGAGATGAAAACGGCAGACTTTTAACTAAAGACGAAGCTAAAGCTAAGTTAAAAGAACTTGATAAGCTGAAAAAAGCTAAGGAAAAAGCTCTTAAAGACGCTGAAAAGAACTGGAAGTCCGCTATGAAAAAAGGTAACGAGGCGGACGCAGCAAGATATGAAGCTGAATATGACAGACTTGCTGCAGAATATCAAGAATTTAAGGCTCAATATGATAAAGATGTAGCAGCATTACGTATTAACGCAGAGAAAAAAGGTGCTGTTAAAGGTATTAGAAAAGCGGCTGAGCATAACGTAGAAAACTATGAAAATGTTCAAGAAGTTGCCGGTAAAAAAGCCTTTAGATCAGAAGCCGAAGAAAAAGCTTATTTAAAAGACCATCCTGAAGAAGAAGGAAAAACTTTCCACTTATCAAACGATGAATTCAGAGCATTGAAACAACTTCAAAAATACGGTCAAAAACAAATTGCAAAAGCTGAAGCAACCGGTGATGAAAAGAAAATCAAGGATGCCAGAGCTAAATATGGTCATTATGCTGATATGATTGACGAAGACGGTAATATTGATACAAGAGCAGTACAAGATGTCTTGGTTGACTATTCAGGCGGCGACCAGAACCTTAACCTTGATGAGAAAAAATTACTTAAAAAACGTCTTAACGTTGGTGACAGTAACTTTGTATCAGAAGGCGATGTTAAATCTTTATACAAACGCTTCGGTTTTGGCACAGAAGGCAGCTTAGGTGCTAAATTCAGAGCCGCTGGTATTGCAGCAGGTGCAGCCGCTGTCGGTAACGCAATTGGTGCTTTGTGCGGGTCAACTCACTCTCACCATTCAGCTTCCGCGTCTGATTCTAAGATTGTTGAAGGCGACACTGTATCTAAGACAATTAAATGGACAGATGCAGAAGGTGCAGTACATAAGACAACTGTTACCGCGCAAGGCGGAACTGCTGAGGCATTTGCTGAAGCTACAGCTTCTGCATGTGCTAAAATTCCGGTTCTTGGACAGCTTGCAGGTCCTGTACTTGCCGGTGTTACAGCCTTCTTATTAACTCAAGGCAAGACAGAAGACGCATTTAACGGAGCAGCGGTTGAAGCGGTATTAGAAGACTTATCACTTGTTAAGAATGCAGATAACCAGGCAATTATTAACAAAATTCAAGACTTACCGCTTGATGACAGAATTAAGGCTGCTGTATTGAAAGCTTCAATGGGTGAAGGCGTAACCGCTAACACAGAAGAACTTGAAAGAGCATATCAAGACTTGAAAGCTACTCAGGAAGCAATCGGCAAACTAGAAGTCGAAGAACCGGAAGAAGTTCAAGACCCTGATCCTGTTGTTGAACCGCCTAAGCCGCCGGAACCGGATCCGATTGAACGTAAAGAAATTGAAGAAACTGAAACTCTTGAGTTCAACGTAAAACACAGAAGCGGTATGGGTCCTTATCAGTACGCTGAAGCTCTTGGTATTCCAAAGGCACACATAAAAGAGTTTATCCAAATGTTCAGAGAAGACAACAATATGGATAGAGCCGGTATTAAATACAACAAAACACCAAAACTTCGCAAAGAATACGAGTTCAAAAACGGTGACAAGTTTAAAGTTGATGAAGATACGGCACAGGATAAAATCGACAAATATAATGTTCCAAAATCTGACAAAAAAGGTACATGGAGACCGGTTGAAGGTAAAGCCGTAGCCAAAATTGTCCGTAAAAACGGTGTATGGGTTTACTCAACTGATGCCAATGGGCACAAAGCAGGTGACCCGGTACCGCCAAGCGTATTAAAAACACACCCTACATATATCCAATGGTGCGAAGACCACGGGCAACAACCGTAAGTCATAAAAAGAAGCGGGACAGAAAAGTCCCGCTTTTTATTTGCTTTTTTTAGTTAAAATCACTTTCTGCCACAACAGACGCGATTAACTCTCCATAACTGTTTACTGTTCCGTTTGTTTCTTCAACAATGTATCTTACGCCGGTTTTGCCTTCGATTGCCTGTTCCGCGCAATCCATTGCCTCATCCCAATCTTTAAATTCGCCTACTAAATTTTTTGATAATTCTGATTTATCAGTTGATGTGTATACTTGAAACATATTCCTCTCCTTTTCTTTTATCTTACCATAAAAATTCCCTTTCCTTAATAAAATTTAACAAACTTTTCACCTGAAATATTTGCCATATCATAAAACTAGACACACATTTTAAGAAAGGGAAAATAATGGCAAAAAGAATTGGTATTGATGTTGGCGGAACAAATGTTAAAATCGCGCTTGTAGACGGAGAAGGCAAGATTATTTATTCAAACAGTGTTCCGACTTATGCAAAAATGGGTTACGAGTACACTGTAAATAACATCAAACAGGCAATAAAAGACTTGATGAAAGAAACAAATACCAATTCAAAAGAAATTCAGGGCATTGGGTTTGATTTCCCGGGACAGGTTGATTATAAAACAGGCGTAGTAAAACTTGCGCCAAATATTCCGGGCTGGGTAAATGTACCGATTGCGAAAATGATTGAGGATGAATTCCATATACCAACCCGTATTGATAACGATGTAAGATGTGCAGCGCTTGGTGAATTGAAGTTTGGTGCCGGCAAAGGTTGTGAAAACTTTGTTTGTATCACTGTTGGTACAGGAATTGGTTCAGGGCTTGTAATCAACGGCAAACTTGTTCGCGGAGCTTCAAATGCTGCAGGAGAAATCGGACATATTAAACTTCAAATGAACGGGGGGCCAATTTGCGGTTGCGGTGACACAGGGTGTCTTGAAGCCTTTGCCTCAGGTCCTTCAATTGTGGCTATGGCACAAGACTATATCCGCGGCGGCAAGTCAACAAAATTCAGAGAGCTTGCGGGTGTAGATAACGAAATTACGCCATACATTGTTGCAAAAGCAGCAGAAGAAGGCGACCCGGTTGCAAAACGGATTTTTGAGATTGTCGGCGAGTATATTGGTATTGGTTTAACAAGTGTGATTAACCTTTTAAACCCTGAAAAAGTCATAATCGGCGGCGGCGTAGCAGAAGCCGGAGAACTTTTGCTTGACCCGATAAGACGCACAATCAAAGAACGCGCTATGGTTGTTGCCGGAAACGCGGTTGAAATCGTTCCGGCACAGCTTGGCAACTCAGCAGGTGTTATTGGTGCCAGCATGCTTATCGAGGGTTAAGTTAAGCATTAAATGTCTTGAATGATGAATCAATGTTTTTAGAGATAACTTTTTTGACAGCTTCCATTTCTGTTGAAATAGCGCTTTCTTCTGTATCGAGTTGTTTTAGTTCAAGTTCAAGGCTCTTGTCTTGTTGCTGTACAATCTCGATTTTTGAGTTAATCTCTTGGACTTTTTGGTCGTATTGATATTGCTCGTAGTTATATTGGTTTAATGCGTCGTTGTATGCTTCTTCGTCTGTTGCTGTGTTTGTAACAAGCGAATAAGTTGTTGAAATGTTGTTACCGTCTTCGTCTTTTTTGATATCACCGTTTTCATCTGTTTGGAAGAGGGTGATAGAAATGTATCTTCCGGTAGAATCTTTTTCAACTGACCCAAGCGCATTTAAGACTTCTTTTGTCTTGGTTGATGAACCTAGTGAGTAACAGTTGATGTTACTTGTTGCATAACCGTCATTATAATTGCTTTGGTTTTCGACTTCTGCTGCCTGGTAGAAGTAAGGTACATAAGAACCGTTTGTGCCGTCTTTAACGTATCTTACATACCATTCGTTTGTTGAAGATGCGTTACCTAAAACTGTATCATTAAGCATTGTCTGGTAATATTTTTCCTGCTCAAGCAGTTCTTCTCTTTGTTCTTCTGTTAATGAAGATAAATACGAATCACCTAAGATGTTATATCCGGAAACATCACCAAGTTTTCTTAGTGTTGTTGAACCGATTTTATAACAATCGTTTCCTGTAATATCAACACCTTGTGAAATAATGCTTGAAGATGCAGAAACAATTGAATAATCGTCTTGCCATTGTTGAATGTAGCTGATAGAGTACATTCCGTTACCTTTGGCAATCATTGATGTGATTGTGTTAGTTAAAGCACCGTCATCAAATGTGTAAGACACTTTTGTATAATCGTCAACTGATGGCGGAGTTGGCACAACCATGTTGCAAAGCTCTGAATAGTACGAAGAAGATTGGTTAGCCAGTGTAGTACGCTGCTGGTTAATCTGCTGCCCTTCATACTCGACGTTATTTTTTCGAGCTGTTAGGGAGAGAAATCTGGCTTGTGATGCTGACATACCCATAATTAAAATCCTTTCGTCTTAGTTCCTTTATTATCCATGTCGGCATAAGTCGTAAGAAACTTTAATATTTTGGGTATTTTTGTAACAAATTGTAATAATTTATTACCTTCTCCATACTTGGTCAGGGATTTCCCAACCTTGCTCGATGATTTTCTGTAAACAAAAATAACCGCTTCCTGTTAAACATTCCTGGTCTATTTCCTCTTTTGTTCTGTCGTTTCCGGCAGGGACAAGCCCTTTTTCTGTCCAGACCAGCGCATGGATATCTTTTCCTACTCTGTTTGGTTTGCTTGCGCCGTTAGCATCAAAATATATTACAAGACAGGATGTTGTAGTATCAACCCCAAATTTACTGGTGCAAGCACCTGGTGCATGACCATCCATATCAAAATACGCACCCTTTGCAGTTATAAAGGTTAATATGTTAATTCCCCAGCCTATATTACTCTCCCAACCATTTTTATTCCCGTTTAATTCAAGTGCAACACCTTGTTTGTGCCAGCACCCGGCGGTGTTTATGCAAACGGATTCTACTTTCATGTGTTTTTCTATAAAAGATTCATACCATTCTTTCATAGATGCGTCACTGCCGTCTTTAAAGATTTCATAGGATAAGCCCTCTTCATCCATAAATCTCATTGTCTGCTGGATTGAGGAGTAATTTACTTTAATCTGTTCTTCCAATTGGCGTTTTCGATAATTTGATATTAACCCGGGGATTGTAATTGCCGCAACAACACCAATAACGCCAAGTGTAATTAAAACCTCTGCCAGAGTAAAACCTAACTTTTTCATCTTTGCTCCTTTTAATTCATAACAATATATTTAATAATACGATATTATATTGAAATATTCAATATTAAAATACATTATTTGAATTATATTGTCAATAATTTATACTTTTTCTATGGATATAACGGAATGGAATAATGATGAAATAATGCGGCTTGTAATGGCAAAAGGTCACATAACGCAAAAAATACTTCTGGAACAGTTGAAAGATGAATCCGGCAAAGTCATTCCGCAAAGTACGTTTTCTTGTAAAATCAGAAGAAATGCCCTGAAGCTTGATGAATTTCAGAGGATATGTAAAATTTTAGGGTATTCGGTTAATATTGTGCCGGTTGAAAAAAGATAGAGCCCCTCTCTGAAATTTGAAAACTCACCAGGGGTTCGTTATCAAATTTCTTCTCTCCCCAAGGGGGAGAGATTAAAGTTACAGGATATTATTCTTTATGTGTTGCAGTACGGCGTTTATATCATTAATATCATTATTATAAATTCGTAAGATTTTAAACCCTAAGTTTTCAAGATACTTATCACGTTTAGCATCATGCTCTGTTTGTTCATTCTCAAGATGACCTGAACCATCAAGTTCAATTATTAAATTTTTATCTTTACAGATAAAATCTACAATATAATTACCTATCGGAACCTGGCGTCTGAATCTTAAACCATAAAATCGTTTTGCTCTTAAATAATACCATAATTTTTGCTCAAAAAGCGTCATTTCAGTACGGAGATTTTTAGCATTATTTAATGAATATTCATTATAATTGTGTGAATGTTTATACATATGCCTATTATAACATAACTTTAATCTCTCCCTCTTGGGGAGAGAAGAAATTTGATAACGAACCTCCGGTGAGTTTTCAAATTTCAGAGAGGGGCTTTGTTGCACTCTTTAACTTTCTTTCCTGTAAGCCTGTTCAGTCATCTCTACCCATTTTGCGTGGTTATAGTTTTCGTAACTCTGAGCAAATTTAATAAGCGCCGACACTAAAACTCTTCCGCTGTCAGACTTACCGGCAATAAAGTAATCCCCGTTTGAGTTTTCACAGTATAAAATTTCTTTTTGGACGATTTTATCAATATGTGTTTTGGGGTTTTTGTTTATGACCGCGCGAAGCCAGACCGGTAAAAGTTTCAGCGGCGTAGTTTTTCTTGTTAAAAGTTCTTTATCGTTGGTTTGAAGGAATTTTGCGAATTCTGAAAGTATCATAAATTTACTCACTAAACGGGGTTGTTGCGGCAAAACAGGTTATGTCATAAATTCCGGCGGCGTTAAGTGTTCTTGTCATTTCTTCAAATGTTGAACCTGTTGTGCAAATGTCGTCAATTATCAAAATCCTTTTGCCGCTGTATAAACTTTTGTCGACCTCAAAAGCCTTGTCAAGATTTTTTGCGCGTTCCGGTTTTTTGAGATTGTATTGCGGTTTGGTATCTTTAATTCGTTTTATCAAACCTGTATTAACGCTAAACCCGCTCAGTTTTGCAAATTCGTTTGCTGTTAATTCCATATGGTTATATTTGCGCTGTTTTCTACGTTTTTCAAAAATCGGAACAGGCACGACTTCAAATTCACCTTCAAGGTCAAGTCTTTGCCAGTACTGGTGCATGAATTTTGCAAGGTAATATGCAAGTTCTTTTTGACGGTGATATTTTAGCCCGCGGATTAGTTTTTGAAGATTTTTGTTGTAAACCCCTGCACAGTAAATATTTGTTTTAAAAACTCGCCTGTTTACACGGATTGGCAAATGTTCAAGTTCGTCAAAACATTTTGTGCACATCTTCACAGACTGTTTTGAACTGTTGCAAAAATAGCACTTCTTTTTATAAACAAAGTCAAGCAGGTTTAGCAAAAAGTTTTTCATAAAATAAATTTAGCATAATTACAAAATCTTTTCCAAACAGTTTGCAAAATTTTATGTAATTGTGTATAATAAACCTGTAGAAATAAAAAGGAGAGATTGGTATGCTAAAATTCAATCATAGCTTGAAAAACGGGGGGGGGGGCGCCGTTAAAGCTCTCCATTAGCGGGTTTACGCTGGTAGAGATGTTGATAACCCTTGGGATAATTGGCGTTGTTGCAGCAATGACTATTCCGACATTGATTGCACATACAAACAAAATCCAATATATTTCTAAATTAAAAAAAGCAATATCAACACTAAGTAATGCTGCAAGAATGTCATCTGAGTTGTATGGATACGATTATGCCGGAGTTAATTCTCCTTGTTCTGCTAATGCGGCAACAGATAACCCGGAAAATATACAATCTATCTGTGCGCTATTTAACGGAACATTAAAGGGGGCAACTTATCATAAGGGGATAAACGACTTACCGGATTATAATATAAATTCACCCACTGTAGATGGAATGGATTCCATTGTTAATCATAAATCAAGGGTACCTGTATATATCCTGCAAGATGGTACAATGCTAATAATTTCAAACTATTATGCGGTCAACCCTAAACCATGTACCAAAATTATCGGAAAATCTGTTACCAGAGATGAAGCAGGATATGGTAACGGGTGTTATGGTATTTTGGATTTAAACGGGGTGTCTTTGCCAAACAAAGAAACAGTTTGTTCCTCCGGTACCAACACACAGGCTGTTGAGAGTGCAGGTGATTGTATCGTTAAAACAAAGGATATAAATGATATTTTTCCTATAGTTTTTTATGACGGTATGGTTCAGCCATATACAAGTGCAGGTTGGGCGGTTTTAAAAAATGCAAAATAATATTATATCTTTTTGGTAATATTGTGTTAAAATTTTTATTATGAAAAAGATTATTTTGATTTTGTTAGCTTCAGTGTTATTTCAGCCTGCTGTGTTTGCACAGGATACAAATTTAACGTTTATTTATATTAACGGCTCGAACAACAATGACAAAAAGATGAAGGATTGGTATATCAAAGGTGTAAATAAACTTCATCCGGTCATGAAAAAGAAGTTTGAGAAAAACGCGCAAATAAAAAAATGGGCGCAAGATAATAAACTTGTGATTGCAGAAACTCCGGTGATTTTCTTCTGGGGGTATAACAGCAAAACTGACCTTGATTTTGTAAAAGACAGGCTTAATATTTCAAAAGCGTTCAGTTCAACGCTGGCATATGAGGTCCGAAGTCTTTTGACACAGTTTTTGCATGACGCAATTTGGGTTCAAAAAACGCATAATATGTTGCCGATTTTGGATGAGCTTAACCAACAGGTAAAACAACAGGCGCAAAACGGACAAAATGTAATACTTTACGGCTATTCTGCCGGAACTTTTGTGACTTATCAGTATTTGTTTTACAAGCTTCCGTATATTGATACGCAAAAACTGCTTTCAACTTTGACACAAGATGAAGATGTATTGGATTTTGTAAAAGATAATCCGGCTAAAATGACTTGTCTTTCGGCTTTATCTTATGACAAGGGAAATATCGGGGTTGTAACAAATACCGGTAGGTTTGTTTTAAACCAGGATAAAGAGCAGTTAAAAGAAAATTATTTAAAACTTGATGAGGCAACTGAAAATTACTGTGCACCGGTTGGAGCGGTGCGCGGGGTTGTTAATTTTGCAAGTCCTATTCCGCTTTTTTATTCAGATGTGGCTGACCCTGAGTATGAGATGAATTTTGGCAACAAATACATGTTAAAATATATTCTTGAAAACGGGATTTATTATTTGACAGTAAACTTTAGGGAAGACCCTTTGGGTTTTCCCACAAGCAGAAACCTTACGCCGGCACAGCTTGAAGAACGTATTGACTTAACTTTTGATAATCCGACGAGCGTTGTTTATGACAATTCGTCTGTTTGGTCAAAGCGTTCGGCGTTGTTTGCGCATACTTCTTACTGGTCTGCAAGAGGAACTTTTGCAAACGGAGTTGTGAAAAGTTTTGTGAATGGTACGAAATTCTACTATGATAAGGAGTATCAGGATAAAATCTTAAAGAAAAAAAGTAAAAAAGCAGAGGTATTATAATGACAGAAACTAAAGAACAAACATTTTTATTCGACCCTGGATATGCACAGCATACAACAATTTTATCAATAAATATTGATTATACTTATGCCGGAATTAACCAGTTCAAAAATTTCGGACAGCGCAAAATGCAGTTTAAAATGCTTTATCCGAAAATTTTGAGGATAGTTGATAATAACACGGGATTTTGTCTTGGAAGTTTATTATGGGCAGCTTATTTAAAAACCAAAAAAGGAGCTCAAATTGAGGGAAACCCTTGTCTTGACGGCACCTATGACAAAGATGAAACGGTTGAAGAGGCTGATTATTCAATAAATTATTATTCACAGCTTCAAAAAGATTCAAAGTATTATCTTGGGATAAATTATGAAATCAATCCGCTGCATATCAAAATCCTTGAACTTTATAAAGAATTTTTGGTATTAAACCATGGTTTTGTCAGCACAAGAACAAGCGATGATATAGTGCTGCCGGCATGTTTGAGTGTGCCGTCTGATGCTGATGCGCAAGTGATTTATAATAAAATCCAAGATGTTATAAAATCAGGAAATCTGTTGGATTTAACAGAAGTTTTTGGATTGATTTATAAAGAGGCATAATGGCTGAACTCAGGGAAAAATTATACCAGATGTTTATCCTCGGAACAGAGGGCGGCGGGTATAAACATGCGTTAAAACAAGGACTTGGCGGGATTATATTTTTTACAAAAGATATACAATCGTCAAGCCAGTTTAAAAACTTGATTGCTGAAATTAAGTCAACCGGCAAGGTTGCTCCGTTTTTGTCCGTTGACCAGGAAGGCGGACGGGTTGAACGTACTGAAAATATTCATGGCGGCAAAAAATATTTGTCTGCAAAGTTTGCTTATCAGAAAGGTTCTGAGTTTTTAAAACAACAGACAAAAGAGATAGCACAGGAGCTTGCAGGTTACGGGATTAATCTTAATTTTGCACCGTGTATTGATGTAAATACAAATCCGGATAATCCGATTATTGGTGAAAGGTCGTTTTCATCGCTTCCTGACGAGGTTATTGCCGGCGAAAAAATTGTTTCAAAGGTTTATAAGGATTTTGGAATAATTCCTTGTGTAAAACATTTCCCGGGACATGGAGATGCTAATGCAGACAGCCATTTGACTTTGCCTGAAATTGATTTACCGCTTGAGGTTATGGAAAAAGTTCATATTAAACCTTTTAAAGCCGCAATTGATAACGGGATTGAAATGGTTATGGCTGCACATATTCACTGTACTTGCTTTGAACAGGAACCTGTGCCGGCATCGCTTAGTAAAAATGCAATAGACTATTTGCGGGAGAAATTAAATTTTACCGGCGTGATAATCTCTGATGATATGGTGATGAAAGGGGTTTCAGCCTTTGGGCAAGAGAGCGCACCTCTTATGGGGATAAAAGCCGGAATTAATATGTTTATCTATAGAAATTCAGGCGAAGATGTGCTTAACATGATTGAAAAAATTTATCAAAAGGCTATAATAGATAACGAGCTTCAACAAAAAATTGACGCCTCGTATACGAAAATAATTGACCTGAAAATAAGGAGAATTTAAATATGAAATTAGGAAGAATGGAAAAAATAACACTCGCGGTTGTTATATTGCTTGTTATCACTGCAATCGTGTCTGTTACTATGAAAATTCGGGAGAGAAACAGATTAACCGGTATGTATGTAACAGAAATTTTGACAGATGAAACAAAACCTCTTCCAGAAGGCATTAAGACCCTTTCGGAAAAATACAAAGGCTATGAAAACCTTTACAGTTCAGATAAAAAAGTTCTTTCCTATGGTTATTTGCAATACACTTTGGATAAAAAAGACGGAAAAAGTTTTCATGAAGAATTGCAATCTAAGCTAGCAAAGAAAAATTTTAACTATGAAGTTATTACGTATGAAAATTGGACTGACTATGACATAAACTTAGAAAAGGCAAATAAGGCGGTCTACGAGGAAAACAGCGAAAAATGCCTTATGGAAAATCCATCGGTACAGGAGCTTGATTTATTAAGAGATACTTCAAAGGAATGTCTGATGAATGTATGTATTATTGATGTTAAAAATAACAGATATACTGTAATTTCAAGGGATATTGACTATATAATGACTGTTTTGGAAGAACATAACGCTGATTAAACAGGTTTTACAAACTTGCGCTTAATTTGTGCGGTTAGTATAATAAATTAAATAAGGGAGATGTGCGTATTATGAATTTAGAGAATATAAAAAAGACTGACCCGCAAGTAGCGATGGAAATTGAACGGGAGCTGAAAAGGCAGCAGGAGACAATTGAGCTTATTGCAAGTGAAAATTGCACGTCTTTGGCTGTGATGGAAGCCTGCGGAAGTGTTTTGACAAATAAGTATGCGGAAGGAAAGCCGCATAAGCGTTACTATAACGGCTGTGAACATATTGATGTAATTGAAGAACTTGCACAGAAAAGAGCATGTGAACTTTTTCATATGGAGCATGCCAATGTGCAGCCGCATAGCGGGGCTCAGGCGAATATGGCTGTGTTTATGGCAACAATGAAACCGGGTGACAGAGTTTTGAGCATGGATTTATCAAACGGAGGTCACCTGTCTCACGGGTCGCCTGTTAATTTTTCAGGACTTTATTTTGATGTAAAAAGTTACGGGATTAATGACGATGGTGAAATTGATTACGAAGATGTTCGACAAATGGCTTTGTCGCATAAACCAAAGCTTATAATTTGCGGGGCAAGTAATTATTCTAAAGTTATTGATTTTAAAAAGTTTAGACAGATTGCAGATGAATGCGGAGCTCTGTTGTTGGCTGATATTGCTCATATTGCGGGGCTTGTTGCAGCAGGAGAGCACCCATCGCCGGCGCCGTATTGTGATTTTGTTACAACAACAACTCACAAGTCTTTAAGAGGACCTCGAGGCGGAATTATTATGTGCCGCGAAGAGTTTGCAAAAGATATTGATAAAGCTGTATTCCCGGGACTTCAGGGGGGACCTTTGGAACATATTATTGCAGGAAAAGCAGTTGCACTGTTAGAAGCTTCTCAACCTGAATTCAAAGAGTACGCAAAGCAGATTGTTAAAAATGCAAAGGCTTTAGCGCAAGGTTTGATGGACGAAGGGCTTGATATTGTTGGCGGAATGACAGAAAATCATCTTATGACACTTGATTTAAGACGTACGGGCAAAACCGGCAAGGATATGGCAAATGTTTTAGAAACAGTTGGAATTACCGCAAACAAAAATACTGTGCCAAATGACCCTCAAAGTCCGTTTGTCACAAGCGGTATAAGACTAGGTACACCGGCAGTAACAACAAGAGGTTTTAAAGAAGAAGATTTGGATGAAGTTGCAAAAATTATTGCATCTGCGATATTTTCGTCCGATAATGAACTTGCACTAAAGAATTTAAAAGAACGTTCTTTAAAACTCTGTGCAAAACATCCATTGTATAGCTAAAAGGAGAAATATTATAATTATTAAACTTGCACATTCGCATATAATCGGAGCAGTAATAGCCTATATTTTCGGGGTATTTCTTGTTCCTATGGTTATAAGTTTTTCCAAAAAAGAAGGGCTGGTGGATGTTCCTAATGAGAGAAAAATTCATACCAAACCAATTTCACGCATAGGCGGGGTTGCGATATGATGTGCAAGTAGCCTCTTTGGTCACTTTCGAAGTGTAGCTATGCCCGGTCGCTGCGATGGTGGACGTTTTTGTTGCGCCGCACTTCGTGCAGGTATACGTCTTCACACCAGTAGATGTGCAGGTAGCAGCTTTCGTCACCGTGCCGCTGTCATACGTGTGGGAGCAGGATTTCAAAGTAGCCTTCCCTCCGCTGACGGAGTAGGTCTGGCCATTGTAAGTATAGGTTCCATTGTAGGAGAAGTTGACCTTCCCGCCCTTGACGACCCAGCTGCCATTTTTGTTGGAAGCGATGCCATTAAAAGAGAAATCGACCTTGCCGTTCTTGATATACCACCAGCCGTTGGAATTGCTGTAATTAGCAACTCCGGTGTAGGAAGTCTGTACCTTGCTGCCAACAACATAATACCAGGTGCCTTTCGTGCCAAGTGCGCCGGTCTTATCCTGGATGACATTGTTATTATTGAACTTGACCTTGCCGCTTTCGCAGTACCAGGATCCGTTGCTGTTGGTACCGAAGCCGGTATAGTTAAACTGCACTTTGCCGCCTTTCACATACCACCAGCCATTTTTGTTTTTGGCTACAGTATTGGCTGAGAAATCGACCTTGCCGTTCTTGATATACCACCAGCCATTACTGTTGGCATAATCCGCAACTCCAGTGTATCCTGTCTGTACTTTGCTGCCCGTCACATAATACCAGGTGCCCTTTGTGCCCAGCGCCCCGGTTTTATCCTGGATTACACTGTTCTTTTTAAAGGTCACCTTGCCGTTCTCACAGTACCAGGAGCCGTTGCTGTTGGTACCGAAGCCGGTGTAAGAAAACTGTACCTTGCCGCCTTTCACATACCACCAGCCATTTTTATTGTGCGCTATCGTATTGGCTGAGAAGTCTACTTTACCGTTTTTCACATACCACCAGCCATTGGCATTGGCGTAGTCCGTGACGCCGGTGTAGCTTGTCTGGATAACACCGTTTTTGTAATAGTACCAGTTCCCATCCGATGCCTTATAGACGCCGTTTAATGTTGCTGCCTCGGCTGTGACTGTCCCGGCTACGTTGGCAACGGCCGGGATAGCTGCAGCCAGGCACAGGGCCGCACATAGTGAAAGAATCAGTTTTTT
>MOYD01000059.1 GCA_001899395.1 Candidatus Gastranaerophilales bacterium Zag_111 | reverse complement strand
AATTCAACAGGCTGACCGTCTTCTACACAAATTTCAACGACTTTGCCTGCAACTTCAGATTCTATTTCATTCATCATTTTCATAGCTTCAACTATGCAAACTACTTCGCCTTTAGAAATTGTTTTTCCAACCGTTACAAACGGGTCAGAATCAGGTGATGGCGATTTGTAGAAAGTTCCAACCATTGGTGATGTAATGGCTGTTCCTTTTTTTGCAGGAGCCGGAGCGCTTTCTGTAGCCGGAGCTGCAGCCGGTGCCGGTGTTGACTGTACAGGTGCAGCAACTGCCGGTGCAGAGGTTGTTACAATAACATCTTTTCTTAATGTGATTGCTTGTTCTCCGTCTTCCAGTGATATCTCTGTCAAACCTGTATCTGCAAGTATATTAGCTAATTTTTCAATATAATCTGTTTCAAATTTCATAATTTTTTCCTTTTTATTATCACACCCGGATTAACATCTGTCCAAGTATTCGTTAGTTCTGGTGTCAACTCTTATTACATCACCATTAGCAACGAAGAACGGTACGTTTACAACTGCACCGGTTTCTAATGTTGCAGGTTTTGTGCCGCCTTGTGCTGTGTTTCCTTTTTCGGCAGGAGGTGTGTCAACAACTTCAAGTTCAACGTGAGCCGGAATATCAACCCCGATAATTCTGCCTTCGTGGGTTAGTATCATTACGTTCATATTTTCTTTTAAATATTTTGTACCGCTGCCAATTTGGGCTTCTTCAACGTGAACCTGATCATAAGTTTCGTTATCCATCATTACATAGGCTGAGCCTTCTTTATATAAGTACTGCATTTCGCGTCTGTCAAGGGTTGCTTTTGCTACTTTTTCGCCGGCTCTGAAAGTTTTTTCAACAACTTGACCGGTGATAACGTTTTTTAATTTAGACCTTACAAATGCAGCGCCTTTTCCCGGTTTTACGTGTAAAAATTCTACAACTGACCACAAGCCGTTGTCTAATTCTACCGTCAAACCTGTTTTAAAATCGTTTACTGAAATCATATTTTTCCCCTTTTTAAAAGTATTTGTCTTTTATGAATGTAATAATATCACAAATATTTGTTTTTTCAAAATTCTTTTACATTATGTTAATCTGAGGGGATAATTCGTTATAAATTCACAGGAGCTACATTCTGAGTTTTGCAAATCGGTATTTCAAAGCCGAAGACACATTTACCGTCTTTAAAACTTTTGGCGTAAACTTTACCCTGGTGCATTTCTATTATTTGTTTTGAAAGATACAAACCAAGTCCGTTTGAACCTTTATTAAAATAAGAAAACTTTGTCTTTTTATATTTGTCAAAAATGGTGTTTAATTCGCTTTGCGGAATTGGTTTGCTCATATTTTCTACAAAGAATTCTATGTTATTATCATTGATATGCAGATTTACGAAAATTTTACTGTTCTGATAGCTGTAAGTTATTGCGTTTGATAGAAGATTTTGGATAACCCGTTTTATTTGAAGTTTGTCTGCGTGGATTGTGAGATTTTTGAAATTCTGATTAAAAATGATTTTTTGCCGGCGATGTTTTGCTAGTAATTTAAGGCTTTTACACTGATAATTTATAAGGTTTATTACGTCAAAATCTTCTAAATTAAGTTTTATTCCTCCGTAATCATAATTATATGTATCCATTATTATTGCAATCAGTTCGGACATATACTTGCAGGAGTTTTGCGTTAGAGTGAGCATTTCCCGCTGTTCGGGGTTTAGTTTTCCAAAATTTTCTTTTAATAAAAGGTTTAAAATATTAATCTGTGCGTTTGTCGGAGTTTTTAAATCGTGTGTAATTGTTGCCACAAATGACTGTTTATAGGTTTCTATCTCTTTTTCGTCATCAATGCTTTTTGTCAAGGTGTTTACAGATTGCTTCAAATTTTTATTTTGAAAATGCAAATATATAGAAAACCCCGCTATCGCAAGAATAAGTAGTATGTAAAAATATGTAATCATTTTATTATCTTAATATTAGTTCTTTAGTCAATTTTGGGATATTAGCTAATCGGGGGATTTATATATTAGACAAATGGCGCCGTAGTTGAAAACTACGGCGCCATAAAAAATTTATTATCGAGTATTTCTTAGCTGAAATATCTTTTTAATAATCCGTCAAAACCTCTGCCGTGGCGAGCTTCGTCTTTTGCCATTTCGTGAACTGTATCATGGATTGCATCATAGCCTAACTCTTTAGCGCGTTTTGCAAGTTCAAGTTTGCCTTCGCAAGCGCCTTGTTCAGCATCAGCTCTAAGTTCAAGGTTTTTCTTAGTTGATTTTGTTACAACTTCGCCTAAAAGTTCAGCGAATTTTGAAGCGTGTTCTGCTTCTTCCCAAGCGTATCTTTTGTAAGCTTCTGCAACTTCCGGATACCCTTCTCTTTCAGCTACTCTTGCCATTGCAAGATACATACCTACTTCTGTGCATTCGCCGCTGAAGTTTGCTCTTAATCCTTCCATAACTTCATGGTCTTCAACAACGCCGTCACCTACATTATGTTCACAAGCGTAAACTTTTTCGCCGTTTACGTTGATTTCTTTAAATGTTGTTGCACCGCATAAAGGGCATTTTTCAGGCATTTTGTCTGCTTCGGTTGACCAGCCGCATACTGTACATACAAATTTCATAATTTCCACCTTTCTTTTACAAAGTTCTCTTTCATTTTTACAATAGGATTATAACAAAAGATTTTTCTTTTGTAAAGTGGTAATTATTTCCATTTTTTTGTTTAAATGTTTGCACCGCCTTCATTTTTAATTTTATCAAGGACTTTTTGTGAGCCTTCCGTGTGTTTTGTGTATTCCAAAACAAAGTCTGTTGCTTCGCGGTCGCGTGCTATGGCTTCTTTTAATGATAATATATCCTGCATTGAAAGTCGATTGTAAAGCGTTTCATCCTCGTCGTTCATAAATATTTTGAATTTCTTTTGTGTATCTTGTTCAAAGCCCGGTAAATCAGATTTCAGCGAATACCAGCGGTAAAAATGGTGGAGTAAATAGAATTTTTCAATATTTCCGTTGCGCATGATAAACATAGGAGGAGTTTTGAAAGTTAGCGGATGACCTGTAATTATGCAGAGAAAAATTGCATCAAGTCCTATTTTTTCACAAATTAAGCCTTCTTCTTCTTTTATAATCCTAAGAAGTTTATCTGCATTATCTATCTTATAAACCGGTGTTTTTGCCGCTTTAACATAGTTCAAAAGTTCTTGCGGGTTGCAGTTTGTTCGTTTTACAATTGCTGCAACATTATTTTTGACATCGTCAATAATTTTCTGAGTTTGAGTGTTAATCGTTAGGTCAGCCGCTTGTCCAAGAACGTTTTTTGAGGTTTTGTTTTTGAAACTTTTTTTTGTCATGTGCCTTAATCTTTTTTGAAGATTTTTTGCCTTTAGTGACAGAAAAAAGTATTTTACGCGTTTATAAAGATTGTTCATATATAAATTATATTAGATTTTTTGAAATGTTTTTACATCTAAATATATGAAAAAGTTTTAGAACCTAAAATCGCGTTGACCGTTTTCAATTGAGACTAAGTTCTTTTCTACTGCACATTCTATTTTTTGATTTTCGAGTGTGGCAAGTTCTTTTTGAATAAGTTCTTCGCCTATTTTTTTAGTTTCATCAGACGCGTAATCTTCGAGGTATTCTTTTAATGTCATAATGGCGTTTGGATGACAGAAATTATGAATTTGCTGCTCTTTACATATTGCCATAAACCTGTCGCCCACTCTGCCTTCACGGTAGCATGCCGTACAGAAACTTGGTACATAACCAAGTCCCATAAGCCATTTTACAACTTCATCTAATGAACGTCTGTCTGATACGTCAAACTGTGCGGTTTCCTCGTCTTCTTTTTCGTTTTCAGGATGAGCGTAACCGCCAACACTTGTTTTTGAGCCGCCGCTGATTTGCGAAATCCCCAATTTTAGTACTCTTTCACGGCATTTATCAGATTCTCTTGTTGAAATAATCATTCCTGTATAAGGCACTGCAATTCTTATGCAGGCAATAATTTTGGCAAAAATATCATCGTCTATCCCGTTATCAAAATCATCAGGATTAATATCATCTGCACGTTTAATTCTTGGTACAGATATTGTATGCGGTCCAACCCCAAATGCTGCTTCTAAATGTTCGGCGTGCATTAAAAGTGCTGAAAACTCGTATCTGTAGCCTTCAAGTCCAAACAGAACACCTAAACCTACATCGTCAATTCCGCCGGTCATTGCTCTGTCCATGGCTTCTGTGTGATAGGCATAATTGTGTTTTGGTCCTGTTGGGTGGAGTTGTTCGTATGATTTTTTGTTGTATGTTTCCTGGAACAATATATATGTTCCAATCCCTGCTTCTTTTAATTTTCGATAGTTTTCAACGGTTGTTGCAGCGATATTAACGTTTGCTCTTCTTATTGCTCCGTTTTTGTGGTGAATTGAGTAAATAGTTTTAAGTGATTCCAAAACGTACTCAATCGGATTATTAACAGGGTCTTCACCGGTTTCTATTGCAAGACGTTTATGTCCCATATCTTGCAAGGCAATAACTTCTTCTTTTATTTCCTCCTGGGTCATTTTTTTTCTTGGAATATGTTTGTTCTGCGCGTGATAAGGACAGTATACACAGCCGTTTACACAGTAATTTGAAAGATATAAAGGCGCAAACAGGACAATTCTGTTTCCGTAATAATCCTGTTTGATTTTTTGAGCAAGTTCAAATATTTCCTGATTTTTTTCTTCTATTTCACAATCCAGCAATACTGCTGCTTCGCGGTGGGTAAGTCCTTTGCCGAGTTTTGCTTTATCAAGTATCTTATTAATTAATTCAAGATTGTTTTTATTGGCTTTTGCAAATGCCAAAGAGGCAAGTACCTCGTCGTGGCATATAAATTCTTCAGCTTTATTTGATTTTGGATTGTACATAATTCTCCCCATCCGCGGTAAAACAACACCGCATTCTAAATTCATACGGACATTAAATATCCGATTTCAAAAGGACTCATAAGGCAAACAAAAACCTTCTGAAAGATTAACCTAAAATGTTTTCTAAAATTTCGGCATTGCGGGAAGCATTTTTAAGTTGTTGTTTTGAAACCCTTCTCATATAGTTTCTCAAAGCTTCTCTTATTAACTCACTTCTTGAACAGCGTTCATTGTCAGCTAAACCGTCTACTTTATTTAAGAACTCATCAGGCATTGTTACTAAAATTTTAGCCATGCTGTCACCCTTTCTTGAAAATATTATATCACGTATTATATCTTTTATCAACTTAAATGTAAATTTACCCACTTTGGCACCCTCCGGTTGATATTGTAAAAAGATTTTAAATAAATAAAATAAAATCGAAAGGAGTTCACTATGGAAGAAAATCAAAAAACAGAAGAAACCGTAAAAGTAAACCACGAGCATCATGGAGAATGCCGTCATCCTATTTGGAAATGTATTTTAAGCGGATTGTTAATCTTTTTGGGTGCGTTTTGTGCATTTTACACGGTTGCAGACTGGCACTTTAAATCAATGATGAGACCGGGTATTGGCGCATTCCCGGGTCGCATGGAACACATGATGAAAAAAGAAATGCGTGCCATGGATAACATGTTTGCCGAAGAAGGCAGATTATCTAAAAAAGCCGGCAACATTATCCACCTGAAACAGACAAAAGATTTTTACAAAATAGCAATTGATTTAAGAGCTTTTGACAACAATGAAAACAATGTTCAGGTAACAACAAGCGGCAATATCTTGACAGTCAACGGTCGCTCAATCAGAAAATCAAAACACAATGAGCAGATTTCTGAATTCCAGCAGCAATACATGTTTGGCTCAAATGTCAAGTTAAGTGATTTAACTAAATCTACAGAAGGTAATTACCTGATAATTACAATTCCGATAAATCAAGAAGACGAAGACTAAAAATAAAACCTGCTTGGAAATGTCCGGCAGGTTTTATTTTGTTTATCTAAATATTTACACATTAGAAATCTTAATAAAAATTTACAATCATGATAAAAAGATTATATTTAATGAGTTTCGGGCATTAGCTGATAGACATAGTTGTGTGGTTATTTTATAAAAACACTTGAAAAAGATTCATGTTACAAGAGGTTAAAACCCTTGTTAAAATTACTTGCAAACAAATATTTTGCAAGTATGATATAAAAAGCTCCATGTAAATTGGGGCGGTTTACAAAGCCGAAAAATGAGGAAAATATGGCAAAAGATGTAATAGAACTTGAAGGTACGATTATAGAATCCATGCCCAATGCCATGTTTCGAGTCAAATTAGAAAATGACCACGAAATATTGGCACATATATCCGGTAAAATCAGAAAGAATTTTATAAGAATTCTGCCTGGAGACAAGGTAAAAGTCGAAATGACACCTTACGACTTGTCAAGAGGACGTATTACCTTCAGACTTAAATAGAAATCTCACGTACAAATCATAAAAAGGAAAAAACAATGAAAGTAAGATCATCAGTAAAAAAAATGTGCGACAAGTGCAAATGTATTAAAAGAAAAGGCAGAATTGCCGTAATTTGCGAAAACCCTAAGCACAAACAAAGACAAGGTTAGAAATTCTAATCTAAAAAGCCGAAATCACGGGCATGCAGTGATTGGTGAGGAAGTATTTATCCCTCATATCAAAAAAAATCTAACACCAAAGCCAAGTAAAGGAGAAAATTAAATGGCAAGACTAGTAGGGGTAGACTTACCTCGTAACAAAAGAATGGAAGTAGCATTAACTTACATTTTCGGTATCGGACCGACAAGAGCTAAGAAAATCTTAGCAGCAACCGGAATTTCACCGGATTTAAGAACAGACGATTTAACAGATGAAGATATTAAATTATTACGTAACGAATTGTCTAATTACCACATCGAAGGTGATTTAAGACGTGAAATTACAATGAATATCAAACGTCTTCAAGAAATTGGTTCATACAGAGGCTTACGTCACAAACGTAAACTTCCATGCCGCGGTCAAAGAACAAAAACTAACGCAAGAACTCAACGCGGTAAGAAAACCGGACCGGTAGCTAAGAAAAAATAGGCTCAAAGCCACTGTTAAAACTACGAAATAAAAAGTAACAAAAATAAAGGATAAAGAAATGGCAAGACCACAAAAAACTAAGAAAAAAGAAAAGAAAAATGTATTGCAAGGGGTTGTACACATTCAGTCAACTTTCAACAATACTATTGTAACTTCTACTGACACCCAGGGTAATGCTATTGCTTGGGCAACAGCAGGAGCATCAGGCTTCAAAGGAGCAAGAAAAGGTACTCCGTTTGCAGCACAATCTGCTGCTGAATTGGTTGCTAAAAAATCAATTGACCAAGGTATGAAAAAAGTTGAAGTTCATATCAAAGGACCTGGTTCAGGTAGAGAAACTGCAATTAGAGCTATTCAAGCTGCAGGGTTAGAAATTACTCTTATTAAAGACGTAACTCCAATCCCTCACAATGGTTGCAGACCACCTAAAAAACGCAGAGTTTAATCTCTGTCAGCCCCTTGCTATAGCGCAAGGAATAGTACAAAACCGCGGGGGCTTGCGAGCTAGTCCAAACGCAAACCATAGATGCCCCGCACAAGAAAAAGGAGAAATTTAGAAAATGTCAAGATACACAGGACCAAATAATAAATTATTTAGAAACAAAAAAGTTAAAGACTTGTCAAATAGAAAATTAACTTCTTCTATGAGACAAACAGCTTCAGGTCAGCACGGCGCAGTTAGAAAAAAACTTTCTGAATACGCTATTCACCTTGCTGAAAAACAAAAAATAAGATTTACTTACCTTGTAAGTGAAAAACAATTCGTAAGATACTATAACGAAGCAGCCAGAAGAAAAGGCGTTACAGGTACAATTCTTTTACAATTATTGGAATCAAGACTTGATAACATCTTATACAGAGCTGGTTTCGGTATTACCCGTAAGCAAACAAGACAGATTGTCAACCACGGTCACGTTTTAGTAAACGGCAGAAAAGTTGATATTCCGTCATACATTGTTAAAGCGGGTGATGTAATTACAGTTAAATCAAAAAGCTCTAAGTACTTAAACGATGTAATCGGAATGATTGATATGGCTTGTGCTCCGGCTTGGATGACAATCGACAAAGAAGCATTGAAGATTACATTTGACAGAATTCCTGAAAGAGAAGAGTTGGATCCTGAAATCAAGGAACAACTTGTAATCGAGTATTATTCTAAATAGGAATTGTAAGTAGTTAAGCATTAGCTTATATAACTAGCAATTAAGTAGATTTTAACTAGGAGAAAAAAATAATGGAATTAAAAATTAAATGTGTTAATACGGCAACAAGTTCTGACGGTTCACAGTACGGTAAATTTGTAATTGAGCCGTTAGAAAGAGGATTCGGTACTACAATCGGTAATTCTTTAAGACGCGTATTATTATCAAGTCTTGAAGGTACAGCCGTAACAAGTGCCAGAATCGAAGGTATTACTCACGAATATACAGCAATTCCGGGTGTTCTGGAAGATGTGATTGATGTTATGCTAAACCTTAAAGGTTTGGTTGTAAAAACAGAATCAAAAGAATCTCAACACCTTAGAATTGATGTTGATAAACCGGGACCGGTATTAGCAAGCGATATTCAGTTACCTGCGGGTGTTAAAGTTGTAAACCCTGACTGGTTAATCTGTACAGTAGCTGATGGCGGTTCATTCCATGCTGATATTATTGTTGATACAGGTAAAGGATATATTCCTAACGATGTTCCAAGAGATGCAAAAGACGCAACAATTGATATTTTACCTATCGATGCAACATTTATGCCTATCAAACGTGTAAGCTACAATGTAGAGAATGCTCGTGTAGGTGACGCATTAGACTTTGATAAATTAACTCTTGAAATCTGGTCAAATGGTTCAATTGATGTTCAAAACGCTCTTAGCCAAGCATCAAATCTTCTAATCGAACACTTCATGCAAATTGCATCAATCACAGGTCAGCCTGCTGTAGCTCCTGTTTCTCAGGTTGAAGAAGTTGAAGCTGAAGAAGAAGATGCTCCGACAATGACTATTGAAGAATTGGAACTTTCTGTAAGAGCATACAACTGCTTAAAAAGAGCAAGTATCAACTCAATGTCTGAACTGTTGAAAAAATCAGAACATGATTTATTAAATATTAAAAATTTCGGTAAAAAATCATCAGATGAAGTTATCGAAAGACTTCACCACTTTGGTTTAGACTTAGCTCCAAGCCCTGTGGAAGAAGAAGATTTAATCGGTTAATCCCGAAAAGATAATACAATAACTAAGTAAAGGATAAAAACAATGAGACATATGTGTAAAAAACATACGCTGGGGAAAGCGCAAGACCAAAGAAAGGCATTGCTGCGCTCTTTAGCTACTGAACTTTTTGTACACGGTGAAATCACAACAACATTGGCTCGTGCAAAAGCATTAAAGCCATATGCTGAAAAGATTATCTCCCTTGCAAAAAAAGGCGACCTCAATTCAATTCGCCAGGCTGCAAGATATATTTACAACAAAGAAACCGGTAAATATATGGATTTAGCAACAGGCGAAGTGTTTGAAGCTCCGCAAAAAGATAAAAAATTAGCGTCACAAACAGTTTTGAGAAAATTGTTTGTTATCATTGGTAAACAGTATTCTGACAGAAAAGGCGGATACACAAGAATTTACCACTTACCGCCAAGACGCGGCGACGCATCAGAAATGGCACTTATCCAATTGGTATAAGGTAGATGCGTTACGCTATTTCAGTTCAGTATATCGGCAAGAACTATTCAGGGAGCCAAATTCAACTAAAAGACGGCGAATTGTTAGAACTTCCGACAATACAGGCAGAACTTGAAAAAGCACTTAGAACATTGATATTAAGCGGGCAAAAAGCCCATGGCAATGAGCCCGCTAAATATAATAACCGGCAGATAAAAGCAATTTTTTCCGGACGTACAGACAAAGGAGTTAATGCTCTTAATCAGGTAGTTCATTTTGACACAGATGAAACAATTGTTGCTTCAAAGTTTCTCTATCAGATAAATGAAATTTTGCCTGATGACATATCTGTAAGTGATTTGAGAATAGTTGATGCAAATTTTCATGCTCAAAAATCAGCTAAAAAGCGCCATTACAGGTTTGAATTTATAAACAGACGCTGTAAAAACGCATTTGACGGTGATTTAATGAGAGTGAAGTATGAGATAAATATAGACAGAATGCAAAAGGCTCTGGATTATTTAATAGGCGAACACGATTTTTCAAGTTTTAAGAGTTCCGGAACGCTTAACCCAAGCAAAATTTGTAATATCTACGAGGCGAAAGTCTCAAAAACCGGCGACAAAGTTGTTATTGATATTGTGGGAAACAGGTTTTTATACAATATGGTAAGAACGATTGTCGGAACCCTTTTAGAAATAGAAGGGCATAACTTGGCTCCTGAACATATGTTAGAAGTTCTTGAAGCCAAAGACCGCCGTAAGGCGGGAATGACAGTTAGTCCGTACGGATTAACATTAATGAATGTAATGTACTAAATATAAAACGGAGAAATGCAATGAAAACATATTCAGCAAAACCTCTGGAAGTTGAAAGAAAATGGTATGTAATCGACGCTGAAGGCGAAGTTTTAGGTCGTTTAGCAGTACGTATTGCAAACATTTTAAGAGGTAAAAACAAACCTGAATACACTCCAAACGTTGATACCGGTGATTTTGTTATCGTTATTAATGCAGAAAAAGTGAAAGTTACAGGTAAAAAAGAAACTGACAAGATTTATTTACACCACACCGGTTATCCTGGCGGGTTGAAATCAGCAAGTTTCAAAGAGTTAATGGAAAAAGACCCAAGAATAGTTATTGAACATGCTGTTCGCGGTATGTTACAGCACAATACTTTGGGTGCAGAACAGTTTAACAAATTGAAAGTTTATGTTGGATCTGAACATCCACATGCAGCACAAAAACCTGTTACCCTGGAAAAGGAGGCTAAATAATGGCAGATAAAGAAATTATTATGGCAACCGGACGCAGAAAGACTTCTATTGCAGTTGTTAAATTAGTAAAAGGCAACGGAAGAATTTTTGTCAATGGCAGAAAACTAACTGATTACATCGGTAACAGACCGGCGATTGAAATGCTTGTTTACAGACCGTTAGTTCTTACTGAAACTCAGGATAGATATGATGTAAGAGTTAAGGCTGTTGGCGGTGGTGTTGTATCACAATGCGGCGCAATCAGACATGGTATTTCAAGAGCTTTGGTTAAATCTAACGAAGAATTCAGAAATGTTCTTAAACTTGAAGGTCTTTTAACAAGAGACCCGCGTGTGAAAGAACGTAAAAAATACGGTAGAAAAAGAGCTCGTAAGAGATTTCAATTCTCAAAACGTTAATCAAATTTCAAAAGACCGCCAATTTGGCGGTCTTTTTTCAAATGTTTATGGTTTCTTTTTAAATTTTCCGGCAATCCATATAAACGGTTTTTTTATGTAATCAAAAACTGTTGAGGCACTGTCTTTTATAAAGTTTATTGCTGTGGTCATTTTAGCCGGAGAAACTTTGCCTTTTTTGATTAGGACTGTTAATACCGCTGCCGCACCAACTCCAATTGCGAGCGCACCGGCTGCCCATTTTTTCCAGGAAGGATTTTTAACAATATTTTTATCATCACCAAACCCGTCAGACTTTGGCTGGTCTTTCATTTTTGTTCCCGGCGGCAATAAATCTGTAATCTCTTCATAGCGAGGACTTCCGGCATATCTTGCCGGTTGATCCAAAATAAATGCCGGAGCATCAAAATCAATTACACCACTTGCTGCCAGAGCGTCTAGCGGATAACACCAATTTGAAGACATAAGAATTTCCTTTATTTTTAACCTACATATATATAAAGGGAATTTGTAAGAAAAAATTGCCTTATGATGAATTTTTGTAACTTTTTACTTCCACGGATAGTCGTTGGAGATTTTCCAGCCATCGTTGATAATCAAAGCTGAACAATAGTAACCGGATTTTCCTTTTGCACATGCGTTACCACCGCTCATCATTTTTTGTCTTGTGTATGGACTTATAAGCCAAGTTGACGGGGTTCCAACATCGCCAAGCGGTCTTAAACCATATTCAGATGATAGAAAAAACAGAAAAGTATCTTTGCCAATTTGATTAGGTTTTGCAAGGGCGTTGACGTCAATTCCAACCCATAAACCTTTTTCTGCTGTGCTTTCCATGTTCATTGTTATCATTGAACCGTCAAGTAATGTAAAATGATAACTTGTTGAGGAGTTTGCATTATAAGTTGTTCCGGTATAAGTGTTTCCATTGAGTTGCAATCTTGGTGCTTTTGCGGCAAGCTCAGGAGATGTGTATTCATCAAGGTATTTGATGTAGTTGGCAATATATTTATGAAAAAATGCAGTGCCTGATAAATTTGTGTCCCATGATTCTACTTCGCCGTTTTCTTCTTGTGAAAGTCGTAATGCTTGTTGCACAACGCTATAAGCTCGTTTTAATCTTGTTACGGTTTGTGTTTTGTGATAATTACTAATAAGTGTTGGGATTGTCATTGCTGCAACAACACCGATAACGCCAAGAGTTATTAAGACCTCAGCTAAAGTAAAAGCTTTCTTTTCCATATTACCTCCTGTTTATTTTTGTTCTCTTTTAGACTACATACTTTAAGTTCAATATAACATAAAATAAAAATGTGGACAATAAGACTACAAAAATTTACAATTTAGGGAGAAAAATTTTTGCCAGACGAAAGGAATTAAAGCTTTCTCAAAATGAGTTTGCGGAAAGGCTTGATATTTCGCGTGAACATTTAGCAAAGATTGAAACCGCAAAACGCACGGTTAGTCTTGATTTGCTTATTGATATTGCAGATGGGCTTGAGGTTCGGGTTAGGGATTTAATAGATTTTTAGAGTGATTTTGTGGTATATTTTCTTTAAAAGGAGTTTTGTATGGCACAGCGAATTATTATATTTTCAGGCAAACAGTATGCCGGAAAAGACACGGCAGCAAAGATTTTGCTTGATGTTATGCCTGAATTTCGCAGGTGTGCAATCGGGGATATTATAAAACTCACATATGGTGCTGAGCATGGGTTAAGTTATGAAGAGATTGAACAAAACAAGTCTAAATACCGTGCAGGGCTTATTGAATTGGGAAATAGCGGAAGAGCGATTGATGCTGATTATTGGTTAAAAAAGATTATTGAACTTGAAGGAAATCTTGTGGTGACAGATGTTCGGGTTCCGCATGAGTATGAGGTGTTTAAAAATGCCGGTGCGATTTCAATAAGGGTTGAGGCGTCCCGTGCAACAAGGGCACAAAGAGGAGAACTTGTTGGCGAAAATGATATCACGGAAACCGGACTGGATGATGTAACTGATTGGGATTTTGTGATTAACAATGACGGAAATTATGAGCAGCTTAAAGATGAAGTGTTAAAAATAGCCGGACAAATTAGACTATAATTTCTTTTTCATTGCGGTAAGTAACATATCCTAATGCTGCACCCGGCGGCTTTTTCAGGTACTTACGTTTTGTATAAATAACGCCTGTTTTTGCATTGTTTGCTGCGGTTGAATACTCTTTTGCAAGTTTTGCACAATATAAAATCAGTTCATCTGTCAAATTTTGAGTTTTCAAAAGCACATGAGAACCCGCGCAATTATGAACATGGAACCATAAATCTTCATCATCCGCGAGTTTTGACACAATATAATCATTTTGTTTATTATTTTTTCCAACAAAAATCCTGCTTCCGTCATCCAGTTCAAATTTTGTTACTGTTGGCGGCTGTTGTTTTTTGGTAGTTTTTTGTTCTTCTATTTCCGGTGAAATTTCATCCAGTTCATCAATGTTTTGTGAATTTTCAATCGAATACAAAACCTGCTCCAAATACTCTTTTTTTGACCTGTAACTTTCTATGAATTCACCAAGTTTTGTTCGTGCGGTTTTTGATTTATTATAAAGTTTATAAAATGTGTTGGCGTTATCTTTCAATGTTTTTAGCGGGTCAAGCCGGATTGTGATATCTTGGTTGTTTTCATAATCATAAACATTTATTGCTTCCGTGTAATCCTTTTGGTTGTATAAATTTGCCATAATCAAATCACCAAACAGGCGGTATTTGTCATATTCTGAGCTCGATTTTATTTGATTTTCCATTTGTTGAAGAGTTTTTGTGATTTTTTTCAGCTTTTGTAAAATATCTGATTTATAATGATTTTTCAGTTCGGTAAATTTTTCCAGCTCAATATAATGGGTATAATAAGTGTCAATCATTTCATTTACACTGCCGGTTTCAAAAGCGTCTGTAATCAGCTCCTCATAAATGCAATAACTCTTAAAGTCTTTTGTAATTGCAGGTTTTAAATTTTTTAACAACACATAATTTTTTAACTGTTCAAGTGTTTTCCCCTGGCAAAGTTTTGCAAATGCGCCTGAAAACATGTTGAAATCAGAACTTAAACTCTCATAATTAACTTCTCCATTGTAATTTAAGATATCAGATTTAATCTGGCTTGGAGGATAGATATACGGAATTCCGCCGTAAATCTCGCGTTTGCGGCTTTTTTCAGCGCCGACATTATGAGCACACCCGATTATTATATCTGTGTCGCAATTGTACAAAATGACATTTGAATATTTTCCCATAAGTTCAAAAGCAAGACAAAGATAAATCTTATCGCCAATCTCACTATATGTTTCAATATAAAATTCCAAAATCCTTTCATTGTCCGGTTGGTTGACTTTTGAAATTCTTGAATTCTCCAGATATTTTCTAAGCTGCATACAAAACATAGGAGGTTTTTGGGGGATTTCGAGCCGGCGTTTTTGTGTATTGTCTTTTGCCATAAAACAAACATGATACATCTGCGGTGTTATATTTACATAAAATTGCCTTGAAATCCCGTTGTTTCGTAGGGTAAAAACGAATTCACGCCTTGTTGGCTGCTGGATTTTGTTTATCCTTGCGCCGGTTAGAAAATCTTTTTCTTCGTTTAAAAACGCTTTCAGGGTTAGTACGTCAAATGTAATCATAAAATGAGTTTACTAAAAAATAAAACTATTGTCTATTATTGGAATTTGTGCTATTTTAAGAGAAAGACGAGGGTAAAAATATGAAAAAAGATGAAAAAACTTTAAAACTAAAAACAAGTAAAAGCTATGTAAAACTTCTTATCACAACTGAAGAATATCTAATTACCGGTAAGCTTTATCTTCCGATAGATTCAGTTGTAGAAAATCCAACAAATGAAAATTTATTATTCTACGCACTAAATTGCGGTAATAAATTTATTCAGCTCTATGAATGTATCATAAGCAACAAAGCTCATGCTGAATATCAGCCTGAACACGTTTATTGCTATAATGTAAATTTAGACATTGTTCATTCTTGTCAGATAATTAAAGAAGATTAAAACTTGTAAAAAGATTACAAATGTTAAATTATGTAGTCTTTTTTTTGTGTTTTTGTTACGATAATTTATGCGATATAAATAGACAAAAGGAAAAAGAGATGATTAAAACAAATTATAAAGACCACGACTGCGGTAAACTTAACCTGTCAAACCTTGATGAAACAGTTACCCTGTCAGGTTGGGTATCTTGTGTAAGGGATTTAGGCGGAATATTGTTTGTAGAATTGCGCGACAGAAGCGGATTTTTCCAAATTGTTGCTAACCCGCAAATTAATCCTCAAGTGCACAAAACACTTGAACATGTTCGTTCTGAGTATGTAATTAAAGTTACCGGTAAAGTTTCAAAACGTCCGGAAGAAACTTACAACGAAAAATACCCAACAGGTCAGGTTGAAATGTATCCTGATACAATTGAAGTTTTATCAGAATCAAAAGTTTTACCGTTTGTTCTTGACGATGATAACGTTTCTGAAGATATAAGATTAAAATACAGATACCTTGATTTGAGACGCGAACCTATGTTATCAAAACTTGTTATGCGTCACAACATTGTTCAAGCAATCAGAAATTATATGAATAATCTTGATTTCTTAGAAGTTGAAACTCCTATTTTGATTAAAACAACTCCGGAAGGTGCAAGAGATTACCTTGTTCCGTCACGTGTTCAGGAAGGTAAATTCTATGCCCTCCCTCAATCTCCGCAAATTTTTAAACAATTGCTCATGGTTGGCGGCATTGAAAGATATTATCAAATAGCTAAATGTTTCCGCGATGAAGACCTTAGAGCAGACAGACAACCTGAATTTACACAGGTAGATATAGAAATGTCGTTTGTTGAGCAGCAAGATGTTATAAAAGTTGTCGAAGGTCTGATTGTTGACGCGTTTAAGGCTGCAGGAGTTGATATTAAACCTCCGTTCATTCAAATGCCATGGCAAGAAGCTATGGACAGATACGGTTCTGATAAACCTGACACAAGGTTTGGGCTGGAACTTTTTGACATCGGCGATATTATTATGCAATCAGAATTCCAGATTGTTAAAAATACATTGGAAAATGGCGGAATTGTCAGAGGTATAAGAATTCCGGGCGGTGCAAGTTATTCAAGAAAAGAAATTGATGATATCACAAAACTTGCTGTATCTTTTGGCGCAAAAGCTCTTGCTAATATCATCTACAACGAAGACGGCAGTGCAAAATCTCCGGTTCTGAAATTTGTTACAGAAGAACAAGCTAAACAAATTCAAGAACGAGCAGGCGCGCAAGCCGGTGACATCATATTCTTTGTTGCTGATAAACCAAAGTTAGTTTACGACATTATGGGAAGATTAAGACTTCACTTTGGAAAATCTTTGAACCTGATTGATGAATCAAAACACAATCTTTTGTGGGTTGTAGACTTCCCTATGTTTGAGTGGTCAGACGAAGAAGGCAGATTTATGGCAATGCACCACCCATTCACATCTCCTTGCATCGAAGATCTAGACAAACTTAAATCAGGTGACCTTGGTAATGTTAAATCTATTGCTTACGATATCGTTTACAACGGAACAGAATTGGGCGGCGGCTCCGTGAGAATTCACTCATCAGAAGTTCAGTCAGCAATTTTCAAAGCTCTGGGTTTGACAGAAGAAGAAGCACAGGAAAAATTCGGATTTATGGTTAATGCACTGCAATACGGTACCCCGCCTCATGCAGGCTTGGCAATCGGTTTAGACAGACTTGTCGCATTGCTTGCCAGAACTGATTCAATCCGCGATGTTATCGCATTCCCTAAAAATGCAGGTGCAAAAGACTTGATGAGTGACGCTCCGGGTACTGCTACAATCCAGCAGCTAAGAGAACTTCACATCAAAAGTACTGTAAATACAGGAAAATAAGACAGTTTTTACCAAGATTTAAAGAGGCGACCAGCTTGCTGGTCGCCTCTTTAACCAATTGTAACAAAATGTAAAAATGAATTTTAAAATGGCTCAAACCCAATTATAATGTCCTATATGATATGATATGATATGATGGGATGGGCTCATAGCAATCTTTTTAATCCAATCGCGTTTACATGAATATAAGCAATGTGTGCTTAACCAAAGTAAACACGAAAGGAGATATTTATTATGGTCGACGGAAGAATTGATGGCAGCCAGCCAGTGGTACGAACTTCAGGAACAACCAGAGGCGACAGCAAACCTAAAGTAATTGCAAAATTAAAGCCTGGTGAAAGTTTATTTACCAAAAAAGGTACAGATAGAGGCGACGGCAAAAGAACGGATATTATATTTAAGGATTTCAATAGTGACGGTGTGATAACCGAAGATGAACTTTATTTAATAGACCACTATAGTAAAGAAGCAGACGGAGCAATCACAGTAAAACGCTATAAAGATAACGACGGCGATGGCTATTCAGATAGCGTGACTACTTTTGAATATGATAAAGACGGAAACAAAGTAGACAAACAGATAAAAAATGAAGTAAATATAAATTCTGTATCCGGCACAGATCAGGGAAAGCGTAAAATGTCTAATCTTAGATATGTGACAGGAGAGCTAACTGAAATAAAATCTCCTCAGGGTACCGTATCTGTAGTAAATTTACCACAGCCTAAAACAATGAAAGTTATGGAGCCGGATGGACAAGATTATCATGAAAAACGTGCACATGAAAAACTTGAAGAAGATGTTTTTATCGAAATAACTAATAAAGACGGCAGTACTTCCTTAATTCGAAAAGAAGATACTTTAGACGGCTTAGAATATGTCAGAACTGATGTAAAAAAGAATAGCGACGGTTCTGTTGTAATAGCACGTTTTTCTGCTAGGGGTAAAGATGTTGAAAGTGCTTTATCGTCAAAGGTTTCAGGCTCTATTTGTGAGATTTTTGTTTTAGATAAGAATGGTAAATTAACACAGAGAATGCAAAAAGTTGCCGGCGGTTGGGAATGTGAAACAACGCATGCATATTAGGAAACATATCAAAGGGCGAAATTTTCTATGAAAATTTCGCCTTACCACTTGAAAAATAAATCAAATATGTTTATAATAAGGATTACAGCACATTAACAACACCATGGGGACGTTTTGGATTTGACAGGATGTTTTGGTGAACATAGATTGCGGGTTCGGGCGCTGTTCCCGATTATCAACGAGCAAAACAAATTAAATGCTAAAAACGATAATGTAATCGAAGGCGTATTCGGCGAAGCTAGAAATTATGCTTTAGCTGCGTAGTTCTTTGATGAATAGCTACTCATAAGTCCCAGCTTGCCGGATTTATGGGTCAATTATGCAAGACGCAGTGCAGCGATTGACGGTAACTGCATCAAGATAACCGCCAAGGGTTTAGAGTTTCCCTAAAATAAAACCTAGGGTAAATATTTATGGGTTTTGTGCTTTCCTTAATTTACCGAGTCAATAAGTAACTACACTCGTAGACATCTATCTTTATCCATTTTGGACGTGGGTTCGACTCCCACCGTCTCCAGATTTTTTAACTATTCATTTTTAATAACAACAATCGGTAAGCCTTCTTGTTGGGCTTTTTGGAGGTATTCGACCGGTAATTGTTCCAGATTACTGGTATAAATCGCCGTGATTTCAGGATTGGAGACAAGAACTTCATTGTGTCCATGGGCGTTCATGATAAATGAACCCTCAGTGGTCAAAAGTTTGCGATATGCGGCTGCAAATTCCGGGTCAATTGTTTCAAGGTTTTCAAGTGACATTCTTTGTGTGCCTAATTGGGTTTTTATATTATCCAGTCTTTTTATATAATCTGCTTCAATTTCAGATGACTGCATCCCAGAGTTTTCATATAAGGTTTGTTTTATGCGGTCACTGATAAATGTTCTATGGGTATATTTATCGCCACGGTTGCGGTTTGCCATAATCCCTTTGTCACTATAATATTCAACAATTATGTCAGGGATATTTTTACCTAATGAGAAAATATCATGTCCCATTCCAACATATTGTTTATCATTTGCTATATCTAGTATAAATCCGCATCCTCTATTTTCATGTACCATACCATGAGCGTCGTTGCTTATGTATGATGTACATATTACTTTATCATCATTTAATACTCTAAATGCTTCAAAGTTTGCAAAGTTAGAACTTCTTGTTCCACCTGTTGCATATGCGGCTTCCGGGGTATGGATAAGTGCATAAAAGTCTGGAATATCTGAAGAGTTTGCTACCAGCACATTATAAGTTACCCCATCGCGTTCTACGGTTTGAGGTTTTGAAAGTTCGGTATAAGTTTGCGCTGGTGTTTGCGGCAAGATAAAGTCTGTGCCTTTAATTTCTTGAATTCTTCGTTGTATTAGTTTGTCAAAGTTGCGTGTCAATCCTTCTTGACATTGTGCAGAATAAAGCATTTGTGTTAAGGTAAACAGGTTGCCGTCTTTTAGTTTAAAAGCATATAAATCAAATATGTCACGCATTTGATTACCGGTTATTTGTGTTCCGCGATAATTACGGATGGTTTTAACCCTGCGAGTATTCATAATTTGGTCAATTACATCAGAAGCTTCAATAATAGAATAAATTTTTTGAGCTTGTGTATCAGAAAGATTGAAATTTTTTGCTATAAAGTAGGCATCAAATGCAGATTGAGAACCCCCTCTGGCATAATCGGTATTTTGCAGCAATGTTGCAATAGTTAGAATTTTTTTATCTTCTTGAGATAATTTGTCAAATTCAGGATTGTTTACTACTTTTTGAAGAGTTTTTATTGTTTCAGCAAAGTCCGAAGAGCCGTTCACCTGGCTGTATATTTCAGGGAGAATGCTTGAAATTTCTTTTAATTGTTGATTTAGTGCAGGATTATCTTTTACTGTAATAAAATTATTATTTACATATTCATTTATAATATTTTGCAATTTTTTAGCGGTTTCAATTGATTTTGTATCTGCAAGACCTGCTGAACTAAAATTGCTGTCCTTTAATGAAGGGTAGCCAATTAATTTTCCATCTATAATCTGAAATCCATATAAATTTTGAATTTTTAATTGTTCTTCTTTTGGTAGGTCTTTTAGAACTTCATTCACTTGAGAGATAAATTCAGCATGAGACATTGCTAAATCAACCTGACTTAACTCTGATAAATCAATTGTTTTAAGTTTGTCAGGGATATTGTCTATTGTTGAGTTAAATTGTGAAACTTCAGCTTCAGAACGTGGTGTTAATGATATGTTCAAACTTTTTGAAAGATCTTCCATCATCTTTACATATTCTGCTTCATTTTCAGGAAGTATTGGTACAATTTCTTTTATTTTGTTTTTATAGCCTCTTGTGATATTATTTTTATTTTTTAATAAAAGTACTAAAAATTTACTTTTTTGAGCTTTTGTCAATTCTAAAACAGATGTTTTTCCTTTAAGTTCATAGGTATCAAGAAATATAGGTATATCTTCAATTGAGTCTGCACCTGTAATAAACTCTTTAAAATCCTGTAATTTAGGTTTATCTTCAAGTATTTTCAATATATCATTGATACCTAAAGATTTGAAAAGTAAACTTATTTTATTTATTGGGAAATTCAATTCTTTATCAGTACATAATCTTCTAATAGTAGACCAGCTTGTATCATTTGCAACTCTAATTAATTCCGGAACGATTTCTTTTGGTACATCCAATTCGCCGCGGCATAATTTCTCTGCATATTCAATATTATTTACGTTTGTACCTGCTAATACGTTTGGAAGTAAATCTTTCGGGTAATCAATTTCTCCGGAATAAATTTTTTCCGCAAGGCTTATATTATATTCGTTGCAATTATAGATTATGCTTGTAACAAAATTGAAAGGTTCTTTGTTATTTATCATAGCTAATGCAAGTCGTTTGTTAGTTTCATTTACATTACCAAGAAATGTTGTAAAATTGTGAATATCTTTGGAGTTCTCCAGCGCATATTTTTCAGCAATGTCAATGTTTCTTGAATTTACTCTATCAATTATTGAGGTTATATAATTCTGCGGGAATTCGTTTGCATTCATTAATTTACCCGCAAGAGCTTTAATACGGTTATAAGTTGCGTCATCTTTCTTATAGTAGTATTCTTTTAATGATTTTAAAATATATGGAATAGATGCTCTTCTTTCCTTTGACAGAGAATTATTTTCAACAAATTCTTTTGCTACATCTATATTATCTGCGGTTGTTTGACTTGCAATATGTATAATCTCATCTTTAGAAAATTCAGATGTTTTGTTTTTCCACATTTCAAGTAAAAATTCTTTATTTTCAGGGGTGATAGTTGAATGTATTACATCATAACGTATTTCAGCTTTAGCTACATCTTTTTTATTTGCTATTATCCAACTTAGATTTGACATTGAATAAATTCTGTTTCTGTAAAGAGCATGACGCAGGATGTCCATATCAACGTCTTCAAGATATGTTCCTTTGACAGTTTCTTTAATTTCTTCATCAACTATATCTAATGCTTGTTTAATTTCATCGTAAGTAATATCAGCGTTCAAAATTTGTGCTTTTTCACCCTCTGTGAATGCTCGTTCTTCTAATAGGTGAGCTTTTCTTACGCTTTCACCATCTTTAGATTGTATAAGAGATGAAATAACTTGTCTGTCTTTAATTCCGTTCGGTGTTAATTTTTGTGCATCTTGCAGCACCGTAAGAGCGTTTTTAAAATCAATTTCTTTATTTGAGATAATATATTCCCAGTTATAAGATAAAAAGTTTCTGAATAAATTACCTGAGATACCGCTGTTATCTTTTGAATCGCTGCAGATATTCCGGACTTCTTGCAGAACTTTTGCAGCTGTTGTATAATCTCCGTTTTTAATATCTAAATATCTATGATTGTTGAAAGAATATTCAAGAATATTTGTTCCCTTTAAAACTTTTAATAAGTCCCTATATCCTGAATAATCGGTGATATTGTTTTCAGGTGTGTAAAGACGGTTTATTACATCCCTTGTCTCAACGCTACCATAATTTTTATCAGATAAAATATTATAAATATCTGCAAGTATATCCTTTGGGATAGGTGAATTTTCCGACGGGCGGTTATAAACGCCGAAAGATTTTGCTTGCGGTGTTAAAAGGTTTATAAATTTTGCAATTTCTGCAACATCTGAGCGTTGGGAAATCTCATATAGTGTGTTGGAGGAGATACTATTGCTGTTGTCACAGCTTAAATCCATAGGATATTTTTCAAGCATGTCGCTGACTGCTTTCATCCGGCGTGTTGCTTCTGCTAAGTCAACATTTGAACCTCTGGTGTTCATATCAATTCTGTCTAATGAATATTTTTCAAATCTTTGTGCTTCGCGAATATAGTTA
>MOYD01000058.1 GCA_001899395.1 Candidatus Gastranaerophilales bacterium Zag_111 | reverse complement strand
CAATTCTTCCGTTAAATCATTTGCTGGAGTTAAACGTAGGGTTCTTTGGTATGCTTTATATGGGAGCTAAAGTTGTTTATATCAAGTCTTTGAACCCTAAAGAATTGACAGCTGCAATGAAAGAAAAAGGTATTACAAACATGATTGTGGTGCCGCTTGTGGCTAAAATGCTCAAAAACAGTATTGATAAACAAATTAAAAAGCAGCCAAAATCAACGCAAAAAGTGTTTGGTACTATGTACGGTGTTGCAAAAATTATGCCGCGCTCAGTAAGGCGTTTGATGTTTAAATCCGTAATTGACGGGCTTGGAGGGCGTTTGGAATGTTTAGTTTCAGGCGGAGCGCCACTAGAAGCAGAAATTGCAGAATTTTTTGACCGCATAGGAGTTCCGGTATTTCAGGGTTACGGGCTGACTGAAACCAGTCCTACAATCTCAACAAACTGCTACGGTAGAAACAAAATAGGAACTGTAGGTCAACCGCTGCCATCTGTTAAAGTTAAGTTATCACCGGAAGGCGAGATACTTGCAACCGGAACTAATGTTATGCAAGGTTATTACGGCAAGCCTGAAATGACAGCCGAAGTCATTGACGAAGACGGCTGGTTCCACACAGGTGACATCGGTGAGATTGACAGTGAAGGTTACATCAAGATTACCGGAAGAATTAAGAATATGATTGTGCTTGGCGGCGGAAAGAAAATCTTCCCGGAAGAAGTTGAAGCTGTTCTGGAAACTTCAAAATTAATAAAAGAGCTTTGCGTAATGTCTGTTAAGATTAAATCAGGGAACAAAGCCGGCACAGAAGAAGTTGCTGCAGTAATTGTTCCGGTTGATGAGATTGCAGATAAGCCGGATGCTGAACTTCAAAAAATACTTGAAGATGAGGTTAAAACGCTCGCCTCAAACAATCTTGCGCCGTACAAAGCTCCAACAGTTGTGCTTTTACACAGGGATGAGCTTCCAAAAACTTCAACCAGAAAAGTTAAACGTAAAGACTTGCAAGTCTGGTACGAAACACTTTAGTTTAAAGCGTTTCCTTCCTTCTGTGGGTAAGATACAAATTTTCAACGATGGATTTTATCTTTAAGGTAAAATCCTTTGTTGTTGTATCATCGTAATAAACCGGTTCCGCAATATAAATATCTGAAATAAACGGCACAATTATGGCATCAATTTTGGGTAAAATTTTATCAGGTCCGTTGATGTACATAGGAATAATGGGAACTTCAGGGTTCATCTTGGCAATATGTGCAACTCCGGTTTTGAAATCTTTAATTTTATTGTCTTCGCCCCGTGTGCCTTCAGGATAGATTATTACAATCTCATTGTTTTTTAAAGCTGCATTAATATCTTTGAACATTTCTTCTTTTGACTGTTTAGTAACACGTCTTTGGATTGGAATAATCCCGATTAATGTTTTAAAGATAAAGGATTTTAGTTTTGTATTACAAAAATAATCAGCTGCAGCTACAGGATGAACTTTTACAATTGTAGAAACCGGAAACAGGCTCATTATAAGCAAGGTATCAATGTGACTGTTATGGTTTGCCACAAGAATTGCAGGTCCATGTTTCGGAAGTTTATCCATATCTCTTGCGTTTATTCCTAAAACGAAAAAGATAAAAGGTTTTACAAGCAGCAAAAAGAATAGAAATTTTACTGAATTTTTAAAACTTTGACTATCCATACTATTTTAAAATACCTATACTATAATAATAAGCTACATAATGGAAAAATAGAGGCACAGTAAATATCATACTGTCTAACCTGTCAAGAATTCCGCCATGCCCCGGCAAAAGTGCGCCAGTGTCTTTAACTCCGATATCTCGTTTGATAGCTGACATTGTAATATCTCCGAAAAATCCGGCAAGCGCGATTACAAGTCCAACCAAAAACGCTTGCAAATAAGTAAACGGAGTTAAAAAAGGCGCCAGAACTGTTGCGATTACAGCAGTTGAAAATACTCCGCCAAGTAAGCCTTCTACGGTTTTATTAGGGCTTACGGTCGGAGTAATTTTATGTTTACCAAAAGTCTTACCAAAAACATATTGCATAAAATCGTTTGATATTGTTAATATTAATATGTAAAGCAAAAATCCTAAAGCCCCGCCGGCAGGGTTTACAAATGCAGGAATTGAAAAATAAACCGCAAAATAACCGATTGCATAAACACAAGTCATCACCGCCCAATGAAGAGTTCCGCAAGATTTTAAAAATCCGTCAGTGTCGCCAATCATAACCATTCTCAACGGAATTAACAAAAACAGATAGAGCGGTATAAACAAGTAAAACATTGTAATCCAGCCTGTATAAATAAAGTAAAACTGTATTGGGATAGATAAATATGCCCATAATAGCACCCGCCTATCAGAACGTCTTGTTGGTATCATTGAGAAAAATTCTTTTAGGGCAAGATAGCTTACAAGCATTATAAAAACAATTGCTGTCAACTTATTAAACATAAATGCAGCAGTAAACAAAAGTACAATAATCCAAAAAGATTTCATTCTTGTTTTTAAATTATCTGCACCTTTTTTGATAAAACTTATAACATATGCAACAATAGTAATTATACCTAAAACCGCATAAAGAGCTGCAATACAAATTTTTACATTAGAAGTTAAAGCAATTGTTTCCATAAATTATGTTCTCCGTAATTACAATTTTTTAGCCAACAAAACAGGATAATGTCCGGCATCATCAGCTCTTGCAACAACCACTGCAAAACCTAAATCTTTCAAGATAGAATTAATCACATTCATGTCCCAAGTAACCATTTTTAGCTGATGATTGTTAAAGTCTTTAAATATCTTATTTGTAAGACTTAATGCAACATGTCCTGCTTGCACTGAGAACACAAAATATCCACCCTGCGGCAAGGAATTGTAAATAAGCTGCATTGATTTTCTAACAGTTGCTTCATCATCGAACCAATCGTAAAAGCCTGATGCAACCATAATATCCGGTTTTGTTTCAAACTGAAAATCTTCTTCATTTAAGGCATCTGCAACTTTATAGGTAAGGTCAACACCTCTGGCACGCGCAATATCCTTTGCTTCGCGCAGCCAGCGAACGTCAATGTCTCTTAATTCAGCACTTACAGGTTTGCCCTTAAAATTCTGTAAGACTTCAATTATATATCTTGCGGGACCTGAGGCAATGTCACAAATTCGTACTTCGCCTTTGGCTTCAAGTGTTAAATTAACCGCTTCTTCGATATTTTTAACCAGGTTATTTTTGCGCATACGAACATCTTGCCAGCCAGGATGATTAAGATAAATTTTGTCAATCAATTTACCGATACCAAACTTACCGTCCGGCTCGTTTTTGTAGATATAATCAAGCATTTTGCCTGAGGTAAACCCTTCTTTTGATGCTAAGCTAATCCCTGAGCTTAACTGTCCAAGTGTGTCAACCACAAGTTTTAATGCTGAAATCTGAACATCTTCTAAAAATTTATTCATTATTTAATCCTTTCATAAGTTTTTGCTGCAAACAAGTAAGCGTCCAACAAGTCCTGTTCATTTGGTCTGTTTTTGTAAGTCTTTGCAATACTATGGTAACCCTTGATATTAATGGTTGAAACAGGTTTTTTGTTAAGTTTATCTTCAAAATATTCAATACATTTTATATTAGAAAAAATCCGTTTAACAGGAAGTCCAGAGGTCATCAAAAGTGCATATTTTTGAATATTATGTTCTTTGGTTAAGAATTCCAGCATGCCGGCAGGCATGATTTTTCTGCCTAAATGCGGAACTGCCAAAATAACCAGGTCATACGCTGATAAATCGGAATTCTGCATATCATTAACACTTACAATCTCGCAACTTAGCGCTTCGGCGGCGGCTTCGGCAGCTTTTTTAGTATTGCCTGAGACCGTGTCATAAATTATGATAACTCTTTTATCCAGGTTTCTGTATTTAAGCCAGTCAAGCTTTGCACATTCTTTAAGCTGTGCTTTTAAACGGTTGTAGACGGTGACTTGACCCAAAACTACAAACAAAATCATAAGCCATTCAAAATAATTAAGAGAATAAATTGTTCCGATTTTGCCGGTTAATGCAAGATATTCAAGGATAGAAAATACCATAACAAAAATAAGTCTTTCGACTTTACCTAACGGTCCATGATGCTGCCAGTTTGCACCAATTGCTTTAGATAACATGCCGGTGTAGCTTACAAGAAACATCGATGCCATACCAAGAATACCTAAAAGCGGAGTGCATAATGGCGACATTGCAATCCCGATAAGAATAAAAATATCTGAATATCTGTCAGGAAGCGCGTTGACAATTTCGCCTTTCAAACGTAAATTACCGCGCTCGATTGCAATAACGCCGTCAATTGTGTTAAGCGTCATTCTAAAAAGTGTCAAAACAATCGAAATAATAAGTAAAATCGGTTTATCCTGTGCGTATATATAACAAAACATTGTACCAAACGCAACCAGTGTTGCTAAATAACCCAATATATCAGGATTACACCATGTCATTTTCTTTGCAATCGGCAGCAAAATCTTCCTATACGGATATTTCAAAAGATATAAAGCCATTCTTAAAACCCTCCTTTAATAAGGATACAGGATTTTAAGCATTAAGTCTAATTGTAAATTATTTTAATAGATAAAGTTTCTGTTTACTTGAGAATTCTTCTTTATCAGTCCAGCCGCCGTATAAATCCATATAGATTTCATCGCAATCAACATCGCCTAAGAATGAAATTTCTTCTGTTTTAGATTTTAAATCCGCATAAGGAACATCATTGTAAGCACTACTCATATATACATGAATGTCATCTGAGCCTGTAACTTCTTTTGAAACCCTTGCAGCATATTCAGCCATAGCATTTCTCAGTTGAATACCAACTTCTGATGAAGGTTTAACACTGTTATTTATTTCGATATTATCTATAATAAATGCAGGTTTGCCATCTGCTCCTTTTACAAAGTAACATAGCGCATTTCCAATTGTTTTGCCGGTATTATTATCAACAAGCTCAATCATATTGTATGCCGTATCCATTACAAAATGCGGCATTGCAGAACCGTTACCGCCGCCCATTGCAATACAACATGTTGAATAATTACCCTGGAATATATCTTTTTGAGGTACTCTATCCCACATTTTTACTGTTAAATCTAAATCCTTAGAAATTTTTGTATCTGAAACTTTTGAGATATCATCCAATCTTTGATTTAAGTGGTCTAAAATTGTTAATGTATTTCTTGCAGTTTGAGCTCTGTTTGGATCAGGATTAGTCGAATTTCCATGAGCTCGTTTCCAAACTTGCGCAAGTTGACCTTTTTCAGATGTATCGGAAAGTAAATTTACTAATTCCGTAAGTTTTGCTTTACTTGTTAAATATTCGTTAGGAATAACAAATTCATCGCCTTTTATAAATTTCGGGAATTGTTTTTTCAAGAACCCTTTGACAGGCGTTTTCATTAATGTATTTATATCTTCTGTAATTTGGCTTGCTATTTGTGTTAATTGTTCGGTATTTTTATCCTTTGATACAAAATGAATTTCGTTTTCTTTTGAAGGTCTGAGCCACTTATCGTAATTCATACCTAATTCATTATATTGAGCTTTAGTTTTTGCATTTGTTTGCCCGTATACATTATTTTTATTGTGAATATACTGTATAAAATCAGGTTCTAAACTTCCGGCTCTCAATACATCACTAAATGCGACATCGTTTTCTTCCTGAATTTCTTTTGATAAAAGATGTGCATATTGGGTATCCCATGCCGTTAGTTTTTCCTTTGGAATAGATGCAATTTCTTCATCTGTTAATCCGGAATTTTTCATTATTTGCCTGAATAAATCCAGATTTAATTCACCAACGTCAACTCTGCCTGTTTCAAGCATTGCCCGCATTTTTTCAACAGACAGACCATTGTCTCCGTAGCCCTGTAATAAATCTATAAATTCAACCTTTTGAGTTGGCAAAAATGGTTTGCCGTCAACGTTGCAAGAATTAGACAAATCTTTAAGCAGGTCTAACGCGTCAGACTCCCAAAGTTGAATTTTATGTAAATAATCATTAAACTCTTCAAGCCTTTTCCGCATTAAGCAATCTACGGCTTCTTTATCGTATGTATTAAGCAATTTATGCAAATTAATAGAATTATTTTCAAAGAACTCATCAACAATAAGATTTATAATATTGACATCAGTACCTTCACCATTCAGGTATAAGTCAGGATTTTGTTTCATCTTATCCTTCATAGCATCGACTTTATCAAAATATTTATCAAGTTCAGCCTTGCTTGTTGTTGCAAAAATATCTAATGCAGTATTTTTATATATAGCACCATTGTAATTCATCAATAAACCTTCAATAATGCAATCTGAAGGAGTAACATCAACTAACTCAGCAGCAAACAATTTCTTTTGCTGTTCTTGATACTGTGCCAATTTTACAAAATCTAACTCGCCAATATCTTCTTCTCTTATTAAATCTTCCTCTTTGATTTCAAGTTTATTTCTCGTAACAAACCAATTCTTATCAATGCCATATTCGTGCTTGTCTAAGGCTTCAACGATTTCCTGATTGTTTATCAGCTGTTCATATAGTTTTGTTCTTCGTTCATTTACTACATCATTTTCCATCCACCTAGGCTCTTCATCAAATATCAATTTATCCAGAACAATCTTTGTCATAGGTAAACTTGAAAGGTCTGTTTTTATATTTTTATCGACAAGATGTAACCATTTATTGAAGTGTTCCGCTTGTTCCGGTTGTAATAACATTTCATTTACAATACGCTCTTTTAGTGGTGACGGAGTTCCTGTTAAGTCAGACACAGCAGAAGTTACCCTTGCTATGTGCTCATCGGTAATAGGATAAGAATTTAAAAGAGTTGAAGTTATTGTGTTAAAATCTATTTGGACCTTATCATTAATAGGTTTTAACTTGTTATATAAATCAACAAAAGCTTTAGGGTCTATATCTTTAAGAATGTCTGAAACAAAGATAAACTCAGTAGATTTGTATCTTTGATAGCTAAGGTTTTCCAAACATTTTACTACTTCGTCCATGCCGGTAACTTTGTCCGGAGGTATTTTTGCCCAACAAATATTATAGACTTTCGGAGAGTTATAAGTTTCAGTTACTTTTATTAAATCTAAATACCCCTTTGGATTTTGTCTAAAAGTACTGTTATCTACAAATATTTTCATATTATCAACATAGTCAGATGTAGGATTATATGTATCTGGCTCTGAGTTTTCGTATTTTTCATTGCAATAATCCAACCATTCATTAAAAGTTTCTCTTTCTTCAGGTTTTATTTCTTTTAATATTTCTGGAATAAAAGATTTTGAATCACTAAAGAAAAGATGTTTAGTCATTTTACTATAGCATTCATCAACAAACTTGACATCTTCAAGTTTTACATCACCATAAACTTGTTTACATAATTGCAATGCTCTTTTTGGTTGCATAATTGTATATTGGTCACAGTATTCAGAGCTTAAATCAATATTTTTGTCAGCAAAATACTGTTCAACAACATCTCTGCCGTATTCTTCAACCAATTCATTTACGTTTCGTTGTACAATCGGGTCATACGCTTTTATACCGGCTGGCATATCACCATGAAGTAAACCGAATTTAACGCCGGTCGTGGTTTTCGCGGCAGGGACATCTGCTTGCAGCAAGGAGGCAATTTTTGCAAATGTTTTAGGGAAATATTGCTGTAAGTATTGACTTCTTAGTTCAAGATCAGGATTATTATTTGAGGCGTATAAAAGTCCGTTTATCTCTGCAACCATTTCTTGAAGCGAACCTTCTAAATTTTCAGTTCTGCGGCAATAGTTGTCTATCAGGTAGTGCATTGAAAAACTTTCAAATTGAGATTGTTTGACAGTAAAATCTTCACGCTCTTGAACAAAGGTGTCCATAACTTCTTTGTTTTGCGAAATTTTTAAATATTTATCTTTATAATGCCCAAATTCATGTGCAAAGGTAAAGAAATTTCCCTTCCAGTCATTAGATAAGGCAATAAGATTTTTACCCTCACTAAAATGCGCGTTATCTTCTGCAACATCATTTATCCCAAGCCCAATCTTTTTAAGCCCGTATTTTTTAATGTCAAAATAGAAAGAGCCCGGCATTTGTTTTAATAGCGGTAACAAATCACGGGAGATAACACCTGGTTTATTCTCAGCGTTACCACCAATTGACACGGTAACTTTTCTGCCGTCAGAACAAGTGACAACAACATTGTCCCCTTTGTATTGAATATCATATTCTATACCATTTTCAATACTTTTGAAATGGTTATCATCAATAACTTTAAATTTTTGACTATTTTCAAAAGCCACATTGCCGTCTTTATCAGTAATTCTTGAATAAGACAATCTTGAACCGTTTGCGTCTTCCATGTAATTGTAATCGGTTTTCATACCGCTATCGCTGGTTAAAGATTTTTCAATAACAATATCACCTGCCGGGGTTACTTCTGCCAGTCCGATTTTATACCGTCTTGTTTCACCGTTTTCTAACGGATATTCCCGGTAAATATCGTATTTGTTTGCAACATCAGGAGATTTTTCGTAATTTTCAATATACAAAAGATTGCCATTTTCATCTTTAACTTCTTTTCTTGAATTTTGCAATAATTCGTGTTTTTCTCTTGTTAATATAGAAGCGTCATATAACTGCTGTCTCCCATCTGTTTCTATGGTTTCATGAATTTCTTCTGTAGAATTATGAGCAGCACTCTTTTTAATAAAGTTACCTTCTTTATCAAAAATCATGACATCCCATTGAGATTTTTTTCTCTCGCCCCAAACATCAATAACATCACCGGCTCGATATATATTCTGAGTTTTTGTATCAATTATAGCTATACTTACATTTGTTATATCTTGAGCTTGCAAGTAATCCCAACATTTTTTATAAGTAGTCATATATTTTTCATCTTTTAAACATCGAGTAAAAAAGAATGCACGATCCTCATCGTTTACATCAAACAACATCTGTTTGAAAAAGTTCATTGTATCAGTTGACTTTTCCGGATTTTCTTCAAGTGCTTTTGTAATGTATTCGTCTATTTGTCTTGCCTCTTGGACACTCAAACGGTCGAATCCGACTAATATCTCATTTATCTCATTATTTTTAGAAACATATGACAATTTATCTTTATACGGACTTGCTTGAACTCTTGCAAACTCTTCATCAGAAAGTTTTGCTAACTCAAATTGTCTTCTATCTTTTGTAGGGTTTAAGCCCTCAAGACCTCGTTTTGGCATATTTAACACCTGTTCAGGTGTTAAACTACTGACAACAATAACTGCATCTGAAAGCCTTATTCCATCCGTTTTGGTACTGTAATGTTTAAGTATGTAATCCAAAGCTTTCGAACCATCAGGGGTGGAGAAATAACCATTTTTAGAAACCTCCCCTCTGATATAAGAATTAACTTCGCTCAAAAGACTTCTAAATTTTTGAACTGAAGATGAATAATCAACGGTCTCAGCAGGAACTGGTGAAATAACTTCACTCTTGCCAATAGTCCTTCCCATAAGTTTAACCAACTCTCGGGCTGAGCCATCAGCACCTATTGAATTTGCAGGAAGAAAATATTTTTTACCCTCAGGAGTTACCACAGAAATAATCTCTTTTGGCTCGTGCCAAGCTCCGTATTTTTGTTCATATTCGCTGCGAGGTTTATCAGGGTTCACTTTTGAAACTACCTCTCGCATGATTTTTGTCCCGTCAGGAAGTGTTACAGGTTTGTAATACGGAACTTCCGCAACTTCATCGCCAAGCTCCATTTCAGTTGACACTCTGGAAATTAAATGGTCAAGATGTTTAATTACATTACCTTGGACTTCAGGATTAGAATTTGCTTCATACAAAGCTTCAAGCTTTTTATTTTTCAAAACTTCATCAAGATTTTTGCCTTTTAATCTTGCCAGTAATTTTTCTTTTGTAGTAAGTGTAATATTTTCAATCTCAGGTAAATCAGCTGTTACAACAAGATATTCCGAAGGTTTTTCTTTATTTCGTTCTATTTTTTGCTGCCTATATAGCTCCGCGCTTTCTGCTTCAGCTTTCCTATGAAGTTCCGTAACTGTCTCAACAGCTTCTGCAGGAGTTTTGCCGGATTTAATTTCAGCCTGAACTTCTTCGATATAGTCTTGCGGAACCTTTGTCTGGTATTGCATATAATCAAGTAATTTCTGAGCTTTGGCAATATTTTCAGGAGTTGTCGCACAGACATAATATTCTTTACCGTTCGCATCGCGTACATAAAGTAAAATTTCACCGTTTTTAGCAGTACGGCTCAAATTATTTCTTGACAAAACAGTTCCGTCCGCCAAAATAACATCTTCATAAGGATTTAATTCTATTTTTTCACCTTTGGTTTTGAATTGCGGGTCAATTTTTGTCGATAAAACATTTAGACATTCAGAAACTTCTGCTTGAATATCTGGTTTGTTCATATGCTCATGGAAAGTACTATCACTTGGTTTTAGAGCTTTTACTCCGTCCATTAAAGGAGTTTCAACTTGTGAAATATCTTTAACAACAGGCGCATCACCCTGCATAACAGAAGATTTTTGCTGCTCCATCATAGGCGCGGCGAGTTCGACGTTCATAATAACATGACAATTATTGACGACCTCATTAAGCGACTTAGCAACCTCCCTGTTGCCATCAGGATAAGTCACCTCAAAAATGTCCCT
>MOYD01000057.1 GCA_001899395.1 Candidatus Gastranaerophilales bacterium Zag_111 | reverse complement strand
GTTCCTAATGAGAGAAAAATTCATACCAAACCAATTTCACGCATAGGCGGGGTTGCGATATGGGCAAGTACAATGCTTACGTTTTTGTGCCTTGTGTTAATGAGCTATTATCCGTATGGAAAACTTATGTCCGGAATTTTGTTAGGCAGCTCGCTGATGTTCCTGTTAGGCTTGATAGATGATGTTTACGGACTTGGTGCAAAGTTTAAACTTTTAATTCAGCTTTCTATTGCAACAATTGTTTATCTTTTAGGCGTGCAAATTAATAATATTCCGTTTTTTGGCGGAATTGATTTAGGCTGGTTTTCTTATCCGATTACTCTTTTGTGGATTGTAGGGATATCAAATGCCGTAAACTTTATTGATGGTGTGGACGGGCTTGCGGGGTCTGTTGTTACGGTAAACTCGATTACTCTTGCGGTTTTAGCCATAACTCTAAGTCCGCCAAATCCGATAAGTGCTTTGATTGGGTTCATTTTAGCCGGTTCAATGATGGCATTTTTAACGTTTAACTTTAACCCTGCAAAGATATTTATGGGCGACAGCGGCTCGCTTTTTGCGGGATTTTTGCTTGCAACAATTTCAATTACAGGTGTTATGAAAGTTGCAACAATTTCTATTTTGCTGCCGTTTATTGTGCTTGCAGTGCCGATTATTGATATAACTTATGCAAGTTTGAGAAGAATTTGTAAGGGGCAGTCTCCGTTTGTTGCGGATGCTGAACATATTCACCATAAGCTGCTTCATGCAGGTTTTTCACAGAAAAAGACAGTTGTTATATTGACATCTGTTGCAATAATTTCAGGCGGTTTAGCTTGTCTTTTTGCAAGTCATAATGCTATGACGTATTATTTCTTTTTAACATTAGCGCTTGTTGGGTGTATGTTATTTTTAAATTTAGTCAGGGTCTTGACAAAAAAATAATTTTCGGTTATAATGCAAAACAGAAAAATTAAGAATTTGATTACTCAGTTTTAGGAATAAAATATTTAAGTGCAAATTCTTACAGAGGGAAATTTAAGCGTAATTACTTAATTAATCAGTCGTATTGTAAATACGATAAACAAGAAGGATTTACAAAAATGATGAAGGTAGAAGCAATACAGAGTAATGACAGAAGACAATCATGTCCGGCGCAGATGACAAAAGGGGCGGCTTGGGGCGCTGCAGCAGGTGTTGCGGCAAAATATATTCTGCCTGTTCAGCCGGATGAAAAACGTACTCCTGAATATAGAAAGGTTATGAATAAAATTAATAACCAGAAAGCAGAGTACAATTTCCGAACTGCTGAATTTCTCAACACATTAAAAGCAAAAGAAAAACACTCGCTTGCCGAAGACCAATTTATAAAAATGTTTGACGGATTAAAAGACGGCGAACATGTTAAACGTGCTTCAATTCGCTCTGCAATAAAGAACCTTCAGGAAAAAGCGCCTTATCAGGTGAATGAGTTTAAACAACTTTGCAAAGCTTCATCTGCAGTTGTTGAAAAAACCGCAAAACAGTGTGTAAGCGCATACAACTTAGTGACTAAACATATCAGACCTACAGGATTTTTCCTTGCGACCGGTGCTGTTTTAGGTGCTATAGTTTCACTTCTTGACAGCGTATTAAGAACGGATGTTAAAAGTTAGTTCTTTTCTGTTGTTACAGAAATTACGGCAGCGTAAGTCCAAAACATAAATTGCAATTGCGGTCTGAAATATATTGTGTCAACAAGCCCGTGGAACAT
>MOYD01000056.1 GCA_001899395.1 Candidatus Gastranaerophilales bacterium Zag_111 | reverse complement strand
ATCAGCTTCCATAGCAGATTTGCGCATTGCGTTTAGTACATATTTGTCTGTATAAACATACAGGGCGCATTTTATTGCATTAAGCATATCCCAGCCATTGTATGCCCAGAATTTAAACCCTGTTGAATTGTCAAGCGGGTAGCCGGTAACCGTGTCTTCAAGACCGCCGGTTGCTCTGACAATTGGTAAGCAGCCGTAGTGCATTGCAATTAGCTGGCTTAATCCGCAAGGTTCAAATTTTGACGGCATTAAGAAAAAGTCACTGCCGGCATAGACCAGATTGGCAAGTTTTGCATCGTAACCTACGTATGTTCTGATGTTTTTTGTATTATTAGAAAGCCAGATGAACAGGTTTTCATAATCCTTGTCGCCGCTGCCGATAAATATAAAATCGGCATTCAGGTTTTGAAGTTCATATTGCATATCTCGTATCAGGTCAATACCTTTTTGTCCTACAAGTCTTGAAATGAGGGCGATAAGAGGTCTGTCAGGATTGTATTCAAGTCCGAAATATTTGCAGACTGCTTTTTTGTTTTCTTCTTTATTCTCAAGTGATTTTACATCGTAATTTTTAACAAGTGCTTTGTCTTTTTTAGGATTAAACACATCGTAATCAATTCCGTTCACTATCCCACGGAGTTTATACTGAATTCCGCGAAGTGTGTAGTCCATATTTTCGCCGTATTCAGAACCGAGAATTTCTCTTGAATAAGTTGGAGAAACCGCAACTACACGGTCAGAATATAGAATTGCACCTTTCATCCAGTTTACGCGGTTGTAGTGTTCACATCCCCACTGGTTGTAAACGATGTCTTTGCGCATATTTGCAAAGTCAATTACGTCTTCAAACCAAATTCCCTGATATGCAAGGTTGTGGATTTCAAACACGCATTTTGTGTCTTTCCAGAATTCGTCAAACTTATAATTTGAATGCAGGTACATTGGTATCATCGCGGTGTGCCAGTCGTTTGCGTGGATTACATCTGCTCTGAAATTCAGGGCTTTAGCGTATTCCATAACCGCAAGTGAGAATGATATATATCTTTCGTGTTCATATCTTGGGTCTAGGAATTTTGGGTAAACTTCTTTAAAACAAGAAAAATACCAGTCATTTTTTATGAAAAATACATTGATATTTGTGCCCGGAAGTTTTGTTGTGTATAGATTAAATTTATGCGGTTGATTACCAAAAGTCAACCACATTTGTGAATTTTCAAGTTCTTTAATTCCGTATTTTTCTTTGTCTATACATCCGTGCAGCGGAGTAAAGATTGCAATTTCTGCATCTTTTTCAAGTTCTTTTGGCAGACTTCCGACAACGTCCGCAAGCCCTCCGGCTTTTGAAAACGGTGCGACTTCGGCTGATGCAAATAAAATCTTCATTTTTCCTCTCTTTCTGAACACGGTTTGTTATGAGAAAAATTCATCCGGATTTACGTAATCTGTATCCGTTTCAGTTTCTTCAATCCTTTGTTCTGACACTCTCTCTTGTTGAATTGGCGCGGTTTGAACCGGTTGTGGAGCCGGTTTATTATTCGCGCTGTTATTTGAATTTTCCAACAGAATTTTTTTAATGTCAATATTCAGATTGAAATTAAGTTTATATTTTTGTACAATATCTGATGCCTGATTTAGGCAAATCTGCGCCTGGTCTTTAGAGTTAGTACACATTAAAACTTTATACATATTAACTTTATTTAACATTGATAAGTATTCGCTTATCACGCCATTTTTTTCCATTAGGATGTTGGAATTGTTCAGCACTCCGTATGCAATATCGAATTTGCCTTCTTTAATATTCAGAATACTCATCACATACCAGCCGATGTGGGTAATAGCGTTCATTCCTTTTTCTTTGGAGTATTTGATTATTTTATAAAGTATAGATGAAGCTTTTTTATATGAGCCAAGTTCAGTGTAAGCCCAGCCAATCATCAGGTCTGCAAAAAGTTCAAACTGATGCAGTTGGGTTTGTTTTGCGATAAGTTTTGCTTTGTAGATTTCACGTGCAAAATTTTCAGGTGATGATTTGTGTGCATTAAATGCGTTTATTATGTGGTAAAATATTGCGCCAAACTCGTTATTTGCAGCCATATTAGGATTAATTTGAACTTTTTCACCTTTTAACAGGTTTTGAAGCTGGACAAATACCGCAAATGAAGGCGGAATGAAGTTGAGAAGTTTTCCTGAAATGTCTAAGAATTCTCCTACATCTTCTTTCATTGTGATAACATCAACTGTTGCAATATAGGCAACACATTCACTTACGAGATATTTAAACTCTTCTTTGGAGACGATTGTGTATTTGATTGTGTTAATTTTTTCATTGTCTAATACATTCAAAACATTGTAGCCGATATCTAAACAGTCTTCAAATGCTCCGATGTTAAACAGGATTTTTACGTAGATTATAGACATCAAAAGGAAGTAGAGATTAAAATCAGGTGATGCCGGGTCAATTGATGATTTATCAAGTGAAGACAAAACACTGTGAGTAAGATTTAGAGCGTATAAGTAGTCGCCATGCGCTATAGCACCTTGTATCATTTTTGTGCAAAGTGAAATATAAAGCTGCTGATTACTTAAATGGCTTATTGTTTTAAGGGTTTGTTCTGCGAGTTCTCTTGTTTCATCTGGATTGTATTCAAACATGTTATTTGCAACGTTGTTATATAAAGTTGTCTGATATTTTTGTAAATCTTCACCTGACCAGTTTTGAGAGTATTTTTCAAGCGTTTTTTGAATTTCGGATGAACAGTTCAGATATGACGGGAAATCGCCCATTGAAAGGTTTATATTTGCAAGTTTTTCCCATTCAAAGATTGCTTTGTTACCTTGTGATTGGGTGTCATAAAGGTAAGCTTTTGAAGGACTTGGCATTGTATCTGTAAATACTTTGCTAAACAGTTCTGCTGCCACTGATTGCAGGTCTTCAGGTTTAATGACTTCAAGCAGGCATTTTTTTAGTATATTGTAATTTGGGAAGTATACGCAGTTGTTGAACGTATAAATATAACCCATTCCGGCAAGTTTTTCACCTATTTTTTGCCAGTTTGGAACACCAAGGGAGGTGATTGTTTTCTCATCGACCCTGGTTCCTAAAAGAACTAACATTGTCAAAAATTTTATTGTTTCTTCATCGTCTTTTAAAAGGTTAATTCTACGTTTAATCAGCTTTTCTAGGCTTGACGGGATGATGATTGTTTTAGGATTTACCATAACAATAGAGTCTTCAGTGTATTCATACACGCCGGATTCCAGCAGGTACTGGATTGCAAAGTCCAAAAACAGAGTACTTCCGCAGGCATATTTTGCAATCCTTTGGAAATAAAAATCTGTCATAATATTGCGGTAAAAGTCTTTGTCAGCCTCGACAATAATCTCAAACGGGGTAGGTGCAAGCGAAACTTCGGTGTAATACGGTCTTGATAAAAGGAAGTGTGCTTGTTTATGCAAAGAGAATTTTTTGTCGTATGAAATAAGATAGCTGATATTTATTTCATCAAAGTTGTCAAAGAGTTGTTCCAGCACAAATTGCGAACTGGAGTCTATTTTTTCAAAATTTTCAATATAGATTAAAGAATTTGGGATTGCGCGCAAGAGGTTCAGAAATACATTGAAATACTGTTCACGGGTTTGTTCCATGTTGTTCATCTGGCGCTGGGTAAGGGTTATCAGGTCTTTGACAAGTCCTGAATTATCTATATTTTTGAACATTGAAAAATCGTTTGTGTTGAATAATTTTGCACTGATTGTATATTCAAAAATAGATGATACCAGTTCTCTGAAAAACGAGTATGGAGTGTATTTCATATCGTCATGGCAAGTTATTGGAATTATGCTGTTATATATTCCTAACTCATCTACGGCGGATAAAAGTTTCAGGGTATAAGGCTGGTACATATTTGAGGCTTTTATTGCCATAATTCCTTTTGGAACCTGTTGAAGTGTTTGAACAACACAATCAAGTGTATTGATACTTTCCGTCTTGAAGAATGCACAATTAATTTCTTCAAATTTAATCATTTCAAGGTCATAAGCATCGTCATCTGTAAGGTCGTTTTCTTCAATCAATGCGTCTTGCGTTACTTTGTACTGGTCAATAAGCGCACTTTGTACAAAGTTTGGAACCTCTATTTCGTCAGTGTTTTCATCCTGTTCTTTTTGGGCTTCGTTACGCAAAAATTCTCCGATATTTACAAAGTCTTTTAAATCCATTTCAAAAAATCTTTTCATCAGCCCGTCAACAAGAGCTGAATTTAATGAATCCATTTTGTAATGGTCTTTGTAATATTCATAGAAATTTTCGTCTGTGATAACTTGGAAAGAGTCCAGTGCTTTCATATTTTTTTTGGTAGTCTGGTAAACCATATTAGCGTGGAATTTTGTATCTATATCAAGCGGATTTTGAGAGGCTTCCCGTTGCATGATTGTAAAATTGCACCTTAGCGCAATTCCTTTTTTCTTGAGAAGTTTAACGTTTAATTTTGTTATTATATTAAGGATTTCGATTGTTGCAAGGATTGCGGAATTTGCAGAGGCTGACATAGTGTAATCTTTGTTAAATCTTATTACGTAAATGTCGTTATTAAGAATTTGCCGTCTAACGTTGAGCGAATTAACGTAAGAAACTATTACCGCGTCAAGGTTTGCGCGGAATTTTTGATAAAGCTGGTTTGAACCAAGTTTTGCCTTAACCGCGTCTGAGTTTGGAAAATCTATTCGCAAAACCGCAAAGGTGTCCGTGTTTGATTCACCCATAACGCCGCTTATTTCTGTTGAAAATCCACATTTGACACACTTAGCGTTTTTGGTTTGGTTTATCTTGCCGCATTTTGCACATTTAACAACAAGAAGTTCACCGCATTTGCGGCAGGTGTTTTTTGTGTTGACAGTTTTACATACCGGACAGACAAGCTTTAGCACCTTTTTGCAGTTCGGGCAAACCATAGCGCTTTTATCAATCTCTGCTCCGCATTTAGGACATTCCATAGAAAAATTATATCACACTGTGTTGAATTTTTACTAATGTAAAAAGAGGAAATTTTCCCGCAAAATGTAAATCTTTCGTTATTTTTCTTTAAAAGCATATTCAAATATGCTAAACTTAACTTATGTTCACAGGAATTATTGAAGAAATCGGGGTAGTTAAAAATTTTTCAAGACACGCACACGGCGCTTTGTTGACTGTTGGCTGCGGAAAAGTTTTGCAAGATACAATTCAGGGTGACAGTATTTCAGTAAATGGGGTTTGTCAAACGGTTATATCACTTACCGTAGACGGGTTTACGGTAGATATCAGCGATGAAACACTGTCTGTTACTACTTTTGATAACCTAAAACCCGGGGATAAAGTTAATCTTGAGCGAGCATTAACGCTTAGCAAAAGGCTTGGCGGGCATATTGTTTCAGGGCATGTTGATTGTAAGGGGAAATTCTTATCCGCGCAAAAGTTGACCAATTTTTATAATCTTACTTTTGAATTGCCGCAAGAACAAGTTAAATATGTTGTTAATAAAGGTTCTATTTCAGTAAACGGAATTAGTTTGACTGTTGCGGCGATTGACGGTGTGATATTTAAAACCGCAATAATTCCGCATACATATGAAAATACAACGTTATCCGAACTTCAACCGGGTGATTATGTTAATATAGAAACAGATATTTTAGCAAAATATATTGAAAAAATTTCTCAAGCGGATGATAATAAAGGCATAAGTTTAGAATTTTTGCAAGAGAACGGATTTGTGTAATGGAAGATAAATTTAGATTTGACAGTATAGAAGAAGCATTAATTGATTTTAAACAGGGCAAACCAATAATTGTTGCCGATGATGAAGACCGTGAAAACGAAGGCGATGTCATTGTTTCTGCTGAAAAGACAACCCCTGAAATTATAAATTTTCTGGCAAGTAAAGTTAAGGGCTTAATTTGTCTTGCAATATCTGATGATATAGCTAAAAAGCTTGACTTACCGCAAATGGTAGAACAAAACACAGAAGGTATGAGAACAGCATTTACAATAAGTATTGATGCTGCAGAAAAATACGGAGTAACAACAGGGATTTCAGCCTATGACAGGGCAAAAACAGTTGAAGTTGCGACAGCACCGGATGCTCTGCCGTCCGATTTAAGGCGTCCGGGGCATTTGTTCCCGTGTGTTGCGCGCAAAGGCGGTGTTTTAGAACGTACAGGACATACTGAAGCGGTAGTTGACCTTGCAAAATTTTGCGGACATACGCCGGCGGGTGTGATGTGCGAGGTTATGGCACCTGACGGGCATATGGCAAGACGTGATTATTTGAGAAAATTTGCAGATGAACACGGTATGAAGTTTATTTCTGTAGCCGAACTTATTGCTTACCGTTTAAAGTCAGAAAAACTTGTTACCCGTGAAGCAGAAACAACACTTCCAACACCATACGGTGAATTTGAACTTTATGCTTTTAAAAATCATATTAATGGTGCTGAACACGTTGCACTTGTAAAAGACGACGGTTCTGACAAAGTTCCGGCAGTAAGAGTTCACAGTATGTGTTTGACAGGCGATGTTTTTCACAGTCTGAAATGTGACTGCAATTCACAATTACACAATGCTCTTAAATACATAAACGACTACGGAAAAGGTGCTGTTGTCTACCTAACAGACCACGAAGGTCGCGGAATTGGTTTGTGTAATAAGATTAAAGCATACAAACTTCAAGAACAGGGACAGGACACAATAGAAGCCAACCTGTCTTTAGGGTTTAAATCAGATTTAAGGGACTACGGTACAGGCGCCCAAATCCTTGTCGATTTAGGCTATACAGAGTTTAACCTGATAACAAACAATCCTAAGAAAATTATCGGGCTTGAAGGTTACGGGCTTAAAGTGAAAGATATTATCAAGGTATCGTCTGAAATCACGCCATACAACCAGAGATACATCAATACAAAAAAAGAGAAAATGCACCACTACTTATAAGGAGTAAAGGTTAAATGTACAATACAAAACTTTTAACAGCACAGGAATACGGAATTTTTGAAGAGATTTATGAAGATTTTCGCTCAAAAGCTGCGTCAGAATACAATTTTGAACTTGACCCGCTTGATTATGACGGATTTTTGGAAGCAATTGATAAAGACCTGATTAAATGTCTTGTGTTGTATGAAGATGAAAAACCTTGCGCTTTTTTGGTTTACACAACCGCGATATCAGAGGCAATTGAGTTGAATATTATTCATTCACAAGAAAGAACAAATTTCTCAGAACGCGCAAGACAACTGCTCGTTAAGTTTCTGGAGCTTACAAAACCTCTCAGACAAAATAAAATCGTCTGTTATCCAATGTTAGGCGAGCAAAAATCGCTCATAAGCGTAATCGCAAAACTAGGGTTTAAGTTTATAGGAATTGAAGTTTTACGCTATCAATTTAACTCGTCTGCTTCAGCAGAAATTTTTGAGCGCGCCCGTATAGTTAAACTGCCGGAAGATTACGAGGTTGTTTCATGGAATGACAGGTATTTTGAAGATGCGGTAAAAGTAATAAATCAATCTTTTAAAGACAGTTCCGATGCGCTTTTTGACCCAAGATTTTTGACAGAAGAAGGCACCAGAGATATTATAACAAAAGTTGTTAAAGATGTTTATGCTGAATTTATGCCTAACTCCACAAGCGTTTTGCTGTATAACGGTGAACCTGTTGGGTTTGCGTTTATGAATTTGACAGGCGGTACAATCGTAAATATTCCGCTTGTAGGGATTAAAGAAGAACATCAGGGCAAAGGATTGTCAACAATTATGCTTAAACATTCAATGGATTTTCTGTTAAATGCTATAAAAGTCAATCATTTGCCGCTTACGGAGATTAATACCACAACAGAAACAAATAATCTGCAAGCTTTGAGACTGTATAAAAATCTTGGATTTTTGGAGGATTACAGTTATCCGCAGTCTTATATGCCAATCGAAAACTAGACTTTTTACAAAAAATCAGTTAAATTAATCGTATGGCTGGTATTGATATAAGAAGATTTTTGAATAGTTTTGCGCAGAATTACAACAGACAATCTTTTACTGCTCAAAGCACATATAATGCAATTTCTCAAACTGCTACGTCTGCATCTTCACAGACTAATGCACAGACTGCCGCAAACATTGCTAAAGATATTGTCTCAACCAGCCAAAATCAAATTCTTGCGCAAAATATGCAGCTTAATACGCTCCAAAATATAGATAGAGCGGTTTATGCAAAAGAAGTTATGCAGCTTCCGCGAAATATCAACGAATTTATTTATATGATTCAGCGCGGGATGACCCAGGCTCAGTTTAATCAAATGTTTTCAGCTCAGCTTGCGGCGCAAAGATCTTCACTGTCTCAATTACAGGCTCAAATTCTTGCTCAGTTGCAGGGACTTTCCACTACAACTGCAAAAGAAATGGTTAATATTCAGTTGGCAAGTCAAGTTCAAGGCTCTTTGAAAAACCTTGAAATTTTATCCGGCGGAATGATTAGACTTGACCAAATTGCGCTTTTATTCCAAAAAAACGGTAAAGACGCGATAACTAAACTTATTATGTCAATGACAGAAGCCTCAAAATCAGGGATTAGAGACCTTAGCCAGATGAAAGAAATGGCAAAGCTTATAAATGCAAGTGTCTCAATTGCAGCTGAAAATAATCCTCAGAAGACGCTTAAATTGTTGTTAATGCTTTATCTCCCATGGCTTCCTTTAGAAGACGGGGTTGGTTTTGATCTTGAAATCCAGCAAAAAAGCGAAGCTAAAGACGAGACAGACAGTATTTTAACAATTACAGTTACAACACTTAATTACGGTGTTGTGAGAGCAACGCTTATACTTGAAACATCAAATTCTGTTCATGTTCAACTTGAAACCGGTGAAAAATTCCCTAAAAAAGAACTTTTATCAAGGATTGAGGACGAACAAAAGCATTATGCCATGAATTCTGTAATTTCGTTTGAAACAAACAATAACATTAAGCCGCTGGAAGCTGCAAAACAATCTGCAAACATAAATATGTCCCAAACTACACAGATTAATCCTTATCTGTTACTAATGGCGCATACGTTGATTAAACATATTATTGATATTGATAATTCTGCAAGCGGCAATTAGCCTTCAAACTTAATATTTCTAAATATTAACACTAATAGGTAACAAAATTTTACATTTATACGGTTTAGTACATGAAATTCATTCATAAAGGTAAAATCTTTACAAAATCCCATACGACTGCTATAATTGTAGTTGAAAAGAGTTAGTGTAAGCTGGGTTAAGGGGTTAGCCCATAAAATTAAATATAAAAGGAGTTAAGTTATGGCAATTGCACCAATAACTAGTGTTAAGGTAAGTAATAATAATTCTGTAAATTTTTCAGGTAAGAAAAAAGAAAAAGATGACAATCTTATGCAATACAGTGATGCACCCAAAAAAGTTGGCAAAGCGGTGACAATTCCGGTTGCGCTTCTAATGGCGATGTCACCGGGAATGGTAAACGGTCAGAATTATGAAGCTACAAACTCACAAGCAACAGAGCAAGTTGCACAAACTAAACAAAAGGAAGGAAAATTTCTACTTAATGCTTTTAAACCTTTAGCGTTAAAGAAGAAGTTCAAAGATACCAGGGATACTAAAACAGAAGACTATTATCACTGGATAAATGTGTGGAAAAAGGACGGTCAAACACTTTATAGTTGTGAAACTGCCGGAATAGACGAAAGATTAAAAGTTAATCGCAAGTATACAGCTATATTTGTTGACCCTGTAATGATTAGCGAAAAACATAGAAATAGTGATGAGAGATATATTAGTACAATATTTTTAATACCTCATAATATGAATGCTCATAAGGGAATTTATGAAGGAGTAAAAGATGAAGATATATATTGTGTTAAAGGTATGGTCTTTCATCATGACTTAGGCGATAAAAGTAATTATTACGGGCTTATTGTAGACGGTATGGATTTGGTAGCGGGTAAAATGGTTCAATATGAGATTAGGATACCCAATGCTTTTGCTTTTAGACTCAGAGCATTTATGAGGAATGGTTACATGATGGTTGATGGTTTAAAGTGTAAGAATACCAGCTATGATATGGTTCGAGATTGTAGCTCTTTTAGAGAATGTTATAATACAACTGAGCCGGATTTAATTGGACCTGAGGATGCTGGATCAGTTCTGGATGTTATAGCTATGAAAACACGCAGAAATGGTAAGGATACATCGAAGAAAAGATATTAAGAAATGTAAAAATTCTAAACTTTTCTGAAAAAAAGCTCATTAATATTTTTTACATGAAATATAAAGTATATATAAAGTATTGAGAAAAGAAAATGACTACGAATGTAAACAGAATTGAACAAACAGCTCAAGCGGGTCAGTATACCGCGTCGAGTGCTGCCGGTTCAACGCAAACAACCTTTATTGATGTGAAGAAAAACCCTAAAGAGCTTGAGACAAATCCTGCGCTTGCTGCATTTATAAAATCAGAAGAGTTTCAGAAAATGTCACCGGAGGAGCAGATTGCAGCTCTTCAACAGAACTTTTTTCCTAACTCTACACCTGATGAAGTCAAGGGCTATTTATCTGTTGCTCGTCAGGCAATAAAAGATAATGAAGAAGCAGCACCGGTTGATGATACCACTGAAACTTATGCGGAGCCGGCAGATGAGTATGAGGCTTATGCGCAAAAAATCGGATTTAAAGGTGATATTGACGCATTGATTAAAAAGCTTAACGATGATGCGAAAGCCGGTACTATTGATGAAGAAGGACAAGCATTGCTTGATAAGTATAATGCACCTCAGACAGAAGAGGCTGTGGAAAATACCAATAATGAGGGGCTTATATCACAAGAAGAACTGAATTCTAAAGAATGGAAAAGAAAACCTGTAGAAGAAAAAGTTGAACGCTATATGGAAGCGTTTTTAGAAAAAACAGACGAAACATACCAAAAACTGCTTAGCGAAGGCGATGAAGAAGCTATTAAAAAATATCGTGATACCCAGATAGGTAAATATATTGGGGCAAGAATGCCTGAATGGGGTAGCTTAAACAATTCTCAAAAAACTGCTAAGTTAGTTGAACTTGCCGTGACATTGGAAAAATTGTCTTCTGAAAATAAGACTATTGACGATTATGTTAAAATGGTGGAAGATAATTCTCCTAAGGTAAAATATTTTAATGACTTACAAAATAGTCTTGTTTCTGATGAAGAAAGACAAACTGAAGCCTGGAAAAAACTTCCTGCTGAACAGAAGCTCGCAAGATATATTGATGCTTTTTATACAAAAAATGACCCTGAATATGCAAAACTAAAAACAGAGGAAGATAAAAGAGCCTATTTAGATAAAAAGATAAGTGATTTAGCTACAAAATTCAATCCGAATTGGAATAACCTTTCTCCTGAAGCTAAAGAAGCTGAATATACAAAATTATTAGCGGTTATAGACGCTTTTGATAAAGCCGGTATTGATGATTTAGGGCAGATTGTAAAGATGCCGCCATCAAAACTTAATGAGATTTTAGCGGAAGCGCTTGGGGATGATGAACAATTCCAAAAACTTTATATTGCTCAAGCTAAGTCAATTGAAGATTTTAAAGCTGCGCACAATGGCATAGAACCTAAAAACTATGATGAACTTATCAAGTTTATGCAGAAGAATGAAGATAATTTAACTCCTGAGCAAAAAGAAGTTCTTCGTATGTTTAAGACTATGGGTGACATTATGCCGGAATCTATGAAACAGGCATATGAACCACCTAAAACGTCATTAGCTACAAAATATAAATATAACGGCGGAAGTATTGATGAAGACATTCAAAAAGGTATGTCTGTTAAGAAAATCGTTGCAAGATTTAAAGAATACTCTTTATCACCTAAAGATGTCAAACAGATTGAATTTCGCATGAAGAAATTAGGTTACAGCCAAGCTCAAATAGACGCTGTTCTAAAAGATATTATGTCTGACACTGAAGCTGTTCAAATGGACGCTATGGGCAAAATAAGTGGTAAGACCGCAGGTTGTATTGTTGTAGCCGGTGTCTTGAGGGCTAAAGGTCGGACTAAGGCTTTGCAGAATTCTACTGAATTGGACGCAAAATTCTTTAAAGGTAAAGACTTTGATGAAGTTGCTGTTCATAGATTGCAGGACAAAGAGTTAGCCGGTTCTGTTGCTAAAGGTATTAACACATATATGCCTGAAGACGAAGCTAATTCGCATTCAAGTACATTAATGCAGTCAGATAATGTTTCTGACGCTTCAAAAGCGGTCTTCTCACAATCAATTGTTGAAACTGCACCAACTCCACAGCGGCAATTATCAATGGGTAGAACCTTATCTCAAATTGACAATGCAGCGGTAACAGAAGGTTTAGCAGCGGCTTCAAAATCTGTAGATAAGAGTGTTAGAAGCGAATATAATTCGTACGTTGAGACTGCGGCTAAAAACTATCCGCCGGAAACTCAAAATGTTATTAAAACAGCAATGAAGACCGGCGAGGTTTCGCAAACAACACTGAGCAAAACGACACCATCTCAGCCGCTAAGTGATACTAAACAAACACAACAAACTTCTCAAACTGAGCAAAGTCAGTCTGCTCAACAAACTTCACAGACTGCTGCGGCAAATGCTGTCCAGAATGAAACTAAAACTCAAGCAGCAAGTTCTGCATCTGTAAGCACGGCTGCAACTACGCCTGTAAGTCAAACATCTGCATCGACAGTAAGTCAAACCCCAACTGCAAGCAAAACCTCTACTGATGTTAAAGCAGCAGGAACAACTCAAGTTTCAACAACTTCAACCTCGACAAGTTCTAATGCCGGAACAGGCTCAGCAAATGTTTCATCTGTTCAGCAATCATCAAGTGTTGATGAAACACAACACCTTGAGCAAATTAGAGATGAAGCAGCGCAAAATGCAAAAAATACAGCCGATGAAATTCAATCATCAATCCAAGAGCGCGAAGCTGAAAAACAAATTAGTGAAATGGTTGACAGCGTAATTGAAGAACTTGGTGCCAATGGCGAATTAACATTGACTGATAAAGAAAAGATTAAGCAGCAGTTAATGAATGCCGGAAGTATTTCAAAAGTTTATGAGATTATCACACAGCTTGGTGCTAAAAATCTTTTCCTTGATAAACTTATTACAATTGGTTCAACATATGTGATAAACGCGTTTATCGATAATGTTAATGACAAAGATGTTATAGAACAGTTGTACCTGCGTTGTTCAATTGATACTGTTAAAAAGGATTTATTGAGTAAACTTCCGGAAGAAAGAATACATTCACTTCTATCCCAAAAGAAAGTCCAAAATCTTAACGATATTGACTACAAGATTATTCAGTCTTACGTGTCTAAAAACCTTGGTACAATGCACTATGAAGACTTTAAAATGTATGCGCAATACTTACCTGGCGATGTACGTGAAAGATTAACCGAAAGGTTTAATGAAATTCACGGTATTCAGCAAGCTCCGGCAGCAGAAACCGCCGCAGTGCAGAATAAACCGCAAGATGAAATTGCAGACGATGAAGTTCAGCCAAAACAAGAGACAGAAGCTGTCAAAGATGAAAAACCGCAAGACGCAAGACGTAAGACGCAAGACAAAAAACCTTTCTTTGCAGCAAACGAAGTCAGAAAGACACTTAACGACGGTAGAATAGTTAAGCCGAAAGAAACCTTTGCCGGTGTAAGCGATGTTTTTGACGATGACGCGTATGAAGACGTTACAGAACAAGCTATGAATGATGAAGTTCTAACGCCGGGTTCTGATGCTTGGAGACAAAAATACGGCAGATATGAATATCAAGCGCCTACAACAGCATTTACTATTATGGCTGATATGGAAGAAGACGATGAATTAACAATGGGTTATCCGCCTCAAACTATTCCACACTGGAAATATAAAGGTAAGCTTAACTTCAAGGGTTAATCCGTTGCAGGCATGCGCTTGATTTTAAAATCATTTTATGTTGTAATTGTCTTACAGCGGGGGTAACCCTGTGAGTTCACTTGAAAGAAGACAATATTAATTGCCGAAAGAAGTTAAATTAGCTAAATTTGCAGGTTTTTGCTACGGTGTAAAACGCGCAGTTGAAACTGTTAAAAAATTAAAAGAACAAAACCCTGATAAAAAAATATGCGTGCTTGGCGAACTTATTCATAATACACAGGTTATTGAAGAATTAAAGTCGTTGGGCATTGAGACTATCTCTGAACTTCCGCAATCCGGAAGCGGAATTTGTGTTATAAGAAGTCATGGTGAAAGTCCTGATGTTTTTGAACAGATTAAAAAAGCAGGGTTTGAAGTGTATGACTTGACTTGTCCTGATGTTAAAAAAGTTCAGCAAAAAGCAGTTGAATTGGCGCTTGCGGGGTATTATCTTGTGATTGTCGGTAAATCTGAACACCCTGAAGTCGTTGCAATTAAGGCTAATGCGCTTAAATTTACAGATAAAGTTGTCGTTGTTGACACAATAGAACAGTTAAAATCTTTTGAAAAAGAGATAAAAGAGCATAAAAAAATCGGTGTTGTTGTGCAAACAACCCAAATGATTTCAACCCTGAATGAGATTATCAAATATCTAACGCCGATTTCAAAAGAACTTCACATCGCAAACACTATCTGCCAGAGCACTTCAATGAGACAAAATGAAGCAAAAGTGCTGGCATCAGATAGCGATTTAATGGTTGTTGTCGGCTCTAAAAAAAGTGCGAATACAACTCATTTAGCAGAAATCTTAAAAGACATAACAAAAACAATTCACATTGAAACAAGTGAAGAATTAAGTAATTACAAAGATTTAATCGAAAATTCCGAAAAAATCTCTGTTACTGCCGGGGCTTCAACCCCGCAAAACGTGATAGAACAAGTCATTAAAACTATAGAAAGAAAAGGAGAATAAAAAATGACACAAGTATTAGACGAATTTGAAAAGTTATTAGAAGAAAGCTTTTCAACCCCTCATTCAGTAGCTGATATCGTAGAAGGTTCAGTGCTAAGAAAAGACCAGGAAGGCTATTTAATCAGCGTTCGCGGTGCAAAAACAGAAGCATACCTTCCAAATAAAGAAGTTTCTTCGGCAGAAGAAGAAACACCGTTAGAAGTTGGCGATGTTAGAGAATTCTACGTATTAAAAGAAGAACACGATGAAGAAGGCATGCTTTTATCATTGAAAAGACTTGCTTTCGCGCAAGCTTGGGCACAACTTAACGATGCTAAAGTTCAAGGCGACACAATCCTTGCAAAAGTTGTTTCAGTTGTTAAAGGCGGCGTTTTGGTTGATGTTGCAGACCTTAAAGGTTTCATCCCGTCTTCTCAATTGAGAACAGGAACTCCTTTTGACGGTTTGGTTGACCAGAAAATCGAAGTTAAAGTTCTTGAAGCTGACCCTAAGAAAAACAAACTTATTTTGTCTCAAAGACAAGCTGTAGCTGAACAAAGAGACCAGGTTGTTGATAATATTCTTTCAGAACTTGAAGTTGACCAAATTGTTAAAGGTGAAGTTGTAAGAATTGCTGATTTTGGTGCGTTTGTTGATATTAACGGAATTGACGGCTTACTCCCGATTTCTGAAATTTCTTGGCAAAGAATTAAACACCCATCTGATGTAATTTCTTTAGGCGAAACAATCGAAGTTAAAATCATCAAAATAGACAACGAATTGAAAAGAATTTCGCTTTCACTAAAAAGAATGGGCGAAGATCCATGGCAACAGATTGAAGGTCAATTCTCAGAAGGTCAGGTAATCACAGGAACAGTTAATAAAGTAACCGGTTTTGGTGCATTTATTAACATTTTCCCTGGTGTAGAAGCTTTGCTTCCTGTTTCTGAAATGTCAGAAGAAAACGTAAATCCGTTCAATACATACAAAGTTGGTGACAGTGTAGAAGTTCTTATTAAGAAATTCACACCGCAAGAACACAGAATTGCGTTGAGCGTGAAAGATATTAATAAAGAAGAAACTGCTGAATAAGTCAGTTTTCTATATAATAAACGCCCGCGGCAAAGCCCGCGGGCGTTTACTTATTTAGCAGTTTTTAACACATACCGTGCAGCAGCCGTTGCGGGTTCAACAATGCCGTCGTGAAATCTTACAGGATAAATATCTGTCATATGTTCAGCATCGTTTTTAACAATGCAATTATTTTGAGCTAAATTGTTTGAACCGGACGAACAGGAAACCTCTTTATTGGGTAATGACACCCCATTTACATCAATAAACCCTGTGCAATCAGACATAATCGCATCATCAACTCCTGTTTGGTAACTGCTTTTTAAAACTTGACCTATTGGTAATGTGCATGGTGAATATCCTAAATTCTTATAAAATGCAATAATTGTTCCATCAGATAAAACATATCCATGCATAGCGCTTAGAAAATTACTGCCGTAAAGACTTGTTATATATGTTGCTTTAGTTATGCTATAAGTTTTATTCTGGTTATTTTTACTCATAGGTAGTGTCGAAATATTATTATAATAAGTTGCGCCGGTGAGAGTTCCATTCAAAATTGCACAAATAGATTGTGTTGTATCAGGATGTTCAGAGCCGCCATTTGCACTGCAAAGTTGAGTAATCCCTGCATAATCAAATCCATATTGCGCCTGGGATAATCTTGCGGCTTGAGATAGCGTGGATATAGTTTTTTTTAATTTTGAACGGTACTGCTGACTGCGCGTATTTGCAATCAATGTTGGGATTGTCATTGCTGCAACAATACCTATTATGCCTAGTGTTATCAATACTTCAGCTAAAGTAAAACCTGATTTTCTATGTAAAAACTTAACCATAAATACCTCCTTGTATTCTAATAATAAGGTATATTACTTCTCTTGTCAAGGTATATTATGTAATTTACATATAATTTCTTGCAAATACTATTAAAAATAGGAGCAGCAATGGAAAACAACGTTTGTAAGATTTTGGGTCATAATATTAAAAAAATTAGGAGTTCACGGGGATTGACCCAAAATAAACTTGCAGAACTTCTTAATATTGAAGTAAAATCGCTGAGTTTGATAGAAACAGGCAAAGGTTTTGCGTCTGCAAAAACAATTGAAAAATTGTCATCAGTTTTGGATATTCAGGTTGCTGAATTGTTTGAAGTAAATGATTTATCTGATAACGAATTACTTTATTCAAAAATTCTTAATAGAATTCAACTAATAAAAAATAATACTCAAAAGCTTGAAGCATTAGACTTTATATTAAAAAGAATTTTTTAATCTTTATTGTAATTTTTAAGTGCGTAATCTATACACTGCACAATAAACTCATTTCGGCTAATATCAGTATTTGCTGATAGCTCATCTATAGTTTTCAAGGTATCAACATCCAAGCGTATACTAATTACAGTTTTTTCCTGTTTTAAAGGTTTAAATTTGTTTGAACTCATATCAATTTTATTATATTTACTACAGAATATTTTATATATATTTAAAAATAAAATATATATTGTATTCTATTTTTAAATATGCTAATATATGTGCAAAGGAGATTTTTGCATGAAAAAGATTATTTTATTATTTGTAATTTTGCTCAGTGTAGCAAGTACTATAGCATTTGCAGCATCCTATTCCTATATATACAAATGTGGAACGACTGTAACTAGTCTTGACCCTATACCTAAAGAAGATTGCGAGAAATATTATGCAAATGTTGGCACTAGTGGGTATAATAATTGTGTAGCCACATGGGAAATACTTAATAAAAAAATCCAAAAATTATCTGCTGGTAAATGTGAAAAATTATATAGATCAATTACAGGAACTTATGGTAATACAAAATGCAGTTATTGGTACGATTTGTCCGGGACAGAAGTAGTTAGTTATGAGGCTTTTGCAAAAGATGCAATAGATGAAAGATGTTTAATAAATCTTGCAGCTCAATTAAAGTCAAAACACCCAAACATTACAACAGGTAATGTAAAATCCGGATTTAAGCTAAGTACAAATTCATCAAATAAATCCTTTGGAAATACCGCTTTCAAACCATTACAAACTCCAAAACCTTCATCTTCAGCAATCACTAAAACAAACTCTCCACAGGCTCCGTCATATTCATCTGCAAGTAATCAAAATAAATCTGCAATAAAATACGAATGCAGTGGGTCTGTAAACGGAGAACCAAAAACGTGTTTGAATTTTGACCCGAAAAGTCAATCTTATATAAAAGACTGTATGACTTTGTATAACCAGGGAAAATGTCTTGTAGTAAGACAAAAAACTTACCAATACGGCTCTTGCAGTTGTTCTTGTCCTTATATTTATCAATACGGCAAAATGAAACTTAGGGAACAAGGTTGTCAAAATTTTTCTAATGAAGAAGAGTGTTCAAGTTGTATAACAAGGTTAAGAAATTCTGTAAAATAAAAATGTCATAGGGCGCAAAAAAATTCTTGCGCCGCTTTTATATACACATCATGAAACTTACAAAACTTAAACAATATTTAACAACCCCTAACAGATGTTTTGTACCGAAATGTCGCGCAAGATGTTGCGCAAATGCGCCATTACCTGAGGATTTTTTGCCAAAACATCAGGATAAAATCCAAAGACAAATTTTCGGCGGATTTAATATGGGACAAAACGACCCGCGTGATACATATAATTCAATAATTTACAGCACACGTCCGATAATTTTTATCGGCTATGACACCAATGGTAAACAGATTGCTACAATATCTCAAGAGATGATTGAAGAGTTAAATATAAAAAGTATGGAAGACGTCTACAATCTTTTAAACGAATATGAAGCACGAAAGATTTACAATTATTGTCCGTTTATTCAACGAGATGCCCGTTGTAGTGTTTATTCTGAGCGCCCGCCAATATGCCGCGAGTTTGGTACAGAACCGGGTAAGATAAACGAGTGTCCGGACAAAGCTTCCCGCTTGGATGTATATAAATTTAGTGTAAAGTTAATTTACGAAAATCTTAAAGAAACATTTAAAAATTTCGGTAAAATCTTGACCGGCAAAAATTCTTTTTAACTCATTTTGACAAACAATATAAAAAATGCTATACTTCACATGTAGAATTGAAAAGGAGAGAAAGAAATGCTACAATTCAGTAATAGCTTGAAAAACGGGGGGGGGGGCACCGTTAAAGCTCTCCATTAGCGGGTTTACGCTAGCAGAGGTATTGATAACCCTTGGTATAATAGGTGTAGTAGCAGCTATAACGATACCAGGCTTGATATCGACTTATCAAAA
>MOYD01000055.1 GCA_001899395.1 Candidatus Gastranaerophilales bacterium Zag_111 | reverse complement strand
CTCAAGTTGAAATTCTACCCTCTGCCCCAAGGGGGAGAGGGATATGTCCCTCGAGATGCGCGGCGCCCCCCCTTTCTTAATATAATGTCACACATTACGCCAAAGAATTTTTGAAGTGCTAAGATAGAATTGTGAGGATATTTCATGGAGAAGACTTTACCCCTCAAAAATTCATCTATGCCTAAAAAGGCTTTTCCGTTATGGCTTACAGCGTTGACAATTACCTTGCCAACATTTTTTGCAATGCTTGCGTCTTCTGCTACAAACGTTGCTCTTCCTCATATGGGCGGGGCATTTGGCTCTACTAACGATGAAACAAAATGGGTTATCACAAGTTATATGGTTGCAAATGCGGTATTTTTACCACTAACCGGCTGGCTTGAAAGCACTTTTGGACGTAAAAATTTCTTAAAAATCTTTTTAACTTTTTTTGGAATTGGTTCAATTGTTTGCGTTTTTGCAAACAGTTTAAACATGCTTATCTTAGGAAGGTTAATCCAGGGGGTTGGCGGCGGGATTATGATGCCGATGTGCCAATCAGTTTTACTGCAAGAGTTTCCAAAAGAGCGTTCAGGTGATGCTATGGCGCTATTTTCGCTATCCACAATGGTTGCCTCAATGCTAGGTCCAACCATTTGCGGGTTAATCGTTGACAACCTTTCGTGGCAATGGATTTTTATTATTGATATCCCGATTACGATAATTTCGCTATTATTAATTCAATTTATACTTTCTGATACTCCGCGCAACCAAGGAAACAAAAAAGTCGATGTTATCGGGCTTGGTTCGTTAATATTGTGGTTGTTCAGCATGCAGGTTGTTTTGGATAAGGGACAGCAGTATGGCTGGTTTGACAGCACATGGATTTGCTGGTTAAGCGGTTTTTCACTGTTTTGTGCAATATTTTTTGTTGTTTGGGAACTTGAAAACAAAGACGCAATGGTAAACCTAAGAGTGTTCAAAAACTTCAATTTTGCAGTAGGAACCCTTCTTGCAGACGTTGCAAACTTACTTGTTTTTGCAACAATTATCCTTTTGCCGCAATACCTGCAAAGCTTAATGGGCTACACAGCATCATTAAGCGGAATGTCGCTGTCGATTAGGGTAATTTCAGCAGTAATTTGCCTATCATTTGTCGGGAAACTGGCAAAACGAATTGATAGCAGAATTGTTATTTTTTGCGGGTTTATTATGATGGCGCTTGCAGGTTACCTTTTCAGCCTGATTAGTTTAGGAACAAGTTTTGCATACTTATTTGTACCTAATTTCATTTTCGGAGCCGGCGCGGTCTTCACATTTGTACCAATTTCAAGCCTTGCACTTGGCTCGTTGCCCAAAGACCAGATATCAAGCGGCGCGGGAATTCACAGTCTAACAAAATGCGCTGCCGCATCAATTTTTACATCGCTTGTTTCAAGTTTTGCAATAAGCCTTTCAGAAGTTCATCAATTCTACTTGGTTGGCAATATGTCCAACTTTAACCCGATATTTTTAAAACATTTTAACCACTATCAAGGCGCATTTATGCAGCATTTTCCGCAAGTTATTGCAGCAAAAAAAGCAAATATTGTACTTTATAAACAACTTATGGCACAGTCAAAACTTTATGCCTACGTTGATATATTCCAGTATTTGACGCTTTTGACAGTTATTATTGCGATGTTTGCAATATTTTTAAAGGTTAAAAAATCATCTAAAAAGAAAGCTTAATTACTTGATGAATTTTTCAACCATGTTTTCAAACCAAGTATTTTTGTACCCGAACTTATCATCTTTGCTTGGAAGTTTTGAAAGCATTTCAAAACTATCCAGCGCCGGGTTATCTTCAAAAAGACTTTTTGATTCTTTTTTCTGTTCTTTTTGTCTGCCGCGCATCATATAACCGGTGTTTCCGCCGGAGCCGCCGTCGTTGTTCATATTGGCAGCCGCTTTTATAACCGGTTGAGGTCTTCCAATATTCGCATCGAAACTCATTTTCCCAATTCCTTATATTATTTCCCTTATATATATAAAGTAAATTTTTCTTGAAGTTTTGTTACAGAACGGGAAAATTTTTACAAAAATTTACAGATTTTCAAGCGCCGCGATTTTCATATCCTTAAAGTCAGGAACCCGCCCTGTCCAGATTTGCTCTGCCGCTAAAGCTTGATGAATAAACATATCCACACCGTTTATTGTACGGTAACCATATTTCTGAGCAAGTTTTAATAATACCGTCTTTTTAGGATTGTAGATAACATCATAAACCAGGGCGTCGGCAGGAAGTGTACGAAGCGGCTCTTCTTCAACCGGAGTTAAATCAGCAGCTCTCCCTTGCATTCCAATCGGGGTTGTATTTACAAGAATTTCGATATCTGATAAATCGCGTATCCGCTCAATTTGAACGGTATTAAATTCAACATTAGGAAAACGCTCCCTCAAAAAATTCACCAATTCAAGAGAGTTTGGCACATTTCTTGTGAAAAGTTTAATTGACTTGACCTGGTTTTGACAAAGCGCGGTAATTGCAGCCCTTGCAGCACCGCCTGTGCCCAAAATTCCGCAAGTTTTTCCGGCTAATGCAATGTCATTAGGAATTGCATTGCGAAATCCTAAAACATCAGTGTTATAACCTTTCAGAGCTTTAGTTTGAGGGTCAATCACAACGGTATTAACCGCATTTACAATATCTGCAGAAACATCAACTTCATCTAAAAAGAGTGTAACAGGCAATTTCAACGGAATTGTGACATTAAACCCTGCATAATTATTCGATTTTAAATACTTAATTCTGTCAACAAGACTATCCGGCGGAGTTTCAAGAATATCATACGATGTTTCAAGCCCAAGACTTTTAAAACCTGCATTGTGAATATATTTTGACAGAGAATGCCCTAAGGGAAACCCGATAAGTGCGTATTTTTGCGGTTCTGCCGAAGTAACCCGGATATTTGCAGAAGAAAGGTTACCCGAATAAGCTACCGTGGGCTGAGCTTGCTGTGGTGCTGTTTCAGGAGTTGAAAAACTGCTTACAAAAGCCGGACATGTATCTGTTTCTTCCGCTTCCATTTTAGCTTTTAGTTCGGATAATGAAATCGTTACTCCTTGGGCTTTTAATTCTTTATAGCGAGCTAACAATGCCATTTTATCTACTGTCAACGCTTATTTCTCCTTCTTGCTTTGCTACTATTATACAAAAATTTTTCAAATTGTACAATTTGAACTTACTTTTGCTCATCTTTTCTTACAAATTTAAGTTCATACCCCAAAATATCAGCAATTATTAGCATTTCACGGTGGGTAATTGTTTCATGTCGAAGCTTATTTGACAAATTTTGCATTGAATATGGCTTGTTAAGCCGTTTACCAAGACATTTTGCTAACTCGCTGAGACTTACATTTACATCAAGTAAAACTTTCTTTAATTCAACAATTATTGACATAATTTACTCCATATACACATTTTCAATTATACAAATACGTTGAATATTTAACGAATTAATTTCATTATGTATTGACTTATAAACTAATTAATGTAATTATAAACTCATATGATTAATTCATTAAGATATTTTAATTATAAAGGAGGTATATATGAGAGAAGGATTTACACTTGCAGAAGTTCTAATCACATTAGGTGTAATTGGGGTGGTTGCCGCGATGACAATCCCTAACTTAAACCAAAACAACTTTGAAAAAAAAGTAGTTAGCCAATTAAGAGAAACTCAATCAATTTTAGCTCAGGCAATCCGCATGGCAGAAGAAGAATACGGAGACGTAACAGGTTGGGGAATTGAAACATCAAATAAAGCATCGGCAATCTTGATTGCTAATAACCTAAAACCTTTTTTAAAAATAGCTACAGACTGTGGAACCAGTGATACGAAAGAAGCTTGTTTGCCTAAGACCAATTACAAATCTCTTAATAATACAGGTTCGACCATCAATTATAACACTTCTACAAATTATTATAAAATAAAACTTCTTAATGGTTCTTCAATCTGGTGGAGGGGAGGTTCAACAGCAGAAATGGCTATGGATGAATACATTGATTTCTGGATAGATATAAACGGGACTGCACGACCTAATATATTAGGTAAAGATTTATTTGTATTTATTTACGAAAAAAATTCAATTAAAGCAGAAGGTGCTCCAAATACAGAAAGCGAAAACACTTGTACCAATCTACAATCTATCGGCTGGGGATGTGCCTACGTAGTTTTAAACAATAACAACATGAATTACCTGCATAAATAATTCTTATTCTTCTTGAGCCGCTTCCGGTTCAAGTTCTCTTTTGTAATGACATTTTATGCTTGAACAGGTGATTACAGTCCCCTTCTTTAGAACTTTTCTAACCAGCAAGCTACCACAATCAGGACATTTTTCGCCGGTTGGTTCGTTCCAGAGTACAAAATCACATTCCGGATACTCATTGCAGCCATAAAAAACAGTCCCACGTTTTGATTTACGCTCAACAATTGTGCCTTTACCGCATTTTGGACAGGTTACACCGGTAGATTTTCTGTAAGGCTTACGATGTTTGCAATCCGTGTTGGTACACTCCATATATTTGCCGTACGGTCCAAGTTTAAATACCATATCAGAACCGCATTTCTCACATTTTTCTTCGCAAACATCTTCTTGTGCATTAGGAGTTTCGCTGTCATTTGCCTCCATTTCTTGCATAACATTGATTGACATCGTTGTTTTACAATCAGGATAACCCGAACAACCCAAAAACTGAGAACCAGTTTTGCTTGACCTTAGAACCATTGGTTTTCCGCAATTCGGACAATTTATTTTAGTTTCAATTGTAACTCTTTGCGCGGTTTTCATAACAGAATTGACTTCTGCCATAAACGGAGTATAAAAATCCTGCAAAACTTTTACCCAAATAGCTTGTTTATCAGCAATTTTGTCAAGTTTTTCCTCCATTCCGGCTGTAAACTTGTAATCCATTATATCTTTAAACTGTGCAACAAGTTGTTTTGAGACAGTACGTCCCAAAAGCGTAGGATGAAGAGCTTTCTCCTTTTTCTCGACATATTTACGTGTCTGAATAACCGTAATAATTGTCGCATAAGTTGACGGACGCCCAATTCCGTATTCTTCCAGTGCTTTAACAAGTGACGCTTCGTTATATCTTGGAGGAGGTTGAGTAAAGTGCTGCTTTGGTGTAACTTTGCGGCAAAGTACCTTATCACCTTTTTCAAGGTCAGGGATTTTTGCTTCGTTTGCTTTAGCTTCTTCTTCATCCGCGTCATTATAAAGTGTCAAAAACCCGTCAAAAATAATCTTGCTTGTACCGGCTTTTAAAGTATAATCACCGGATTGAATTTCGATTGTCTTATTTGCAATTTCAGCTGCTGACATTTGAGATGACATAAATTTATCCCAAATAAGTTTATACAACTTATACTGGTCATTATCAAGGTACTGTTTAATACTTTCAGGTGTTCTGTCAGGATAAGACGGACGAATAGCTTCGTGTGCGTCCTGAACGTTTTGTTTCCCTTTTGCATAGATATTAGGGCTTTCAGGATAATACTTTTCTCCATAGTGTTCAAGAATAAAATCGTGTGCCATATTCTGTGCATCGTCTGAAACTCTCACAGAATCGGTTCTCATATATGTAATCAAACCAACCGGACTACCGTCAATTTCAATACCTTCATAGAGTTTTTGGGCAACCTGCATTGTTTTTGAAACCCCAAAACCTAATTTAGAAGACGCTGCACGCTGCATTGTTGAAGTTATAAACGGAGCTGTCGGTTTACGTTTGGTAGTCTTTTTTGTAACTTTTGCAACTTCAAATTGAGATTGAGGGTTTGTCAAATAGTCGACAATTTTCTGTGCTTCTTCTTTGTTTTTAATTGTCTTCTCAACTGCTTTATTTTTGATTTTAGAAAGTTCAGCTTCAAAAATTTTCCCGTCTTTATCAAGATTTGCATGAATTGACCAGTATTCTTGCGGGATAAAGGCTTCGATTTCGTCTTCTCTTTCGCATATCATTCTAAGCGCAACAGATTGAACTCGCCCCGCGGACAAATTACGATTGCCAATCTGTTTCCAAAGAACAGGACTTAATTTAAACCCTACAAGTTTATCCAAAATCTGTCTGGTTTGCTGTGCTTGCACCATATCCATATCAATTTTGCGCGGATTTTCAACAGAATATTTAACGGCTTTCGGGGTAATTTCGTTAAACACTATTCTGCAAATTTTTTCATCAGGCACTTTTAAAACCTGTCTGACATGCCAGGCTATTGCTTCTCCTTCGCGGTCAGGGTCTGATGCAAGATAGATTTTATCAACCTTTTTAGCTAAGTCATTTAACTTTTTCACAACTTGTTGTTTGCCCGGAATTATTTCAAACTTCGGTTCAAAGTTATTATTCACATCAAAACCAAGGTTCTCTGTTGCAGAATCCTTTGCCGGCAGATTTCTGATATGCCCGTAACTGGCTTCTATCTGAAAATCATTGCCAAGAATTTTCTTGATTGTCTTTGATTTTGCAGGTGACTCGACTATTACCAGTGATTTTTCTTTTGTTTTAGTTTTTGTTTGTGCCATTTAATTTCTATACCTTCTTATATCTGTCCCCGCCGCACTGTATTATTATGCCTTTAAGCTCCATTGTTGTCAAGTTCATCAATAAATCATCAAATTTCAACTTTGTTTCTAACAACAATTCATCCACGCCTTTTTCTTCTATTTCAAGACTTTTGAAGATTTTTTCTTCATCCGGCGTAAGCATAGGAAGTGTTAATTGGTCTGAAACACCTGTTTCTTTTACTTCCCAATTTAGTGCGTTTAAAATGTCTGCGCTTTCAGTGACAATTGTTGCTCCGTTTTTCAAAAGTTTGTAAATTCCCTGAGTATTCGGGTTTGAGATAAGTCCCGGAATACACATTAATTCTCTGCCCTGTTCCAGCGTTAAATTTGCAGTAATCAATGCTCCGCTCTTACTCGAGGCTTCTGCAACCAAAGTGCCGAATGACAATCCGGAAACTATCCTGTTTCTTGCCGGAAATCTAAACTTCACCGGCTCAAATGTTGGGTAATACTCTGTCACAACTGCACCATAACCGCTTTCAATATTTTGGTAAAGTGTTTTATTGCTGGATGGGTATATATAGTCAAAGCCGCTTGCTATGACGCCGATTGTTTTCAAATTATTTTCAATAGCTGATGTATGAGCAACCGTATCAATTCCGGCAGCTAACCCCGAAACTATACAAATATCCGTATTTTGAAGTCCTGCTACAATTTTTCTTAATCCATCGCGTGCATTTTGGCTTGCGTTTCTTGAACCAACAATTGCCAAAGTTTTTTCCAGGTTGCATTCAAAAAGTTTACCTTTATAATACAAAACTGCCGGAGGGTCAGAGATATTTTTAAGCATTTCAGGATAATTATCATCAGCAACAGTTAAAAAATTTATCCCGCGTGTTTCAACTTCAGTAAAGGTTCTGTCTATGTCGACTTTATCTCTTAATCTCAAAAAGTTTTCGGACTTTTTAACGCTCAAACCTTCAATATTTTTTAGATCAGATAAATCAGCATTAAACGCTTTTTCTATATCCTGATAGTGATTGTAAAGTTTAATAATAAACTTACTGTCTATCTGTTCAATTGATGAAAACGCAATCCAATACTTCTTTTTCACGCTTCCTTGTCCTCTTAACCGTTCATCTTATTTTTTATATTTTCAATTAATTTATTAACATTATCTTTTTCTTCTTGCGGAATATCAAAATTCAAATAATCCTCAAAATATTCCAGCGCATCTTGATAATCACCGCGTGCCATAAAAAGAATTGCAACCTTTTTATAAGCAACAGAAAACTTATTATTTGTGGCAATTGCTTTTAAAAAGTTTGATAAAGCCTTGTCTATTTCATCGTTTGCCTGGTAAGCTTCACCAAGATAGTAATAAATCCATTCATTGTCCTGTTTGAATTCCAGAACATTTTCAAGGTTTTCAATCGCGGAGTCATAATTTCCGTATTCAAAATAAATCCTTGCCAGATCGTAATACGCATCATAATTATCCGGCTGTTTTTCAAGAATATAAACAAGTTCATCAATCGCTAAGTCACGCTTTGCATCTTCCATATAAAACCTTGCAAGATAATGTCTGAAAACCAGGTCATCCGGCAGCATATCAACTGCATAAGATAAAAGATTTATACCTTCGCCAAGTCGCTTTTGCTTATAATAAATATCAACCAAATTGATATAGCATTGCGGAATTTTCGGGTCAAGTTCAATACACTTTAGATAATTCTTTTCAGCTTTTTCATCGTCACCTAAATTTGCATAACAAAGCCCTAAATTGTTATATATCTCAGCGTTGTCTGTTTCGACTTCCAAAACCGCTGTAAATAAATCAACTGCGCCGTTCCAGTCGCCTTTTTTAAAACATTCAATCGCTTTATCAATTTTCTCTTTCATAAATTATAATCCTAAAGTCATATTATCATCAGTACCTGAACCGATGTTCTTAATAACAGTTCTGGTATTGCCTTGAGCGTCAAAGCTTTTTGGCTGCATAGTCATTTTAATTTTATCTGCAAAAATTGTTCTTACGCCCTGTGTAATACTTGAACGTCCCGTAAAATAAGCTTCGTTAGGCTTTGTTGAACCCGCACCCGGATACAGTGTAACCTTTGGACCCACTGCATAGTAATCCTGATACCAAATTCGTACATTTCCGCTTGCATTAAAAATGGACTTTTTCTGATTGTACTCCTGATAACTTGATTTCAGAACCAGTTTTGACCCGTCATCCATTATTGCGTTTGATGTTGTATTACCGTAAGCAGTCAAGTTTCCGGTTGAAGTTTCATACACAAATTTATCCGCATAAGATTCGTTATTTTCCTGTTTAACTTTAGCATTTCCGGTTAGAACGAGCTTTTTAAGGTCACCGTTTTTATCAGTTGTAATCTGTGCTCCGTTTGAAAAGGTTTCGATATCCTTATAGCGCATTGTAACAGCACCTGTTGCGGTCATTATACCGGTTTTTGTGTCATATTCCTGAACATCTGAATTTATCACAACAACAGGAGTTTTGCCTTCAAAAACAATTGATTGCGTGTCTCCTTCCGCTCTTATTATCTTGGTAATCAAAGAGACTTTTAAAATATTTGCCTTGACTTCACGTTTTTTGTTTTTCTTAACTTCAAACGCGTAAGGTTTATCATAAAATGTCGCAGTATCAAGCTTTTGGTCATCTGTCACATTGACATCCGCAGAATCACCAACAACTTTTAAATCATCAACAGAAACCTTTACATTTCCGTTAAATTTAATTTTGTTATCAGATTCGTTATAAGTCTGATTTTTTGATTCAATAATCAAGTCAGACGCCTGGACTGCAAGTCCTGTTATAAGAATTAATGATACAAATGATACTAAAATCTTTTTCATACTATTTTTTATCCTCATAAACTTTTGAAACCGTGTTTCCGCTAATCTTAAAACTGTTATATTCAGGGCTTATCACAATTTTTTCAGCCGTTGATAAAAGTTCTTTGCCCTTTTGAATTTTAATATGCCCCTCTGCTTCAATCGGAGTGTGTGAGTCAAACCAGTGAAGCTTGTCTGCATTTAATGTTATCCCGTCTTTCAGAACAATAAAAGTGTCCTCATACAAAATTATATCGCCTTGCTTTGAATTATAAGTGCCTTTAGACGATTCAAAACTCATTGAAACTTCATTATCTTTATAGAAATTCCCTATAACTTTATTTAATTGGGCAACCCCTTTTTCGCTGTCCCATTTGCCTGTCTCGCCGTAGATTTCCCAATATTTTTGATTGTCTTTTGTTTCAGTCAAGATAATACCGTTTACAATAGCTTCTTGTTTATCAGAACTTGCTTCAAGCTGTTTTCGGTTAAAATCATGCGTTATAATCCCCGCCGTAATAAACGCCCATGCTAAAATTCCGCCTAAAGTCAATAAAGCAATCAAATATAAACGTTTTTTCTTTGGTAAATCTTTTATGTTCATACTCCAAATTTTAGCACAAAATATTACAAATAAAAAGTAAATAAATTATCCTGCTACCAATTCTTTTAAACGTTTTACCGAAATTGATAAAGTTTTATGATTTTTAGCAGCTTCCTGAACATATTTTTCGCAAGATTTTTTATCCCCGCATGCCTTATACGTACACGCCGCAAGATAATATAAATTTCCGGTTTTCTCACAATTTTCCAGTGCAGCACCAACGATTAATTTTGCCCGGTCAAAATTCTGCTGCTTTAATTCTATCTTTATTAGAATTTTATAAGCTTCAAAATCAGCAGGGTTCATCTCAATTGTATTTTTTAAGTTATTTGCAGCGTTTTCTAAATTATTTTCTTCGTAATCAATAACCGCAAGATTGTAGTATGCCCAACTATAATCAGGCGATAACTCAACAACTTTTTCAAACTTTTCTCTTGCAGACCCTAAATCTCCAAGCTCTTTAAAAATATTCCCGATATAAAAATGTGCATACAAGTCTTCGTCATTCAAGTCAATCGTGCGTTGAAAATTTTCCATGGCTTTCAGATAATCTTTTTGCTTGAAATAAACAAGTCCAAGATTAAAATACGTATTTGAATCTTCCCTGTCAAAATCCAAAATAACATCAAAGCACTCAATTGCACTCTTATACTCTTTCAGTTCCGTGTAAACAAGCCCCAAATTATACATCGCATCGACAAAATCAGGATTGATATCAAGTGCTTTTAAATAAGCGTCACGCGCTTTTTCAAACCTTTTCATCTTTTCATAGACAATACCAAGATTATAAAAAATCCCCTCATCATCTTGAAAAATCCTTGAAAGGTACAAAAGATGCGACATTGCCTCTTCATTAAAACCGCAATCCATAAGCAAGACAGCCAATTGGCGTCGAGCCTGAGAATTTTCGCTGTCTTGTTTTAACAATCGTTGAAGCTGCTCTATTTTATCAAGTTTTGACATAAATTAAACTTTATATTACAGGAACATCAATTGGGTCGACAAGAATTACGTTAAGGATTTCACCTGTTTCAAGATGAACATGTTTTCCTTTTTTAATCATATCCGCAATACTTCCGTAAACAAAATAACCGGCTGTACCAACTGCGCCGCCAAAAGCCGCAACAGGTACAACAACATATTTCCAGCCTGTGTCTGTTACGTTTTCACCCCAATTAATAGAATTTTTTGTAATCTCGCCTGACTTAGAACAGGTTTGCTTCCACGCATCAGAATACCCTCTTGTTGTTGTAATTCCGCCGTCATAGGTTAAATCGCTTCTTCCTACAACATTTAATGACAACGGTAATTGTCTTCCGTTAGGGGTTACAACATGATCAAAGTTAAGATACAAAACCGCACCTTTTGACATTCTGCGAGGCTCTGCAATGCCTTTAATATCACCTCTGATAATTGACCCGGACGGTAATATTACATCATCGTCTGCTGTCTGGTCTGACATCAACATAGCAGAAAAACTTGTTCCGGTAGGAGAAACAGATGTATCAACTCCGTTTAACATCTTTAATTCAAGTTTAGTACCGGCTGGAATTCTTTTGGTCTTAGCGTTTCCGCTAAATGGTGCAGCAAGTGTTACTTGCGCAAATATCATCATTGTAAGTATTATTCCGATAAGTTTTTTCATAAAATTACTCCTTTTCTTATCCTTGTATTTTAGCACATATTTTAGAATTTGTAAAACTAAAATTAATAAAAAAACGGGGTTGAAACTCAACCCCTTAATTAAGAATAGCTGGAAGTATGAAAAAGATTAATTATATTAAACAAAACATTTACTTAAATGTTAATTATCCTGCTGATTACTTTTACACTATCCGGTTGGCTAGTATATTTAATATTGAAAAAGCCTATAAGTAAATACTTATAGGCTATCAAAAATTTAATCTTTATTTACACTAATACCGGCTGTGCGTCACAAGATTTGTCTAAGATTTCAGATTTAATCATTGCTAAATCTTGCTGCATAAGTCTTCTTGGCGCACCGTCTTCCATTGAATGATTTCTCAAAAGATATGACGGGTGAAAAATAGCCATTGCCGGATAAGTTTTGCCATTTACAGTGACATCAAACCATTTTCCGCGAACTTTTGATATCTGAACTTTTTTATCATCCCAAAAAGATTTTAACGAAGTTGCCCCGCAAAATATTATTGCTTTAGGGTTCATGATATCAATTTGTGCAGTCAAAAATCTTTCGCATAAAGTTTTTTCAACTTCGGTTGGAACACGGTTTTCAGGAGGTCTGCATTTTACAGTGTTTATTATATATAAATCATCCTGGCGGGAAATTCCTGCTTCTTCCAAAAATTGATTTAACAATCTTCCTGCACGTCCAACAAACGGAGTGCCGGTCTCATCTTCTGTTTCGCCCGGTGCTTCACCGATTAGAACAATTTTTGCGGTTTCAGGGTTGCCGTCTGAAAAAACAACATTTTTACGAGTTTTTCCTAAAATGCAATCCTGACAATTTTCACACTTTTCCCTAACTATATCCAAACATCCCTTTTTAATCATCTAAATTTCTCTCCTTATTTGTCATTTTAAAAATTCCGATATCATACTTTTTACAATACCTTTTTAATTCTTTCATTATTATATCAGATAATAAAAATACTGCAATCAAGTTTGGCACAGCTAAAAACAATGTAAATGCGTCTGATAAATTCACAACACTTTTAAGGTTCATAGCAGAACCTATTACAATAAACAGACAGTAAATTATCTGAAAAGTTCTTGTCGTGAATTTTGATTCTCCAAACAAAAACGTCCAGCTTTTTGTTCCGTAATACGAACCGCAAAGCATAGTAGACAATACAAAACACGCCGCCATAAAAGTTAATAGCACAGGGAAAAACGGACAAACTGTAGCAAAAGCTTTTGAAGTCAATTCAATTCCTTCTATACCTGAAGTATTAAGATAAGCACCGGTTACAACAATGATAAATGCAGTAGCCGCGCCTACAATTACAGTATCAACAAAAGGCTGCAACATTGCAATAAAAGCTTGCGCAACAGGTTTGCTTGTTTTTACGGCAGAAAAAGCAATCGGTGCAGTACCTAATCCTGCTTCGTTTGCAAACATTGCACGTCTAAATCCCCATAACATACACGCAAACATTCCGCCTGCAACAGCAGTCGGTTTAAATGCTTCTTTAATAATTAAACAAATTGTATGCGGAATATGATGAATATTTAATAAACATATTATAAACGCTGAAAACACATACAAACTGCACATTACAGGAGTAACTTTTGATGTAAATTTTCCGATAGCTTTAATCCCGCCGATTACAGTCACATAAGTAATTATAGCTACAATTAGCCCAAACACCCAACGTTGACCGCTAAACAAACCGGTCACATTAGTAATTTGAGTTGTTATTGCGTTAATTTGAAATAAATTCCACCCGCCAATCATCGCAAAGACACAGCAGACAGCGTAAATCTTTGATAAATACGGAGTAAAAGGTTTTATCCATGGAGCTCGTAAACCGTTTAAAATATAATACATAGGACCGCCTGATGAGGTGCCGTCTTTATTTATTTGTCTAAATTTTATACCTAACAAAACTTCTGCAAATTTTAATGCCATTGAAAATATTCCGGCAACAATCATCCAAAATATTACCCCGGGACCGCCAACAGATACTGCAAGAGCAGAACCTACAACATTCCCCATGCCGGCAGAAGCGGAAATTGTTGCAGTTAGCGCTTGAAAGGATGAAACTTCGCCTTTTTTCTTGCGAATTATTGTATCATCATGCTTGTATTTTTTTGTAATGAGATTAATCGCATGCCGGAAGCCCCAAACCCCGATAAACCTTGTCCTTATGGTAAAATACAATGCCGCAATCATCAAAAGAACAATCAAAAATTCCACACGAACACCGTGAATTGTCACGTGTGAAAAGATTAATCCTGAAATTTTGTTCGCAACAGGCGACAAAATACTATCAATTCGGCTATCTAAATTCATAAATTGATTATATAATAAACAAATTAAATTTAAAAGTAAGCGCGATTTATTCCTCTACAACTGTCAAAAGTCGTGCCCAAACTTCATCAATTGTACCGTCGGCGTTAATAGTTTTTAAAACACCACGTGTTTTGTAGTAATCAATCAATGGTGCGGTTTCGTTAAAGTAAGTTTCAAACCTGGCTTTTGCGATTTCTTCAGTATCGTCTTTTCTTTGGGTTAATTTTTCACCGCATTTATCACAAACACCATCAGCTACAGGCGGTTTGTATTTAATATTATAAATCTCTCCGCATTTAGGACAAGAACGGCGATTTACAATACGAGAGATTAAAACGCTCTGGTCTATATCAAAATAAATTGCTCTAAAATCAGCTTTTACATCTTTGTTAATTTCAGAGTTTATAACCTCAAGTAAATCAGCCTGCTCAACACTTCTCGGATAACCGTCTAAGATATAACCATTTTGACAGTCAGCCTGCTCAAGACGGGATTTTATTATTGCCCCAACAAGCTGAACAGGTACGAGATTACCTTTGTCAATAAAAGACTTTGCAATAAGTCCGTTTTCCGTACCTTTTTGAATTTCAGCCCTCAACAACGAACCTGTATCAACATGCGGAAAACCTAAATACTGTGCAAGTTTTGTTGTCTGAGTACCTTTCCCGCAAGCCGGAGGTCCTAAAAATATAAGTTCTTTTTTCATGATGTTCTCTTTTCTTTTAACAAAACAATTTTACATCAACGTTTTTTTGAATTCAATAAGAAAAAATCACTTATATTCTAATCGTGTTTAAATTCCTGTTTATATAACAACAGGACTCAGAATTGCTATGAGTCCTGTTATATTTTCTACGGATTATTTCTTACATATTCCGGTTTAAGTTTTACTCCATCGTGTGATATATAGAAAACGTTGCCCGTTTCATCCGTCACTTCGTATCTGCCTTTGCCAATCGGTTTTGCTTGGACTTTTTTACCGTTTAATGTCATATATGTTTCAACGAGTTGTTTTTTTGCCTTTTTAATAGCTTCTTTTACAGTTGTTTTTATTTTATTAGGGTGTTCAAAATCTAATTCATACACATCATTTTTAGTAATAACATTTTTACCTTGAGTTAAATTTTCTGTAACAGTTAAAGTATCATGAATGCCCATGATTTTTTTACCATTCATACTATATATTCCACCGTCTTTATAATTATCCATATAAGCTAAGTATCCGTCTTCATAATAAAATTTACTAATTGTTGTTCCATCTGCATTTACTTCAATAGCATTTAATTCTTTATAATCTCTATTGTAAGAAATGGATTTATTAAATCTTATGATTTTATTATTATCATCTATCAGCTCTATTTTATTTTGACCTTGTTTGTATCTTTGTTCAAATATAAAATTTGAAGAATATTCGGCTATTTCAACAATCTTTTGTCCTTTTTTATCAAAACCAGTGTAAATATTACAAATATCATCATGTTTTTCTTTTGTAGTTTTTACAATGTCAGATTTATATTTACTTAAATCCAATCCAAACGCTTGCTGCATTAAAGCAACTTCATCTTGACCGTTTGCATTGCATGATTCCAAAAATCCGCTGCCGTCCTTGTCATAAAATTCTCTTACTTTTTGCGTTTTCATGTTGTCAGGCAAAGATGTAAATTCAATTACAATGTTTTCCTTCTTTGTTTGCGGTTTTGATTGTGCTTGTTGTGTAGTACCAGATTGAACTGCTTGAATTTCTAAATTTCCCATGATTAATCTCCTCGTAAATTTTTCCCTAATATGTAACATAATTACAATTGTGTTACTTGTTAGGATACATATTGGATGAAATAGGTTGAAAAATAGCGATAAAATGGCTGTTTTTTAATCCAATGTTACAGTTTCTTTACAAAAAGCAATTATTTTAAGCAAAAATACTTTATATTTATGTAACACAATTGTAATTGTGTTACTTGTTTTGTGTTGATATTAGTTTGTTTTGAGTTTTTATAATGCAAAAGAATGAAGATTTGCGTCAATGATATCTTGATTTATACCAATATATCTTAATGTAACAGACGGAGAGGAATGATTAAATATACATTGTAATAGTGCCACATCTTTTTTCTCTTGATAAAAATGATATCCGAATGTTTTTCTTAATGTATGAGTTCCGACATGAGATGTTATCCCTGCCTTTTGACAGGCATTATTTATAATACGGTATGCCTGTATTCTTGTAATTGGTTTGTTTCCTCTTTGACTTGTAAATAAATAGTTTTCCGGTAATTTGTCAAAAATAAATTCATCCAGGTAACCTTTGAATGAATTTGTAATAGGAAATCTTTTATATTTGCCTGTCTTTTGTTCTGTAATTTCGATATAGTCTTTATTACTAACATCACAAACTCTCAATTTCAGTATGTCTGATATCCTTAATCCGATGTTTATTCCCATCAAGAATAAAAGAAAATCTCGCATTCCGTTCTGTTTGAGAATTCTTTTTACTGTTTCGATTTTTTCACGGTTTCTAATTGGTTCTACATATTCCATAGTACGTACTCCTTTTGTTTGTCTATATTAGCTTCCACAGGCAAAAGAAAAGGAGTTTTTCATGGCACAATCACATAACCTTCAAAAACGCACAATGTGAACTTGTACAGTTAAATAATAGCCGCTATGTAGTTTAGAATTGTTCTTACTCCAACACCGGTTGCACCTTTAATAAACTCTTTATAAGGTTTATCCATAAATGCGGTACCTGCAACATCAAGGTGTGCCCATTTAACATCATCTGTTACAAATTCTTTTAAGAACATTCCGGCAGCAGACGCTCCGCCATTACGGGTTCCGGTATTTTTCATATCAGCTACATCACTGTCCATATTGTCACGATATTCTTGCCACATTGGGAGCTGCCAAAATTTTTCACCCGAATATTTTCCGGTTTCAATAATATCTTTAACAAATTCGTCATTATTTCCCATAATCCCTGATGTTGCAGTTCCTAACGCTACAATGCACGCCCCTGTTAGAGTAGCTATATCAATAATTTCATCCACACCAAGTTCACAAGCATAACATAGCGCATCTGCAAGAGTTAATCGTCCTTCAGCATCTGTATTATCAACTTCGATTGTTTTACCGTTTTTGGCTGTGAGGATATCGCCCGGTTTATATGAAGCACCTGATGGCATATTTTCACATGCTGCAATAATTCCATGGACTTCAACATCAGGTCTAATCTTGCCGATTGCTTTCATTACACCTAAAACGGCAGCAGCACCGGACATGTCATGTTTCATTGTTAGCATAGATGACGCCGGTTTAATATCCAGTCCGCCGCTATCAAAACATAGCCCTTTACCGATAATTGCAATACGTTTTTTCGGATTTTGCGGAATGTATTTCATATGGATAAATTTCGGTGGTTGGGTACTTCCTTGAGCAACCGCAAGATAAGCGCCCATTCCAAGTTCTCTGATTTTTGGCTCATCATAGATTACTGTTTCTAAGCCCTCTAAACCTTGCGCAATCTCAGCAAGTTTTGATGGGGTTGCAAATGCTGCCGGTTCGTTTGCTAGATTTCTGGCAAGTTTTATTGAATCCGAAATTGTTTTTGCAGCATTAACTCCTTCAGGTGCTACATTTGACAAATAAATTTCTGAAATTCTGTGTTCTTTTTTATTTTTGTATTTATCAAAATGATAGTTTGCAATAGACACACCTATTACAAGGGCAACTTCATATGCAAAATTTGTATCAATATCAAACGCAATAGATTTTGCCTTTATTTCAACACATTTTTTTACTGCTTTTGCTACACTTTCTGTTATTGTACTGTTATCTAAGGCACCAGCTTTACCTAAGCCTAAACCTAAAATATATGTTGACGGGTATTCGTTTTGAGTATGTATCAAAAAAGTTTGACCTTTTTTGCCTGTAAAAGTTTCCGGAGCAAACCTGTTTAAAAGGGGATTAGATGTTTCTTTTCCCTCAAACTTGCTTACAACCAACACGTCGCATTGTATATCTTTAGTGTTTTCTATAATTTTTATTTCCATAATAACTCTCCTCCATGTGCAATAATTATATCACCAAAGAAAGCTTTAGGGAAATTGTTAAAATTACTTATTCACATTCATTGACTTAATCGCATATGAACGAAGGTCATAGGCTTGTGTATTTTTATCGTCTAATTTTATTACTATATTCAAGTCATCAATTGCAGCAAGATAAAGTTTTAACTTGCAAAAAATAATAGCACGGGTTAAATATTTTTCAGAATCTTCGCTATCTAAACTTATTGCCTTATCTAAATCAGCTTTAGCTTTTTCTAGGTCGCCTTCTGTTTTACTGATTAACGCACCGCGCTGTGCAAAATATTCAGCATTTTCAGAATTTATCTCAATTGCCTTTGTATAATCATCAATTGCACTTGTAAAGTGGTCTAATCTTTCTTGCGCGACCCCGCGTTCAAAATAAGCAAGGTCATTTTTAGGGTTTACTTCTAATTCTTTAGTAAAATCAAGTGTTGCGTCTTCGTATTTTTTTAAACCCAATTTTGCAATTCCTCGATTATAATAAACCTGCTGAAAATGGTTATTAAGCTCAATAACCTTGTCATAATCTTTTATCGCGCCTTCATAATCTTTCAGATAAAATTTTGCAGCGCCGCGATTATTATACGCATCAACATTTTTTTCATCAAGATTTATTACTTTTGTATAATCCTCAATTGCGCCCTTATAATCACCGGAACTGCGTTTTGCAACGCCTCGGTTATAATAGGCAAGCTCATTATTTTCATCAAGTTCAATTACTTTTGTAAAATCCTCTATAGCCTTATCAAATTCTTTAAGAAAAACTTCTGTTGTTCCGCGGTTAAGATAAGCATTAACATTATCCGGATTGATTTCAATTTCTTTTGTGTAATCTTCTACAACTTCATCATAAATTTGCAGATTAGACTTTGCAATAGCACGGTTGTAATAAATATTTTCGCGGTTTGGATCAAGTTCAAGCGCCTTGCTATAATCAATTACCGCCTTCTGGTAATTTCCAAGAAGGAATAAAGTATTCCCTCGTTTTGCAAAAGTTTCGGCATTTTCCGGGTTAATTTCTATTGCTTTTGTATAATATTCAAGTGCTAAATCGTAGTGTTTTGCCTCAAAACTGGTTCTTGCAATTTCTAAATATTTGAGTTCTTTTTTTTCTTTTCTGTTGAAATTAAATTTAAAAGCATAAGCACACGGCGCAAAATAAGCATTTTCAAATGCCAAAAGTCCAAGTATTATAATGCTTGTGGTAAGTTTCTTTTTCATAACCATAATCCAAATTGCAAAAGAAAACAAATGCAATAAATACACAATAATACAAACATAGAGATTTGTCAAAAATCCGGTAATCTCGCCCCATTACCCATTTACATAATAGGAAAAATATAGTAAAATAAACCCAAAAAGAGAGGTAAATTATGCAAAAAACAATTTGGGATAAATATGCACAAGTTTTGGTTGACTATTCAACAGACGTACAAAAAGGAGATTTAGTTTTAATCAGAGCTGAAAGTTTTGAAGCGAGAGATTTAGTAAAAGCTGTCTATAAAAGAGTATTGGAAAAAGGCGGGAACCCGCTTGTTAGAGTAGCAATCGGCGGATTATCAGAAGTATTTTTAAAAAACGCCTCAGACGAACAATTAGACTACATTGACCCAATAACTGAACTTGAATATGACACAGTTGATAAATATATTTCAATCGGCGCCCCATTAAATACAAAAAACATGGCTCGAGCTGACTTGACAAAACTTGCAAGACGCGGCAAAGCATCAAAACATTTATCTGAAAAACTTATGAAACGCTCAGCAGAAGGCTCCGCAAAATGGGTTATTGCAGATGTTCCGACCCAAGCGCTGGCGCAGGAAGCAAAAATGTCACTTGATGAATATTCAGAATTTCTTTTCAAATCCTGTTACTTAGATATAGATGACCCGGTTGCAAAACTCAAAGAGCTTGACCAAAAACAAACCCGCTGGGCAAACTATCTTAACGGAGTAAAAAATATTCGCATTACAGGCGAAAAAACAGACATAACCTTCAATGTTGAAGGCAGAAAATGGATTAGCTGCTCCGGACTAAACAATTACCCGGATGGTGAAGTTTTTACCTCGCCGGTAGAAGACGGAATAAACGGAGAAATCTATTTTGATTATCCGCAAAACTACCGCGGCAACAGTGCAACAGGGGTTCATCTTTGGATAGAAAACGGACTTGTTGTAAAAGCAAAAGCAGACACCGGCGAAGAATTTCTAAACGCAATGATAAATATGGACGAAGGCTCACACGGTATCGGTGAAATCGCAATCGGTACAAACGATGAAATTCAGGAAATTACAGGCAACATACTATTTGATGAAAAAATCGGCGGAGCAATCCATATGGCTGTTGGCGCGTCTTACCCTGAAACCGGCGGGAAAAATGTTTCCGGACTTCATTGGGACTTGATTAAAAACATGAAAAACGGCGGAAAAATTTTCGCGGACGATGTTCTAATCTACGAAAACGGGAAAATGATTATCTAATCTGGCAAAATGATTGTAAAAATACACCCCTGATTGTTTTCAACAGTTATGGTTCCGTTGTGCAGCTCAACGATGTTTTTTACAATCGCAAGTCCTAATCCTGTGCCGCCGGATTTTCGACTTCTGGCTTTATCAACGCGATAAAACCTTTCAAATATCATAGGCAAATGTTCTTCCGGAATTCCAATCCCGTAATCTTTTACCTGAATTTTTATTTCATCATCGTCTTTTGACAAAATGATATCAATTTTGTCTGATTTAGAGTATTTAACCGCATTAGTCAAAAGATTGGCAATTGCGCGCGTTATCAGCTCTTCATCACCGTAATACATTATCTTTTCATCTGTTTGTAAATTAATTTCAACATCGTTTGTTATTGTATAATTTATAAGGGTTTCAACAGATTGCGTTAAATCAAAAATCTTAAAACTTTTACTTTCCGTATCTTTTTCAGCCTCGATTTCTGAAAGACTAAGGATATCATTTACGAGAGTATTTATAAATTTCACCTGAAATTCAATTATATTAAAGCATTCACTATCTTGTTCTTTTAATTTCATATCTGAATTTTGCAAGAATTCTACTGCTGAATTTATAGCAGTGATAGGAGTTTTTATTTCGTGAGAAACATTTTGCAGGAATTCTGTTTTATACTGTTCCAGTTGTTTAAGTCTTATAATTTGATTTTTGAGCCTGTTTGTCATCTTTTTTATTGAAAGCGCGAGTTCTTCAAGTTCTGCTAGTTTCGGAACATCAATATTTGTATCAAGTTCACCGTCTGCAATCTTTTTAACACTTGTTTCAAGTCTATTAAACGGTACCCGCAATTTTTGGATAATAAAAATAAATCCAAAAATAAAAAACAGAGAAAACAATATTATAAAAATAATAATATTAGATTGTGCATGAATTATACTTTTCATCACATCTTCCTGCGAAACTATAAGTTCAAGATAATAAGTGCTGCCGCCGGCGTTTAATTTATCAACTACACCTATTTTTTTATTAGCCAATGAAGTTTTATAGGTCTTCCAGATTTTACCGGAGTGCTCATGTGAAACAACAGAATTTTCATCAAGAACTTTTACATTATCATTTGGAATTGAAGAAGCAATAAAATTTTTATCACTGTCATAAAGCCTTAATTTAACAGACTTTCCGGTAAAATCATCACAATATTTTTGAACGGTTTCATAATCCTTGCGTTCTAAATACGGTAAAATAGCCCACTCAATCTGTTTTTTGAAAATAGGTAACTCTTCACATTCCTCATTCATATAAGAATCATTAAATTTCAGCAGGTTAAATATTGATAAAGCTATAAAAATAAGCATTAAGCCAGTAAACAATAACAGATTATTTATCCAAAATTTATCGCGTTTATTCATGGATGGCTCCTGTAAGTTTGTAACCAAACCCGCGTACAGTCTTTATATTTTTGCCAAAGTCACCTAATTTACGCCGAAGGTTTAGAATTTGCACATCCATAGCGCGCTCTGATACTTCATAACCGCCATCTCCGCGCAAGTATTGCAAAAGCTGAGATCGACTAAAGACTTTATCCACATTTGATAAAAATAATTCTACAAGCTTAAATTCAAAATGCGTAAGATTAATTTCTTCTGCCCCCAATTTTACCGTAAAATTTTCATTATCAAGAGTTAAATTTTGATAAGTTTTTACATTGTTGTTTAGATTTCCAAGCTGAGCATTAATTCTTGCAAGAAGGATTTTATTGCTAAACGGTTTTGTTATATAATCAACCGCCCCGCTTGCAAACCCGCTCAAAATATCTTCTTCAAGTTTTTTTGCAGTAAGCATTATAATCCTAACTGAATTTAAAACCGGGTCAGATTTAACCATACGGCAAAGCGACAATCCGTCGATTTCCGGAAGCATTACATCCATTAGAATTAAATCCGGCTTATCCTGTTTTATAAGTTCAAGTGCTTCCTTGCCGTCAAATGCTTTTCTTATTTTATAATAACCGCCGGACTGTAAAACAAGCTCGATGAGCCTGTTTATGTGTTGCTCATCTTCCACTATCAAAATTTTTGCATCTTTTCCCATACAAAAATTATATTATGAAAATATTAGTTTTCGATTAGTTTTCACTGTTATCAATTAATTGCGTATAAACCATCGGAAGATCAGGGTCAATTTCAATAATTTTATAATAAGTGTTATTAACAAATTTCATTGTCAAAACATGATAAATATTATCCTTAAACTCTTCCCGATTTTCATGATAATGACCTGAAATGACCGAAATAACATTATTATGTTTTTTTAACAAGTCCAAATATTCTTGTTTGTTATAAACTTCATTCCTTCTGGCTTTCCCGTCAAGCAGCGGGAAATGCTGAATTATCACCACTCTGTCTTTCTTATACTTTGTAAGAGTTTTATCAAGCCAGTCAAACTCTGCTTGTTTAAAATACCCACCCGGTCCGGGGATAAGCTCTTTAACTCCGTCCATTACAACAAAGACTACACCTTTGCATTTAAAAACGTAGTTAGGTTTGCTGCTGTGATATGCCCCAAGATTTTTCCGTACAAGCTGCATATATAAATTTTTATCAAGATTTTTTGATTTAAAAACATCATGATTACCGATTACAACATATTTTCGGGTCTTAATCTTTTTTACTATGCTCAAAAAAGTTTCAAGGTCATTTTGGTTAGCCTGGTCGATATTGTCACCGGTAAAAATAACAAAATCTAAATCATGATACTTTGTATTAATATCAGAAACAAAATCCTCAAGATACAAAGCATTGTTCTGTGTTAAGTGAACATCAGTCACCTGAATAAATTTTACATTTTCGGCTTTGGCAAAAGAGTTTACACAAAAAAATATTGTTGCCAGAATTAATAATTTTTTCATAACAACAATACTTTAATAGATTAATATTAGTTTAAAATTAGTTTTTAGTAACTTTGCAAGTTCCGTCCAGTTCGTATTTTTTTAGAAGACGCTGATACTTTGTATTATACATTTGTTCCATAGCATCAGGTAAGTGTAAAAATTCTCTTCCTGATTTTTCTTCCTTATCTTGCATCCGGGCATTATATATATCATTTCTTTGGTCTTGTGAAAAGCTACATACTAATACACTCTTTGATAAGGTTTCAAGATTTGTTTGTTCATTAGTCGGTATTTTTCCTGCACGTGCATCTTCCATACTAAAGTCATTTATTTGTAATTCTACTTCTTCATATCCAATCTCAACAGTGCATTTACCGTTCTGGATTCCTTTTATCTTATAATCCTTATCTTTTGTTTGCTTACAACTTTTAATATTATTAGCATAAGTATCTTCATTTTTTTGCGCTGCAAAAGCATAAGTACCAAGTGCAAATACAGCAATCAAGCTTAAAATTAAAAACTTTTTCATCAAAATTTCCATTTCTTATTTTTTAACAACCGTCTTGATTTCCGGTGATTCATTGACATAATTTGTCAACTGTTTCAATGCAGGTTTATAAGCATTGATTGTACTTGAACCTCCAAGACATCCGCCTGTACATGCCATAACTTCAATCAGATTGCCAAATTCACATTGACCGTTTTTAGCAAATTTTTTCAAGTCTCTGATTGACTGCTTGTTTAAACCGTCAACCACATATGCCTGTGCTTTTTCATCATCTTCCAATAATGAATTCACAGCAGCAGCAACACCACCGGTGTTTGCAAAGTTTCTTGCTTGAGCAGAAGATTCTTTTCTGTAATCTGCTTCATCGCAATCCGCAACTTGAACATTCATTGCAATAAACCATGCGCCAAGTTCTTCAAAATTGAGCACAAAATCAATGTTTGGATTTTGCATTGCTTCACGGCGTTTTGCAACACACGGGCTGAAAAATACTGTTACAGCGTCCGGCATCTCTTTTTTAACAAGCTCTGCCGTATAATAAGCCGGAGTTTTAGTTTCGGATCTGAACGGTTTAATCTCCGGTAAATGTTTTTCTACAAGCTCGTTGTACGCTGCACAACAAGAAGTTGTCATAAATTTGTCGCCTTTTTCCATGCGTTCTTTAAACTCTGCCGCTTCGTTTGCGGATGTAATGTCAGCGCCTTCGGCAACCTCAATTACATCCGAAAATCCAAGTTTCATAATTGCTTGTTTCAACTGTTTTGGCGTGCAAGGAAGCTGCCCCATAATAGCCGGAGCAAGCATTGCAACAAGTTTTTTCCCTTCTTTAATTGCTTTTAAAATATCAATAACCTGGCTCTTTTTATGAACCGCCCCAAACGGACAAGCACTAACGCATTTTCCGCAAGAAATACATTTTTCAAAATCAATATGCGCCAAACCGTCTTCATCTTTGGTTATAGCACCTACCGGACAAGCGTTCTCACAAGGCACGATAATTTTTGCAATAGCTTGATAAGGACAAACCTGAGCGCACATACCGCAATTTTTGCATTTTGAAGGGTCAATTACAGACTTTCCGTGTTCAACTTTTATTGCTCCAAACCTGCAAGTTGATTCGCAAGGTCTTGCAACACAACCTTGGCAAAGGTCTGTTACATAAATTCTTGACGGCACACATCCATGACATGCCGTATGAAGTACTGTTAGCGGATGTTCTTCCGGCTCTTTGCGCTCCAGAGCCTTTTTAGCAAGGCTTGACAGTAATTCGCTATCTTCAGCATCTTCAATTGATAAACCTAACCCCGCGATTACTCTGTCTCTTAAAACCGCGCGTTCCTGGTGAATACAGCATCTGTAAGGTACTTCACTACCTTTCGGGCGCATATCATAAGGGATTAACCTTGTGTTTTCTTCAAAATTATCACTCAAATAAGCCTTGATAAGTCTTACAAGAATTTCTCGCTTCAAATGCGATGTTTGTTTAGGGGTATTCGTTGCCATATTTATTCTTAATCCTTTTCTACTTTTTACCTAATTGCTTTTCTATTTCATTTAAAACTTTTTCAACAGTTGCTTCTTTTACAACTTCATTATTAACTTTTACATAAGGTGCTTTGGAAAATTCCCAGTCAGTTGCACAAAGTCCAAGGCACGGAACACCTGATACATCAACTTTGTCACCGTATTTTGCAGGAACAATGTCGATTAATTCCTGTAGATTAGCTGAACCCATTACAAAACATGTTGTACCTAAACAAACTTTTACACTGATTTTTTCCATTTTTACCTTCCTTTTACAGCTATATGCTTTCTACATATATTGTACACTAACTTTCTTAAAATATTTATCTTGCAGCACGGCTGCCATTTTCTTTATGATATTTTTTCTTATCTCAATCTCAACAGGCAATGCTGGATTGTAGTGAGCTTGATTAAGTTTTGCACCTACCATGAAGTTTATGCAGTCACTATCTAATAAGAATTTTATCAGCTTTCCGGCAGCATTGTCAATATCTAAATTTCCTTCTTCAAGCTGCTCCCATGCTTCTGTAAGTGTCAAAATTCCCTCTGTTACCAGGTCTACTCCGTCCATGTATGAGCAGCTTGGGAGTTTGCCTATACTGATTTCCTTATCCATAGTAATCGGACGATTTAATTCACGTGATATTAAATTTGCGGTCGTACCGCCGCAAATTGCTTTTTTGCCTTTGAATTCATCAAAAATCTTCGCGTATTCAGCGTCTTTTTTCTGGTTAAACGGAGGTCCCGTAAACACAAGCGACGTTCTTGGTTCCCTAAAATACAAAACACACGCGGAAATATCGTCTTTTGGAAGTCTGTCCGTTTCAATATTTTTAGCCTGGCGAATTATATATGCAGACAACTCAGAACTTGATATATCAGGTTCTTCCTGTAATTTTGCCTGCAAAAGATTTATAAGCCCTTCGCGGCGCAACCCAAGTTTTAATCTACCGTTGCCAAGTCCGCATTGTGTAACTCCGTCTGAACAAAATATTAACCTGTCACCTAATTGAAGCCTGATTTTATAACTTTTCATACAGCGATTTTTAAAAGTTTTAGATTGAATTGTTTCAAACGGCGGCGTCATAACCTCGTTATCACGTATCCAGATAAATTCAGGATTTCCTTCTTCAATAATTTTTGCATTGCCTTCGTCATTAACATCAATTATTGAAAACGTTGAGTAACTTATTTTTCTTACCTTACATACGGGAAGCGAGTTCATAACAATCTCTGCTGCTTTGCGAATAGGTATTTGCTGGTTTTCAACAAACCTTAAAAGCATTGTGGCAGTCATACAAGATAAAATATTTGCCTTAATCCCGCTGCCAAGCCCGTCGGACAAAACCGCAATTAACTTAGCCTCATCAGGATAACGTTTTGAGACAAAATAGTCTCCAAAAGCGTTTTGGTTATATTTTTTTACCTGTGAGCAATCAATGTCAATAAACATTATTTTTTCTCCTGTTCAGGTTTATCGTCGTAATCATTGGCAATAGAGTTAAGCAGGGTTTCTGTTTCAACCATATGTTCACCTAACAAGCAGGCAATTTCCTGGACAATTGAAATATTTTTAGAGATAACTTCTTTTGCTTTTTCAGAAATTTTTTCACGGTTTGTTTCTGTTTGAGTGACATCAGTAATTATCGCGCCCACAATTTCGTTTGGTTCAATTGTAAACGCATTGATATCATAAAGCCTGTCTTTCAGGTTGTAATGTTCTTTATGCAAGTCTTTTCCCGTTTTCAAAATAGTTCTGAAAATATCCGAAAACTCAACAATTCTATCAATTGCAGCGCCGGTTAAACCATCAGGTCTTGCTTTAAAGATTTCATACATATCACCTGTAAACATCTTCATAAAACTTTCGTTGGCTTCCAGGATATTCATATTATTATCAACCATTACAATAGCAGCCGGCATACATCTGAGCATTGCAGCAGCCTTACGCATTGCAATTTTTCTCATATAAGAAACACACATTGAAGGTTCTGCAACCCCGTCAAGCAGTGCAACCGCAAGTTCTCTACATGATGAATACCCGCAGCCGCCACAGTTTAATTCATCATCAATTGTGTGTTTACCGATTTTTTTCAGTGCATGAGATATTTCATCCAGTGAATAATTTGAAGCAGCAACGCCTTTTGGTGAATAATCACACTCAACAACAAGTTGTGCTTTTTTAGGAATTTCATCCCTAACCTTAACCTTATACATAACATCAGAAATTGAACTTATGCTAGGATTATTAGAAGCAATACAAGGACCGGTGATACAACCTGATTCACAAGCCAGAGCTTCAACAAAAACCGGTACCGCAAGCTTTTCAGGGTCAAGATTTTCCAGTGCTCTTTCAAACGCCGGAATTGTACAAATTTCCATTAATTGAACCTGTGGTTTAACACCTATTTTTTTTATAGTTTCGTTCATTCCTCCGTTTATCGGGTACAAAGTTCCTTCATGGGCACTATAAGGTACAAACTCAAAATGACTTTCCTTTTTTATCTCTGAAATATCACCAATTTGGTCTGCAATCCAAATTTTTAATTCTTCAAAAGTAATGGATACATCAATTAATCCATCATTCTCATCAGCTTCATTTTTTTTGCCGATACAAGGACCAATAAATACAACCGCAATATCATTACCATAAAGATTTTTTAACATTCTGGCATGTGTCTTAGCCGGAGAACCGATAGGGGTAATATACTTCGCGTACTCCGGCTTGTAAAGTCTTATATAATCAACTATTACAGGACAAGCACTTGAAATTAATAACCCTTTTTCCATATTATTAAGGACTTCGGCGTCATGGATAGAAACTTCCTGTGCACCGATTGCGGTCTCAGAAACTTCTTTAAACCCAAGCTGTTTAAGAATTGCAATCATTTTTTGTGCTGAATTTTCAAAGACAGACCGCCATGAAGGCGCCAAAGAAACATACACATCTTTTTGCGCAATTAAAAGATTTTTAACTTTTTCTAAATCGCCTCGGACACACTTTGCATTTGCCGGACAAACCTTAACACACGTACCGCAAGAAATACATTTTTCAGGAATAACAGAAGCATGATTGTTTTCTATCTTAATAGCCTTTACCGGGCAGTCTCGTACACATCTGTAACAGTCGTGACATTCATTAATTAATGTATACACCGGATTTTGATTATTCATTTTTTAACCCCTAAACTCTTAAACTTACACTAATGATTTCAATATATCTTTTAACTTATCCTGATTAACTTCGCTATGCAAAACTTCATCCACATAGATATTTGGTCCTGTTGAGCACTTTTCTTGACATAATCCGCCAACAAGCTCAATATCAGCATCAAGATTATTTTCTTTTATATAATTTTCTAAAAAACTCAAATTCTCAAGGTTTCCGCGCGCAAAACACGAACTTCCCATACAAACTTTTATACTATGTTTTGTCATATCTTCCTCACTTTTTACAATTATTATTGTATTATAGGTTTACAAATCTGGCAAGAGGTGAAGTTGATAAAATTCGACGTGTTAGATTTCCTCAAGATATATAGCCTTGCAAGGGACAAAATCAACAAACGCAATATGTCTGGCTTTTGCACCATTAATATAATCTGTTAGCCCTAATTCATCAGAAGATGTAATATCTTTTGTTCCCATATACCTATACTGAGTATCTGCATTATGTAAAATTTCTTTTTCTGAAAAACGAGAACCAGCAAGATGTTTTGGAATTATTTTCCCGTTTTTACTTTTTATAACAACAAGCTCCGGAGGATTTCCACTAGCTCTGTACATTTTGTTTAAATCCTGTCTAAAATATTCCGCTCCCATTATCTCTGAACTTGTTGAAACAAAGGACTTGTCAGTGATTGTATCACCAACTTTTACATCCTTAAATATATCACTGAAAGTTCCACCCCTTTGCCAGCGGTAAGTTGTTCCTTGATAAGTCTTTATTCCCGGAGTAGTTTCCAACGCATATTTTAAGTCTTGTTTATATTTAGGAATAGTTGTACTGTCCAGCATACCAATCATACCAGTCATTTGTTTTGCCATATCTTTCATACAAATTTACTGCCCTGTTAAAATCTTCTCCGACATATGCTATTATAACATAACAGTGTTTTTAATTTTAAAAATTGCTAATTTTATTAAGTTTTTATATAAACTTGTTTAATAATCTGCTTTATGATAGTCTTTTTTTATAGTCAGACAGGTTGGAGAAATTATTATGGAAATCTTAAATAAAGCAGATATTGGCGTATTTGGCGGCTCAGGCTTTTACAGTTTTTTGGAAGATATCGAAGAAGTTAAAGTTGATACTCCATACGGCAAAACAAGCGACAGTATATTTATTAGCAAAATCGGCAATCACAGAGTTGCGTTTATGCCACGCCACGGAAGAGACCATTCTATTCCGCCGCATTTGGTAAACTTTAGAGCTAATGTTTGGGCAATGAAACACTTAGGCTGCAAATGTGTTATTTCTCCTTGTGCTGCCGGAAGCTTGCAAAAAGAGGTTAAACCGGGCGATTTTGTAATTTGCGACCAGTTTGTTGACTGGACAGACGGGCGTAAAACAACTTTCTATGAAGGACCAATCGTCCAACACCCTTCACCGGCGGATCCTTATTGCCCTGAACTCAGAAAACTTGCAATTGAAACAGGTAAAAAACTTGGTATCACAATCCACGAAACCGGCACTGTTGTTGTAATTAACGGACCAAGATTTTCTACAAAAGCAGAATCCGCATTTTTCACAAAACAAGGCTGGCAAGTAATCAACATGACTGCATTTCCGGAAGCGTATTTAGTTAAAGAATTAAATATGTGCCCGTTGAATATTTCGCTTATAACAGATTATGATGCCGGACTGGTTGGAGACGTCCCGCCGGTATCGCATGAAGCTGTTATGGAAGTGTTTAATAACAATGTGGCTAATTTAAAATCTTTATTATTTACTATGATAGAAAATATCCCGTCAAATTGTGAATGTGACTGTTCAAAAACGGCTCAATTAAATATCTAAAACAGGTAATTTTATGGCGAAATTGATATTATTTCTCGACAGATTGGTTAATTTTTATTTATATTATGTTGTAATGGCTTGTTTTTTAGCGATTGTGCCTAATATAAATTACGATTATCCGTTGTTCCATTTTATATTTACGTCTGCGGGATTTTATATCATTCCGCCGATATTTGGAATATCATTTTCTTTGCTTGCAATGATGATTACGTGTGTATTGATATCGATGGGGTTAAAAAAGGCTTATAATACAATAATAGAGGACAAAAAAGATGTTGACAATTAAAATAATAGAAGCAATTGCAAACTGTTTTTATGTGTATTTATTGATGATATTTGTAAGATGTCTCCTTACATGGATTCCGGGAATAAATTGGGACAGCTTTATTTTCAAGGCGTTAAGAGAATCTGTAGACATATATCTTGATTTATTTAGAAAATTTATACCGCCGGTTGGTCCGTTTGACCTGTCGCCGATTGTTGCAACGATTGTTTTAATTGTTTTGAGAAATGTTATTGTTTATGGCGCAATTTATCTTTTTGCAGCGCTTGGACTATTGGGGAATTAAGGTATGAAAATTGTAATCTACGGAGCAACTGATATTGGGTGTCTTCTGGCTACAGAGTTTTTTGAAGACCACGATATCACGGTAATTGATAAAGAAGAAAACCGAACAGAAGAGTTTGACAAACTTGATATAAGTTTTGTTCAAGGGAACGCAACAGATGTTAATGTTTTAAAATCTGCGGATATTGTTAATTCTGATGTATTTATTGCCTGCACGGCACAGGATGAAGCAAATATTGTGGCTTGTCTTAGCGCTAAAAAGATAAGCGGAATAAGAACAATTTGTTTTGTTTCAAAAGAAGAATACCAAAACGCTATGGCATTTGACAATTCAACGGATTATCTGAGTGAATTCTTTATAGATTACATAATCTGGCCGGAAGCGCTTTTGACACAAGAATTATTCAGGATTGTGACAGTTGCACACGCGCTTGATGTTGAAAATTTCGCGGACGGCAAGGCTCGTTTACTTGAATACAAAGTAAAACCGGCATCATCAATTGTAGGCAAAATGGTTAAAGACTGCGGATTTACCAAAGATACAATTATAGTGGGAATAAAAAGGGGAAGTCTTTTGTTTATTCCAAACGGTTTAACTGAAATCAACGAAGACGACAAACTTATTTTTATGGGAACTTCGCATTCGCTTGATATTTTAGCCGGAACCTTTTTCCACGAAAAAGAACAAGTCCGCACAGCGGCAATCATAGGCGGCGGAAATGTAGGTTATATGCTTGCAAAAAGTCTTGAGGATATGAAAATCAAGACAAAAATTATTGAAAAAAATTACGAACGATGCGAATATTTATCACAAGAACTCAAGTCAACCGTTGTTATTAACGCTGACGGCACAAATTTAAAACTGTTAGATGAAGAAGAAATCGGCTCATGTGATGTTGCAATTGCAGTAACAAATAACGATGAACGCAATCTTTTATGCTCGCTTCTTGTAAAACAACTGGGCGTAAGACGGGTTATATCAAGGGTGTCAAAAGTTTTAAACATTCCGTTATTTGAAAAAGTAGGGATTGATATTGCGGTATCACCAAAAACTTCTGCAATAAACGAAGTAAGAAATGATATTGATGAAACAAATGTTGATATTTTGGCAACAGTTGAGCAAGGAGAAGCGGAAGTTTTAGAAATTGTTGTTAATTCAGAATTTGACGGCAAATTGATTAAAGACTTGAGAATTCCGGCACCGGCGATTGTCGGGATTATACAAAGAAGGGCAAATGTCATTATTCCAAAGGGCGACACGGAATTGAAACATCACGACATTTTGATTATATTTACGAAAGCTGACAGTGCAGATATTGTCAAACAGTATTTTAAGGTAGTTTAAGTATGCGATTAAATTATATAACAAGCGCGTTAAGTTTAATATTGAAAGATATTGGATTTGTGTCATTTATTCCGATAGTTGCAGCGGTTTATTATAAGGATTACAATTCGATTTTACCGTTTTTTGCAGCGGGAATTTTTGCACTGTTTGTTAGTATGATTTTAAAAAGAGTTTTGAAACAAACATCCGGTTCAACGGAGCTCAATGATATTAAGCGTTCTGAAGCCTTGTTTATTGTTTCACTTTCATGGATTTCTTTTGGATTTATTGCGGCAATACCGTATTTATTTTACGGTTTAAGCCCGGTAAATGCTTTGTTTGAAGCCGTTTCAGGTATAACTACAACAGGAGCTACGGTTTTGACACGGTTTGATTATCCAAAGGCAATGATGTTCTGGCGCTCGTTTACTCAGTGGTTAGGCGGTATGGGGATAATTGTCCTGTTTGTTGCGATTTTGCCACAGTTTGCGGTTGCGGGACGACAGATGTTTTTTGCAGAAGCTCCGGGACCGACAGAAGACAAATTCACCCCAAGAATTAAAAACACGGCGTCTGCCCTGTGGATAATTTATGCGGGATTAACTTTTACATGCGCATTTTTATTGTGGCTTGCCGGCATGAACCCGTTTGATGCAATATGCAATTCATTTTCAACACTTTCTGCCGGAGGGTTTTCACCAAATGCCCAAAGTATCGGCGGATACGGTTCAAACCTTATTTGCTGGATAATTATTTTATTTATGTTTGTGTCAGGTGCAAGTTTTGTACTACAGTCAAGGGTTTTGACAAAGCGAAAATTATCGTTATTTTGGAAAAGTGAAGAATTTAGGTGTTACACAACAATTGTACTTATACTTTCCGCGATAATTGGTTTAATATTATATTTCCAGCAGCATTACTCAGTATTTCATTCATTAACGGCTTCTGTTTTTCAAGTTTTATCACTTGCAACTTCAACAGGCGGCGCAAGTGAAGATTTCCAGCGCTGGACATTTGATGCAAAAATTATGTTATTTATTACAATGTTTGTAAGTTCATGTTCCGGCTCAGCAGGCGGCGGATTAAAAATGACAAGGTGGATTTTAATTTTCAAATACATCAAAAACGAACTGTATAAAATTCTTCACCCGAACGCCGTTATCTCAACCAAAATAGATAACAAAGTCGTTCCAAATGACGTTATACGCCAAACAATCTTTTTTGCATTTTGCTTTTTCGGACTTTGGGCGGTTACGGTTTTAGCATTGACTATGGTTGAAAAAAACTTTGTACTTGGCTTAACCGCATCAATTTCAGCAATTGGTGATATTGGGCCGGGGATTGGCGACGTTGTCGGTCCAATGGGGAATTACGCGTCACTTCACTACATATCAAAAATAATAATTATTTTTGACATGTTTATCGGTCGTCTTGAAATAATTCCGTTTTTAGTTTTGTTCCATAAAGATTTTTGGACAATAAAACGATAAATTATTTAACAAGTGTATCCAAAAATTCCTGATTAGCTTCAATTGAAGCCTTTGTTGCAGTAATTGAATAAATCGGATTACCGGCAAAAACATTACGCGCCGTATTGTAAATATCATCAGGTGTAATCGTGTCAATAACTTCAAGAACTTTATTTATATAATCAATTCCGTACGGGGTGGAATTTGACAACGTAAGTATTGAGTTTTTGCCGGAACTTGTTTCAAGGGAGCTAAGAAGCATTGATTTTAAATTTTTCTTTGCACTTTCAAGTTCTTCGACTGAGACTTTTTCAGTGGTAATTTTTATAACATTATCATTGAACCCGTCAATTGATTTTTTAATATTGTCAAAAGTTTTTTCACCGGTTTCGACATTTTCTGTTGTTGTGCCGATACTCATTGTAATAACACCCATATCTCCGGTGTAATCAACATTGGAATAAACAGAATATGCAAGATGTCTTGTTTCACGCAAATCAGAGAAAAGTCTCGAAGATGAAGAATTTCCAAAGATTTCGTTTAAGAGTTCAACACAAACTTTATCCTTAATATTTCCGGAGTTTTTAAACTTATAACCTTGCAGGATTTTAGCCTGATTTTTCTTATTAACTTCGGTGTAAAGCTTAGGTTTATCAATTGGGGAGTAAACCTTTGACAAGCTCACATCATAAGGTTTTACAGTTGCATACCCGCTTAAAGCGTCAAAAACCTGTTGTTTTAACTCAGGATGTTTGCTAAACGGAGCAGTGACAATTACCCGTCCCATACCGTTTTTAAATGTGTCATTGTAAAACTGTTTCACATCATCAAGAGTTATCGAATATAAACTTTTTAATTTATCTTTTGGTGAGAATGCAGCAGGAGTTCCTTTGTACATTTCAGCATCGTACTTGTCATAAGCTGAAACTTCACAGGTTGAATAGTAATCATGAAGTCTTTGCATACTGTCCGCGAAAACTTCCGGGTTTAAATCAGGATTTTTAATTTTTTCTTCCAGATATTTTAAAGCTTCCTTGCTGCTTTCTACAGGAAAACTTGCACCCTGCCGAAATCCGAAAGCATCTACCCCAAGTCCTGTACTCAATCCCAATAAATCTTCTAACTTTGAACATTCGCTAAGAGATTTATCTTTTGTGCCGGTTGCTTCAAACATTTCAGACAAAAGATTTGACATAGCTGCTTGTCTTGGCGTCCAGTCCTTTTCTTCCAGAATAAATTTATATGTAACATTATTTGTGTTTACATCATTGAAAACAACTTCAAAATTATTTGCCATACGATATTTAGTTACACTGTTGACATCAATCGGAACTTTTTTATTTGCGCCTGTAAATGATATACTAGACAGTTTTTCGTAATTTTTATTAACATCTTCTTTTGTAATCGTACTTGGGTGAACAACAGTAAGTGCAGCCTTATTCAGGTCAAGATATTTCTTTGCAATATCCTGTAAATCCTTAGCTGTCATTTCATCGACCATTTTGTCGTAATTTTTTAATGTGTCAATATTGTTATTTAAAAACGCGCCGCCAATGTGATAATTCAAAGCGCCGGAAATTTCAAGAAGTTCATTGTGTCCTTTTTTCATCCTGTTTTTGACAGCAATTAATTCTTCATCTGTTGGCGGATTTTTTGACAAGTTATCTATTATTGCATAAAGTTCTTTTAAGAATCCTTCGACTTTATCATCAGGAATTTTTGTTTCAATCATCATGACATTTCTGTCTTGCGGACGAGAACTCAAACGCTCAGGCGCAAAGTTTACACCAACCCCGTACTTAATCTCAAGGTCTGAAACCCTTGAATTTGAAAGTCCTCCGGCAATTGAAACAAGTGCCTGTAAAAGTAATTTGTCTTTTGAATTGTTATTTTCCGGTCCCGCAAACCCTAGAAATACAGAAGCACGCCCTTCTGATTTTGGCGAAATGATATCTTGCCTTACTGTTTTTTCTATCGGAACCATTGGTTCAAAATGGCGTTCACCTTGCGGAGTACGTTTTGAGGTGAAGTATTTTGAAACAAGTTTCATTGCATCATCAGGGTCAACTTCTCCTGTAATTACTGTTGTCATATTTGCAGGATAATAATTGTTGTTAAAGTAATTTACAACATCATCACGCGTTAAAGCCGTAATATTATCAGTTGTACCGGCAACTAAGTCAAGTGATGAAGATTTTATATTATAAAGATTTTTGATTGTCTGCGTGAACCCTAAATTTTCGTCTTCTGCCATATACATGTTGATTTCGGAATTAACGATTTTTTTCTCTTTTTCAAGTTTGTCTAAGAGAAATTTTGGAGTTTGAAGCATGCCGGCATGGAGTTTTATTGAGTTTTCTAAATCAGTATCTTCAAGCAGATTAGAAGCAATAAAATAATCTGTTACTGCAAAAGAAGTGGAAGCATTTGTATTTGCACCCATTTTGTTTACTTCATCAAAGAAAACCTTGTCACCAAGCGCATCTGAACCGTTAAACAAATTGTGCTCAATATAGTGGCTTATCCCGCGCAAGTTATCCGGCTCATTAAAAGAACCTGTGTTTACATAAGTTTTCACATAAGTTGGCCCATCTTTTGGGACAATTACAACGTTTTGCCCGTTAGCAAGTTTGTAGCATTTTGCAATTATGTTGTCGCTTAGTTTTATATCTTCAACATAACGATACGCCATTGGTGTCTGAACATTGTAATCAGGTGTAACATTTGACAGATTATCAATCTGTTTTGGCTGTGCTTGTTTTTCGTTATTAACAACCACCGGTGGTTTGTTTTCTGCAATAACAGGAGTTGTTAATTTATAATTCTGTATATAATTCATAAATCTACCTATAATTAATATAAAACAAACAATCGCCAAAATTTGCCCCAAAATTTAAGAAATATTAATAAATATTGAATTTAGAACATTAGTGTTACAATAGTTTTGTATAATCGAAAGGAGAAAATATGCCAAAATACAGTCATAGCAAGCGTTTCGGGGGGGGTAGAGCTCAAAACTCAATCATAACAAGGGTTTTAACCCATAAAAGCTTAGCATTTACATTAGCAGAAATTCTTGTTGTCTTAGGTCTAATCGGTACAATTAGCGCAATTACTATACCAAACCTTGCGTATAATTACAGGGCAAAAGTTCTTGAAGAGCAGTACCGCTCAACATACAGTGAAATCAAAGAAATTGGCTCTTATCTAAACTATGATAAAGGTGATGTCGGAGTTTATGCCTTAAAATCAAACTATGCAACCTGGGCTCAAGAGTTCATGTCAAAAATAAACGGCGGGAATAAGCTATTAGATGGAGCTAACAGCACTACAAATATTACCGGGCAATTAAGAGATATTTACAGACAAGGCGGCGGAAGTCCCGGACCTTATGCGTTTAACCTTAATGGTAATAGCTTACGACAGGTTGGTATTATTTGTGATAATTACAATATTTGGCTTGACAGTAAAGGCAGAATTTGGACATTTAACGCTGAAAACAGAATAATTTGTGTTGACATAAACGGGACTGCAAACCCAAATAGACTTAATATTGATATATTTGCGTTTATTCCAATGAATGCCCAAATGGTTGCTACATGGGTTTATGATGACCAGGACAATATGAACAATTATTCAGGTCAAATAGTTCCTTGTGACCTTGATTATATTACAATGAAAGGCTTGTCTAACAAAAGCCCCGCAAAAGATGAAGCCGGAAAGTATACAAAAGGTGATGGAACCGCCTTTGACGGCTGTCCGTTCTTTGAACCAATGGAAAATGTTGCTGCAATTAACAGTACAAGTCCGGGAAAATCAGCACGGAACAGAAACGTAACCAGAGCAAACAACTACTGGAAAGATTATATTAACTATAAATAGTTATTATAAAATATCAAGCGGGTCAACATCAACGGTCATTTTTATGTCTTTCGGTGCGGTGATTTTATTAAGAAAACTTGATACGAACTGATGTCCTTTATCTTCCAGTTTATTCTTAATCAATATCTGAAACCGATATTGACCGTTAATCCGTTCGATTACACAAGGAGTTGGTCCAAGGACTTCAAGCCGTTCGCCAAAACCAAACTTCTCAATCATTGTACAAAGCCGCAAAGTAATCTCTTGTGCGGCTTTTTCAGCTCTGAAATTATTAACAGAACTAAGTATCAGTCTGATAATTCTGCTAAACGGCGGATAGTCAAACTCTTCGCGTGATGTAATTTCTTTTTCATAAAACTTTGAATAATTCTGAGCCTTCGCACTTTCTAAAGCATAATAATCAGGATTATAAGTCTGGAAAAGCACCCTCCCTCTAAATTCACCTCTGCCGGCACGACCCGCAACCTGTGTTAAAAGCTGAAACCCTCTTTCGGACGCTCTAAAATCCGGCAAATTAAAACTTGCATCAGCAGATATTACACCAACCAACGTGACATTAGGATTATCAAGCCCTTTGGCAATCATTTGAGTTCCTACAAGAATATCAATTTCACCTTTTTGGAATTTTTCTAAAAGTCTTATGTGTTCGCCTTTACGGGTTAAAACATCGCTGTCAATGCGCTCTACATTGTATTGAGGGTATAAATCTTTTATGTACTGCTCAATTTTTTGAGTTCCTGTTCCTGAATTTCTAAGGCTATCAAAACCGCAATTAGGGCAAACATCCGGAAAATATTCAAAATGATTGCAATAGTGGCATTTTAGCATATTGTCTTCTGCATGCCATATCATCGGAATAGCGCAATTCGGACACTCAATCACATGCCCGCAGCCCTGGCACTGTGTATATGTAGAATACCCGCGTCGATTTATCAACAGGATTACCTGCTGCTTGTTGTCCAAAGTCTCTTGAATTGCGGTTTGTAAAGGTTTTGATATAAGCCCTTTATAAGCAGCCCGTCCGTATTCTTGCATATTGATAACCGTCACAGGCGCAACTTTAGCATTATTATAGCGTTGCAACATTTCAAATAAGTGATTGGAATTTACAGCCCTGTAATAGCTTGAAATATCAGGGGTTGCAGAACCCAAAATCAACGGGCAATTGCTAAACTGCGCAAGTTTTCTGGCAACAAGTCTGGCATCGTATCGGGGAGCAGGTGATGTCTGCTTATACGCGCCTTCATGCTCTTCATCTATTATAATAAGCCCGATATTTTGAAGCGGTGCAAAAACAGCAGAACGCGCGCCGGCAAGAATTTTTATCTCATTTTTATAAAGTTTTTGCCAAACGTCATACCGCTCGCCTTCTGAGATACTGCTATGCCAGATTGCAACGTCTTTTGTGCCAAACTTACGCGCCAAACGTTTTGTTAATTGGGACGCCAACGCAATCTCCGGCGCCAAGAACAGAACATTTTTGCCGGATTTTATTGTATCATCAATTAGCTTAAAATAGACTTCTGTTTTACCGCTTGCAGTAATCCCATGAAGCAATATTTGCGGCGAAGTTTCAGTCTTAATCTTATCCTTAATGCCTTCATATACTTTTTGCTGAACATCTGTCAAAGCAAATAAATCTTCCTTCTGGTTAATGTTTAGGATATCAAGCGGGTTTCGGTAAACTTGTTCTTCTGTAAGTTTGACACATCCCAAAGTTTCGAGTTTTTTAACCGTAGCCCGCGTTGTTTTGGCAAGCTTTTCAAACGTACAAAGCGGCATTTTGCCATGCGACTGCAGAAGATTAAGGATTTCTAACTGGCGTTTTGTTGCTCCGTCTGCTTTTATAAATTCGATTATCTGTTCGGTTTTAAGTGATTTTTCAATTAGTTTAAGCGGAATTGCAGCATTCAAAACCGTGATTAAATCCGTGCAATAATAATTGGCAACCCATTCAAGAAGTTTTAAATATTCAACAGAAAACAACGGGGTTTCATTTAAAATCCGATTGACTGATTTTGCTCTGATTTCAGGCGGCAAATAGTCTGAAAACCCTACACAAAACGCATTAATAAGCCCCTGCCGTCCAAACGGCACCAAAAGAGCTTGACCGATTTGAATTTTACCCTGCATCGCCGGGGGGATAAGGTAGCTAAAAGTTTTAACACCAAGTGCCTTTACATTAACAAGACACACGGCATACTTGTGCTCAATAAAAGAAGGATTATCAACCTCATTAACTTCCCGTTTTTTTAAGATAAGTTTGTTTTCCATGCTGATAATCCTTTTTTAAAATCTATTCTTCTGCAGCAGCCATGAATTCTTGCTTAGCTTCTTCGATAGCTTCTGTCAATAAATCAAGCTGGTCAGGGCTAAAAGTTACCCCCTTTTTTGTAGGAAGCCAGGTTTGACCTTCATCTGTGGTGTAATAAATTCTCATATTAAGGTAACTTTTTCCTCTATATTCGCTAACAGAAATCTGTAATTGTTCAGTGTCTGACCTTTCAATTGTTGCTAAAATTTTTGCATCTGCCATGTTTTCTCTCCTTTATTTTTATGTGCTATAACAATGTATCACAAAGCTTTAATTATTACCACAAGATTAGAGTAATTCACCTTTAAGATACCATGTTTTAACGCCTGTAATTTTTACGTTCACAAATTCACCTGTTAAATCCTTATCACATGGGATATGAACTATTTTATTATTACGTGTTCTGCCTGTCACAACATTTTTGCCCTTATGGTTTTCAAAGTTTTCAATCAGAACTTCCATTTCACGCCCTAAAAACTTTTTGTTTGAGGCAAGACAGCATTTTCTGTTTTGTTCGTTAAGTCTTGCCAGCCGTTCAAATTTTGTATCTTCATCAATAAATTTATCAACCCATTTTGCAGCAACAGTCTTTTCCCTAGGTGAGTAAGCAGCCGTATTTGAATAATCAAGCCCAAGTTCTTCCATTGCAGTAAGCGTTTCCACAAACTGCTCTTCTGTCTCACCCGGAAATCCCGCAATAAAATCGCTGGTAATTGTAACATCCGGCACCATTTCCCGCACCTTTTGCGCAATCTTAAAATAAGTTTCTCTGTCATAGCGGCGGTTCATTTTTTTCAAAACTTCGCTGCTGCCCGATTGCATTGGGATATGAAAATATTCACAAACCTTATCAAGTTCAAGGGTTGTCTGAATAAGTTCATCTGTAATATCTGTCGGATAAGAGGTAACAAAACGAATTCTAAATTTTCCCTCAATCGAGTTCACCTCCCGAAGCAAGTCTGCAAGACGGTAATCTCTATCTTTAAAATCTTTCCCGTAACTATCTACATTCTGCCCAAGCAGCGTAATTTCTTTAAAACCTGAATTAAGCGCGTCCTTAACTTCTTTGATAATCGTTTCCGGCAACCTTGAACGCTCTCTGCCTCTTGTATAAGGCACAATACAATACGTACAGAAATTGTTGCAGCCCTCTGTTATCGGAATCCAGGCATTTACTGATTTTGCGCGGTTAATTTTGTACTGAACAGCCTTGTCATCTTCTGTTTTATGTGTTTCATCACAGACACAAACCTTTTCACCTGCTTCAACAGATTTTATTATATCAGGAAGAGCGTAGATTTTATGAGTACCAAGAACAAAATCAACATAATGAGCACGTTTAAAAATCTGTTCGGCTTTTTGCTGTGCAACGCATCCGCAAAAACCTATTTTAAGTTCAGGTCTTGATTTTTTCCACTTGCCCCATGTTCCTATAAGGCTGTATGCTTTATCTTCGCTCAATTGTCTTATTGAACATGTATTAACCATAAGTAAATCCGCTTCTTTTGGAACTGTCGTCTGTTCGTAATCAAAGTTTGAAAGCATTCCAAACATTCTCTCAGTATCAGATTTATTCATCTGGCAGCCCATTGTTTCTATATAAACCTTTTTCATGTTATATCCCCTTATTTCAGTTGTTTCTATCATAGCTAAAAAATAACAATTTGACCAACAAATATTTTATGGCTATGATAAATTTGTATGAAAAAAAAGCTTGTAATAATTTTTGGGATTATTTTAGCAGTATCGGCGGTTTTGTTTTTAACCATAAAACCTACGACAGAATTTAATGAACAAGAATTTGAACAAAATATAAAAGAAATTACCTCAAATACAAAAATTATAGACGCTAATGAAAATCATAATCAGGCTATCGACGTAGCGGAATACGCATACTCTAAAAATATTTACCCCGGCAAGATTTTAATAAATTTTGACACCCATTCAGATGCTTTTATAAATTGGAACGTACTAAATCACGAAACCGAGATTTCAAACTGGATAAATGAATATTTTGCAAAATTTCCTGAAGTTGAGGAACTTTATTGGGTCATGCCAAAAGAAGAAGCGCTTAACCTTAATCTAAGACTTTTATTTGCTGATAATGATTACAAAAACCTTGAAAATAACCCGGTATTGTACGGAAATTCACTAAAGAAACTAAATCTTTTGAAATTTATCTTCACACCATTAACAAAACAGGCATACACTCAGGAATTTTTGATTGACCCTGATACAGGAATGATGAACGAACTTGTTTCTAATGAGGATTATAAAAAGTTAAAAATCCCATTTGATACCTCAAACACGAAACTTAAAAAGATTAAAATCATTACCTGTACGGAAGAAACACTGCCGGATTTTGATGGCAAAGAGGTATTTTTAAGTATTGATGCGGATTACATAAGTAATTCCGGCTTTGATACAGCAGCAAATTTTATCAACAAGAAAAATAAAAAAGAAGCAAAACTTGCTTTGTTCAATATGATTAAGACAATAAAAGACAAAAATATTCGCCCGCAAGTGATAAATCTTACCCTATCTCCTCAATATTTGCCTGAAGAACTTCATCAAACAGTTATAGACTTCTTTGATAAGATTTTTGAGGTGTCCAAAAAATCGGATGCACTTAATTCATACAAAAGACAGATTGACCCTTACAGAGTAAAAGAATATGAAAGGTTTTTAAAAAATCAAATTTTATACTTTCTTGAATAAGTACTCACCGCGTCTTGTTTGCCGGAAATTCTAAAAATTTTATTATAAAAATCAATCAATTGATTATGGTCATCTTCCGGTAAATACTGCGGCGATAGTGTAAGATTTATCACTTGCGGGCGAATATTTTTATCTTTTATGGTCTTAACCATTTTAAAAAGTGCCTGTTCAATTTGTTTATAATTTTTATCATTTATAAATTTCCCGGGAGTGTCAAAGCCCGAATTACTGATATAATCAGCGTCAATACTTAAAAACACCTCTTTGCCATCAAAATCCGGCAGCGTTTCTTCTGTGCAGGTTGTAATTTTGACTTTTTTATATTTAATTTCAGGATTAAACAAAACCTTAGTAATTGACAAATTTTGCGCAAATTCGTTTAACTTGCCGGTTTTTGGGTCTACAAGAACTTCTTGAGTATAAGATTTTTTACTCAGCGGAGTAAATAAGAATTTCATCCGCATATCTTCCTTTATTGAATTGCCGTAAAACATTGTATTATAAGGAAGGTCTCGCGATTTATTTTCTCCGAAAAACATACGTAAATCTATTCTGTCATCCTCTTCTTTTGGAATAACCCAATAAACTTCATCAGCTTCCGGATAAATTGCTAAATATTCATTTATCCAATTATCAACATCAGCACCTAATGGTACAACATCTTCATTCAAAGTTATATCGCTGTGAGTATCAAAATTAATCAAAATTTTAGGAATTTTTATACCTTTGGATATCGCAAAATCAGCAACATCCAGCGCCTGATTATGGTCAAAATTTGCATCAATTATTTTAGAATTTTTAGTAAATTCTTTTATATTTTGTTCAAATTCCAGGTTATTAAATTGCACTTCTTTCGGTTTTAACAAATATACAGTTACACCCAAAGACAGCACAAGTAAAATTACTATAATTGAAATTATATTTTTCATAATGTTATATTAATCTTCAACCAAAACCCTGTCAAGGCATGCTTGTTTTGAATATTGCCATTCGCGGAAAGTAATTCGTCGAACTTTCAAACCGCAGCGCTCAAGAATTGCCTGTTTTTTCATTTGAGGAATTCGGGATTTTTTATTGTCTTCAACACCATCGATTTCAACAATAAACTTACCATCAACAAGTAAATCCACGCTCAAACCCGCAATTTCAGCGCCCGCGACAACACTGTGCCCAAGCTCTCTTATGCAATCCGCAACTTCTTTTTCAAGCTTATTTTTATAAATATTTTCATCTATTTCTTTGTTATCAAGCGCATTTTTTCTGTCTTTGTACTGTTTTAAATACGAAACATAATGTCTAAAATGCCCGTCCGGCATTGTTTCCAAGTCATGCGATACAAAGTTTATACATTTGTTTTTAGCACGGGTTATTGCAACGTTGAACAAATTCGGTTTTTGTAAAAACGTAATACTTTGCGGATAAGAATTATTTGCAAACGCCCATGAAATAAGGATTATATCACGTTCATCACCCTGGAAAGTATGTGCTGTACCGATTTCAATCTGATGTTTTTTAATCATATAATCAGAGAGAACTTTTGGAATTGAAATTTTCAACTGCTCAACCTGTGCCCTAAATGGCGAAATAACACCAATTGTAACCGGTTTATCAGGATTTTTGCGTTCATCTTCGATAATTATTTCATGCAAAGTCTTAACAAGCGCTTCGATTTCCGGCAAGTTTCTGGTTGCATCTAAATCGACTTTCCCGTCCGGAACTTTTACAATATCAATAACGCTATCGTTCATATTATCAGCGCGCATAACTCTGATATTACTGTTATAAAATTCCTGATTAGAAAACTCTATTATCGGCGGAAGACTTCTAAAATGTTCATCAAGCATTACTGAATTCATTGAGTAATAATCTGCTAAATCAAACATTGAATTAGTTCTGAAACGCCACATTAACTGGTATTTATCAGGAATTCCGTACTGGCTCAGGAATGATTGTTCTTTGGCTTTTTCTAAGAAAGACAAATGCGGAAGCTGCTTATCATCACCAACTACAACAGTTCGTTTAGCTCTGTACATTATAGGGAAACAACTTGCAATATCGCACTGCGAAGCTTCATCTATTATTGCAACATCAAACATGCCAGGCTGCAAAGGCAAAGAATCAGACACCGCATATGTTGTCACACACCAGCAAGGGAATGCGTCAAGCAGAGGTTTAAATTCTTCTTTTTCCAAAATATTTTTATTCTTTTGTTTTCTTGTAGAAAGTAAAGATTTTGCATGCGCTTTAATTCTAAAGACTTTTTTCGCATCGCGTAACATTGCTTTTAGCGACTCTCTTCGCGTACTTTTTAAAATATTTATTGCCAAAGTACGTTGTTTACGCTTCATCTGCCTGATTTGCTCCATCATCACATGGAGATTACCAATTTTTTGAATGTCAGCTTCGATTTT
>MOYD01000054.1 GCA_001899395.1 Candidatus Gastranaerophilales bacterium Zag_111 | reverse complement strand
GAATCTGAAGTTGCAGGCAAAGTCGTTGAAATTTGTGTAGAAGACGGTCAGCCTGTTGAATTCGGTCAGGTTCTTATGTATGTAGAGTAAAATATGATATACCGAAAGTGAACAGTTTTGAGACTGTTCACTTTGGTTTTATAAGGGATATTTGGAAAATGTTTAGAAAAGTTTTAATTGCGAACAGAGGCGAAATTGCAGTAAGAATAATAAGAGCATGCCGCGAATTAGGAATACCTACTGTTGCAATATATTCACAAGCCGACGCAAATTCACTTCACGTAAGACTTGCGACAGAAGCCTACTGTATTGGTCCTGCTAAAAGTGCAGACAGTTACTTATCAATACCTGCTATTATGTCAGCGGCAATGGTTTCAGGCGCTGATGCAATCCACCCCGGATACGGTTTTATGTCTGAAAGAGCCGACTTTGCAGAAATTTGCGAGCAGCAGGGGATAAAATTTATCGGTCCTTCATCCGGCGCAATGCGTAAAATGGGTGATAAAGCTACAGCCCGTAAAACAATGATAGAAAACGATGTACCTGTAACCCCGGGCACCGGGATTGTAAGAACTGTTGAAGAAGTTCAAGAATTCGGAAACAGGGTTGGATATCCGATTATCCTCAAAGCCACAGCAGGCGGAGGCGGCAAGGGTATGAGAATTTGCCGCGGAGATGATGAAGTCGAAAACAACATGAACCTTTGCCAGGCAGAAGCAAAGAACTTTTTCGGAAACCCTGATATTTATGCTGAAAAATTTCTTGAAAATCCGCGCCATATTGAGGTTCAGATATTAGGCGACAGTTTTGGCAATGTTGTCCACTTAGGCGAAAGAGATTGTTCTATCCAACGTCGTCACCAAAAATTACTGGAAGAAGCACCGTCACCTGCAATTGATGCTCAAACCAGACAAGAAATGGGAGCAGCAGCAGTTCGCGCCGCAAAAGCAATCAATTACGAAGGTGCAGGAACTTGCGAATTCTTACTTGACCATGACGGCAAGTGGTATTTTATGGAAATGAATACAAGAATTCAGGTTGAACACTGCGTTACTGAAATGATTTCAAGTGTTGACCTTGTAAGAGAACAAATTCTTGTAGCAGCAGGCGAACCGCTAAGCTACACACAAGATGATATTCACCTGAAAGGTCACGCAATAGAATGCAGAATTAATGCTGAAAACCCTGCAAAAGACTTTATGCCAAACCCTGGCACAATCTCCGGATACTTAGCTCCGGGCGGCTTTGGAATAAGAGTTGATTCTCATGTTTATCAGGATTATACAATTCCTCCGTATTATGATTCAATGATTGGCAAGCTAATTTGCTGGGGTCGTGACAGAAACGAAGCGCGCCGCAGGATGTACCGCGCATTAAAAGAATACGTTGTCACCGGTGTTGAAACAACAATACCTTTCCACCAGGCAATTATTGAAGATGAAGTATTTATGAGCGGGAAGTTTAATACCGGATTTATAGAAGAATTCTATAAAAGAAAAGGAATAAAGGATTAATCATCAAATGACAAAATACATATTTGTAACCGGCGGTGTAGTAAGCTCTCTTGGTAAAGGGATTATAGCAGCGTCTCTTGGAAGATTGTTTAGGGCTAGAGATTATTCTGTAATAATTCAGAAATTTGACCCGTATATAAACATTGACCCGGGCACTATGAGCCCGTTTCAGCATGGAGAAGTTTTTGTAACAGATGACGGCGCTGAAACAGATTTAGACCTAGGACACTATGAAAGATTTACAGATACGAGTTTTGGTCAGGTCAATAACGTAACATCCGGCAGAATTTACCAGGAAGTCATAAACAAAGAGCGCCGCGGAGATTACTTAGGTGCAACAGTTCAGGTTATTCCGCATATTACAAATGAGATTAAAACTAAAATTGTTGCTGCAACAAAACAATTTAAACCTGATTTCCATATTATCGAAATCGGCGGAACAATCGGTGACATTGAGAGTTTGCCGTTTATTGAGGCAATAAGACAGTTTAAATCAGAAATCGGGATTGGTAATGCAATATCAATACACTGCACTCTGCTTCCGTATTTGCCAACATCGGGAGAATTGAAAACCAAACCTTCACAACACAGCGTAAACGTATTAAGAAGCTACGGTATACAACCTGAACTTTTGGTTTGCAGAACATCAAAACCAATTCCAAAAACAGAAAAAGAAAAACTTGCCCTGTTTTGTTCCGTGCCAAAAGACGCGGTTATCGAGTGCCGTGATATGAAAACGATTTATGAAGTACCGCTTGCACTGGAAAACCAAGGGATGGGACATGTTGTTCTGAAAATGCTTGGTATGGAAGACAGAACGCCTAATCTTGAAGCTTGGGAAAAACTTGTCACAAAAATTAAAAACCCTCAAACTTCGCTCAGAGTTGCTATTGCAGGGAAGTATACAAAGTTATCAGATGCGTATATTTCGGTTGTAGAATCCCTAAAACACGCTGGATACGCGGATTCAGCAGCGGTTGAAATTAAATGGATAAACTCAGAAGAATGTGTTGACTATGCTTTATGCAAAAAACAACTTGCTGATGTTGATGCGGTAGTTGTGCCGGGAGGTTTTGGAGTACGCGGAATTGAAGGAAAACTAAATGTAATCCGCTATGCTCGTGAAAATAATCTTCCGTTTTTGGGATTATGCCTTGGAATGCAATGTGCTGTCATTGAGTATGCAAGAAACGTTGCAGACTTAAAGGGCGCTAATTCAAAAGAATTCGATGAAAATCCGACTTATCCTGTAATTGATATAATGCTTGAACAGAAAAATGTCAAAGGCTACGGCGGCACAATGCGTCTTGGAGCTTATGAATGCCATTTAAAACCCGACACAGTTGCAGCAAAAGCATACGGAACAGAGATTATTTCCGAACGCCACCGACACAGATACGAAGTTAATAACGAATATATGGACAAAATCGCCAATGCTGGTCTGGTATTTTCAGGAATGTCACCTGATGGCATGTTGGCAGAAGTTGTGGAATTGCCAAAACTTGATTGGTTTGTAGCATGCCAGTTCCACCCTGAATTCAAATCACGTCCTGACAGACCTCATCCGTTATTTAAAGGCTTAATTGACGCTGCATTAAAACACAAAATTTAACATTTCAGGCAATTTTTCCTAACAGAAATACTTTATAAAGTTATGTCTATTGGTAAAGTAGGTTTAAATATGGTCAAAACTGTGCCGGTTCGTCAGGTTGTTAATGCAGCAGAAAATTCTTTGCTAGCAATGACTAAACTTGAATCCAGACAAGCACTTAATGTTTTAGGCAAAGTAGGACTGGCAAGAAATAAAAAGGTTGCACAAACTTTCAAGGCAAAAGTAACTTGCCCAATACCGGAAGCAGCAGACAGACTTAGACAAACTTTTCTTGCAACAGTTGAAAAAGCGGGAGTTTCAGCCGAAACAACAAAAGAATTGCGAAAAGCTAAAACCTGGGGAGAATTACAAGCAGCGATTTTTGGTTTTGCAGACAGATATACGGCAGTTGAAATCAATCCTATATTAAAAATGATAAAACCAAAACACAGAAAAGGCATGCCGCTTGAAATTGAACAAATGGTTTATCAGAAAAAGAATTTACGTGATGACAGTGTAAGATATCTTCACGGACTTTTTGCACAAAAATCAACCCATCCGGAAGTCGTTAAGATTGAAAATATATTGCGGGAACAGTATGGCATAGACGCTATGCTAAATAATGATTTAGAACAGGCAAGAAAAATTCTTCCTTCTGTATGGGCAGCAAGCAAAAACGGCATGGAGCTACCGGCAGAGATTATAATTTCAAACTACAAAGAACTTTCCGGGGAACATCTAAGAATAAGTTACGGCAAACAACATTCAATACTTATCGGCTCAAACGTGTTTAAGCAATTTATGGCAAAATATTGTCCGGAAGTTAAATTAACACCAAACGCAAAAAATCTTCTGCAAAGATGGTATTCCACAACCGGTTTTAAGAATTGGTTTTCGACAACAACACCGCAGCATCTGTATATACACGAGTTATGTCATATGGAACATACACCGCTTTTGGCATTCAAGTATAAACCTATTCCAAAAAGGTTTCAAGGGACTATTAACAATCTTTCGGGTTATGCGGCAAGCAAACCGAATTTAACACATGAAGTATTCACAGAGTTAAATACCAAAATGAAACTCTCTAATCCGGCGTTGGAACTTAACGTATCTGACTTAACACCGGATGAAAAAGAACTGTTCAAATTTTTGGGTGGTAAAGTAAGTTAATTTACCTCAAAAAATTTTTGTAGTATAATTTTTAAATAATAGGAGAGAAAAATGGATCAAGAAACTTATATGAAAATAATGGGTTATGTCCCGACTGTAATCGAAGCATCTTCACGCGGAGAAAGGTCATTTGATATCTTTTCAAGACTGCTTAGAGAAAGAATTATTTTCCTTGGAACAGAGATTGACGACGAGGTGGCAAATTCAGTTGTTGCCCAACTTTTGCTTTTAGACAGTGAAAACTCTGAAAAAGATATTATGCTTTATATTAACAGTCCGGGCGGTGTTATTACAGCCGGAATGGCAATTTATGACACAATGAACCTCATCAAGTCAGACGTTTCGACCATTTGTTTAGGAGAAGCAGCGTCTATGGGTGCATTCCTGTTATCAGCAGGAACCAAAGGCAAAAGAATGGCACTTCCGTCAGCCCGTATTATGATACACCAACCTTTAGGCGGCGCGCAAGGTCAAGCAACAGACATTGAACTTGAAGCCAAAGAAATTCTTAGAATGAAAGAAATGTTAATCGGTATTATGGCAGAAAATTCAGGACAGCCTTATGACAAAGTTAAAGAAGACTGTGAACGCGACCATTATCTGTCAGCTTACGAAGCTAAAGAATACGGTTTGATTGACAAAGTTGTTGAAAGAAATAATTAATTTTACTTTTGTAACAATCTCTTAATATTTGCCCAAAACCATGCAATAACTTAACTTTGAATGTTTTTATATACATGTAGGTTAGAAAAAGGTTAGTTATTAAATTAAAAAGGTAGGGTTACATTATGGGCGTATTGACATTTACAGCTCGAGTGCACGATTTGATTTACCAGAAAAGTAACGTCGAATATCGTCTCTTGAAGCTTACAAAGAGATTAAGAGATTTACAGCAGTATTCAGCCACAATCTCAAACGGTGGAATTTCAATCGGTGATTTATTGAATTCTCCGGGTTCAATGATGGGCAGAACAATGAATTATCTGGCATTTGCGCACAACAGTGCATTGCAGTACATGCAGCAGCAATCACCTTACATGCAGCAATATATGCAGCAGCAGTTAGGTATGCAGCAAAACCAGCAGCAACAACAGATGTGGCAGCAGTATATGATGAGACAATTGTATCAACAGGGTAGAGACCGCGCATTAGCAGTTGAAACAAGAAATCTAAAAATTGAAGAAGACAGGCTGGCTCAGGAAAAAGAAAAACTTGAAACATTAGGCAAAGAAATTGATGCAGACCTCAAGTCAGCAAAAGAAGGTCGTGACCAGGCAATAAAGGATATGGCACCTAAATACACCTTCGCTTAAATAAATTAACATAAACCCCTATAATATAAACTAACTAACCCTAGTAAAAGGTTTACCAATCCGGTAAACCTTTTTAACTTTTTAAAACTATATCCACCGGAACATCAAAACTGTCACAAGGCAATTTATCAACATATAATTGCTCAGGAACAGCACAAATTGTTACAACATTGTTATTCTCAGTCAAAAACCTATCATAAAACCCTCCGCCGTAACCAAGTCGATATCCGGACTTATCAGCCATTAATGCCGGAACAATTACTAAATCAAGAATATGTGCAGAAACCGGCTCAGAACAAGGTTCTTGAATATTAAAACACGATTTTTCCAACTTATCACCAACTTTGTAAGGACAAACAAACATATTTTGCCCGGCAACACGCGGGAAATAAAACGACTTATCATCATCAATCAGCGCAAGCAAATTAACTTCATACTTACAAGGATAAAAAAGCATTACATGCTGTGCCTGCTTATATTGCGGACATTGTCTGATTTTTTCGACAAGCCGTTGTGAAATAGCTTCAATCTCAAGCGTTTTTCGCAAATTTTTAGCATTAGCTCGAAGGTCTGTTTTATTATCCATTTTTTTAATATATAATAAATTCAACGAAAATGACAGATTTATGTAAAAACAACTTAATAAACCCGAATTGGGCACAGCATGGTTACATTCAGGTCTACACAGGAGACGGCAAAGGCAAAACAACCGCGTCTTTAGGACTTGCAATGCGCGCGCTTGGCAGGTGTTGGAAAGTTCTTATTATAATGTTTACCAAAGGTGGAAATGACTATGGAGAGCTGAATTCTTTCCGCGAACTCTCTGCTGATATTTCAGAAAACCTTACAATTGTTCAAGCCGGCTTAGATAGAATTGTATATAAAGATAACCAGAATGAAAAAGACGAACAAGAAATCAAAAAAGGCTGGGAACTGGCTAAAAGGGTTATCAAAAACCACGAATGCCAATTGCTGATACTTGATGAAGCAAACATTGCAATAGACTTAGGCATACTTGATGTTGATGAGGTCGTTGAAGTTTTGAAAAACAAGCCTGATGAAATGGAAATAGTTTTGACAGGAAGAAATGCTCATCCAAAAATTATTGAAATCGCTCATCTTGTTTCTAAAATTGAGCCTGTAAAACACTATTGGGACACAGGGATTGCAGCTCGAAAAGGTATTGAGTACTAGATATTTTTTAATACTAAAAGAACTAAGTCCATAAATTTCGTTTTAACTTTGTTTGCAGTTTCAATAACTTCATCATGCGAAAGTTTTTTAGTTGAAATTCCAGCCGCATAATTGGTAATACAGCTTAAACCAATAACTTTCATCCCGCAATAGTTAGCAACGATTGCCTCCGGCACTGTTGACATGCCGGCAGCATCAGCACCTGCATATCTTGCCATTTTAATTTCAGCAGGCGTTTCATAGCTTGGACCGGATGAAGCGATGTAGACACCGTGTTTCAAGTCGATTTTTAGAATTCTGCCTGCGGCGTCAACAATTTTGATAAGGTTTTTGTTATAAATTTCGGACATATCCGGAAATCTTACACCCAAAGTCTCGTCATTTACGCCAACAAGCGGGTTTGCGCCCATCATGTTTATGTGGTCAGTGATAACCATAATATCACCCGGTCGATAGCTTTTATTTACAGCGCCGGCTGCATTTGTAAGAATAACTTTTTCAACCCCCAGTTTTTTCATAACCTTGATTGGGTAAGTGATTTCCTGCATTGAGTGACCTTCGTAATAATGAATTCTACCCTGCATCATGACAACTCTGCGATTGCCAATAGTGGCAAACACAAGCTGTCCTTTATGACCTTCGATAGTTGATTTTGAAAACCCCGGAATTTTTTCATACGGAATAGCGAATTCGCAATACTTATCCGCAAGTTCACCAAGCCCGGAGCCTAAAACAATCCCTATTTCAGGCTTAAATCCGTCTGTAAAGGTTTCTATGTAATCCAGTGTATCTTTCATCATACCAATCAACTCCTAAAAAATACACAAAAACCCAAAGGCTTTTGTGTATTAAACTTATTAACCAACTAATCTGTTATCATCAGCTTCTGATGCTTTAACCATCAGTGCGTGCTCAACAGGATTTTCTTTTGTATAAGTGGTTTCATGAACTTCTTCAAACCCGAAATCTTCACGAGCTTTTCTTGCCTGATTTTCATCAACAATTTTCTTGGCAAGTTCTGCAATCTCGTAAACTAATTTATATCTGTTGTCAGTGTTTTCGTTCAAATCCCACGCTACTTTAATTATCTGATCCATTACTAAACCTCACTTTTTCTGTTATAGATATATCATATAATACATAAAATTTTTTCGCAAGTATTTTAAAGCGGGGAGTTTGCAAGCTTGAACAGATAATCTTCCCTTGCACTGCATTTTAATCCTGTTGGAATAAAGTTTTCTTTAAAGCGTTCAACAGCGTACCTGTCTGTCATTCCGGAGATGTAATCCGTTACAACACGCTCAATTCGCTCAGGTTCACATACCGGTTTTAGCATATCTGAATACAGATAAAAAAGTTCTCTGATAACCCTTTTGGCTTTTATTTCTTCAAGTTTCGCGATTGTTTCGTCTGCATAAACATTTTCAAACATCCAGCTTCTAAGTTTTGTAGTATATCCCCAAGCCTCCTCACTCATTGTAATTTCGGATTTTCCAATGGAATTTTTGACAATTTCTGTTATCATTTTGTTTAATCTTTTACTCTGGTTTGATGAAAAATAATCAATACAATCTTTTGGCAAGTCGCTTTCTGAGATTACACCGGCGCGAATAGAATCTTCTATGTCATGATTTATGTAAGCAATTTTATCCGCAAGCTGTACAACTTTGCCTTCTGCTGTTGTTGGCTTAAAACCCCAAGTATGCGTTCTTATACCGTCGATTGTTTCTTGGCAAAGGTTTAAATGTTCCAAAACCTCAACAACTCGAACACTTTGGATATTGTGATGAAAACCGCCTTTAACAAGCTCGTTCAACACGCCCTCGCCGCAATGCCCGAACGGCGTGTGCCCTAGGTCGTGCCCTAATGATATTGCCTCTGTTAAATCTTCATTCAGGTCAAGCGCACGCGAAATTGTACGTGCAATTTGTGAAACCTCAAGCGTATGAGTTAAACGGGTTCTGAAATGGTCATCAAACGGAGATAAAAACACTTGAGTTTTGTGTTTTAAACGCCTAAAAGCCTTTGAGTGAAGTATCCTGTCTCTGTCGCGTTGAAAATCAGTTCTTAAATCCGATTGGTCTTCCTTGATTTTTCGCCCTTTTGAGTTCACAGACAGTGTCGCAAATTCACTTAATGTATTAAGTTCTCGCTGCTCTAACTTTTCTCTAATGGTTAATGTAGTCATATTTCTCCTCTCAGTTGTGATTTTAACAGGAATATGAAATATGGCTATACTGTTTTTGGGGGATTTTTAAAAAAGACTTGCGGCATTGTATGAACTTCTAACAAGCGCCCCTATTTGATAATGCGAAAACCCAACAGACGCCGCAAGCGCTTTTAATTTTTCATATTCATCCGGTGTATAATACTTTTCAACAGGCAAATGCGCCTTAGACGGCTGAATATACTGTCCGATTGTTAAAATATCACACCCAACACTACGTAAATCCTCAAGCGTTGACTTTATCTGGTCAAAATCTTCGCCAAGCCCAATCATTAAACCGGACTTGGTTTTAATATTACTGTTTTCTTTAATATACTTTAATACAGCAAGCGAATTGTCATAATTTCCTTGCGGTCGTGCGGTTTTAAACACATCCCGAACAGTTTCAATATTATGATTAAAAACATCCGGCTGCGCGTCTATTATTGTATCAAGTGCATGTTTGTTATTTTTGAAATCAGGTGTAAGAATTTCGATTTTTACATCAGGAGCAGCTTTTCTAATCTCTTTTATACAAGCCGCAAAATGCCCTGCACCGCCATCCGGCAAATCATCACGAGTTACAGAGGTGATTACTGCATATTTAAGCCCTAAATCTTTAACCGCATTTGCAACACGAACAGGTTCCCCAACGTCCAAAGATTCCGGCTTTTGGCAAGAAATATTACAATATCTGCAATTTCTTGTACAGACGTTTCCCATAATAAGAAATGTTGCCGTATTTTTTGTATAACACTCGTTTTTGTTAGGACAGCGCGCGTTTTCACAAACAGTGTTAAGACATTGTGATTTCAGAACTCTTCTTACATTTCTTGTTGTATCAGTATCTATTATTGGGCGTTTTAAGTATTCCGGCAATCTTTCGCGCATTATTTGAACCTTTTCAATGTATTTTTCGTTTAAATATTATATAACAAAAATTTTTATGTTTGCTTTTTATACAAATACGTTATATAAATATATTATCAAGATTAAAATATATAGGAGTCCTAAAAAATGAAAAAAGCAATCGCATTATTAGCAGTAATAGCAATCACAACACCAGCATTTGCAACAGAACCGTTACTACTTGAACCGTTGAGCCCTTCA
>MOYD01000053.1 GCA_001899395.1 Candidatus Gastranaerophilales bacterium Zag_111 | reverse complement strand
AACCAATACAACTACGACAAGACTGTTTACAATCAAAATATTCAATCTATCAACGCTAAAATCGAAATCATTCAAACTCAAGACAAAGACCTTGAGCTTCGCTTAAAGCAGCTTGATACTGAAGAAAGTGCTATCTCTACTGAATTAGAAGCCGTTAAAAAGGTTATTTCTAAAAACGTTGATTCTTCCTTCAAGACCTTCAACGCGTAGAGACATTATAAGTTTCCTTTCCCTTTTTCCTATTGATTTTCCAACGACTGGTGATACGGTCGTTTTTTTTGCGCTATTTTGTTCTATTCAAAACATATCTGGCTGCATTTGTTGCTGGTTCAACAATGGCATCATGAAATATTACTGGAAACTTATAAAAGCCCCTCTCTTGAATTTGTAAGCTCATTAACATTCGCTAACAAATTCTTTTCTCTCCCCTAAAGGGAGAGACTGTTGTCCCGCGAAGCGCAGCAGTCGTGAAGCAGACAAGGCAGATAGTAGCATAATACCCCGTGCGGCGAGCACCCCTCTCCCCGTTGGGGTAGAGGGTAGAATTTCAACTTGAGGACGTAAGACCGAAAGTTAGAAATTCGGGTGAGGGGCTTTGATTTAATAATTTCCGATTAGAAATTCAAAACTCTTAAACTTTGTGCAGTTTGAAATTTGCTGATTTCTTTTAGATACTGTTCTAAAGCTTTATAACCGTTGTAAATTTCGTTTGAGATAGACGCATAACGGCTTGCTTCAAGGAATTTTAATTCTTTAACGCGTATTAAAAGAATATTGTCTGAAACGCTGCTGAGCGCTTCATCATTAGAAGATGACCATTGCTGCAAAAGGCTTAATTCATCATACATTTGTTTCATTGTTGTGAATTCAAGAATGTTAAAATCGTATTTTTCAAGCAGTGATTTTTCTACGTTAGAAATTCTGCTTAAACAAGCCTGGAATTTGAAAACTTTTTTCACGATTAAATAATTATCAGCAATCCTTTTGTGCGATGCGGGCACGTTATTCTTTGCCAAAAGTGCGGCAAACGAACGGGAAGTAAACGTATCGTTTTCGCTTGAAAAAGTGCTTTTTGAGGTTAAATCAAAAGAAGATTTGTATTCTGTCATATCTGCTAACATTCTGCCTCCGAGTATTATAAGTCGATAATAAAATAAGAAAATCAATTTGTCATGGCATTTTGTCAAATTGTTTACATTTGTTAAGATTTTCTGTACAAATCGGCAATCATTTTGACATCAACCTCGTCTAATACCGCTTTTGGCGTCAAATTCATACATGTCTGATTTTGACAGGGATAAATCAAGGGTTTTGCCAATACAAAAATCAGCGTCGAGTTTTGCGGAACATCTTTTGTCCCCGATATTAAAATACGCAATTTTTTCGCTGCCAAGCATTTCTGTTATATCAACATCAACTGTTAATTTTATGTCCCCGTTTGGTTTTAACATCTTTTCCGGACGAATTCCATAGGTGATATTTTCATCAAGTCCCAAAAACTTACCATTGATAAAATTCATTTGCGGCGAACCGATAAACCCTGCAACAAATGTATTTTGCGGGTCATTATAAATCTGTTCAGGAGTTCCTGCCTGCTGAATGTCGCCGTTATTCAAAACAACAATTCTATCTCCCATTGTAAGCGCTTCTGTCTGGTCGTGAGTGACATAGATAAACGTTGTTTGCAGTTTTTCGTGAAGTTTCTTAATCTCAGAGCGCATTTGAACCCTTAGTTTCGCGTCCAAATTAGACAAAGGCTCATCCATTAGAAAAACTTTAGGATTTCTTACAATTGCTCTGCCAAGTGCAACACGCTGTCTTTGCCCGCCGGATAATTGTTTTGGGCGGCGGTCTAAGTATTCGCCAAGGTTTAGTATTTCAGCGGCTTCTGCAACTTTTTTGTCGATTTCAGCTTTCGGAACTTTTCTCATTTTAAGCCCGAATGCAATGTTTTCACGCACTGTCATATGCGGATAAAGCGCATAGCTTTGAAAAACAAACGCGATATCTCTGTCTTTTGGCGCAACGTTATTAACTTTTTTATCCCCAATAAAAATTTCTCCGCCTGAAATATCTTCAAGCCCCGCAATCATACGCAAAAGTGTTGATTTACCACAGCCTGATGCGCCGACAAGAACCACAAATTCCTTGTCTTTTATCTCAAGATTGACATCGTTTATAACGGTCTTGGTATTATCGTAGGTTTTTCTTACGTTTTTTAAGATTACGTTACTCATTCAAACCCTTTTCTACCGGAATAATAATATCGAATTTCGTACCCTTCATAACCTCAGAACTTATGCAAACAACACCATTAATACGCTTAATCAAAATACTTGCAGTTCCAAGTTTTAAAGCTCTTAAAAGGTTTTTCTTACCTTTTTCTAACTGTGCATAAGGTTCGCAAAGATATTTCATTTCATCTTCGCCAATCCCTACACCTGTATCTCTTACTGTCAAACGCAAGTAAGATTTTTGCTTATTAGGGTCAATATCAATTTTGTAATTTCCGCAAGACGCCTCATCTGGATAAGAAAGTTTCACACTGATAAATCCGGTCTCAGTCATTGCAAGCGCAACTTCCAAAATATTCCTGAAAATCTTTTTAATTGCCGTGTAATCTGTATAAACCGTGCGTTTCTCAATTTCGTCATAGTCAATATCATAAGATATTTTCTTTGATGAAAACTCTTCATCCATGTCTTTCAGAATTGTTTTAAAGGTTTCAACAACGTCAAAATTATGATAATCAGCCTCGTAAATAGAAGATTCAACCTGAGAAAACTCTAAAAACTTATCAATAAAATGATATAATTCCTCAGCGTTATTGTTTATAATTTTAACATATTTAGCTTGTTTTTCGCTCAACTCTCCGCCAAGTCCGTCTAACAAACCCTTAGAAAATCCGCTGATAGACGTAATCGGCGACTTAATATCACCCTCAAGCTTAACAAGCATAGCGTTTTTCTCATTATTAAACTTCAAAGTCTTTTCATCGTTGACAATCTCTTTTGTAAGCTTTGTCATATCACGAAGGCTTACACAAAAACCTTTGCCCTTTTTAGCGGCATTAATTTCAACATAAAACTCCCGCCCCGGTATCATTGCTGTTGCAAGAACAGGTTTTGAATTGTTCAGGGAAGTTTTAATCACATCCATTCCGTTTTGTATAATGTCACTGAATTTCACATGCGTAAATTCGTCATATGTAAGCCCGAAAACTTCCTGAGCTTTTTTATTGTATTGCTCAATGACCCCTTCCGGATTAACAAAAATAACCGAATCCGGCAGATTGTTTATTGTCTTAAATGCTGTCAGCGACCACCAAAAATCTTTTGCGAGTTTATCTAAGTTCATAATTTGCATTACACCCTTTTATATTATATAATACATAATAACATGAAAAATTATACAAGAATTACATGTAAATTTTTGTAATTTTTTTTAACACAAAGTAGCAAAAAAAATTATTTAGGTGTTTTATAAACTGAAACAACATGACGATAGAGAATTATAAAAATATCGAAAGTAAGGTGATACTATGAGAGAAATCGACAACAAAAACATTAATAGTTTAAACTTCAAAGGTATCCAAAAGGCGGCTGAAACTCCGGTTCCGCCAGAAACCCCGACAGCAGCTCCGGCAGAACAAAAAGAAATTAAAGACCTTGCAAATGTTCCGGAAGCTACACTTGGCAAGTCGCAAATTTCGTCTGATTCAATTGAAAATGACTTAAAGTTCATGGAAAAAAATCCGCAACTTGTCAAACAACTTAATGACGCAATCGACAATTACGCCTCAACTCATAGTGAAGAAGATACCTTAAAGATGATTGAAAAAGTTCACCAGGAGTTTGTTGCTAAAAAGTAATTTCCTTAATCTTCTGTTTTTATGTTATACTGATAACAAGAAGGAGCAGAAATGTTTGGAATTATTTTAGCAGGCGGCTCAGGAAGCCGACTTTGGCCTTTATCAAGAGAGTTGTACCCAAAACAACTTCTAAATCTTTATGCAGAAAAAAGTTTACTGCAATCAACGTTTAAGCGTCTGAATACGTTTATTGACCCTGAACATATTATAAGTGTGACAAATACCAAGCATAATTCAAATGTAAAAATGCAGCTTGGCGAATTGAGCGCGAATTCAGTAATTTTATCCGAACCAATATCAAAAAACACGGCAGGCGCAATTGCTCTTGGGGTTCAGTATATTTTAGAAACCTCTCAAAACGATGAAACAGTTCTTGTCGTTCCTTCTGATTTATTAATTAATGATGATGAAAAATTTGTTCAATCAGTACAGGAAGCTCAAAAATTTGTAGATGAAGGATTTATTGTAACCTTCGGTATTAAACCGGATTACCCTGAAACCGGCTTTGGATATATCTGCTGCCAAAATGGCAAAGTTACAGAGTTTATTGAAAAACCAAACCAAGATGCCGCGCAAAAATACATCCAAAATTCTGATTACTTCTGGAATAGCGGAATTTTTATGTTCAAAACCTCAACTATGGTTAAAGAATTTGAACATAACTCTATTCCGTTTACTGAATTTGACAAAATGCCTTGCATTTCAATAGATTACGCGGTAATGGAAAAAAGCAAAAATCTTGCAATGGTTGAACTAAAATCAGATTGGAAAGACTTAGGCTCCTGGAAATCAATCTACGAAGTAAGTCCAAAAGACAAAAATAACAACGTATTTGTCGGACACGTACTTGATAAGGATTCAAAAAATTCTTTTGTTTACTCATCTTCAAAACTTGTTGCAACCATCGGGCTTGAAGATACAGTGATTGTCGAAACCGAAGATGCAATTCTGGCGTGCAAAAAAGACAAAACCCAAGAAGTAAAACAGATTTATGAAACCCTCAAAGCCCAACATGACGGCACCCAAAAGGTGCATAAAACTGTCTACCGCCCGTGGGGATTTTATACCGTAATCGCAGAAGGCACAGGTTTCCAGACAAAAATTATCCACGTAAACGTTGGTCAAAAACTTTCTGTCCAGTCACATAACCACAGAAGCGAACATTGGGTAGTCTTATCCGGCACCGCAAAAGTTGTCCTGGAAGGCAAAGACCACATCCTATCCCCCGGACACAGCATAGATGTTGCAGTTGGCGCAATTCATTCACTCCAAAACCCGTTTGAACAAGACCTGGAAATCATCGAAATCCAAAAGGGCGACATCCTTTCAGAAGACGACATCATCCGCTACGAAGACATCTACGGACGTGTTTAAATTTTCATATAAATTAATATTTCAATCTCAAACACTAGAAAAACTTACTAACATGTTTTATACTATAAATGTAGTAGAAGTATATTTGATTGTTATTGATTATGGATTCACCGGAATAGGAAATATTCCGTCTGTTTGCAGGATTGATTTAACAACTAGATGAGGTAGAATTATTTAGTAATGTAAAATTTTCGCGGCTTTTCGTCAAAAAATAATTTTACGGAACTTATATAAGAAAAATGTAGGTAGATTCGTTTGGAAAACACAACTAATAAAGAATCAAATAAGCTAAAATCTAAGGAAAAGAAAACATTAAGCTCTAATCCTATCAGTAAATCCAGTCCGATAAAGGGTGCAAAAATGATTTCTGTCCCTGTAGATGCTAACGCGTCTGTAAAACCGGAAGAAAAACAAACTCCGGATTTAAAACAGACCAAAAAGAAACTTGATAATCTTATCAAGCCGATTTCCGTTGCCGAAGAATCAAGCCTTGACAGTATTGTAGAGACAATAAATAATTTTAACACAATAAAAACCAAACCAAAAATCTACACCAACACGATTTCTGCTGCGACAAACCAAAACAGCCACATCAACTATTTTGAGATAATGGAAAGTCTATCAGAAGCTTTCCAAAACAACAAAAATATGATTGACCTGTTCTCGCAGTTAAACAACATTTTTGTAAATAAGTTAAAATGGAGCTTTGTAGCGTTCGGGTTGTTCCACGAAAAATCAAAGTGTATCAACCTCAAACTTTACAGCAAAACCGGCAGCACGTACTCATCAAAAGTATTTTTATCTGATGAGAACAACCCGATTATCCAGAGTTTTAACTCTCGTACAATCATCAACAAGGACAATATTAACTACCTTAATATCCCGTACCTTGTAAAAACAAGCTCTGTAATTGTTCCGATGATATCTATCAACAAATGTATCGGCGTAATGCTTGTAGGACAAAATTTTGCAAGCCTGAACACAAACCTTTTAACTTTCTTTGCAAATTATATGGGCATGTTTATCCACAACCTTAAATTACTGGAACAAACAACCAAATTTGCAAACACAGACACACTTACATCCTTGTATAACCACAGAGGATTTCAGGAAGTTCTTGCAAACGAACTTGCAAAAGCTTCTGCAAATAAAACTCCGCTGTCTGTTGTTATGTTTGATGTTAATAACATTTCAAAGATTAACAGAGAACTTGGACACGCAAAAGGCGACGAAGTTATTAAAACAATTGCTGAAAAGATTAAACAAAACATTCGAGCAAACGACTCGGCAGGTCGCTACGGCGGAGATGAAATCGCAGTTATCATGCCTGATACAAACACAAAAGACGCCAAGTATCTTGCAGAATATATAACTTACTGTTTGTCATGCTGTTTTGTGGACGATGTCGGACCGATAAAAGTGTCTGTTGGAATTTCAACATACCCGGAATGCACAATTGACCAGGAAAAACTTCTGATACTGGCTGAACAGGCAATGTTTATTTCTCAGGCAAAAGGCTACAAAGAAGGCATGTCCGCGATAATAAGTTCATCTGACTTCAATTTCTGGGACGATGTTGCACTGAATTCTTTTGCAGAAGTCTTGACAAAACGCCACTCGCAAATAGGTATAAACTTTGAAGAAGAACTTGTACACAAGTTCAACCAGGAAGAAATAATTAACCATACTCACTTAATGGAAATGGTTACATCGTTAGCCGGTGCAATTGATGCCAAAGATCCGTATACAAAAGGTCACTCAACATCTGTTTCAAGGTATTCAGAGGCTCTTGCGCGTGCAGTTAATCTTCCGGAACACGAAGTTGAACGGATTAAAATCGGTGCAATGCTTCACGATGTAGGTAAAATCGGGATACCGGAATCCGTTTTGAAAAAACCCGGCAAACTTACAGATGAAGAATGGGAAATAATGAAACAACACCCGCTAATCGGTGCAGAAAAAGTTCTTGCGCCAAACGAAGCTCTGCGCGATTTAATTCCGATTGTAAAATACCACCACGAACGGCTTGACGGTAAGGGTTATCCTGAACATTTAAAAGGCGGTCAAATTCCGCTTGCTGCAAGGATTGTATCAATTGCAGACGCTTATCACGCCTTAGTCAGCGACAGACCTTACAGAAAAGGAATGCCAATAGAAAAAGCTTGCGCAATCTTAAAAGAAGGCGCCGGAACCCAATGGGACAGCGATTTAGTACGCCAGTTTATTTCTATTGCGCCATCACTTACAACAAGCGTTTAATTTTAATATTGAGTTTTGAAGTATTTATTTTATAATATAAAAAGAGCTCAGGTTATATGGAGTTGGAAACATGGTTACAATAGAAAAAGCAAATATTGATTGGGAAAATATTGGTTTTGGGTATTATAAAACAGACAAACGTTTTGTCTCAAACTACAAAGACGGCAAATGGGATGAAGGCATATTAACTTCTGATGAAAACGTTGTGATAAATGAAAGTGCCGGAGTTTTACAGTACGCTCAAACCTGTTTTGAAGGAATGAAAGCCTATACAACAGTCGACGGAAGTGTGGTAGTGTTTAGACCTGATTTAAACGCTCAAAGACTTGCAGATTCTGCAAAAAGACTTGAAATGCCTGTTTATCCGCAAGAAAAATTCTTAGAAGCAATAGACGAAGTTGTAAAAGCTAATTTAAAATACGTACCGCCATACGGTACCGGAGCAACTCTTTATCTAAGACCGTACATATTTGGTTCATCACCTGTTTTGGGTGTTAAACCGGCAGCCGAATATCAGTTCAGAGTGTTTGCTTCACCTGTAGGACCGTATTTTAAGGGCGGAGCAAAACCTATAACCCTGAAAGTAAGTGACTTTGACCGTGCAGCTCCAAAAGGTACAGGACATGTTAAAGCCGGATTAAATTACGCAATGAGCCTTCATGCAATTGTTACAGCACATGATGAAGGCTATGCTGAAAACCTTTACCCGGACGCTTTAACAAGAACAAAAGTCGAAGAAACCGGCGGCGCTAACTTCTTCTTTGTGACAAAAGATAACAAAGTTGTCACTCCAAAATCAGATACAATCCTTCCGTCAATTACCAGAAGGTCATTGATGTATGTTGCAAAAGAGTATCTTGGTTTGGAAACTGAAGAAAGAGACGTTTACCTATCTGAGCTTGGCGATTTTGCAGAATGCGGTTTATGCGGCACAGCAGCAGTAATTTCACCTGTTGGTAAAATCGTTGACCACGGAAAAGAAATCGTATTTTCCGGAAGTTCACAGCAGATGGGAGAAATCTCTAAAAAGCTTTATGATACACTTACAGGTATCCAGTATGGCAAAATCGAAGCACCGGAAGGCTGGATTAGAAAAATAGTTTAAGGAATTTATTTTTCTTTATTAAACTCTTTAATAAAATCATTGACCCATTTTATAAGATGAGGAATTTCATATGGTTTTGGCAAATAAAGGTCTGCACCTGTATTTAAAACCAATTCTTTATCATGGATTATTGATGTAACAATGATTTTTGAGCGTTTAAAATCGTCGTGCTGTTTAAGTATACAGCAAAGATTAAGTCCGTTTTTCTTTTCCAAATCACCCGCATCAACAATTATAAGTGCAGGAATGGTGCTATCTTGCGGGATTTCATAGCTGCTGATAATTTGAGTTTGGTAGCCTTGAAGATTTAAAATAGTGTTCAATAACACCCCGAGCGCTTCATCTGTTTCAAAAATAAGAATTTTATTGTTGTACTCTTTTTCAAGAACAGAATCGCTTGCCGCAAGTTTTGGACGTTCAATAAGGTAATTGGATTTATTAGGTAAATCAGCCATATCATGAATTTGAATAAGTGTATTTAAAAGCTGAGCAGTATCTTTGCAGGTGGAAAATTCATTTGTCACCGCACTGATTGTTGTATGAACAAAATCAGCTCTACGCCCTGCATATTCATCACCCTGCAAAATCATATACCCGCGCTCTAAATCATGCTGAGCGTAAAACTTTGACGCAACCGTATCAAAAGCAAAAGTTAAAAATCTTGCAAGCCGCTCTGCTTTTAGAGTATCAGTTATCACAAGAAAAATATTTTCAGCTAACTCGCCTGCAAAATCTTCTTCATCAAGCGAGGCTTTTATGATGGCGCCGTAAGTTTGTAAGAGTTTATCAGACGCCAACTGTGTATACGCCTGTTTGTAACTGTCAAAATTTTCAATACTTATATATAAAACAGCCCAGGCATTATCATCTGATAACTTTCTTTTTATTGCACGCAAAGTATAATTTTTATTAGGCAAAATTTGTCTTGTATCCAGGTTTGACTCATATTCACGACGGAGATGAGCACACATCCGGACCTTGAATTCATCAGCATTAACAGGTTCGGACAGAAAATCATCCGCCCCGCTTTCCAAAACTTTTATACGGTCGTTTAAATCAGCAGACTTTGACATCGCAACAATTACAGGACGCATATTATAAGTAAGTGCCCTGACCTGTCTGCAAAAATCCGATAAGTCATCATCAAAACTATCAGAAATAATGATTAAATCAGGTTCTTTGTCCTGAATAATTTTTATAGCTGATATCAAATCTTTTGAAATTATCACGCGGTTTGTTTCAGATTCCAAAAGTTTTTTGTACTTCGTGGATAATTCCAATCTTTTATCAATGATAAGTGTTACTGACTGCATTTTATCCTCGCTTGTTCTTCAATACTTCTTACCGGAAATTCGACCCTGAACGTAATTTCAGCCAATCCGGAATTGTCTTCAAACGATTTTGAATTAACAGAAATTTTGCCGTCCATTTTTTCAACAAGGTTCTTTGTAATAAATAATCCCAAACCGCTTCCCTGAACTTTTCGTGTTAATGGATTGTCAATTCTGGCAAACTTTGTAAATATTTTGTCGTAATCCTTTTCATCAATTGGAATTCCGGGATTAGAGACTTCTAAAATCACGTTATTATTCTCAATTGAGGTTTTTATTGTGGTTGTTGAATTTTCAGGCGAATACTTTGCACTGTTTTCAATCAGGTTTGTTATAATCTGCTGAAATCTATCTTTATCTACAAAGATATTCGGCAAATTCTGCTTATATGATAGTTCAAAATTATGCGACGGGTACTGGTTTTTGACAATGGCAATTATCTGTTCCAGCGGAGATTTTATATTCAACTCGTTAAAAACAAAATTTGTTCCGGGGCTTTGAATTTTTGTCACGGAAAGCATATTTTCAACAAGATGAATAAGCCTGTTAGACTGTTCTTCAATAATTTTTATAAACTTTTTTTTACTCTCATCATCGAGCTTGTCCCAAGAAGTGAGCATAGTCTGTGAAAACCCTCTGATAGATGTCAAAGGCGTCCTAAGTTCATGGCTTACAGTTGATATAAAGTCTTCGTAGTTTTTTTCAATGTCGTTCATAATTTCATTATAGCTAAAATTTTTATTGGGTGGAAGTGTTTTTTAAATTATAAATTTTGACAGGGTTACATTTTTACAAATTATGCGTTATTATATTAATAAAGACAACATACAAAAATCGGAAAAAAGAGCATATGAAATCAGCAAAAGAACTATCTACAGAATCCAAAATTTTAGACAAATTAAAAGATATCCCCGTATGTTTAGAACTTGTAAAATATCTGTTTGCGGATGAGGAATTACAAGAGATGCAGGAGTACGCCAATAACGTTTCAATAAGACGACTTGGATTTAACGACCATGGACCCGTTCATATGAGACAGGTTGTAGGCAATGCAATAAAGATGATGAAAATCTTGCATGATTCTTGCATTCCAACATCATTGGAACTTGAAGAAATCGGCACATTTGAAGACAGCCTTTGTGCAGTGATTTTAGCAGGTCTAATGCACGATTTAGGAATGGCAATCGGACGACAGGCACACGAAGAAATGTCCGCCCTTTTAGCACAGCCAATTATCGACCGAACGCTTATGCACATGTTTCCTGATGATTTACACAAAAGAGTTATAATAAAATCTGTTGCAACTGAAGCAATTGTCGGTCATATGTCATCAAGAAAAATTCATTCAGTTGAAGCCGGAATTCTTCTTATTGCAGATGGCTGTGACATGACCAAAGGTAGAGCACGAATTCCGATGGCAATCAATACAACTCCGAAAGTCGGCGATATTCACAAATATTCAGCAAACGCGATTAATCGAATTGGAATTCACCACGGACAGCGCAAACCAATAAAAATAGACATTGAAATGTCCGCAGATGTTGGATTTTTCCAAATAGAAGAAGTTTTATTGCAAAAAATCGACGCAAGCCCTGCCAAACAGTTTGTTGAGCTCTATGCAGGTGTTACGGGTCAAGAACGTAAATGCTATTTATAAAAAGACTTTAGGTTGTATCACTTGTTAAAATCAGGATTAAATGGTACAATATACCCAAAAGGGTGAAGTCGAAAATATGATGAGTCAAACCAAGAAACTGTCCATAGCCTTTTACTGGCATATGCACCAGCCTGTTTATCAGCTTACCAATACCGGCGATTACCTGATGCCATGGGTAAGACTGCATGCCGTAAAAGACTATCTTGATATGGCACTTTGGGTAAAAAAGTTTGACAAACTTAAACTGAATTTTAATTATGTTCCTGTTCTTTTGGATTCGATAATTGAATACGGCGAACAAGACGCTCATGACATCCATTCGCGGCTTACGGTGACCCCTGAACAAAAATTAACAAAAGAAGATAAAATTTTTATCTTAAATAACTTTTTTGACGCAAATTATCAGACAATGATTTTGCCAAACAGTGAATACCACAGACTTTATCAAATAGTCCAAGCTCAGGGAAGCGGCGATATTTCCATATTAACAAACCAGGAATATGCAGACTTAATGGCACTTTTTAACCTTGCCTGGATTGACCCTACGTTTAAAACCTCAAATTCCGAACTAAAAAAACTTGTCAAAAAAGGCAAAGACTACACACTTGAGGATAGACAAAAAATTATCGAAATTCAGCGCGATATCATCAGAAAAATTATCCCTGAATTGAAAAAACTTGTTGAAAAAAACAAAATTGAAATAACGACAAGCCCTTACTATCACCCGATTTTGCCTATATTACTTGATTATAAAAATATCAAAAAAAACGCCATGTCTGATGATGAAATCTGGCACTTAAAAACAGAACTTGATGCAAAACTTCAGACAAAAATGGCATTAGACAGGATTGAAGAAATTTTTGGCAAACGTCCGCGAGGGGTTTGGCCTTCTGAACACTGTGTAAACAAAAAAACTTTAGAAATGCTAAGCTCTCTTGGGGTTGAATGGTCGATTTCTGATGAAGGAATTTTGGCTAACTCCATTAATTTTGAGTTTGAACACGATTTTAAAGGCTACATCAAAGAGCCTTATCACCTTTTAAAAACTTACAGATACAAAACAAAAAATTCTGACATAAAAATGATATTCAGAGAAGCCACAATCCCTAACCTTATAAGCTTTGAATACCAGAACCACAATCCGATTACAACAGCAAATGACTTGTATGACAGGATTAAAATTATCCAGAGCAAGATACTTTCTTCCCCTGACAAAGAACACCTTTTGACAATTGCACTGGACGGTGAAAACTGTTGGGAAAACTATATGGAAGACGGCGTATCGTTTTTGAAGAGTTTATACACACTTATTACCGAAGACGAAACCCTGGAAACTGTCTTGATTAGCGATTATCTTGACAAGTCAAAAGAGATAAAACAGATTAATAAAATTTCTGCCGGCTCCTGGATTAACCGTAATTTTAAACTCTGGATTGATGAGCCGGTAAAAGACCTTGCATGGTCATACTTGAAGCGTGTCCGACAGGATTTCTCAGAATTCGTAAAACGTGAACCGCTCAATCCAAATGTTGAACTTGCCAGAAAAGAATTATTCATCTGTGAAGGTAGTGACTGGTTCTGGTGGTACGGCGACCCGAACGATTCCGGTCGTGATAATATTTTTGACTTCTTATATAGAACCCACCTTAAAAACATTTACAGATACTTGGATTTAGACACACCAAAATATTTAGACGACCCGCTTTCCAATATTTCAGCGGCAAAACCGTCTAAATATCCGAAATTTTTAATATCACCTGTAATTGACGGGAAAAATGTCACAAACGAATACGATATCTGGAATAATGCCGGATATATTGAAATCCCTGACGGACCTGTTTTAAGGGAGTCTAAACTGTTTGATAAAATCCGTTTTGGAAATGATGAAAATAATTTTTATCTGAAATTTCATCTGAATAAGTACATCAAAGAAAATTCCGAACTATCAAAACGAACTTATCAAATGTATATTTACCTGAGAAAAGCCGGCAATAAGCAAGTACTGTCACCGGTTCGCCTAATAAATAAAACCAAAGACATACTTCCGATTTCAATGGAAAAATTTCATAATGAAGTTCAAATTGCAATAAAGGAAGATAAACTAGTTCTTTTAAGAATGATTGAAGCGGTTCCCGGTGATATGTGGTCACTTGAAGATACCAGACTTATTGAGACTGCTTATGATGAAGTTCTGGATTTAAAAATCCCGTTTGAAATACTTGACATTAAAAACGGCGAATCTCTGGAATTTTTGTTCATTAACGCAAATTACGGAATAAAAGATTTTTATATCCCAAATGAAATGGTGCTGTCCGTAACCCGCCCGTCACTTGTCTTGAAAAATAGTTAAACACTTGTAATTTGCTGCAAAAACCGTTATAATTAATTTATATCTGCGAGGTTTCTTAATGTCATATTACGACGATTTGCTGGAAAAAATTCCTAAGATTAAAAAGATTTTAGACAATGACACAAACTATACGATTTATCATTATACAAAACCCGAAAAACTTCTGAATATCCTTGCCGGCAATACTCTCAGGTTTTCCAATGCTCTGTATTTGAATGATAAAGAAGAAATTGCATATTCTTACCGGCTGATTGTCCATCTAATTGATGAATTCGACGGGCTAAATCCTGATTTATTTGACAAAATCCGCAACCATTTTAAAAACAAATACAAACACATCGTTGACGGAGATAACGATTTTCTAAATAAACTTGAATACTTCACCACATCATTTTCTACAGAAAGCGATAATCTTACCTTGTGGAATAACTATGCCAAAGGCAAAAACTACACGGGCTACAATATCGGATTTAATAAGAAAAAACTTATAAAAGAGATGACCGATAGTGACTATTTACCGATTTACGGCAGCGTGATTTATGATAAACAAAAACAGATTAAAATCATCCACGCGATTTTCAAAAAGTGGAATATGCTTTTTGAACGAGCTCTGAAATGTAAAAAATCAAACGAAGTCAAACTTTTTGACATACTTTTTGAATTAATTGATGTTTTAAGTATTGTAAGTATTTTCTTTAAAAATCCGCAATTCAAAAACGAACACGAATACAGAATTGTAATTGTTAATGTTTTTGGCACTGAAAATTCAAAACCAACAGGAATTATTGAGAAAAACGGGCTTTTTGTTCCGTATTTGGAATATAAATTTTCAAAAGATTCCGTGACATCAATAAATATAGGACCAACATTTGATGAAAATATCTTCTACACAAGCACAAACCGTATGCTAATGAATTTTGGATATCAGGATAAAGAGGTTTATCGCTCAAAAATTCCGCTGCGATATTAAACTAACCTTTTGTTTAATGTAAAATTATAACAGACAAGTTAGAGTATAAAACAAAGAGGTTATTATGATAGTAGAGTTAGACGAACAAAATTTTGCCCAAGAGACTTCAAACGGATTAAAGCTTGTAGAATTTTATACAACCTGGTGCATGTACTGTAAAAACCAACGCATAGAACTTGAAGAACTAAAAGACGCTGATATGTGGATAGGAATAGTTGATGCAGACGAAAGTCCTAACATTGTGCAAAAATACGGAGTAAAAGGATTTCCGACTTTTGTGCTTTTAAAAGACGGAGATAAAATTGCAGAGTTTGTTGGGTTTCATACAAAATCCCAATTGCTAAACAAATTAATGGGATATATTTAAGCGCAAAATTCACGCAGCAAACCTATTGAAACTTTTTATATTTAGTGTATAATCAAGGATAAGAGAAGAGATAGGAGTAAACAATGTTCGAACGTTTTACAGAAAAGGCAATAAAAGTAATAATGCTTGCCCAGGAAGAAGCTCGAAGATTAGGTCATAATTTTGTTGGAACCGAACAGGTTTTACTTGGCTTAATCGGCGAAGGAACAGGCGTTGCCGCTAAAACTCTTAAATCTATGGGAGTGAATTTAAAAGATGCAAGAACCGAAGTTGAAAAAATTATCGGCAGAGGTTCAGGCTTTGTAGCTGTTGAAATTCCGTTCACCCCAAGAGCAAAAAGAGTTTTGGAATTATCATGGGATGAAGCAAGACAACTTGGACATAATTATATTGGCACAGAACACCTTTTACTTGGCTTAATCCGCGAAGGAGAAGGCGTTGCCGCAAGAGTTTTGGAAAATCTTGGTGTAGATTTAAACAAAGTCAGAAGCAATGTTGTTAAAATGCTTGGAGAATCAAAACCTCAAGCAACAACAGCAGGTTCAGGCTCCTCATCAAGCTCTTCATCAAGCTCCGGTTCAAAAGCTAAAACTCCAAGCCTTGATGAGTTCGGACGCGATTTAACTCTGGCAGCACAAGAACTTAGATTAGACCCTGTTGTTGGCAGAGAAAAAGAAATTGAACGTGTTATACAAATTCTTGCAAGAAGAACAAAAAACAATCCGGTATTGCTTGGCGAACCTGGTGTTGGTAAAACAGCAGTAGCAGAAGGACTTGCAATAAGAATTGTTAATGCTGAAGTTCCTGATATTTTAGACGGCAAAAAAGTTATCCAGCTTGATATGGGGCTTTTGGTTGCCGGAACTAAATACAGAGGCGAATTTGAAGAACGTTTGAAAAAAATTATGGACGAAATCCGTCAGGCAGGAAATATCATTCTTGTAATTGATGAAATGCACACCCTAATCGGTGCCGGTGCAGCAGAAGGCGCGATTGATGCGGCAAATATATTAAAACCTGCCCTGTCCCGCGGTGAAATTCAGGTAATCGGTGCAACAACATCTGATGAATACAGAAAATACATCGAAAAAGATTCAGCACTTGAACGCCGTTTCCAACCGGTTCAAATTGATGAACCTACTGTTGATGAATCAATCGAAATTATCAAAGGGTTAAAACAAAAATATGAAGAGCACCATAATCTGATTATTTCTGATGATGCAATTGTTGCAGCGGTTAAATTGTCAAGCAAATACATCAATGACAGATTTTTACCGGATAAAGCAATTGACGTAATTGATGAAGCAAGTTCAAAAGTTCGCCTAAAGGCTTCAAATATGTGCCCGGAAGGCAAAGAACTTGAAAAACAGTTAAAATCGCTTATCAAGGAAAAAGAAGAAGCAATCAGAAGCCAAGAATTTGAAACCGCATCTCAACTTCGTGATGATGAAGCAGATTTAAGAGACAGAATTCGCGAGGTTTCAGCAAAATGGCGTGAGGAACACGATGCAAACAAAGCTACTGTTACAGCAGAAAACGTTGCAGAAGTTATAGCAATGATGACAGGTGTTCCTGTAACAAAACTTACAGAAGGCGAAAGCGAAAGACTTCTACGCTTAGAAGACACACTTCACCAGCGTGTTATTGGGCAGCACGATGCGATTGTTGCGATTTCAAAAGCAATAAGACGTGCGCGTGTTGGGTTAAAAGCACCAAACAGACCAATAGGAAGTTTTATCTTCTGTGGTCCTACAGGTGTTGGTAAAACTGAACTTGCAAAAGCGCTTGCAGAAGCGATGTTTGGTTCAGAAGATAATATGTTACGTGTTGATATGTCAGAATTTATGGAAAAACATTCAACCGCAAAACTTATCGGTTCACCTCCTGGATACGTTGGTTATGATGACGGCGGGCATTTGTCAGAACTTGTCAGAAAGAAACCTTATTCAGTTGTTTTGTTTGACGAGATTGAAAAAGCTCACCCGGATGTATTTAACATCATGCTGCAAATCCTTGATGACGGACGTTTGACAGACTCAAAAGGTCGTCATGTAAGCTTCAAAAACACAGTCATTATTATGACTTCAAACGTTGGGGCAAGCATGATTACAAATACGTCTAAACTTGGTTTCTCTACAGCAGAAGACGAATCAAAAGACAAATACGAAAAACTCAAAGAAACAGTTACAGAAGAAATGAAAAAGGCATTCAGACCTGAATTCCTTAACCGTATTGATGAAACAATCGTATTTGCACATCTTTCAAAAGAAGAAATCAGACAGATTGTTGACTTGATGTTGAAAGACTTATTCAAACGTCTTGCAGAAAAAGAACTGAATGTTGAAGTAACAGATGAAGTAAAAGACCATCTGGCTGAAAACGGATATTCAGAAGCATACGGTGCACGTCCGTTGAGACGTTTAATACAACGCAAAATGGAAGACAGTCTGGCAGAAGAAATTCTATCCGGCAAATATGCACCGGGCGACACAATCAAAGTTACTTTGGTTGAAGGTAAAATTGCGTTTGAAAAAGCTGCAAAAGCAAAACGTATTAAAAAAGAAAAAGAAGCAGAGGTTGAACAAACACCGGCTTCATAAGTTTATAAAAGTAACAGCCGCAGGTATTACTGTGGCTGTTACAATTTCTTAATAATTTCTGCATTAAGTGTTAAAAAAAATTTTTAGAAGGTTTAATAATCTTTGGGTCAGTAAAAGTAGTTAGTTAAGGGTATAAATATGCGAGTAGGATTAGTAACAGGGATTCGGACGGCAAAGCCGCAAACGAGGGGGTATAATTCCATAAATCAACAGTATAGTCAAGAAGCAGCGTATACGGGGGGGGGTATACCTAAGAAGCCTGTTATTATTACGTTTCAGGGTACTACACCAAATATAGAACCCGTTACACAGAATAACCTTAATCTAACTCAAGTCGCATCAATTACCCCTGAGAATATGGGACTTGGACTTGCTGAAGCATACCAGGGCGGCGAAGGCAACGTTGGCTATGAGATGATAAAAAGCTGGCGTGAACACGAAGGGATTGACGCCAGAAGTTTTATGCCTTTTTGGGAACACGATAACGATAAAGGCGGATATAAATTTTTAATTCACAAAGAAGCCGATTATCCGGGCGGATTTTCAGCAGCTGAACACGGAGAAATGCCTGCAAAAGCCTTTTACAGTGCAAATGTTGGAGAAACATTAGAAGATGTTGCCAGAAAATTACAGTTAAAAACTAGTGAACTTAGCTATGTTATACAAAGTAAACCAAACGGAACAGGACTAGATGCGCTTTCTAAATTCTGTATACTTGAACCAACAAGTGTTAAAGGAGAAGTTGTAAGACTATCAGACGAAGTTCTTGGCGAAGTTCAAAGAATTCCATATGCTCTTTTAAAGGTTTCTGCAAACAATCCGACTTATAACAAGATAAAAGGCGAACCGCATTACTTCATTTATACACCGTCACTTGCAAGAGCCTCAAAACCTTACTCATACGACAAATGGGGAAATGCACCGTTTGAAGCGGAAATTATAAACTCAGACGGGGTAAGAGCACTGGCAAAAATTATTCACTCGCAAATGGATTCAGAGGAATTTGGTTACTTCAAACCCGGAAGCGTTGTCTTACACGATAGAATTGCACACCCTTATGCAAACTATGTTTCAAGCATGTCTGCTGCCGGTGATACTTCTGTAAATGGAGTTAAATACCACCTTGTAGAACATAATCCTGGCAGAAATTATCAAGGTGTAACAGATGACCCGTTTAAAATGCTTACTATTGTTGCTGATGAAGCCGATGCAACCGAATTAAAAGCCTCACAATATTATCCAATACTTGCCAAGGCAAAACAATACGGAATTAATTCTGACGCCCTTTCGCCAAGAGAAAAACAAATCACCTGGGCTATATTAGAACCGGCATTACGTCCGTATAGAGACGGTGCAGGCTCTTATAACATGTTAAAAACCGGTATATCAGCAGCAAAAGAAAATCCTAGTAACGTTACTGCCGGAACTGTTTCATACACATTCGGCAACGAAATGAGAAGTCCTGATATGTATGACGCCGCAAAATTCTTAACACATGACTTTGCTGCACTGAAGCCAAATGACGTATTAAACGGCTGCATGCCATCATCAATGGAATTAGATAATCCGGATGCGCTTTTCGGTCGCGATACAACAAACGGACTTTATAAAGCAAGAGCTGGCTTTACTCCGTATAAATATGACGGAACAAATATAGAAGAAGTTGTTGCCGCAAGAGAAAAGAACGCAAAATGGTTCTCCAATCTTGTCTACGAAGCCGGACAAAAAGGTCAGGAAGAACTAAATGAATTGTTCTTTACCAAAGGACAAATCAAAGACGGACACAATGTTGTAGGATATATTTCACCAATAAAAGACGGTGATATCCTTGATATTAGTTGGGGACGACCGGTTGAACAAAAGGGTTATCCTATTACATTAAAAGGTTTTAAGAAATTCTTAATGGATACAACTGTTCCTCTGGAAGACAAATTAAGATACAAGCTTGTAATCGGCGGCGGACCTTGGAGTAAATATGATGCTGATTATATAGACATGATGAGCGATTACGCTGAAATTCAAAAACTTGAAGGCGGTATCTTCAAAAATAACTTAATGATAGTTGACGGCTGGTTTTCAAAACGACTTGCCGGCTGTGCTACATATGGAAGTTTTACAGCCCGTCGTGAAATCTGTGGCATAACCCCGCTTGAATGTAAGGCAGCAGGAGTTCCTTATGCAACAACAAATACCGGCGGACCTGCTGATTATACAAATTCTTCAAACGGTTTTATAACAAAAAGTCCGGTTGAAGAAAACCCTGAAAAATTCGGGTTGACCTGGAGAAATTCAGCCGAAGAAATTGACAGAGCAAGGGTTGGACGCTCATCAGATGAGATGGTAGAAATTTTCAAAGAAAAAGTTCGTTTGTATACCCAAGACAGACCGGCTTACATAGCAATGTGCAAAAAAGGTATTGAAGAAAAAATTGATTGGCACGAAAATTCTGAATATAACCACGGAAAATCCGCAAACAAACGCTATCTTGAAGATATATTTGAAACAAATAAACCGCTTGAACAAAGAAATCATAATCCGTTAAAACGAATTATGGGCAAGTTTGGCGAATTCAAAGACGAAGTGGAAACAATATTAGAACGAAGCGGAAAATCAAAACCTGCAAAGGTTGCAATAATAATTCTTGGCGGACTTGCATTTGTTACAGGGTTGTATTTTATAATGAAACCTGAAAAACAGCAGACAACTGAGAAAAAAGTTGACACAGCAGCCTAAATTTAAACCTGTTTATCTCGTTTATAGGCAGCAACAACCGTTTTGTAGGCAACCGGAATATTTGTAATTTTATGTGTTAAATAATACGGATTAGCAAAAGCCGAAAAGACCTCTGCACTAACTGCTGTAGTTGTGTTTGCCGCAACTCTGAGCGCTTTATTATTTATATCATTTTGTGAGAATTTTTTTCTAAACGGATTATTGCTCTCATAAAGGTCATACGTCACTGTATCAATAATCTGCGGTGCCGGAGTTGAATCAACCCAGTTTGACAGTATTGACATATTTTGGGTAAGTGTTTGATTTATCAAATTCATGTTTTTATTAAATCAGAAAATAAATATTTTTGCTAAACTACCACCAAGGATAATACCTGTGGTAATATGGTCGTGACATATAGTAAAAATGCTGGCGTTCAAGATAATTTCTAACCTGCTGCTCGTAAATCATCTGTTGTTGAAGCGCATTATTGCGCTGCTGCTCGATTACAAGCGCCTTTTGCATTTCAAGTTGTTTTTGCTGGTAATATTCATTTTTCTTGTTTTGAACGTAATTATTAAAATCCTGATTTAATGAGTTAAACGCGTTAGTAAGCTGCTGACCGCTGTACTTTGTAAGATATTGGTTTGCGGTTTTAAAAAATTCATCCTGTTTTGCGCTAACCTCAGTTTCCGGAACATTTTCAGGAATTTCCTGTTCAAACTCCGACCACTTAGGAACCTTTACAAACTGTGCCAATTTTGCAGCTGATTTATCAAGTTTTTTCTGCTCAAGTTCTGCAATAACAATGTTTACATCATAAATCTGTATGTCATTTTGCGCAACAGAACGTGCTTTATAACAGTATGAAAGTCTTGTAGTCTCATCTGTGGTGGTCTGTTGAACTCGCATAAGATTTTCAAAGGAGTAATTCTCTTTTAAAAGTTGTTGCGCATATTTATTTGCTTCTTTATAATTTTTAAGCTTGTAATACGCGCCAAAAAGCAGCTCAACATCCTGATATTGAGGCTGATTTAACTTTTTACAATACTCAATTGCCGCTGAATAATTACCAAGTGCATAATAACAATTTGCAAGTGAAGAGGTTGTAAAATCATCCCCGTTATTTTCATAAAGCTTAAAATAATTGAGCGCTGCCGTGTATTGTCCTGTAACAAAATACAAAACTCCGAACGATTTATTCACAACCTCCGGATTGAAAACTTGCGACTTTCTATCAAGACTTTTAATTTTATTCAGAATACGCAAAGCTTCGTTGTAGTTAGCTTTTTGGTAATTCAATTCATAATATTGCAAATATGCCGGCAAAAAGTTAGGATATTTTGTAAAAACCTTGTTCCAATCGCCTTCTGCTATTAGTTTTTGAACTTTTTTGACATATTTATAATTCTCTTTATCTTCTTTTGAAAGCGTTTTCAAAAAATTACTTTCTTCTGATTTTGAAAGGTTTATAAATTCAGCTCCAATTCGTTCTGAATTTATATTGTAGTATTTAAGATAAACGCCATATGGCAAATTTGTAATCTGAAGACTTTGAGAATAAACAGGTTTAGTCTCATCGGCTCTAAAAACATAACCTTGTGACGCATTAGCCGTAATATTAGCAGATAATATAACAATTACCGCGCTTAATAAAATCTTTTTCATCCTACACCTCAGCTTTAATTTTACTGAAAAATCTGAGTTTTTCAACTGCTAATTATTAAACGAAAAACGAGACTACAGTGTTCATTTTTATCCAAAAATCAATACCGCAAAAATTGCAGACAAAATAATCGGGATATTATAATGTAAAAAAGTAGGAACACACGTATCCCATATGTGATTGTGCTGACCGTCAGCGTCAAGTCCTGCTGTTGGACCAAGTGTTGTATCAGACGCCGGAGAACCAGCATCACCAAGCGCCGCTGCAGCAGCAATAACAATTATGATAGAAGGAATGCTAAACCCTAACTTTAAACAAATCGGCACATACAAAACCGCCAAAATCGGAATTGTACCAAACGATGTTCCAATTCCCATTGTAATAAAAAGTCCGACAAAAAGCATTAACGCCGTTGCCGCAAGCTTACTTGACATCATATAAGGAGTAATTGCATTGACAAGCACATCAATTCCGCCGGTTGTTTTCATCACGCTTGCAAAACCTGCTGCAACAAGCATTACAAAGGCAACATACCCCATCAACCCTACACCTTCATTTATTAGTTTATCCATTTTATCATGGTCAATTGCTTTTAAGCCAAACACCACAGCCAACCCAACAAGCGCACCTAGGGGCAAAGAATTTGTCCACAATTGCACAACAAGAGTTAAAACAGCAGCAAACAGAGTTATATAATGATTTTTGGTAAGTTTTAAATCTTCAATCTGAACCTGTTTTACCTCAAAATCCTGATAATCACGAGGTTTTCTGTACGAAACAAAAATCGCAATTAAATACCCGATAAACATTCCAAGCCCGATAATCCAGGTATATTTCCAGATATCATTTTTAACTATCTCAACTCCATTTTGAAGCAGATTTTCAGCAATAAGTCCCTGAAAAATCAGTCCAAATCCCGCAGGAATTACAATATATGGAGCTTTCAATCCGAACGCCAGAGCACAAGCAACTGCACGACGGTCAATTTTTAGCTTATTCATTATAATAAGCAGCGGCGGCACCAGTATTGGAATAAAAGCAATGTGTACTGGAATAAGGTTTTGAGAAAGTATTGCAATCACCGTCAAAATAAAAATAAGCATAAACTTTTTAGATTGAATTGCATTAGCAATCTTTTGTGCCAAAACCGGCGCAAGCCCCGTGTGTGTCATTGAAGCTGCAAATGCACCCAATAAAATATAACTCAGTGCAGTTTCAGAATTTCCACCCATTCCGTGAATAAAAATATCCATAACCTGTGTCAAATTCATATGTCCCAAAAGTCCGCCAACAACCGCTGAAACAATAAGCGCAAGCAAAACATTAACCCTGCATAAACACAATATACAAAGCAAAACTACAGCTATAATTATCGGGTTTGCCAAAAGCGAAATCATACATTCACAATACCATAAACAAAGAACTTAATCTTTCTTTTTAAAAGCAAAATACTTAAACAAAACATATGTTACTACACTTACTAAAAATATTGATATAAACTGTGACAGATAAACATTTTTTATTGCAAAACGGACTAAAAGTTCCAGTATTACCACATTTAATAAATAACTTACCGCCCAAGTTGAACAGCATTTGAGATATTCCTTCAGATAGTTACCCTTTGTACAAAACACAAAAAACTTCTGATTAAAATAAGAAAATACAGACGAAATCGACCACTGTAAAATAACACAAACCTGATAATGCTCTTGACCCAAAATCCATACTGCAATAGCAAAAATAATATAAGAAATAGCAGCATTAATAGCACCGATAATTAAAAACCGGATTTTGTCAGAAATTTTGCACCAGACGTTGTATAGGTTTTCCATACAATAATTTTAGCATAAAATTAAATCCAAACCTTTACATCCTGTTACAAAAAAACTCATAAAACGCAATTATTACAAAAATATATCCTTTATATAAATAGGGGATATAAGGAAAAATGTACACAAACATTAGACCAGCCGTAAATATACGTGGGTTTGGCGGGTATTGTACACCGCCGCCACCACCGCCTATGCCGCATTTTCACATGCCGGCATTTGGGATGCTTACGTGTATGCCGCATATGACACCGTATTTTGGGTGTTATAATTCTTTTGTGTCTTCGTTTAGTATGGGATATCTTACCGGAAGTCTTCTGGGCAGTCTGCTTTCAACACCTGGAACTTATGGATACTCAGCGGCTAATACCACATATTATCCTTCATTTACATATAATTCAACACCAACTTACACATCATATACAAACCCGTTTTTATATAGCGGAACAAGTTACAGCAGCCTATACAAACCCTCAACCAATTATAATTACATAAATTTATACAATCCTGTCATTAACACCAGGAGCACAAGGAGAAGTTCCGGAGTAACAGTAAATATCAATGACAGCGCTTGCTGGAGAAAACTTGGTTATAATGCGCAAAGCGGACAGCGGCTTGCAAGTTATGCTCTGTCACATGCTGTCGGATTTAATAATAGTTGTGCAAGATATGTTAAAAATGCAATCGCAAACACCGGATTAGGCAATTATGAATACGGACACGCTTACGATATGATAAGGATTATGCGCCGGAACAGAAATTTTATAGAAATTTCACCAAGCAGCGTCAATGTAAAAAATTTGCCGCCAGGCTGTATTTTGGTATATGATAGGGGAGTTGGCGGATACAGTTCAACATATGGGCACACAGAAATTACAACAGGTGACGGGCGTGCCGTATCAGACGGGATTACAAGAAATTTGTATAAACGACCGACAGCTATATTTATGCCGGTTGCCGCATAGATTTGGAATAAAAAATGTGCCCGAGGGGAATCAAACCCCTGACCTTGAGCTTCGGAGACTCACGCTCTATTCAACTGAGCTACGGACACATAGCTTAGCAACATAATAAGTATAACATATAAAGATAAAAAATAAAAATCAATAATTTACAGTATACCCATGTGTAAATTTTATAATAGAATAATATATTATATACGTAGGAAAGAAAATTTGAGAAATGATAAATATGAAAGAGAATAACAGACGCCGCAGCGGGGGAACGAGGGCTCCACGAAGGAGACAATATTCAATAGGAACTGCTGACAATCCTTTTGAAAACTACGCTTCAAACAGAAGGAAATCCCAATCATCGTTTAGAAAAGCGTTGACTGTGATGACAATACTTTTTCTAACCGCAATTCTGGCAATTTTACTTTTTGCAAATAATCAGGAATTTATTTCAAAAACAATTGGACAAAACGCTTATATATCAAACCTTTTATCAAAATTGTCATTAAGCAATAATTCAAAAGAAAAGCCTGAATTCGCATTTCCTTTTGGTCCTAAACGAAAAAATATTTTACTTTTAGGCGTTGATTCAAACGGTGCAGATTCAGACCTTTGGGTAGGAACCCGAACAGACACAATGATTTTATTAAACATTGACCCCCGAACAAAAACAATAAACGCAATTTCAATACCTCGCGACAGTAAGGTTTATCTTCCAAAAGGAATGGGAGTACAAAAGATTAACGCAGCACACGCAATCGGCGGGATTGAAATGACAATAAAAACAGTCGAAGACACACTTGGCGTGCACGTTGATAAGTATATTATGGTTCATGATGATG
>MOYD01000052.1 GCA_001899395.1 Candidatus Gastranaerophilales bacterium Zag_111 | reverse complement strand
TTTGTTTTCATCAAGTTCGGGGTGAAAATCTTTCTTGACTTTGCGCTGAACAAGTTTTTCTATCAGCGGTTTGGATTTTTCAATGTCAAACCCAAGGTTTTCAAGGTATTGCGGAATTTTTGAACGGGTGTCCGTGATTGCCGCAAGAACCAAATGTTCGTAGTGAACAGTTGGATTGCCCGATTTTTCAATCAAGTCCATTGTTCGGGTTAATATCCGTTTGAAATCGTCACTGAACGGAATTGCAGAATTCAGGTCAGCTTCTTCGATATTTAAAGTCATGTAGATTTCTTGAGCCAGTCGTTCGTAGGTGATGTCGTAGTTTTTAAAGATTTTTGCTACAAAACCTTTAGTCTCTTTTACAAGCGCCATTAACAAGTGTTCTGACAAAACCTTATCAGAATGGTCGTAAATTGCAATATTTTGCGCTTCAACTATTACATTGACCGCTTTTTCCGTGAACTTTTCAAACAAAACCGTTATTCCTTATTCTTCGTCTTCGTCTATTGCTTCTGTGTCAAGGTTCTCAATGTATTGTGAAACTTTTTCAAACTCATCATCGTCGTCAATTGTTTCAAAATAACTTTCATCGCCTTCTTCTGTGTATCTCATTAAAACAACTTCTGCTTCTTCGTCTTGTGAGTCTGCTTCAACAAGAAGTGCATACTGTTTGCCTTCAAACTCAATTATATCATACAATTCACATTTGATAACCGTGCCGTCATCATCTGTAATCTCAATCAAGTTTTCGTTTTCTTCTGACATAATTTTCTCCTTAATTTTTGCGTGACAGGTATTGTTCCAGTATAATACAAGCACTCTCAATATCAACTAGTCCTTTATCTTTCTTAAAATCTATTTTTTTTGCTCGAAGATTTTCTTCTGCTGTATCAGAGGTTAATCGTTCATCTTCAAAGATTACCTCAAAATCCTGAATTTTTGCTGCAAAATCCTCGCAATCCTTTGCCTGAGCGCCTTTTGAGCCGTCCATATTTAGAGGAATCCCGGCAACAATTTTTTTTACATTGTTTTCTTTTGCTATTTTGTAAATCATTTCAAGCGCCCTGTCCTCCGGCTGGCGCGGAATGTATGAATGTCCGGACGCAAGCATTAAAAGATAGTCGCTTAACGCAATTCCAATTCGTTTTGTTCCGATATCAAGCGCCATAACTTTATACATTTTGCACCCACCTTGTCTCTATAAAGTTAAGTTTTTCCTCGATATCATCCTGTGTTAAGCCGTATGTTTCAATGTTTTTATCATACTTTATAAGCATTAAATACTCATAGATACTGCGTTTTAGGATATTTTTGTAAAATTCTTCTTTCAGATTTTTGTTAAGTGCCAGTGAATAAATTAGTGCAGCGTCCTCATCTTTGCCTATTGCAAGTTTCATATATGCAGAAACCAGAAGTTTTTTGTCCCAGCAGGTCTGCTCTTCGGAGTAAAAGACGGTATTCACGGTTTCATCAACAAGTTTATCCATATCTGAACAGGTTTTTAAACTGCTTAACACATCTGAAAACTCGCTGCTGTATTGATAATCCAAAAACCAATGTGCTGAAATCTTCATTTTGTCTAATGTTTCAAAGATTGAAGTGTTAATCTCAACCGGCGACAGGGTATTTTTCAGAATTTCTTCCAAAGTTTTGTTTTCATAGTCAATATCGACAAGCAAATTTTTCCAGCAAACATACTCATAAGGTAGTTTCCAGTTGTTTTTATTCCTGTCAAGTGTTGTTTTTTCAGCATTGAAAAGGATTGTTTTAAATGCTTCCGGCGGCAGGTCAACTGTTTTTTCGTCTCTTAAAAATCGTTCTAAAATTTTGCTGCACTCAAATTTTGAAATCTCAAAAAATCCAAAACAATCTTTTATCCCTGTTTCTAAGTTTGTCACAATCGAAACGAACCGGATTTTTTCGTTATCCGTAACCCTTGTAAAAATAAGTGCCTGGTCACCATGACCGTCAGGGTATGTCATGTAAAACTTATATGGCTTACTGTTTGAGAGAATTTTTTTATAAAATTCTGTGGTGTTATCTTCGCGCGTGCCTGAAATTTTTAAGGTTGAAAGGCTTTTTTTCACGTTTTGCAAAAGTTCGCCCTGTGCAATTTTGCTCATTTGTTCTAATACATGTAACGCAAGTTGTGATTTTGTGCCGCCAAGGAGTTTGAGGGCTTCTTTGCCTGCCGGACTGTCCGGTTCTGAGAGAAACACGGGGATTAAAATATTTGCTAAAGCATCAGATGAAAAGTCTTCGTTAAACGAATTTAAAAGCGTAATCTTATCCTGAACCCTGATTGATGCCATAAAATCCATAAAATCAATCTGGATTTCCGGATTTATTACCGCAGAATTGAGAAGTTGTTTTGTATTTTCATCCAAAAGGCTGTCCGCGTCTTCAAGGTATTCCTGGCATGATTCGTATGACCAATCAGAATCTAAGTCTCTTAAAAGGTTTAAAATCGTTATTTTGACTTCTGTTTGAAGGTTTTGATTTTTTAGGGTTTCCCAAAGTTTATTAACAAATTCTTCTTTTGGCAAAAAATGTTCAAGCATAAAGCAAATAACAGGGATTTTTTCGATTTTTGCATTCGTAAGTTCTTTAAACAAAACCTTGGAAATGATTTTCTTATCAGGCTGCGCGTCTAACATTTCAAAATCATCAAGTCTGTCTTTCAAATCTTCAACAGAATTTATTCCTGCCAGAAGGTTTGTAACAGTCGATTTCAACTCAAATGGGTTTAACTGTCTAATTTGCGCGTCTGTCATTTAACTATCTTGCCTTCCCCCAAAAAGCGTCTAAAATGTGCTGAGCTTCAGCAGACGGCATTCTGTCTTGCAATATCAAGTACTGAACCGCAATCATAGCGCATTCTGAACAAATATTAACACCGGGACCTTTTACCATTTTTATAACCTGTGTGTTTGGTCTGCCGCAAAAGCTGCAATAAACTAACTCTTTTTTACCATTAGAATCATCCTGGCTTTTTTCTTCTTCTATAGATTTTTTCTTAGCACCAAGGCTGACTACTTTGTCATCTGACATTTATAATTCTCCTTTATTTACCCCATTATTGTAACTTAAATTAATGAAATTTGCCATATTTTTATTATTAAATTATAATTACGTTAACATCATCTTAACATGCGAAGGGAAGAGTTAATGAAAAAAGTCCTGTTTATAGTAAGTATTTTGTTTGTAGCGGTTATTTCTACAGCGTGTATTAACAATTTTGCAGTACAGGATTTAAACAATAAAGCAAAGGCTTATATGGAAAAAGGTGACTACACTCAAGCAATTGAGCGTTTGAAGTCAAGTATTGACCTTGATCCGTCTGTTTTTGAAACGCATTATAATCTTGCGGTTGTATATACAAAAGCAGAAGATTATATTAATGCAGTAGAAGAGTATAAAAAAGTTATTGAAATGAAGCCTGAAATGGTTGACGCATACTACTCGCTTGCAACTGCACAAAATAACCTTGCGGTTGAGCTTGAACAGGGGTATATAAGAACTTTGCCTGACGGAACTTTGTACAAACCAAAGGCTGAGGATGTGGATTTTGAAGCCAAATATGAGCCTGGCGATAATGAAAAACAGATTATTCACGAACTTTACCAATCAGCATTAGAAAATTATGAAAAATACCTTGAACTCAATCCCGAAGCGCCTGAGAAAAAAGATTTAGAAGCTCTGTTTGAAACCATTAACAAAAAACTTAACCCGCAAGAGGCTGAAATAGTACAGTAATGATTATTCCAGCTCCGGAGCCTGTTGCGTTTGAAATTTTTAACATTCCGATTTATTGGTACGGAATTTGTA
>MOYD01000051.1 GCA_001899395.1 Candidatus Gastranaerophilales bacterium Zag_111 | reverse complement strand
TGCCATGGCAAGTTTTTCCAGGTCTTGCTGGAGCATGTTACCTGTTTTAAGCCTTTGCGCATCGACTTCCGCATAAGAACAAAGCATTCTCTGTACTAACTGTGAAGCTGACATTTCAAGAGAGAATATACACACAGGAACATTTTCTTTTATTGCAACATTTTGTGCAATATTAAGTGCAAATGCGGTTTTTCCCATTGCAGGGCGAGCCGCAAGGATTATCAGGTCTGACTTATGCAAACCGCTCATCATGGTATCAAGCTCGTTAAAATCAGTTCTTAATCCGGATAATTCGTCTTTGTGATTGTAACGGTATTCAATATTATCCCATGTGTCTAAAACTAGGTCTTTAACGTGTTTGAGGTCTGTAGTTGCTTTGCTTGAACCAATATCAAAAATTAGTTTTTCAGCTTGTTCTAATGACCTGTCGCTAGGCTCTAAATCGTAACCTTTGCTGACAATTTCAGAACCGGCATTGATTAAAGCTCGTTTTACTGCTTTTTCTTGAATAATTTTTGCATAGTAGGCAATATTTGAAGTTGTAATTGTGTTTTCAACTAAGTCGTTAATATAAGCGCGTCCGCCGACAGCTTCAAGTTTCTGGCTGTAGCTTAAAACATCTGAAACTGATACGATATCAATGTTGTCGTTGTTATTGAAAAGCTGTAGCATTGCTTCATAAATATATCTGTGTGCAGGTTTGTAAAAACTTGATACAGTAAGTGAATCCGAAACCTTTGCAAGTGTTTCAGGATTGACTAATATAGCACCAAGAACTGCTTCTTCGGCTTCAATATTTTGTGGTATAAGATTTTCATCTATTTTTCGTTTTGAATTTGCTGCTGCCGGCATACTATAATTCCCTTATTCTATTTTTATCATAATACATAAATATCCAATTGACCTTCACATGTTAAAAATTTTTTACCTAAGTTGCAAAAAATTCAAACAATTAGGATTTAAAATGTTGTCAAGAAAATTCAAGTTCAATAACAAAAATTTAATTACCAACAACCGTATCTTTTTGAATTTTTCCTATTAGCAAATCAATGTATGCGATACTTTGTTGATTATTGTATTTTTCAAAAATTTTTCTTGCGGATAACAGCTTTTTGAACGCGTCATTAGGATGTTTTTTGCGGGTTAATTTGCCGATTTCTGTCTGTACATAGGCTAACATCTGTTCATAATCTTCTCTTGGTGCAGGTTTTCTTATTACTGTTGAGTAAGCGCTTGCGGCGGTTTCATAATTGTATGTTAATTCTTTTAGACATTTTTCTTGCTTGTAAAGAACCTGAACATATTCATAAACTTTATCCGGTCTCCTGTAGTAGACTTTTCGCAGGTTATTAAGCCTTGCCATCATATGAACGTAGTCGCCTTTTTCTTTTGCTAATTCATAACCTTTTTTTGCGATAATTTCTAATTTGTCCGGCATATATTCTGTTAATTTGCAAAGTGCGCTGTAAATAATTCCTGCAAAATTATGATTTTCATTGGCGATTAATTTTGTTGCAAGCATGTCTGCCTCGTGACAAAAAGCATCACATGTTTCTGTGGAAAAAAGTTTTCTTTGGATTGTCGTAAATTCTCTTGAAAACATTTCAGTGCTGATTTCAGACTGGTTTTTGAGCACAAATCCTGAAAAATTTGCAAACATGGGAATTGTTGTGATAGCTTCAAATTTTGGTTTTATATACATACCTTTTAACACTTTCTGTAGTGTTAAAGTTGTGTGAATATAAAAATTGCGTTTTCTGTGAAGTTTTATTAAAATGTGTCTTCTTTGACATAATAAATTATTTCTGTCGCTTTACCGTATATTGATGGCTTTCTTTGATTAATTCCATAATCTTTTTATCTTCAATTGTTTCATCAAGAACAATCGTTATCCAGCTCTTTTTATTCATGTGATAAGCCGGATAAAATCCGTTTTCTTTTAATAAATTTTGAATTTCAGTTTCATCAAGTTTAATATTAAGAATTTCAACTTCACCTGATTTTTCCCTGTCAAGTTTTTTTCTGTCAATATTCATCATAACCCCGTACCACTTATTATTATCAGGGTTTTTAAATACTCCGTAATCAGGATATTTTTCCCACAAGAAAATAGGGCTGTCACCGTATTTTTCTTTAATAAGGTGTGCAATTCTGTTACTTTGAGGATAAATAAAAAGATTTTCTGTGAAGCATTTATTTCTAATGTTGGTTAAAATTTCTCCATAAGCGGTTCTTACTTCACCGGCAAAAGAACCCTGATGACTTTCAACTCTTAAAGGCAGGTATTCATCATCATTTTCTAAATCATAAACAGTGCCTAAAATTTTACCCTCATTTGAAATCTTAATCATAACCTTAAATTCATCATTTAAAAAAGTTTTTTCAAAAATGTAGTTATCACCATTTTTTGAAAATCCATATTCTTTCAGTTTTTCAAAATCAGGAGTAAATCTTTTGAATATATTATCTTCAATAGTCATAATATTTTAGTTCGTTTCTTTAAGGTCTGTGTCCATAGACTTAATACTAACTGCAACTCGTTCTCCAAAACCCTTTCGGAGCGCGCCGGTTAGGTCGTTTGAAGCATTAACCCAAAAGATAGATGATGCTAAAATCTTTATCGGTCCTGTTAAATCCGGTAATTTTAACATAACAGGGTCAGAGCCTGAATATTGACAGAGCACTTCTTTTAACAAAACAAGTTCTTCAAATTTCATTTTGTCTTTGAATTCGATTGTGAAAATATTTGAGTTATCGACCGGTTTGACTGTATCAATAAGGATTATTGGCGGGTCGTCATCACCGCGGCGGCTAACTTTTCCTGATACAATAATTCTCTGCTCGTTTTGCAAAAAGTCATTATATGCCATGATTTTTGAATTAAACGCAAGCGTGTCTATTTTGCCTGATAAATCTTCAATTGTCACAAACCTAACAAATTTTGTTGGGTCATTTTTTGTTGGAATTTGTTTTGTTCCGGTAACAAGCCCGCAAATTGTTACAACTTTTTCGTTTGCTACGTTAGGAATTTCAGAGATTTTGTGGGTCATCAAAAACGGTAATTTATCTCTGATTGTTGACAGCGGATGACTTGTGACGTAGAACCCTAAAAATTCTTTTTCAAACAATTGAATTTGTCTTGCGTCATATTCTTCATCAGAGCCGGCAAGGGTAAATTTCGCATTGTCAATTGCTGCGGTGTCGCCAAGCATGTCAAATAAACTTCCCTGTCCGGATTCTTTTGCCTTTGCCTCTTTTGAGGCGGTTGCCGTGATATATTCAAGGTTTTCCATAAGTTGTTTGCGGCTTTTTTCAATGGTTGAAAACGCGCCGGCTTTGATTAAACCTTCAAGAGTTCTTTTGTTTGTACATTTTGAATCCACGCGCTTAATATAATCATATATTGATTTAAAATCTCCATTGGCGTCGCGTTCTTTTATAATTTCTTCAATAACACCTTCGCCAACTTGCTTGATTGACGCAAGTCCAAATCTGATATTGTCACCGTCCGGTGTGAATGTTGAATAAGAGTGGTTAATATCCGGCGGCAGAACTTTTATTCCTTTTTTAAGTGCTTCTTCTATGTATAATTGTGTTTTTTCAGCATCACCCGCAACGCTTGATAATAGTGCAGAAAGATACTCAACCGGATAATGACATTTTAAATAAGCAGTCTGATATGCAACAAAAGCGTAAGCTGCTGAGTGCGACCGGTTGAAACAGTATGACGCGAAACTTAAAATCTGGTTAAACAGGGCTTCTGCATCTTTTGAGGTCATTCCGTGTGCAGCGGAGCGTTCAATGAACTTGCCTTTCTGCTTTTCCATTTCATCGACTTTTTTCTTACCCATCATACGGCGAACCATATCCGCTTGACCAAGAGTATAGTCAGCAAGCACCTGGAAAACCTGCATAATCTGTTCCTGATAAACAATTGTGCCGTAAGTGTCTTTCAAGACCGGTTCTAATAGCGGATGAGCATAAGAAATTGCCTGGCGCCCATGTTTACGCTCAACAAAGTCATCAACCATCCCTGAATCTAATGGACCCGGTCTAAACAGTGCAACCAAAGCGCCTAAATCTTCAAAAACGTCCGGTTTTAAACGTTTGACAAGGTTTTTCATCCCCTGAGATTCTAGCTGGAATACACCGTCTGTTTCACCGGTCATCAACATTTCATAAGTTGGTTTATCATCAAGAGGAATATCGTTAATTTGAAGCTCAATCCCCTGGCGTTTTTTAATCATATCAACTGTTTTGTAGATAGTTGTAAGGTTTCGTAGCCCTAAAAAGTCCATTTTTAAAAGACTTAGAACTTCTGTAACATCATGCGGCGGATAACCTGTTTGAATAATACCATCTTTTGAAGGTTGAACCGGAAGTATTTCATCCAGTGGACAACGCGAAATTATCACGCCTGCCGCGTGAGTGCCTGTGTTGTTTTTAATCCCTTCAATCCCGATTGCAAGGTCGATAAGTTTTTTCATCCCGACCGTTTTGCCTTCTGTCGGGTCAATCATAATCTGTTCGTCTTTATCGTATAAGGCTTTTAACTCAGACCCGTCGTATTCCATAGCTTGCCCAAGGGTTTTTGCCTTGTCATTTATGCTCATTGCAAGCTCGATTGCAGGTTCAATCAAACCTGCAAGCTTGTTTGCTTCAGAAAACGGAACTTTTAAAATCCTTGCAACCCCTTTGAATGCAGCTTTTGCCGCATAAGTACCAAAGGTGATAATCTGGCAGACTTTGTCTTCACCATACTTTTGGGTAACATAATCAATAACTTCCCCGCGGCGTTCAATACAAAAGTCGATATCAATATCAGGCATGGTGAAACGTTCAGGGTTCAAAAATCTTTCAAACAAGAGTTTGTGCTTAATCGGGTCAAGGTCTGTTATTTCAAGTGCATAAGCTACGACTGAACCGGCAGCGGAACCTCTTCCCGGACCAACCGGAATCCCGTGGGTTTTGGCATAGTTTATAAAATCCCATGTAATCAAAAAGTAAGCTGCAAACCCCATTTGCTCAATTACACCAAGTTCGTACTGAGTTCTTTTCTTTAGGTCTTCTGAAACTTCGCCGTAACGTTTTTTTAACCCAAGATGAACCAGATATTCCAAATACGTATCAACCGTGTACCCTGACGGAACTTTGTAATCCGGTAACGGGCTTTTGCCAAGTTCAAGCATTAAGTGGCATTTTTCTGCTACTTCGACTGTATTTTTAATACACTCATCAAACATTTCAGCATCCATCCATTTGAACGAATCCCTAAGCTGTGACGGAGTTTTAACGTAGAATTCGTTGTTCGGAAAATGGAACCTATTTGGGTCATCTTTGTCGCTGTTAGTTTGCATACATAAAAGCGTGTCGTGCATATCAGCATCTTCAAGCCGCAAATAATGCGAGTCGTTTGTGATAACCATTTTTAGGTCAAGTTCTTTTGCTATCTTTATTAGGTCAGGATTGGTACGCTTTTGCTCTTCCAGTCCATGGTCTTGAAGTTCGATGTAATAATCTTCGCCAAACAAATCTTTGTATTTTTGCGCAATGGCTTTTGCTTCTTCGTATCTGCCCTTTAAAAGATTTTGTAAAACCTCGCCGCCAAGACAAGCTGAGCAGCAAATTAAGCCTTCGTGGTGTTTTTCTAAAAGTTCCCAATTTATACGCGGGTGAACATATCGTCCTTTGCACCATGCAACTGAAACCAGCTTGATTAAATTTGCGTATCCTGTTTTGTTTTTGGCAAGCAAAACCAGGTGATAACACGGGTTGTTATTTTTGTCACGTTCTTCAATATCGCCGTTATGAACGTAAAATTCACAGCCCAAAATCGGTTTAATTCCGGCTTCCCGTGCGGTTTCATACAGTTCCATATCCCCATACATTACTCCGTGGTCAGTAACTGCAACTGCCGGCATGTTGTTTTCTTTACAAAATTTGCATAAATCTTTTATTCTAATCGCCCCGTCAAGCAGTGAATATTCAGTGTGCAGGTGGAGCGGTACATATTGCTGCTGTGTATCTGTCATGATAAATACATGATATCATGCGGAGAATTTTTTAAATATGAATTATTAAATTTATTTAACTTTTCAATTATAAGAACGATTGATTTTTTGAGTAAAACAATTAAAATTGGAATATGAAAAATCTTCTTACGTGTTTATTTTTAATACTGTTTGCTATGTTTTCTGTCAATATGGCTGCATTTTGTGAAGAAGAAAACGCGGCATCTTATCCTGAAGACGTTGATGCGCAAGAGATTGCCGATGATGAATACACAGACGAAGAAATTGATATTGAAAAAATGTATCGCGATATGCCGGTTCCTGAGTTTAAATATGTTCACAATATTGACCCCGGGGAATATCAGGACACAATGAATTCAACTTGGTCTCCGTATCCGCTTTTTAGACTTACCGCACCTTTATTTTTTAAGACAGTTCATATTGAACCCGGGTATTATTTGTTGACCCCGCGTGAGCACAAGGG
>MOYD01000050.1 GCA_001899395.1 Candidatus Gastranaerophilales bacterium Zag_111 | reverse complement strand
TAGTAATTTTTTCATGCACATTATCCAGTACTGATTTAATATTAAAACAATTAATCATCTGGTTTGAAGCGTCTACAATACTGTTTGTCGAGCGGTAATTGTTTTTTAGGTTAATAATTTTTGTGTTTTTATAATCTTGTGTGAAATTATTAAAATACTTTGCGTCGCCGCCGCGAAATCCGTAGATTGCCTGGTTTGGGTCACCTATGACAAAAATATTCCCGTCCTCAGGCACCAAAAGGTGGATTAATTCATACTGGCTTTGGTCAATATCCTGATATTCATCAACGGAAACGTATTCAAAACGCGTCCGGTATGAGTTTAGGACGTGCGGGTGTTCGTTTAAAAGTTTTACGCAAAGCAATATTAAATCATCAAAATTCAACGCGTTTGCCAATATCTGCGGGTCTTTGCACAATTCTTTTTCCTGCTCGCTCATAACCGTGAAATCTTTATCTATGCCTGCTGCTTCATAGTTTTCTTTCAAAATAGAAAAACATAACGAATGGAATGTGTGAATATTTATGCCTTGAGATTTTGCGCCAAGAAGTTTATCAAGTCTTTGCTGCATTTCATTTGCCGCACGGCGGGTAAAAGTTATTGCAAGAAAATTCTGTGCCGGAATATTTTTTTCTTCAATAAGATGTGCTATTCGGCGTGTTAAAACTGTTGTCTTACCGGAACCGGGTCCGGCGGTTATTAAAAGCTGATTATCTACAGCATTGACAGCTTCTAGCTGGTATTCATCAAGTCCATTTGAATGTTTTTCCGCCGGCTTAGCTGGTTCAATCTCAACTTTCGGCGTTGTGAATTCAGGCTTTGAAACCTGTTCCGGCGTAGGTTGAGCGGGTTTTGTGATATCAATATTAAGTTTTAAATTTATATAATTTTTTTTTACTAATTCGTCCGGCTCAAACAACCTTATCACGCCGTATTCGCCGTCGTATCCCGCCTGTTTTATGACCTGACCTTTTCTGAGACGTGAAATCCCTTCACCTAAAAGTGTTGATGATTTTGCAATCTCATCTGTCGGAATGTCTTGCAAAATCGACAATTCAGAGCCAAATTTATTCAAAAGTCTTTCGTATTCAAGCGTTACAGACTTGCTTGATGTACCAACCTGCAAAATTTCAGACAAAATCTCTTGCAGCGGCACCAGACTGTAAACATTACCTGCCGTTGCAGGCGGGGTTATGATACTATCTCTGTCAGACAATTCATTTACCCTATACGAAACCCCGATAGTCAAAGGTTTTCCGCAAACAGGACAAATTCCGTTAAGTTCTTTTGTTTCTTTTGGGGTAAGACAAATATTACATTTACGGTGCCCGTCTTCGTGATATTTACCTTCTTCAGGGAAAAATTCCACTGTGCCTTCGTAGCCGTCACCGGTTTTTAGCGCGTGCATAATTGAATAATAATCAGGAACTTTATTAAATACGGTTGCTTCTCTTGCAAGTTTTGACGGCGAATGCGCATCTGAATTTGAAACAAGTCGGAATTTATCAAGTTTTGACACATGCCAGTTCATCTCAGGGTCTGATGACAAACCTGTTTCAACCGCAAAAATATGTTCTGACAAATCGCCATAACAATCTTCTATTGAATCAAACCCCGATTTTGACCCTAAAACAGAAAACCAAGGCGTCCAAATATGCGCCGGGATTATATAAGCGTCCTCACCTGATTCCAAAACCGTTTCTAACAAGTCACGGGAATCCAGGCCCAAAATCGGTCTGCCGTCTGATTTAATATTTCCGATTGCGTCAAGTTTTTGACGGAAATTCTGAGCTGTTTCAAGGTTTGGTGCAAAAACAACGTGATGAACTTTTCGCGTTTTGTCCCATTTTTTGTAAATAGTTGAGATTTCAACAGAAAGAATAAATCTTACCGGCTCAGCACCTTGAAAGATTTCTTTTTCAATTTCAGGCTTTAATCTGAAAGTCCCGTTATCAGCCGGTATAAGTTTTTCATTAATCTCCGCAAACCAGGCAGGATGGGTAAAATCGCCCGTCGAAATTAAACTTAATCCTTTTTTCTTTGCCCATATGGCCAGTTCTTCCAAATTACAGCTTTTACTTGTTGCCCTGGAATACTTTGAATGGATATGTAAATCAGTATAATAAAGCATAAGAAAATTCCTTCCTGATGCTTTAATTATATCAGAAAAATTAAATATACCCGGAAGGAATTTAACATTGTTAAGTTAATGTATTCATTTGCTGCTGAACGGTTTGAGCCTGAGTTTGAGTTTGTGCTGCAAGCTCGTCCGCTTTTTGAGCTTTTTTAGAGTTGCAGAACCCGTCAATCAAAGCTCCAAGTCCTAAACCTGCAACCGCCAAAGCCGGACAAGCAATCGCCAGTTGTTTAAATTTAAACAGGTCTTTAAATTTAGCACCTTTAATTAAACTTACAACTTTTCCGACTACAGGAGAAAGGAAACCTAAAACCGCACCGAATGTCTTACCGGCATTAGTTTTCACATAACGATTTCCGCTTTCGGTTACAGCGGTATTTCTGTCGCGCTGCTGTAGATATCCGGCAAGTTCACCTTCATCAGGCTGTCCGGTTTGTTGAGTTTGACCACCCGTCATTGAAGGTGTTGTACCAACTGTTGGTGTTTGCATAAGTGCTGCTTGCGGGTTTGCAGCAATTTGTGCAAAATCCATATTTGACATCATAATATCATCTTCATAGCCGGTCATTAAACCATTATTGCCAAAATTTAACAAAGCATTTGAATTATTATTATTGCTTAATCCTGCATTATAATTAGGCATTGCTGCCATACTTGTATTTAATGCTACACCGGAGACCATAACTTAACCCCTTTCAAAAAAATAACCTAACCTTAACCTTACTTATATAAAGTATTTTTTTAGTAAAAAATTGCGTGATTAGAAAAAAACTTAAAGTTTTGTAATATTTTTAGAGTTTACCAAGGGAAAAATTTGTGATATATCTTAGTTATGGAAAAGTCCTTGTATTCAATATTTAAAACATTTTTCAAAGTAGGAACACTTTTACTTGGCGGGGGGTATGTTATTTTACCGCTTTTGACAAGCGAGCTTGTCGATAAAAAAAAATGGATTACATCAGAGGAACTTTGCGAATTCTATGCAATCGGAGCATCTTTGCCGGGGATTATTGCAGCAAACACAGCCATATTTACAGGACGAAAACTTAT
>MOYD01000049.1 GCA_001899395.1 Candidatus Gastranaerophilales bacterium Zag_111 | reverse complement strand
ACAACTTACCGGAGTTGGAGATTTAATAAACTCTAACAATTCTACACTGAGTGATGATGAAAAAGTCCAATATTCTCAATACCAAACATTAGTTCAGAGCACAAAAGCTAATATGGAAATGAGAATAGCTCAAGAAAAGAACCGTATTGAAGAATACTTTGAAAACTTAAACGATACATTATTAGAACCATTAAAAATGGAAGAGGATTCATTACAAACAGAAAAAGATTCACTGGAAACACAAGTTCAGGCAGCTCAGGCAGATTACGATGCTTGCAAGAAAATGGAACAGGCAGACGCCAAGAACTTGGCTCCAAACTACACAGGACAAGGTTAATGGAAAATATAAACTCGAAACTCCCGGAAGAATTTCCGGGAGTTTTATTTTGCCGATAATTTAATCTATATCAACCGGAGCGCGCTGGATTTTGTCAATTGCTTCGCGCGCTGTGAAAACAAGTGTATCCGGAATATTATCAACCGTTGTTAATTGTCTTAGCACATCGACAACTCGTTTAAAGGCTCTTACAATATCGCCTTCACCGATTTCAATCTGTTCAGATATTGTTTCCCATTCTGCGCCTTCAACCCAAAGTTCAATCAGAGAGCTAAAATAAGGATTGATATAAAGCGGGGTCTCAATATCGTATCTTGACTGAGCTTTTTCCAGTTTGCGTTTAATATTTCTTATTTGATTAAGAGTTTTTCTAACTTGCTCTGAAAACGGAATATATGGAATTTCAATCCTTAAATCTTCTGTAGTTAATGCGCAAATCACACCCGCAAGCTGTGACGGTGTAAGATTTTCCAAAAGTCCTGAAAAAATTATTTCCGCCAAATAAAGTTCGTTTTCTGATCTTAATTGAGAAGTTGTTTTGCCTCTGTCTGTCGGGTAATCGTTTTGAAGATATCCGTATTCTTCAAGTAGCGCGCGATGTGACAGAAATTTATTCCAGTAAATATCTTTTTGTTTCTCAATTTCTTTTTCGAGTTTGCGTTTTTTACTTAAAATCCGTTTTATTACTTCGACATTTTTTGAGTGTTTTTTATAACGATTGCACTGATGACAAGCAAAACTTTGCATATTTGCAAGTTCTTCCTTATTACGCTTGCCAAACTCAACAACATCAGGTGAAAGCGGTCGTTTTTTAGATTTTTCCTGTTTGAGAATTTTTTTGTAAGTAATTCTGTTTTGCACGTATAAAAAGCGTACTTTGTCATATTTTTCAAGTTGTTCGTCTGTTAAACCATCCGGACAAATGAATTCTCGTTCAGCGATTTCTTTATCATATGCTTCCAGTTGGTTTAAGATTGGTTTTAGTCTGTAATCTGATGAATAGTAGCCAAAACTTTTCAAAATAAGTTCTTTTGACTCATCAAGGCTAAATCTTTGAAGTAAATTAAGAACCATTGAATAACTTGGAGAAAAACGGCTTTCTAGCGGGTTAGAATTACTTAACACAAGTTCTGCAACCTCATCCGGAGATTGGAAAGATGTTCCGACAATTGTAACATAACCAACTTCATCCATACCGCGGCGCCCTGCTCGACCGGACATCTGCAAGAATTCATTTGCCGTAAGCATTCTGTGCCCTGTGTCTGTTCTTTTGCTGGTTGAGCTGATAACAGTTGAGCGCGCCGGCATGTTTATTCCGGCTGCAAGAGTTTCTGTTGCAAACACTACCTTAATAAGCCCTTGCTGAAATAATTTTTCTACTAAATTTTTCCAAGCAGGCAATAATCCGGCATGGTGAGAGGCAACTCCCTGTATTAAGTATTCAGTGTGTTTATTCCCGTATAAATGCGGGTTATCCGCAATAAATTCATCAATAAAAGCCTTAATCTTTTCCTGTTCATCTCTTGTATTAAGCCCAAGTCCGGCGCATTTTTCCATTTGTTCATCACATTTTTTTCTTGAAAAAGTAAAATAAATCGCCGGCAGCATATCATTATCCGCAAGATTTTGGATAACTTGTTTAACATAAGATTTTTTGCGCTTATCCCGCCCTTTTGCCCATTGAGGTTTTTCAGGTTTAATCTTGGAGTTTAGTTGACCGCTTGGAGTTAAAAGAGGAAGCAATTTAAACGGCTGTGAACTGTCAAAATAGTAAAACCGCAAAGGAACCGGACGAAAATCAGTATTAACAAGTCTTGTTTTTGAGTGGACAGTATTTATCCAATTAGTCAACTCATCACAGTTTGCGACAGTTGCAGACAGCGCAATAATTTGAATATTTGTCGGGCAATATATTATACTTTCTTCCCAAACAGTCCCGCGCTGCTCGTCGTTCATATAGTGAACTTCATCCAAAACAACATATTTAACATCTTTTAAATTATCTGCTACAGCACCAAAATTTGTGCCGTAAAGCATATTTCTAAAAACTTCGGTTGTCATTATGACAATTTGTGCGCTACGATTGATTGAGGTATCGCCGGTCAATAGTCCAACCTTGTCATAGCCGTATTTTTCGCCAAAATCATAGAACTTTTGGTTAGAAAGTGCTTTTAACGGGGTTGTATAAAATATCCTGCAGCCCAGCTCCAGCGCTCTATGAATTGCATGTTGTGCTATGACAGTCTTTCCGGCACCTGTCGGTGCACAAACAACAACGCTTTCTCCGCTATTTATAATCTCGCATGCTTGTTTTTGAAAGTCATCAAGCTCAAATGGAAACTCGTACATACTATATCCCTTTAAATACTATTCTCTTTTTATTATAACACGTATAAAATTTTAATAAATACTAGCAAAAAGTTTTTTGTTCAGACTTAATAATACAAGTAACCAATTGAAAGGGAAATTTGTATGCAAACAAATTACAACGTAACATCTACAAAAGCAGCTCCGTCATTTGGGCGTATAAACTTACATGGAGATGTGCCGGATATTTTAAAGGCTGTATTAAAACCTGAGGAGTGGAAAACTTTTAACGAAATACTTGATATTAAATATAACGAAAATCAAATTTCAGGGATGACTGATATCGTAGATATTAATTTTCTTGGTAAAGGCAAAAAATCACTTCTTGCAAGACTTGTCTCAAATAATCGTTTTGTAGAAAATAAAGACGCTTCACAAGGACGTTTCCAAAGCGTGATGGGCTTTATTATAAAATGCTGCAAAAAAGCTGACAAAATGCAAGCTGAAGTTGACAAAGTCAAAGAAGTAAAAGTAGATGACATCTTGAAAAAGGCGTAATTAAAGGTTAAAAATGCAATTAAGAATTACCCCCGTGACTTTTACCGGCGGACAACGCGTAAAAGTTAAAATAACAAATAATATGGAAGATTACACCAAAGGTTTTACAATGGGAACATCACTTCCAAAAGAAAAGCTTGAAATCGAGCTTAGAAAATATTCCTCCAATCCAAAATTTGCAAGTCTTGTAAAAGGGATATTAGATGGTATGGACAGTCTGGTTGATACCACAAAAAAATTAGGAAAATTGGAAAAAGGAAATTACAAAGGTAAGATGTAAAAAGGTTGAGCAAAATCGCTCAACCTTTTTCTTTTTATATTCTGTCAAATCCCGTATATTTTCTAAGAACTTCCGGAATAATAATTGTCCCGTCTGCCTGCTGGAAATTCTCCAAAATCGCCGCAAATGTTCTTCCAACAGCAAGACCTGAACCGTTAATAGTATGAACAAACCTTGTTTTACCTGTTGATTTTTCTTTATAGCGAATATTTGCGCGTCTTGCCTGATAATCACCATAATTTGAACAACTGGAGATTTCTTTATATGTACCGTAAGACGGCATCCAGACTTCCAAATCCCAACATTTGTTTGCTGAAAATCCTATATCACCTGTTGAAAGAGCTTCTCTCCTGTATGGAAGTTCAAGTAGTTGGAGCATTTTTTCAGCGTCTTGCGTCAATTTTTCGTGCTCGTCTTTGCTGGTTTCAGGAGTGCAAAGTTTTACAAGTTCAACTTTATTGAATTGGTGAACTCTGATTAGTCCCCTTGTGTCTTTCCCGGCAGAACCCGCTTCACGACGGAAACATGGAGTGTAAGCAGTCATATATTTTGGCAAGTCATCTTCTGTAAGAATTTCACCTGCATAAATATTTGTGACCGGAACTTCTGCTGTTGGGATTAAGTAAAGGTCTTCATCCACGCATTTATACATATCTTCTGCAAATTTCGGCAATTGACCGGTACCTGTCATTGTAGCTGCATTTGCCATAAACGGCGGCAAAATTTCTTCATAACCCTGTTCTAAGGTGTGATAGTCAAGGAAAAAGTTAATTATCGCACGCTCTAATTTTGCACCCTTGCCGCGATAAAGCGTAAATCTTGACTGTGAAAGTTTTACACCGCGTTCAAAGTCAACAAGATTTTTTTCTTCACATATATCCCAATGAGCTTTCGCCTCAAAATCAAATTTACGCGGCTCGCCCCATTTATAAACTTCCACATTATCGTCTTCTGACAAGCCAATCGGTGTGGTTTCATCAGGAATGTTCGGTATATGCAAAAGAATGTCTTTTTGTTTATTATCAAGCTCGTTTTGCTTTTCTTCCAATTCCTTAATCTCATCGCCCAAAACTCTGACTTCCTCTTGTATTGCGTCAGTGTTTTCTCCGTTTTTCTTCATTAAGCCGATTTTTTGAGATTCTGATTTCCGTTTTGAACGCAACTCATCAGCCTGTGTCTGAATTTTCCTTCGGTCTTCATCTATTACAAGTACTTCATCTATTGAAAGTTCAGGATTTCTTCTTTTTAACAGTTCGTTAATTTTCTCCGGGTTTTCTCTAATAAGTTTAATATCAAGCATTCTCGCCTCTTTCTTTTTCTTTTAGCATTCTTATTCTAGTTTAAATACGTTTGATAATCAAGTCGTAGAAAAAGGCGCCGAAACAGAATGTTTCGGCGCCTCATTTTCCAAATAGATTTTATTATCCGCAGCAAGAGCAAGAACCGCATTCACAAGCAATTGCCTGTTTTGCTTCTTCAAGTCTTACCTTGATACGTCCGTCTACTGCAATGCCTTCCCCTGTTTTTTCAGAGATTAACAACGGGTTAATATCAAGTTCATCAATAAAGCTGAAATCATGAACTAACTGTGATAATCTCAACAGAGTTTCCTGAATTTGATCCATTTGTGCAGGAGTTGTGCCTCTTGCACCTTCAAGCAATTTGTATGCTTTTACGGATTTAATCATTTCAGATGCGTCAACGTCTGTCAAAGGTGCAATTCTGAAAGTTACGTCTTTCATAACTTCAATAAACACACCGCCCAAACCGAACATCATCATCGGACCGTATTGAGGGTCAGTTGCAATACCGCAAACCATTTCACGGTTGCCTTTAACCATTTCTTGGATAATTACGCCTTCCAAACCGTCTATCAAGCCTTTTTCTGTTAATTTAGAAATCAAGTCTTGATATTCAGCTCTTAACTGTTGTTCTGATTGGATGTTTACTCTAACACCGCCAACATCTGTCTTGTGTGAAGTTGTTTTTGATGTCATTTTCATAACAACAGGGTAACCAATTGAATTACCAACCTCTACAACCTCTTCTTCTGTTGTTGCAAAGCCTGATTTACAAACTCTAATACCGTAAGCATCAAGGACATCAATAGATTCACGTGTTGTTAGCTGTGCACGACCTTCTGAAATTGATTGTCTTATTATCTGTTTTGCTTTTTCTCTGTCTACATCGTATACAGGGATTTTGCCTTCTGGTCTTTCCATCCACAATCTCTGTTGATTAAGTCTGTTTAAGCCGTCAGCAGCTTCTTCAGCGTACATGAAAAATGGCATATTAACTTCCATATTAGAAAGTTTTGTAAAGAATTCGCTCTTTGTCATAAATACGCCAATTACAGGTTTTTGAGGATTTTTAGCCTTAATTTCCATTAAAGCTTCCGCAACATCAATATCCTTTAAGCCCAAGAACGGAAGATAGATTGTAATAATCATATCAACATTAGGGTCTGCAATAACTGTTTCTAATGTTTGCTTATAGTGTTCGATTGGAGCTGAAGCAATCATATCAATCGGGTTTTTAACAGATGCTGCTGAAGGTAAGAAACTTCTTAATTTTTCTTTAGTTTCATCTGTAATTTTTGCCATTTGCATACCGTATTCACAAACCGCATCAGTTGCCATAATACCGGGACCGCCTGAGTTTGTAATGATTGCAACTCTGTCACCCTTTGGAATAGGGCAGTTAGCAAAAACTTTTGCAGTAGAGAATAAATTTTTCAAAGAGTATTCTCTAATTACACCGGATTGACCCAACAAAGCATTTGCAGCCTTATCAGCACCTGCCAAAGAACCGGTGTGAGAAGATGCAGCAGATGCACCTGCTGCTGAACGACCTGCCTTCAATGCCAATACAGGTTTCTTTTTAGAAATTCTTGAAGCTAATTTTCTAAAGTTAGCCGGATTTTGAATTGATTCCATATATAAAAGAATTTGTTCAACATCGTCTTCGTTTTCCCAATATTCTAAAGCAGTTTCAGCATTAACATCAGCCTGGTTACCGATAGAAATAAACTGTGCAAAACCAAGGTTTAAGTCTTTTAAAATATTCAAAATGCCGCCGCCTAAAGCACCTGATTGAGATACAAAACCAATATGTCCGCGCTCCGGTAAGCTTTCAGCAAAACATCCGTCCATCCTGATTTCAGGGTTAGTGTTTACAACGCCTAAGCAGTTAGGTCCAACACATCTCATACCGTATTCTCTAACTTTTGCAAGAAGTTGTTTTTCAGCTTCTGCACCCTCTTTTCCGGTTTCTTTGAAGCCCGCTGTAATTATACATAAACCCTTAATACCTTTTTGGTGACATTGGTCGATTGTATCCAAAACAAACTTAGCATTAACAACAATAATTGCTAAATCAACTTCGCCAGGGATTTCATTAACAGATGTATATGCCTGTAAACCTTCAATAATTCCACCTTTCGGGTTTACCGGATAAATCTTCCCGTTAAAATTGTATTCCTGCAACCGTTTCATAATATCTGAACCGATTGTGTGTTCTTTTGTAGAAGCACCAATAACCGCAATGGCTTTTGGTTTCATAATTTTGTCTAAATTACTCATTTTTTGTCCTTTCTTTTGTTTGAGTTATATAGTTAATTACTAAGAATATCCGTTTTGTATCCACTCGCGCACTCTAAGAGTTGCGCCAAGTTCATTTGCTATTTGTTCACATTTCTGAACATCAAGCCTTCGACCTTTGTAGCCGTCTACAATACTTGCAACCGTTTTTATACCCGCCTCGGAGCAGCATTTGATAAACTTTTTCACTTCATCGTACGCTCCATCAAATTTAGGCTGTGAAAATTCGTTGTATTCAGCTTCAGACATGCCATTCAAACTTACTGATATCATATCAACAAGCCCAACAAGTTCCGGTACGATATTTCTCTTGTAAACATAATTAGCATGCCCATTTGTATTAATTCTAATTTTTATACCGGGATAATTTGTCTTAATATATCTTGCAACTTCCTTTAATATATCTAATTTTAATAACGGCTCTCCGTAGCCGCAGAATGTAATTTCACTTGACATCTCAAAATTTTTCAACTGGCTGATGACATCTTCTGCTGTAAAATTCTCATTATCCAGCCACATATCTTGCCCGCAAACATCATCCTTATCATTGCGCAAACAAAAAATACAGGAATTCGTACATCTATTTGTAAGGTTTATATAAATCTTTCCATCAAGTGAATAAACTAAAGTTTCAGACATGTCATATCCTTTGTACACCAATATTATGGTACACACAAACTTTTTTTACAAGAGGTTTTCAAAGAATACTAACGTTTATTTCCGCAAGAGGTCTTCCCATTCCAAAAAAAGAGGAAATTGACTTTTATCAATTTCCTCTTTAAATTAGGTGCTGGCAACTAGTTATCTTCCCAGGAAGTCGCCCTCCAAGTATTTTCACCACTATGAGTCTTTACGACCGTGTTCGGGATGGGTACGGG
>MOYD01000048.1 GCA_001899395.1 Candidatus Gastranaerophilales bacterium Zag_111 | reverse complement strand
AAAGCAGAAACAACCGCAAAACCAACCCCAGCAGCAGCGCCAAAAACAACTACACAAAAACCTGTTGTTTCAAACCCGAAATTAGCAGTTGTTGATGTTCCTAAACCTAAAGTTCAACAGGATAAACCAAAACCTCAACCTCAGCCAAAACAAACTGCACAACCTAAACCGCAAGCGTCTATCCATACAACTGACGGTTATGTGCCGAAAATGAAGTTTGATGAAAACGGCAAAAGGATGATTGACTTAGAACCAAGAGTTTCGCATAAGGTTGTCACAGAACAACAGACAAAAGCTCCGGCACCTGTTGTTGACCCTATGTTTAACATAGAAACTCAGCCGGAACAACCTTTACAAGTTGCGGCTAATGAGCCTACAGCTATTGAAACTCCGGGAAGTGAAAGCGATAACAAACAAAAATTCCCGTTGTGGATTTTGATTGCGGGCGGTTCTGTTGCAACACTTGGAATTTTGTATTTGATATTTGACGCAATGGCTCATGCTTCTGATAAAGACCAAACAAGATTACAGTCATTCTTCAAAATATCTTCGCAAAATCAGGCAAAACGCCGCAGACGCGAGTATTATGACATTGTTAATAATGACGAATTAAATTGGCAGGAAAAATACAAACTCTACACAGAAAAAGAAGAAAAACGCAAAATTAAAAAAGAACCTATGGATATGTCTTATGTCACTGACATTTCAGGTGTGAAAAAGGCAATTGTAGAGCCTCAAAAACCGGTTGAACAAAAATCAACTACTCCTGTACAGGATAATTTCAAAGAAAAATTCAGTGAGAAAATGCAGGCAAAGATTTCTCAAATGGAACACGCGCTCAGTCAAACTCCGTCTGTTAATGAGCCAGAAGAGGTTTCAAACGAGGTTAAGTCTGAAGACAGCATGATTATGAATAAAATTTCCGATATCAAGTTGAAAACCTTCTCAAAACCAATGACACTAAAACAAACCAGCAGAACGCTTGCTGATGATAAGAAAATCTCAAGAAATAAATCCTATAAAGAAGGAAGGTTTGTGAAGTTGAAAAATTCACCGCTCAGCGTAAGCAGAAGAAAATCAGCAGCCTCAAACCTTGAAGTCAATGATTTAATCGGAACCGGAAGTAAGTATTTAACAAACAACAATAATGGGGAAATGAAAATGAACAAGGAAAATGAAAACTATTTGCTTTCTTCACTTGATGAGTATTTATCAATACTTGACAGTGAAGCTGAAAGAAAAGCTACACCGGCGGGCAGTTTAGCTCAGCTAAAATCACCGTCTGCACAGGCAATGACACGCTCCGGGGTTACAAACCCTATATCACGCTCTTCAAACAGCGCTCAACCGGGAACAGCGGTTCCTTATATGAACGGATTAATCGTTAAATCCGGTTACAATATCGATTCTGAAAAAGGTTTCTATGTTGTAAATATTGACGGTGTTTCAGCACTTGTTGGCAGAATTAAAGACAATGTCTTTATCTTGAAAAAATTTGACCACGTTGTAGATAAACCAATTCAGGTAAGACCGGATGACGGTAGTGTTTATATTGTCAGAGTTGGCAAATTCAAATGTCTGGTTGATGTTGCAAAAGACAAAATGGGAACACTTATCGAAATCTAAAATTCTAAATAATGTATAAAAAAATAGTTTTACTTGTTTGTTTAATAATTGGAGCGGGCTTGGTTTTTGGCGGGAAAACCACAGAGCAAAAAGTTACAATACAATTTTCATCTTGGGGCTCAGAATCTGAAATAAAGATTTTGACCCCCATTTTGGCTGAATTTGAGCGCGAAAACCCTAACCTAAAGGTTAGTTTTATGCACATTCCGCAGAATTATTTCCAAAAACTGCACCTGTTATTTGCCTCAAACACCGCGCCTGATGTGGTTTTCATAAATAACCAGTACTTGCCGATATACGCAAATGCCGGACTACTGGAGGATTTGAGCGACTACGGCGATGAATTCCAATTTGACGATTTCTATGCAAAATCATTGCAAGCAATGAAATGGCATGGCAAAATTTACGCTGTCCCGCGTGACATTTCAACACTGGTTATTTATTATAACAAAGATATTTTTGACAAATACGGGGTTGCGTATCCAAAGGAAAATTGGAATTATGAGGAGTTTTTGACTACAGCTAAAAAACTTACCCATGCGCCGGATACCTTTGGGATTTCGTTTGAAGAAGACCCTTTGTTTTACTTGCCGTATTTGATGAGTTTTGGGCTTGATGAGGTTCCTGTATTTGAAGATGAGCAAACACAAAAGGGACTTAGGGTTTATGCGGATTTAAGAAACAAATATCACGTTGCACCAAAACGTGTTGAGGCGGCAAGTGCAACAATGGCTCAGATGTTTTTGCAAGAAAAGCTTGCAATGCACTTATCCGGACGGTGGCTGGTGCCAAAGTATCGTGAAGATGCCAAATTTAGGTGGGATGTTGCACCTTTCCCAAAAGGTACGGCGGGTTCAATTGTGCCGCTCGATGCTTCCGGGTGGGCGGTTTCAAAATCTTCTAAGCATAAACCTCAGGCGATTAGGCTTGTTAAGTATTTGTCCTCAAGACAAAGTTCTGAAAAATTCGCTCAAAGCGGGCTTATTGTACCGGCAAGGATTGACAGCGCAAATTCTAAATCCTTTTTAGATGGTCAAAGTCCAAAAAATGCAGACGTATTTTTGTCCGTTATTGAAACTTCAAAACCAACGCCGGTCACGGTGGATTATCGCGAGGTTTTGGATAGTTTGAAGTCAAAAACCGAACGTTTATTTAACTAATATATGACAGTGAAATTTTCAAAAAATCCTCACCGGCTTCAACAATTGCCCAACGGATAATTTCTCCGTATTTTTGAGAAAGTTGTGCTTCAATTTCCGCAGAATTCAGGTTTTGTGTGCGTTTAAGGGTTATTATATCAGATAAAATTTGTGCCATGTCTCCCGCCTATTCTACAGTTACTGATTTTGCAAGGTTTCTTGGCTGGTCAACGTCTTTGCCTAAGAATTCTGCAATATAATATGCAATCAACTGTAACGGAACAACTGCAATTATCGGCGAAAGTAGTTCTGTTACGTCCGGAACTGTTATTATATAGTCAAACAGGTCTTGTAATTTTTCATCAGTAGAGTTAGTTAGCGCAATCATTCTTGCGTTACGCGCTTTTGCTTCTTCACTGTTTGACAGAAGTTTTTCATAAACTGTACCTTTCATAAGTATTGAAAGTACAGGCATTGTTTCATCAAGCATTGCAATTGGTCCGTGTTTTAATTCGCCTGCCGGGTAGCCGGTTGCGTTAATGTAGCTGATTTCTTTAAGTTTTAGGGCGCCTTCTAAGGCTGTTGGGTAGTTGAGACCTCTTGCTATATAGATAAAATCTCTTGTGTTAGAGTATTTTCTTGCGCATTTTTGGATGTTTTCTTTGTGTGCAAGAATTTGTTCTATTTTTTGCGGGAGTGCCAGCATTTCGGATTTAAGGTTTGTTAAATCGCTTTGTGCCATTGTCCCTTTAATTTCAGCCATATATAAAGCAAGCAGGTAGAATGAAGTCAACTGTGCAATATAAGATTTTGTAGCAGCAACAGAAACTTCAATTCCGGCGCTAACAGGAACAAGGCTGTCAGCTTCACGCGCCATTGCACTATCCGGGCGGTTTGTGATAATCAGAATATGCGAACCTCTGGACTTTGATTGTTTAATTGCAGTAAGTGTGTCCGCTGTTTCTCCGGATTGCGAAACTCCAATAACAAGGGTATGGGCGTCTGTTACAGTTTTTCTGTAAATATATTCGCTTGATGCTTCAACATCAACCGGAATTGAACAGAAGTTTTCAATGATATATTTACCGACCATTGCTGCGTGAAGTGATGTTCCACAGGCAATAATTTGAATTCTGTTGAGGTCTTTTAGGGTTTGTCTTGTGAGTTTAACCTCGTCTAATACAATCGGTGAATCACAGGTGTGAAGTTTTCCTACTAAAATATTTCTGATAACATCCGGCTGCTCGTGAATTTCTTTGAGCATAAAGTGTTTATAACCCATTTTGCTAAGTGCTACAGGTTCCCAAGGAAGTTGTTCGACTTTAACCGGGATTTCGTTTTCATTTTCGTCTTCGATTTTTAGGGTTTCGGCAGTTAGGGTTGCGACCTGATTGTCTGTTAAATAAACCGCTTTTTTGGTGTGTTTAATAAATGCCGGAACATCAGATGCAACGTAGAATTCATTTTCGCCAATACCGATAATAAGCGGTGCATTGCGTTTTGTTGCAACGATTTTGCCCGGTTCATCATTGTGCATAATACAAAGCGCGTAAGCCCCTTCTAATTTTTTTGCGGCAAGCTGGACTGATTTGGTTAAATCTTTAACTTCGCCATAAATTGATGCAATAAGGTGTGCAACTGCTTCTGTATCAGTTTGAGATTTGAATTTGCAGCCTTTTGCTTCTAGTTCAGTTTTTAATTCTTTGTAGTTTTCAATAATCCCGTTATGTACAATAACGAGTTTACCACAGCCGCAAGTGTGCGGGTGAGCATTAACAACAGTTGGAGCTCCGTGGGTTGCCCAGCGGATGTGACCTATGCCGGTAACAGATTTTGTAAGTTCATAAGCGTGAGAACTTAATTCTTCTCTCAGGTTTTTAAGTTTGCCTTCTGCTTTATAAACTTTGATAGAATCAGCGCATTTTAGTGCAATACCTGAAGAGTCATATCCTCTATATTCTAACTGTTCCAATCCGTCTAATAATATATCAACAACAGGTCTTTTTCCTGTATATCCAACGATACCGCACATATTGTGTCTTCTCCCTTAAATTACTACAATATATATAGTACCATTAAAATCAGAACTTTTTAAGACCTTAATATATTTTTTACATTAGTGTAAAATCTGAATTCCGGCGCCTGTTGTCATTGGTATTCCGTTATTGTAACTGTAGCCTCTGTTGGTTATATTGCTTGAACTGAAACCGGGAGAATAAAAGTTTGAGCCAAAAGGTGTGTTATAAATTTGCGGCGTATAACCTGTAGGCTGCCCGATAAATCTGTTTCTAATTCTGCTTACAGGCGTAGAATTGTCATAGTAGTTTGACAGATAGTTTCTGTTGTAATTGTAATCTTGGCGGTAATTTGCCATGATATTATTCATTCTGTTTGCATTATTCATTGAAGAATATGTTCTGTTAAAAAGTCTGTGTTCAATTCTGTTAAGCCTTGAAGATGTGGACTCTTTAAAATACGTTGTTCCGAATAAGTATTTTTCAACTACGTTTAAATCCCTGTTGTAAGCATTGTTTTGGTAAGTTCCATTGTCAACATTTTTTACGACAGTAACTGTTCTGCTTTGGACGGGTTGGATTGCAAGCTGCAAACACAATACCAAAAAACTGATTGCTAAAAGTTTTTTCATAATCACCTCATTTTCAATCAATGTTAATTAGGATTACAAGAATTTACAATTAGCCCAATGGAAAATATAATGGTAATATAAAAGTATGTTCAAGAAGAAAAAGAAAAAGCAAGTTATTGCCTACGTTCATTCGCATTGGGATAGAGAATGGTATCAGTCATATGAAACTTTTCGTTTGCGATTGTTAAAAGTTTTTGACCATGTTTTAGAATTGTTGGAGTTAGATAGTATCCCATCGTTTTATTTTGACGGTCAAGTCGCGGCACTTCTTGATTATCTTGAATTGAGACCTGAAAAAGAGGAACTGGTAAGAAGGTTTATTGCTGAGAAGAAATTATTTATTGGTCCGTTTTATTGTCTTGTGGATGAATTTTTAACAGACGGCATTTGTTTTAGAAAAAATCTTGAAATCGGAATGAAAATTGCTCAGGATTTCGGATGTACTGATTTTATCGGATATATGGCTGATACTTTTGGACATAGCAAAAATGTGCCGCTTATATTAAAAGAATTCGGGATTGATAAGGCTGTTGTTTGGCGCGGTTGTCCGGATTTGCCTTCTGAATTTGTATTTAACGGGGTTAATACTGTAAATCTTATCCGCGGATATTTTATGGATATTTTTGCAACAGATAAATCAATTGAAGAAAAAGCGGAATTCATTAAAGATAACCTTGATAAAATAGCGCAAAAATCAGGAAATACTTTGCTTTTGCCAATAGGTGCAGACCATCTTGATGTGCCTTGCGATGTTTTTTATCAGATTGAGGATGTTAATAATCTTTTGGAAGATTATGAAATAAAACTTGGTTCAATATTTGATTACTTTGAAAAAGTTAAGTTCAGAACAAGTTATAACGAAGAATTACGCGACAATTCAAAAACTTTTATTTTGCCCGGCTCTTATTCATCAAGGCTTGATTTAAAAAGGCTTAACTGTATTGCTTCTTACAAACTCGATTTAGCAAATAAGCTTCAATACAATTTCGGTTCTGACTACGATAGTGTAATCGAGTACGCATATAAACTGCTTTTGCAAAATCAGGCGCATGACAGTATTTGCGGGTGTTCGGTTGATGCTGTGCATGAAGAAAATAAAATCAGGTACAAAAAAGTTATTCAAATTGCTGATACAATTTACGAAGAATTGCGTCCTGAAATGCAGGAAAATTTATCAATAACTTTTAAAAACCTTGAGAAATACAAGCTTTTAGAACTTGAAAAAACTTCAATAGATGAAGGGGCGCAAGTTATTGCACAGCGGAAGGGTTTTGACAATAAACTACTTTATGACACATTTAAAATCCCTGTAACAGAGGACTATACAACAGTTTATACTCTATTAAAAGAGTTTAATACTCCAAAGAAAAATAATGAATCTGATTTAGGGATTGATTTAACAAGTATTTTTAACTCAAACATTCGACTTGAAATCAAAGACGGACAAATTAATCTTTATGATAAGTCAAAATCATATAAAAATTTTATTGAATTTATAAGATGTAAAGATGCCGGTGACAGTTACAATTTTGCTCCTGTCAAAGGTGACCAGGTCGAAGTTGCACAGATTAAGTCTGCTAAGATAGTTTCAAATGGCTCGTTGCGTGCTCATTTGAAAATAACAACTTCATTTTTTACGGTTGATGTCATGCTTAACAAAAAATCAAAACTTCTTAACTTCAAGATAAAATGGCTTAACCTTTTAACAAACAGGCGCTGGCAAGTAAGATTTAATCTTAATAAAAAGGTTAAAGAAGTATTTTCGGAAGATATGAACCTTTTAATCGGTCGAAAATTTAATCCTGATTATGTCATGGCTGATAATTTGCCTACTGTTAAGGGGGTTGAAGCAATGACAAATACTGCACCAATGCAAAGATTTTGTTGGGCAAACGGGTTCGGGGTCATAACAAAAGGTTTGACAGAATATGAAGTCAATGGAAATTCTCTTTGTGTAACACTTTTGAGAAGTACCGGCATGATTTCTAACCCTAAAAACCCTGCAAGAACTACTCCTGCGGGACCTCCGATTGAAACTCCGGGATTGCAGCAGTTGGGAGAAAATATTGCAGAGTTTTCAGTTGGATTTTTCCCTATAAAAGATTGGGCAGACTACGTGGAAGAAGTTTTTCCGCAAACAGTGTTATTTTAATCAAAAAATAAGACTGCACAAATTATGCAGCCTTATTTCTATTTGAGATTTTCTTTTATTTAAGTGCAAAAGTCATGTCTGCTTCAACACAGATTTTTCCGTCAACTTTTGCAACACCGTGAGCCTTGCAAATAGGTCCTTTAACTTTGGTAAGCTCGATTTCCATATCAAGTCTGTCACCAGGTCTTACTATATTTTTAAATCTTACACCATCAATTCCTGCATATAATGCAAGTTTTCCGGCAAATTCCGGCATGGTCATTAATACCGGTGCTGAACATTGTGCCATTGCCTCAAGTTGCAAAACGCCCGGCATGATAGGGTTTCCAGGGAAGTGTCCTTGGAAGAATGCTTCATTCATAGTCAAGTTTTTATATCCTTTTGCGTATTTGCCAGGAACACATTCTGTAATTCTGTCAACCAGCAAAAACGGATATCTGTGCGGAATCATTTCCATAATCTGCATTGTGTCAAAACTTAAAACTTCTTTTGTCTCTTCTGTCATATTTTTCTCCTTATATTTCAATTAATTTATCTTTTAACATTTTTGCAACCTTGACATGTACGGCATGCCCTGCTTCTTTTGCCAGAATTTGGCAGCGAAGATTTAACGGATTAACTCCTGTTAAATATAAATCTCCGATTAAATCAAGCATTTTGTGTTTTATCTGTTCGTTTTCAGACCTGAGTTCAGTTGTGTAGCCGCCGTCATCAGTTAATCCAACTGTGTTTTCCTGTGTTACACCTTGTGCAAACCCAAGCATTTGGAATTTTTTCAGGTCACGGTAAAAACCGAAAGTTCGAGCTTCAATGATTTCGTATTTGTTGCGCGGATTGTAGTTGACAAACCTTCTTGTCAAGTCCGGATGGTCGTAATTCACCGCATATGACATAAATAAATCATCACTTGGCAAGATAACAAGGCTTGTTTTACCGTTAATATAATACACCGGTTCTGATACTGTGTAGAATTTTTCTTTGGCAAAAAACGGTTTATCAATACCGGCTTCTTTTATCGCCTTGACCCATTCTAAAGAGCTTCCGTCTAAAATCGGAACTTCTTCTTCTGTCATGCAAATATCAACAGAATCCACATGACAAAAAGCTAAGGCTGCTGATAAGTGTTCAGTGAGCATTGCGCGGGCTTTTTTAGTTCCCATAACAACGCAATTGTCTGTTGAGACAACATTATCAACATCTGCTGTGAAAGAGTCTTTATCCTTTACAAAATATCTTATTTGACCGGAATTTGACGGAAAAAGATTGACTTCGCAAGGTTTGTTCTTCATCAAACCGTTTCCGGTTATTTTGATTTCTTTTTTTAGTGTAACCATTTTATTCCTCGTGGTGTGCTTCTTCAAAAGATTTAAGCATTGGCTCAAATTTTCTGAATTTTGCAAAGATTTCCTGTGCGTCTTTCATTGTTTTTAGTTGTTTAATGAAATCTTTTCTTGGAACCGCCGGAATACCAACAATAATTGATTTTGCAGGGAATGATTTTGTTACGCCTGCTTTTGCTGTAATAATTGTGTCAGAACCGATTTCAATGTGGTCTGCAAGTCCTGCTTGTCCTGCAATTACTACTCTGTCACCGATTACACAGCTTCCTGCAATACCAACCTGAGAAACGATTAAGCAGCCTTTTCCTATACGGCAATTGTGTCCAATCATAACAAGGTCGTCGATTTTTGTATTGTCACCGATTACTGTATTTTCAATTGTACCACGGTCAATTGCTGTATTAGCACCGATTTCAACGTTGTTACCGATTACAACAGAACCGATTGAAGGAATTTTGAAGATAACTTGTTCAACATCGCCTTCTTTGATTTCGCCGTCTTGTCTTGCGTTTTCAATGTTGTTAGGATTTTCTGTAACAAAGCTGAAACCGTCTGCACCTAAAGATACACCGTGGTGCAGAATTACATCGTTGCCGACTTGAACTCTGTCGCCAATATTAACACCAGGATGGAAGAAACAGTTGTTACCAATTTTTGCACCGCTTCCAATGTAGGTGTTAGCAAGAATTTTAGAATTGTCACCAATTACAGCGTCTGCACCAACCACAACATTTGCACCGATGCAAACATTTTGTCCAAGTTTTGCACTTGGGTCAACAACTGCTGTCGGGTGAACGTCTTTATTTACTGTAGGTGGAACATAAAATAAGTTTAAAAGTTTCATCATTGCAAGTCTTGGTCTTTCAACTTCAATTGTTGTAAGTCCGTCAATCTGAACACCAAGAGGAACCAGTGCAGCTTTAGCTTTTGATTTTGCAAGATTAGCAATTTCTTCTTCGCCAAGAGCGAGTGCAAGTGTGTTTTCATCACTCAGCAATGGCGGTGCAATATGTGTAATATCAGGGCTTTGAGCCTTTGTCAACATACCGCCTACTATTTGTGTAATCTCATCTACTGTAAATGATTTCATATTTATCTCCTTATTTATATTAATAATTTTATCATGAATTTTCACTATTTGCGCGCATCTTTTCAATCGTGTTAGTTGTGGATTTACCTTCAACAAATGTTATGAATTCAACCCGTGTGTTATTTTTGCGCATAATATCAGCTTCCGGAAGGGTTTCCATTGTGTAATCAGCGCCTTTTGTATAAACGTCCGGTTTGATTTCATCTAAAAGGTTTCGCGGTGAATCTTCATCAAACATCACAACGTAGTCAACGCATGACAGCGCGCATAAGATTTCAGCCCTGTCATTTTCGTTATTTATAGGACGTGTTTCTCCTTTAATTGAGCGGACAGATTTATCTGAATTAAGCAAAACAATGCAATAATCCGCAAAAGATTTTGTTTTTTGTAAGTATCTTACATGTCCTACATGCAAAATATCAAAGCAGCCGTTTGTTGCAACAACGGTTTTACCGCTTTTGTGAAGTTTTGCAATGAACTCTGCAACATTTTCTCTTCTCAGAACTTGACCCATATAATATCCCCTTTAATTCTTTGATTATACCTTAAAACAGTTAAAATAGCCTTATTTTTTAACAAAAAGTAATAAATTTATTTCTTAAAAAGAATAATTTGTCGGAATTTTCTAAACATAGGGTTCCACGGTGCAAACTCTGCATATTGAGGTTTATCTAAATCGTAACGAAGAGTTTCGGTATAAGCATCTGTTGATAATTGTCTTAACGGATTAACATGAAAACTTGCGCGCAAGTCAGTATTGGCTTTGAGGTTTGCTATAAATTCGTTTCTTTTTGCTACTTTTCCAAGTTTATGCTTTGATGACCACCATTCAGGGTTGTTGAAAGTTTTTCCGTTTACTTTTATTTTTCTGATTACATCAGTTAATCGCGGCATAGTGTCTCCTTTTTAATTTATACTTATTAAGTTTGCACAAAAAAATATTTGCCATTAAAACAACGGCAAATATTTTTTGTAATATTTAGTAAAGTTCCATTTCCGTAACTTTTTTACAAAGTCTTACTGTGTTCAATGCAGCGCCAATTCTAAGGTTGTCTGCTACGCACCACAAAGAAATTCCGTTATCAAATGCTAAGTTTTTACGAATTCTGCCGACAAACACAGGGTCAATGCCTGCTGCATCGCGGGTTGTAGGGTATTCATAATTGTCAGGATTATCAATAACTTTAACCCCGAAAGAATTTGATAAGATTTCGCGAACCTCATCAGGTGTCACAGGTTTTTCAAATTCAATATCAACTGCTTCAGAGTGTCCGCGATATACCGGTACTCTTGCTGCAGTGCAAGATATTGGCAGCTCTTGCGGAAGATGAAGAATTTTTTTCGTTTCATTCACAACCTTCATTTCTTCTTTTGTGTAACCGTTTTTGCAAAATACGTCGATTTGCGGGATTATATTAAATGAAATCGGTTTTTTGAAACATTTGTTCTCAAATGGTTCTCCTGCAAGGTTGGCTTTTGTGTCGTCTGTCAACTCGTTTATCGCTGCAAGCCCTGCTCCTGAAACTGATTGATATGTTGTTACAATAAGTTTTTTTATCCCAAACTTGTCATGCAAAGGTTTTAAAACAAGCATAAGTTGTGAAGTCGAGCAATTAGGATTGGCAACAATTCCTTTGTGCTGTTTTAAATCCATATCGTTTACCCCTGCAATAACCAGCGGCACATCTTTTTCCATCCTAAATGCTGATGAATTGTCAATCAGCACCCCGCCGCGTTTGACAATTTCAGGTGCAAACTTTTGAGATGTCGAGCCGCCGGCTGATGCTAAAACGATATTTATACCCTCAAAGCTATCAGGAGTTGCTTCCTCTGCTATATATTTTTTACCCTGAAATTCGATTTCTTTGCCCGCGCTTTTGGCACTAGATAAGAATTTTATTGAATTAAATTCAACATTCAGTTCATCAACAATTTGCATGATTTCCCGTCCAACAACTCCTGTTGCGCCAAGGATTGCTATGTTTGGTTTGTTTTTTGTCATGTTTCACTTCCTTTTTTACGTTCAATAATCTTACATCAAATAAATTTCTTTGCCAAGAGTTGACAAACAAAAAAACATTATTAAAACAAGATTATGATTTGGAGTGAGATATTTAATTTCAGCAAAAAATGTACCCATGACAAAGTTCCGCTTGATACGGATATTGGCTACTGTCCTGATTGCGGGGAATTGATAGAAAATCACTGGTACATAACCCGTTGCGGTTGCTGCGGAGTTAAGCAGCGTGCAACAATTAGAAATGGTGAAGTTGTGCCGGATGAGGATTTTTGCCATAATTGCGGAAGTAAATTATATACAGTCGAAGAAATTGAAAAAATTGACTGCATAAATATAAATTACGCAATAGTAGTCAAACAAATTGTTAAAAATGAAATCACAGAATACACTCAAAGCTGGCTTGATGCTATGCAAACATCAAATTACACACCGAAACTGCTGCGATAATTCCTATTAAATCAGCTAAAAGCCCGATAATAAGTGCGTATCTGATTTTGACAATTCCAACCGCGCCAAAATAAACCGCCAAAACATAAAAAGTCGTTTCGCTGCTGCCAAGCATAACCGCTGCAAGTTTTGTTGAGTAAGCGTTTGCCCCTGCCGTATTTGCGATATCTGAAAAAATTCCCAAAGCTCCCGAACCAGACAATGAACGTACAATCATAAGCGGTAAAGTATCAGGCGGAATGTTAAATTTTACTAAAATCGGTGCTAAAACGTTTGCCAGCATGTCAATTGCTCCGCTTGCCCTAAACATTGAAATCCCAACAATTATTGCAACAAGATAAGGAATAATTTTTACCGCAATTTTAAATCCATCTTTTGCTCCGTCTGTAAAGACTTCATACACCGGCACTTTGCGTGCAATTCCGCATGTCAAAACAGTTATTAATATTACAGGCAATGCCCAAAGTGAAATTAAATTAAGGAGTTTAGTCATTGCTTTGCTCCTTTAACCGGCAGCTCAATACCTGTGCTATTTTTGCCATTATGATAGCTGATATAAAAGCAATTGATGTAACTATCAGTGTTGGGGCGATTATCTCAGTTGGGTTTTGGTAGCCAATTCCAATTAGAATTGCAAGAACTGTTGTCGGAATAAGCTGAAATCCCGCGGTATTCATTGCCAAAAATAAACACATTGAGTTGCTTGCGGTTGATTTATCTTTATTTTCCCCCTGCATGTTTTCCATTGCGCGGATACCAAATGGTGTTGCAGCGTTTGCAAGTCCGAAGGCATTTGCGGTGAAATTCATTGCAATGTCGCCGATTGCAGGGCTATCCGGCGGAAGTTCGTTAAACAAAACTTTTGTTATAGGCTGTAAAAGTTTTGATATCCATTTAATAAGTCCTGATTTTTCAGCTATTTTCATAATCCCAAGCCAAAAAGCCATAATGCCGATTAGTGAAAATGCAACTTTGACAGACAACTCAGCACCAGACATGACCGCATTAACCACGTCTTGCAATTTCCCGTTTATCGCGCCGATTATTATTGAAGCAACTATCAGAAAATAAAAAATATAGTTCATAAAGCAATTATTGCATTAAAGGGAATTTGTGTCAAAGATTATCTTTTAAAAATTCCGATTACTTTGCATACCCAAACTGAACAATTTTTTACATCGTCCATTGCTTTGCGGTAATTTTTTGCTTTGAAATTGTAGTAAACGTTTTTATTAATAACGTCTTGAATAAAGTTTTCATCATCATTTTGGGATAAAATTTTATCCAGCAAAATTATTGCTTTGTCGTACTTTTTTAATTTAGCATAACATTCGGCTTTGTCATACAGAAGCCCTTCTCTGTTTGTGGCTGTTTGTATTTTATTATACCATTCCAGGGCTTTTCCAGGGTCTCCGATTTGTTGGTATTGAAGTCCAAGTTTTTCAAATAAAATGTCATTGTCTCCGTTGATTTCAATGGCTTTTTGGTAATATTCAATCGCTTTTTTGTTGTCTTTTGTCAAAATTAAAAACGCATAAATATCTCCAAGTTTTTCATAAGGAACACCTGCTTGCGGGTTAAGTTCAATCGCTTTTTCATAATCTTTAGCCGCCGCTTGTACATCAAAAGTTATACCATACTCGTCTTCTATATCGGCTTTTTTAATATAAAGTTTATAATCATTTGGATTTTTAGCGATTTTTTCTTCAAGATTGATTATGTTTTTTAGATTTTCTATTTCTTTATCGTATAACGGTTCAATTGCCTGTGCTTCTTCAAGAAGTTTAAGCGCCTTTTTATAATTTTTGGTTTCGTATTCGCCAAGCGCTTGGTTGTGTTTAGAAATTCTTGTTTCTATAAGTGAAATATTTTCTACATTTATTCTATCAGGGTCAATTGACCTAAATGCAGCCTGCATGTATTTTTCAATTGTGTTTTGAAGTTTGTCATCAGCTTGTTTGTCTATTGTCTCGTAGTAAACGTTTATATTTTCTATTTCTTTTTTGTGTTTGTTTAAAATAATATAAACTCCAACATTTTTAACGCCGTCAAAGTATTTTATTACGTTTTCACATCCGCGCTCAGCTCTTTTTGCCAAAGTATTAATATTTTTGCTATATCTTACATCTATCGGAATTTCAACGGTTTCATCAAAAACAGGACTGTTTAGGATTTCTAAAATAACTTTTGAGTATTTTTTACTACTTATTTTGTCTATTTTAATACCGGTTGCTGTCTTATTGTTCGTGGTATCTGTGATTAAAATTCTTGTTGTACTTCTGTTTTTTGTGGTCAAAAGTTCTTGAATTTGGTTTGCTTTTGCCGGATTTTTGGTTGCTGCAACCAGATAATAACTTGGATTAAACGTTATAAACAGATAAATTGACAAAAAAACAATAATATAACTTAATAAGAAACAAAATTTTTTACCCATATATAAATTATAACACATTTTTATATAAAATGGTAGGCAAAAAGATATATTTGACTAAAAACTTAATAATAATTCATTTTTTTGTTGCAAAAAAAGGCAGAATTTTTTAAAATTCTGCCTTTTATATTATTAATTAAGTTTAACTTATGCTTCGTCTAATGCCGCAACACCAGGTAAAACCTTACCTTCGATGAATTCTAATGAAGCACCGCCGCCGGTTGAAACATGTGTGAAGTCCTCTGCTTTACAGAATTTCTTCGCCGCAGAAACAGAATCTCCACCGCCAATAACAGATACAGCACCATTTTTAGTTGCTTCAACAATAGCTTCTAAAACTGCTTTTGTTCCTTCTGCAAATTTAGGGTTTTCAAACGCGCCAACAGGTCCGTTCATTAGGATTGTTTTTGAAGATTTTAGGACATCAGCAAATGCTTTTCTGGAGTCTAATCCGGCATCAACACCTTCAAACCCGTCAGGAATTTCGTCAATCTTAACGAATTTATTTTCGCCGTTGCCTGAAAAATCATCTGTAACTAATACATCAGTTGCCATAACCAGTTTTACACCCTTATCAGCAGCTTTTTTCTCAATTGCTTTTGCAACATCAATCTGGTCATCTTCACAAATAGAGTTACCGATTTTGCCACCATTTGCTTTTACAAAAGTGTAAGCCATACCACCGCCGATAATTAGATTATCAACTTTATCAATTAGATTTTCTAAAACTCCGATTTTAGACGAAACTTTAGCTCCGCCAACAACTGCTGTAAACGGACGGGTAGGATTATCAAGAGCCTGTGAAAGACATCTCAACTCTTTTTCCATTAACAAACCTGACACTGCCGGTTTAACAAGTTTTGCAACTTTAGCTGTTGAAGTGTGATTTCTGTGAGCTGCGCCAAAAGCATCGTTTACATAAAAATCACCTAATTTTGCAAGCTCTTGCGCAAATGTCATATCATCATCTTTTGCTTCTTCAGCTTTGTAAAATCTGATATTTTCCAGTAATGCAACTTCACCGTCTTTCAGGTCAGCAAGTTCTTTTTCTGCACCTTGTCCAATCGGAGTTGAAACAAATTTAACTTCTTCTCCCAAAACTTTTGACAAATATTTTGCAACAGGTTCTAGTGAGAATTCCGGGTTCCATTCGCCTTTTGGTCTGCCAAGGTGTGCCATAAGAATGATTTTAGCACCCTTATCTTTTAAGTATTTAACTGTAGGTAAAATTGCCTGAATTCTTGTATCATCAGTTACATTTTTGTCAGCGTCCAAAGGAACGTTTACGTCAACTCTGATTAGGGCTCTTTTACCCTTAATGTCGCCAAGGTCTTTGATTGATTTTTTCATAAGTTTCTCCTTCTTAAATTACAACCTTCATGATTATCTTACAAAAAACATAAAATAATGTAAAAGTAAAATTTTTAACGGAAAATTGGCTGTAATTTAACAAGTATGATAAGAGTTGTAACAGATATGTTCTAATTTGTTATTTTATTCTAATTATACGAAATCCAACATTATTATAACCATTATTCGGGTTTCTGCTTTCATCTCTATATTCAGTTCGACATTCTGTTCTTTTACTATCCCAGGCGCCGCCTTTGACTGCTTTTGTACCGTTTGCTTTTGTGGTTGAAGTCCATTCCCAAACATTACCCCACATATTTACAGCACCGCTTGCAGATAGTGTGTTTGAATAAGATGTAACAGGCGTTATACCTTTGTTTTTACCTGCATTAAAATCCGCATCTTTTGGCATGTGCCCTGCTGCTTGCTCCCATTCCTTTTCGGTTGGAAGTCTGTATGTTGCTGAACTATCGGATTTTGAAAGCCAATTACAATACTCAACGGCATCGTTATATGAAACACTTGTAACAGGATATTTTGCTTTGCCTGCCGGGATAGTCCCATTAGTCCAATTTGAAGGCGCTTTTCTTTTTGTTGCTTGAATGAATTTTGCATATTCTTCATTTGAAACAGTAGTATAAGCCACTGAAACATTTTGAGCTGCACCTAAAACCGGTAAGTATCCGTCTTTTGTTTCCCTTATACCCGGTTTTAATCTTGAGTCTGTAAATCTTGCAAGAGATTGATTTATACGATTTTCTCTATCCCTTATCATTTCATCAACAATTTCTTGCATCTCATCAATTTTAGATTTGTCTTTAGCTGTTTGTTTTAATTCTGCGAGTTTAGCTTTTTTCTTTGCTAAAACTTTGTCATAGTTAATTGCAATTTGGTTTCTTAACGCTTGTTTATTTGCGTCTGACGGGTTTTTCTGATATGCAGAAATGAGATTTTTGGTAATATCATCAAGAATAGGGCGTTCTGTTTCAACTGTTGTTGAATATTTAAAAGATTTGGCTTCTGGATTAACTTGCATATTAGCAGCTTGAGTAAATGTCGTTGTACATAACATTACAATAAGAATTAAATAAAAGTTTCTCATTCCTGTATCCTTTCTTTTATGTGTTTATATCTGATACCATATCTGCATGTGGCAATTTTTACTATTGCAATATTATATTTTTTAACGATTGAATTTTTCATTTGTTCATTTTAATTTTAATTGTAAAAATATGTGCAGTAAAGCTCGACAGAGTTTAAAAGAAATGTCCTTTTGATAATTTTGAACAGATAGTTTGATTATTGCTAACAAATTTTTTCTTGTTTATTGTTAATATATATGAATAGCAATAATAATATTTCCTTTAAATCAAATATAAAATTTGGACCTCTTAGTCAAATAAAGCAATTGAATAAAAAAGGTGTAGAAATTGGTTTTTTATTTGGAGAAAAGAATAATATAAAAGCCGCGGAATTTTATACTTGCGGAATTAAGACATATACTGCCGGTGGGCTTGTCACACCAAATAAAGAAGCATTAGGTTTTCACTACCTTGATGTCTCTTTTTTAATTTTCGTAATATTAATAATTATATTCTTCTATAAATTGCAAGGATTTAAAGAGTGTGCATAGGTGTAAATGATTATAAAATCTTTTCGTATTTTTCATTAAGCTGATATTTACGCTTTTTACCTTCCCCTATTGATATAAGAAATCCTACATTAACCCAAGTATTAGCCAGTTGTCTTGCTGTACGTGGTGCAAACTTGAAGAAATCCGCAATATCACGTGATGTTACATACTTCTGTGTTTCAAAAAGGTTAAGTATTTGACGTTGCTTTGTGTCAAGTTCCCTTAATATCTTGATTTCATCTTTTGAATTTTCTTGTTCTTTTGCTCTGCTATATACGGATTTGAAAGCAATCGCCATACCGTTAATAAAGTATTCAATCCACTTTGTAATATCGGCTTCTGCTCTGCCTAAATAATAGTTATGAGATTTACCAATAGTAATTGCTTCGTAATATCCTTGTAAATCTTTTGCATAATATTCTTCAAGTGAATAAATACCTTTTAAGTCATATCCGTTTTTATGCAAAGCAAGTGTTGTTAATAGTCTTGCTGTTCTGCCGTTACCGTCAAAATATGGGTGAATGGTTACAAATTGATAATGAATAATACTTGCTACAATAGGAATCGGTATGTCATTTGTGGAATTTATCCATTCAACAAATTCTTTCATTAAATTGGCAACGTCTTTTGCTTCTGGTGGCATATATACAATGTTGCCTGTTGCAGAATCCGTTATAACATTCTGCCCTTCTCTATATTCTGAAGCTTTAACTTTGGTACTTCCACCACCAACTACAAGTGCATGGATATGCTTAATGTTTTCTTCTGTAATAGGTGCTTTAGTTTTCGCAAGTTTTTCTATGTAATCAAGTGCCACATAGTAACCTTTAATTTCATTTTCGTCTCGAACCCTGCCAGTATTTGAGATAACCTTTTTGTTACCAATAAGGTCTTTAACTTCTTCTTTTGAAAGCCTATTACCTTCAATTTGTGTAGAATAATGAATTGTAGAAAGTTTTGCAGTTTCACGTAAAGAGTTGAGTAGTTTAGGATTGATAGGTAAAGTCTTGATACCCTCTTTTACTCTTTCAATTTCAAGAAGATTATTTGCTATTGTATTTGTTATAGAAAACTTAGGTTCAAACTTTGCCATAAAATTTCCTCATTTATGCCATCATTTTGCCACAATCATGCCACAAAGTCAATTTTACATTCACAGAAAACGGGAGTAAATATAACCTAAGCAATAAAAAACTCCCCAGGCTGGACTCGAACCAGCAACCCTTCGATTAACAGTCGAATGCTCCGCCATTGAGCTACTGAGGATTATGTGTTTATTATAAAATAAAAAATTTTTGTTGTAAAGTACTTTTTTTTTAATTATCTTTTTGGCAATTGTGTTTTGTGCATTATATGCTAAAATATTACAGAAGACTTAATGATGAAAGGAGTTTTTTATGGCTAATCCGGTTTTAAATGAAAGAGCTTTTCAGACATCTTTGGAGTTTGAAAATAATCAAGCCATGACAATAAACGGTACAATTCTCAAAACTTGTTTTTTAGGACTACTGATGAGTGCAACCTTTGCTTATACGTGGTATCTGATTGGTTCAGGGTTTTTAGATAAGGCGATTATGTTATCGCATGGCGGATTGATTGGCGGTTTGGTTCTGGTTTTTATTATTTGTTTTGCGCCGAAAAATAAATTTCTTATTATCACAACACCATTGTATGCGCTTTGTGAAGGGTTGATTTTAGGTTATTTGTCAGCGCTTATTAATGCTCGTTTCCCGGGTATCGCATCACAAGCCGCAATCGGAACAATTTTAACTTTGTTTGGCATGTTTTTCCTTTATTCAACAAAAATTGTTAAGGCAACTGAAAAATTCAAAATGATTATTTTTAACTCTACTTTGGCAATTTTTATGATTTATTTTATTCAGTTCATCCTTGGATTTTTCAATATTACAATTCCGGGGATATTTTCAAACAGTCCGATAGGAATTGCATTTAGCATAATTTGTGTTGCTGTTGCGTCATTTAATCTGATTATAGATTTTGACATGATAGAAAATCTTTCCGGAAGACTTCCGAAAACTTATGAATGGTACTGTGGTTTTTCGCTGCTTGTGACAATTGTTTGGATGTATATAGAAATTCTAAACCTTTTGGCAAAAATTCAAAGCAGAAATAATTAGTCAGTCTATTTACAAAAAATTTGATTTGTCATCTTTTGTTAAAATTAGTTAAAAATTTGCCACATTTCAATATATTATTGTAAAATATAGAAGGTATATTGAGGAGAAGGTATATTGAACATGGGTTCTCTTTAGCTGAAATGATGGTCGTGTTAATGGTGATAGCTATCATTATGGCAGCTACAGCGCCAATGATTACACGAAAGATTTCAAGAGAACGTTCTGATAAAGTTTTTGACATGCTGAATGTTGACCCTACAAACGCTGTAGAGTATATAAAAGGGCGTAAGCAAAGACTTTTTATGAATGCAAGGGAAAACGGATATGTTGGAATAAGGGAAGCCGGTCAAACCATTCCTGAAAATTCGGTTCTGTTTGGACGCAATAGCTATTCAAACGGAGACAAGTCGTTTGTAGGTATTGGCTTTAATACAAAAAACCGCAGTGAATCAGTTTCAGTAGGTTTTGGTACGGATTCTGCTGTTGGGGGTGTTGCTATCGGGCAAAATGCTGAGGCTTTTACGTATTCTGTTTCAATAGGTTACGGCGCTAGGTCTAAAAAGGCTAATAGTATGACTAAACCCAGCAATACAATTGCAATCGGTTATAACGCTGTTACTGTTGCTCCCAATTCAGTTGCTTTAGGAAAAGAGGCAGAAACTGCACTTATTGCGAAAAACTCTGTTGCGATAGGGTCGGGTGCTAAGGCTATTTATCCTCACACAATAGTTTTGGGTTCAAAGGATGATACGGTATATATTCCGGGTAATTTGGTTGTTGAACATTCAGCATTAATAGGACGTTCGGCAGGTAGAACTGATAACCTGTATTTTAGACCTTATGCACAGGAAGACGGCAGACATTTTGCAGTTTTAAATGCAGGGGATTGGAAAGGTGAAGACTCTAACCTTTCCATGGCTCAATATGCAACAAATACTGATTACCTTGGAGTTCAAGTAGGTCCTTATCAAACAGAAACAGAGTATTGGCGTAAGGATTATAAAGATAATAACAGAACACATATAAATTATTTAACTCCTGAAGCCAGTGACAGTCCGGGTTCTTATAAACATAGTGATATTCGATTAAAAGATGTAGGTTCTGAATTCTCAGGCGGTCTGGAGGAATTAAGCAAACTGAAATTCTATAACTATACTTTTAAAAAGGATAAAACAAAACAAGCTCATGTCGGAGTAATCGCTCAGGATTTACAAAAAGTTTTTCCTGCATCTGTAAAAACAGGCAGAGACGGATTTTTAGAAATTCGTTGGGATGAAATGTTCTATGCTGTCATCAATGCTGTAAAAGAGCTTAACAATAAAATGTCTGTGATAATTGAAAAAATCAGCAATTTGGATGCCAGAACAGACAAGCAGCAAGCCCTCATTGAGGCGCAGTCGAAAGCTCTGGATGAGCAGCAGGTGCAAATTAAAAACTTGTCAGATAGAATAGATAAGTTAGAAAAACGTAAAAAATAAAGGAAAATATCATGAAAAAAGCTTTTACTCTAAGTGAAATGTTAGTTTGCATTGCGATTATGGCGGCATTAGTAACATTATTTCTTTCAACAATAAAAGCGAAACCCAATTCAAATATGGTAATGTTTAGAAAAGCCTACAATATCACGGCTAATGCTGTTTATGAAATGTTGCAATCAGCGGCATTCTATGAAAACGGATTGCTCAGCAACCTTGATAAAACATCTCAAAGTGTTGAAGGTGAAAACCCGAGCGGGAAATCAAAATTCTGCAAAATTTTTGCAAGTTATTTGAATACAGCAGGGAATGTAAATTGTAACTCTGGTAACAAAAATGAGAGTTTTTCAACCTTAGACGGAATAACCTGGTATTTGCCGCCAGCAACAACTTCCGGAACATTCAGTTCTAAAGAAACCGTTAAGGTCGATGTCAACGGCAGTTCTAATCCGCCAAACTGTAAAGACGGCGATGCAAACTGCAAAACACCGGATATTTTTGAAATTCAGATATCTGATATCGGAAAAATGTATGTTACCGGTGAATATGCAAAAAAATATCTGCAAAATACAAGAAATATTGCTAAGTAGAGGATATTATGAAACTTAAACCAGCATTTAATTTAGCTGAACTTATGATTTTTTTGATAGTCGTAAGTATAATTCTGTCAATAATTTTTGCGGTTGTAAAACCAAAACAGGCAGTTTCGGATAAGACTGTGAGATATCGCTATGCAGCAGCATACGATGCTTTGAATATGGCGCTTTACGATTTAATGGCTGAAAGTTCGACAAATCCTTTTGTGTCTGTTTCAGAGTCTGAAAGTTCCGGTTTTCAAAAGCTTTGCAAAGGCTTGACTTCTTATATTAATACCGAAAGTGAAAACTGTACAAATCCGCCGCTTAGCCAGAGTGTATCATACATGCGCAACGAAGATACTGATTTTAGGAATATTAAGCCGCATTTTACGAGTTTAAACGGCATGAATTTTTATCTGTCTGATATAATCCGTGATGATGTTGTTCCGAATACGAACAGAAGCTATTACAATGCAGAAAAACCTGATTTCACACTGGAGTTTTTCATGGTATATGTCGATTTAAACGGACAGGAAAATTTAAGCATTCCGCATAGTATCAAGTATGACAATACCGGCAAAACTCATCCAAAAGTTTTTGCATTTGCGCTGCTGCCGACAGGAGATGCAATTCCTATCGGGGTTGCTGAATATAATATAAAATATCTTCAGACAAGGGTTTCTTATAAGGATAATACTTCAATTTATTACTCGCCTTATTATTCTTACCACAATGCAAAACATGCCGCATGGAACTGGTACTTGCCGGGAAATGTAAACAATCGTTTTATAGAGCGGATGTCGTTTACCTATAATGATTATGTTAAAGAAATATTGATACGACATGGAAGTGAACTGTACAAATTCAATAATGGTAACACTTTTCCGCGGACATACACAAAACCTATGTTTGCAAAATGCAATCCTCCTGCCGGAACTGCGTTGACGGTTTACGATATTTGCAATTTAACTGTTGATACTCCGAATTATGGAGCGGTGCAATAGGAGATTATAATTATAAAAAACTACCTTCCGCTTATGTGGAAGGTAGTTTTTTTATGAACTAAATTTATTAATTAGTCTTTAGCGTGACCTGCTGTACCAAGTACGTCTCTCATTTTGTGCATAACCATTTCTTTAACGGCTGTTCTTCCCGGTCCCATGTATTCACGAGGGTCGAATTTTTCAGGATGTTCGATAAAGAATTCTCTGATGGTTGAAGTCATTGCAAGTCTTAAATCTGTGTCGATGTTAATTTTTGCAACGCCGTGTTTTGAAGCATAGTTAAGCATTTCTTCAGGAACGCCTTGTGCATCAGGTAAGTTACCGCCGTATTTGTTGCATTTTGCAACGAATTCAGCAGGAACAGATGATGAACCGTGTAATACTAACGGATAGTTAGGGAAACCGGCTTCTGCTAATGCTTTTTTGATTTCTTCAAGTCTTTCAAAGTCAAGTTTTGCTTCGCCTTTGAATTTGTAAGCGCCGTGAGATGTTCCGATAGCAACTGCTAATGAATCGCAGCCTGTTTCTTTAACAAATCTTGCTGCTTCTTGCGGGTCAGTGTAAGTTGAGTCTTTAGCGTGAACTTTAACGTCATCTTCAACGCCGGCAAGTTTTCCTAATTCAGCTTCAACTGAAACGCCGTGAGCGTGAGCGTATTCAACAACTTTCTTAGTTAATGCGATGTTTTCTTCTAACGGGAATCTTGAACCGTCAATCATAACTGATGAGAAACCGCCGTCAATACAAGCTTTGCAGATTTCAAAATCAGCGCCGTGGTCTAAGTGAAGTGCGATAGGTACAGTTGTTGTAGCTAATGCAGCTTCAACCAATTTGATTAAGTAAGTTTGGTTAGCGTATTTTCTTGCACCTGCTGAAACCTGCAAGATAATTGGAGATTGTGTTTCTTCAGCAGCTTCTGCAATACCTTGTAAGATTTCCATGTTGTTTACGTTGTAAGCACCGATAGCATATCCGCCGGCAAGTGCTTTTTTGAACATTTCTTCTGTTCCAACTAATTTTCTTTCACTCATTTGAGTTCTCCTTCTTTTACGTATAATATATTACACACACTTAATTTATAACAAACAAAAAATACTTTCAATAATTTTTGCAGCACAAAAGTAATATATTATTTTTATTTAAGCCCTAAATCTTTTAAAAATCTTTCGTTTTCGGATAGTGAAAACAGATTGTCGTCTTCAAACGGGTCAATCACGCCTTCTTCTCCGAACAATTGGTCTACGATTTTGTTGTGGGAAGTGTTTTCAGGATTGGATAGGGCAAGTTTAGTAAAATTATTTATATCTGTTTTACGTTCGTACAAATTCAGGGCATGACGAGAAAGACTTTTCAGAAACGAATTTTTTGTTTCTTCTTTTAGCGACTTAGCAGGTGAACTCATTGGGAAATAAGAGTTCTGCGCGTTATCTTCTTTTAGTTGTTTTGCTAATTTTTTAAACATTACATACCCTTTTTATAATGATATTATACATTATTTTTTAAGTAATGCAAATTTTTATCCCGCAAAAGGGCAAAAAAATTTTTTTACAGGTATTATTATAATATCTAAAGGAGAAAGAATATGAAAATATCTGCAATCAATAATGCACAAAATTTCAGAGGATTAATAACTCTTCAAGGACCGGATCCGAAGCTTGCTGTGACTGTAAATACTGATAACATATCGACTATTCGTCCTGCTGTTTATTTGGGACAATGGTTTTCAAGACAGGAAGGTTCTGAAATTATAACAAGTGACGGTTCCAGAATTTCAACTTATGTTCCGCGTCAGGTTATAGCAGATGCCTACAAACAAACTGTACAAACAGGTGAAACCTCTGTTTCTACCCCTTACAACCCGCTGGTAACAAGAGGATTATTTGCTTAGTACAAAATATAATTTCTCATTCCTTGCGTTTGTGGTATAATTATTTATACTGAAATAGTTTAGTAGGGAGTGTTAAGNNTCTTTGTTCCGCACACGGTACATTCACATTCGTACTGGCGCATGGTCAGCGTTCCTTTCACAATATGGTCGACAAAGTTTGCCATAAACCCGTCCATACAATTCCCGATACAACTCCTCCACCGCATGGTGTTGAATCTTATTTTCTTGCTCGTTGGCAGCATCGTCTGTGGGGAGAAACAGGATATTGTAGTCCACTCCAAACAACAAACATTTTGAGTTTGTTCTCTCTGCTCCATTGGAAAGATAAAAACGAATGCGGCGTTCTCGTGTCTGTCTCTCCTCCTCCGTCTTTGCGGAATCAGGGCTTTCGGCCTCGATGAACACGCCACACTTCGCAGACACGTCCCGTTTCAGGCCCCGTAGAAATTCGCTGCCAATTCCGTTCCCACGGAGTTCGGGTACAACAGCAAAGTAATCCAGCAGCGCATAGGAACCGTTTGGGGTCAGGATATAACAGGCGTATGCCTCAAGGCTGTTCTCCTGATAATAGCCATAGCAGTCATACCGTCCTGCCTTTTGCAGCTTCTCCATACCGAAAAGGGGGCGGCGCTCTCCACGGGGAAAGTCTTCTCTGATATGCTCTTTGTAAATAATCCGCAGCTCGTCCAGCCCAACTTTTTTCAAAACATTCACACAGTCACCATTGCCCTTCCCGTTCTTCACTCAGGATTTCTTCTCGAATACGTCTGTACTCAGTCGCCTCGCTCTCGGTTGCTTTCCTTACAGCCGGAGTGTACGCACTGATGTGTGTCTTCCCGCAGTCAGGGCAGCTTTCCGGAATGGAATCCCCCAGGTGGCTGACTGCGCTGTCAAACGTGTAATGGCAGTAATCACAGTGACAAATCATAATGCAGTCCTTCTATTTTAATCATTACATCATATTGATGCCTATTCAGTAAGCGAAAACTTGCCTGATTTTATATCTGATTCCAATCTTGCTTTGAGGCCGAGCGTATATTCCTCCAGCTTAGCCTTGCCGCCTGTTCGCAACGCTTCCTCCATTTTTGCCAGGTCTCCGGTCTTATCCAGATATTCTGCCAGTTTTACTAATTCATCATCATCTGAATCTTCAGTAGTTACACCAAATTTCTCCCGTATTCCATCCTTGAACAGATATTCAAGGGTCACATCAAAAAACTCGCACAGCCGGAGACATCTGTTAAGATTCGGCCAGGAACGACCATTTTCATAACCGGCAATTGTAGATACGGAAAAGGAGAGTGAATCCGTCGTGAGCTTTACCGCTAATTCTCTCCTGGAAAGGCCCTTCTCGTGCCTCAATGATCTGAGCTTTGTGGGAAATTGAGATTCTACACGGTGAAGTTTTATTTGTTCTCTATCCATGATGTTCCCTCCGTGATTCTGTTTTTTGTGCCCGTAGGTAAGCGTTCCGCAGGAATGCGCAGTCCATCCCCAACGGGGATGTTCAAAAGGGGTTTGGGGATTCCCCCCAACAAGGCGAGCGCAGTGGGTCTTTGTAGCACAAAGACATTGCCTTGCCACTTAGTGAAACGGAGTGAAAACGTCTCTAAATTCTCGAAAAGTGATGCTATTTCAAAGACATCACTTAAGAAAACTCCGTAAGGACTTGTCTGGAACGTCTGGTAAAATCGTATGCAAATGCTCCAATATGCGCTGAAAAGATTCCTCCGATTGGCGCTGGTAAACTGCATTGGTGAACGCCTCTCCGAAAAATTTCTCCGGCGTAGAATACTCTGCAACGCCCCAGCCGTATTCTTTTCCATAGCGGTCTTTCATGTAAACAAAGTTGCTGATGACCACATAGCCTTGAGCCTGCAAGCGATTCAAGGAGGTGTCAAAGCCAGTCGTGCCGCCCTTTCTGTAATTACCCTCCCGCTTCAATGTTTTGGACAGAACCGGCGCATGATTGTCCACCAGATCAAAAAGCTGTTTGTCCTTGTAGGAAGCCAGTCCATCGTCAAACCGAGCATCGAAGTCATAGCCGTCCCTGCGGTAGTTGGCGAAGTCCGGGAACCACTCTGCGCTGATGAACGCCGCTTTTTTCTCGAAGAATTTTCCGTAGGCACATCCCGCCTCTTGAATGACGGGGCCTTTCCACTCCCACACCCCCGGTTCATCAGAGAACCATGCGGCGGGTGTAACGTGTTCCTCCACGGAGAAGCCGGGGAGACTGTTTTGAAACAGCGGAAGGATGCCCATCTGTTGCACCGCATTGATTAAATCGTCTTTCGTCCTTATGATGAAATCCAAATCTGCACTCATAGGCTTGTCCTCATTCCATGCTCCATCCAAAAGGCAAAACTGGTATGTTTAACTGTAACTATGACCATTTGACAGGTGATGCCTCGTAATCCTTGCCGGGAGGAATTCCAGCGTTGCACAGCATTTGTCGGCAATGCACACGACCCACGCCTCTCTGTATTTGGGCGGTATGGGTGTCAGCGGGAACATATGCCGCCGGATAATGTTTTCCTCGATGTCATTGATTCCATAGTCTGCTTTTGCGTTGTCTGCTGCAATTATGGGATGCCTGTATCCATGCGTGACATAAGTTTTTACACTTTCATTCCTGTGGTATAAGAAATAATCATGGAGCAGAGCGCCTCTGGTTAAGGAGTTCATATCAAACGAAAATGGCAGGGAATTGGCTATCGCCAAACTGACCTCGGCAACATGAACGCTGTGGTCGTACACTGTCGTTTCCCTGTGGTGCAGGAATGTTTTTTCTGATGTGAACCGCCCCTTGCTGGACAGACTTTGTATGGTCATCTGAATTTCCTGCTCACTGCAAACTGGATGGTTCTTTTTATACTTGGTTGCTATCATATTTACAGTATCACTCCCCAACCACAATGCGAAGCTGGCCATCAGCGAAAATTTTCAGCCGCATAGTTTTGATGTGCCTGTCATAGAAATTTGCTTTTTCCTTGTCGCTCATTTGTACCCATGTACTACGAAATGCTTCATCCAGCATCGTGTTGACATTGATGTTGACCGCTTCATCCAAACGGTTTTGAAATTCTGACAGTAGTGTTTTCGTCTTGATCGTATAGGTCGCACCGGTGCAGAAGTCATCAATGAAGCAGTAGGGGTGTCCCTGGCTTTCCAGTGCGTTTCTGATTTGCAGTCCGCTTTTGGCCTTCTCCAACATTACAAGAAAGTGGATACCGGGAAGGGACTGAATGAGCGCCCAATAGTCGCTGTCGCTGGAGACGAGGATCACGGAATCCACCTGATTCAGATAGACCTCACGGCAGGTGTTTGCCGCCAGCGTCATGTCCACCTGTGACTTATGCTCGTAAATCCTGCCCACAACGATATGCTCTGTGTCGTAATCTGTAGGGATTCCCATTTGACAGAGAGTCGTCCACGCCGCCGTTGTGTAGTCAGAATCGAACAGCATGATTTTGTGAATGGCACTTTTCTGTGCGGTGTTGAGGCTGGACAGCACCGCCGCCAGTTTGACCGGATTGCTGTTCTCGCAGTCTACGACGATAAGAGTTTTCTCATTGCGCCCGATGAAAGCATACAGGTCGTCCATCTTTTGGTCGCCAGCGTTCCGCACGAGACTTTTGTCCTCGAAGTTGTCGCCGTATTTTTCATAGAGCAGTCGGACAAATTTGTAATCAGAATTGAGGATGTTCCCGCAACCGTCCTGATCCCAGTTCATATAGCATTGATAGGGGTAGCGGTTTCGATTGGAGTTGTAGTATTCACCTGCCGCCTTGATGCCGTCTTTTTTGAAGCCGTTCGGCATGATAAACAGAGGGCGGATATAGTCCCAATTCACCCATTCGGGAAACAGGTCTTTGACGTTATTGATTCGATTTGAGATTTCACGATTGATAGTCAAAATATAATTGTTGATGTCCGGCTTTGTGCTTTGCAAATCTATCCCATCTGCCAGCAGGCCAGTCACAGCTTCTGTTGGGATCAGTTCCGGGAGAGAGGATAGATTTTTCAGGTCATATAGAAACGCTGACCGGATTTGTGTGTATCGCTGTTCCAGCGCCGTTCGTATCATGCACAGGTTGCGTATGATGCGGGCGTTTTTGTTTTGCTCATGCCTTTTGAAGCTTTCTGTGAGTGGTGGGTCGTGTGTTTCAAAGTGGCGGTACTCTACGCCGACCAGATACATCATCAGAGCGACGAGGTTGTATGTATTTTTGTGGTCATTGACTGGCAATGGTTCGGGAGCTTCTGTTGGTAAAACGCTCCCCAGGTCTGCCAGTGAAGTGAGTGTTCTGCGTTTGGTGTCGATGCCAGGCGGCGCTTGTTTTGGAATCTGTGAACTCATGTTGTCTCGTCCTCCTGTCAGTTTGTCTTTGACGGTACTCGTCCCATCTGAGTATAGTATAGCATATTTTGAAGATGCGAGATAGTTGCCTGCATTTTTTCTGAGGGGTGGATCACTGTTCATTAGCACGGGGGTGTTATGTGGCTCAAGCACTCGTTGTCACAAGGGAGCGGCCTATGTTGTAGGAACCGCTCCCCATCAGGCAAAGGAATCTTCTAAAGAATGGAATATTGCCCCATTGATTTCGATAATCTCGTCAATCGGAACAGCTGACCCATCTGTCAACACAACGAGCCGCTGAAACTCATCTATCTTTTTTACGGTGCCAGAGGCAGTGTTGTAAGCGCCGCCCTCCTTATATTCATCAGGAACAAAGTAAGTAATCTCCACCACGGGAGCTGCCGTCAAATTCTCTTGAATAAGGTTCAGGCGTTCCGATATTTTCTCCTTCACTTCCTCATCCAGTTCCTCCCGCTGGTCGGTCAGCCGTGCCGTCTCTTTTACGGCGGCATCGTAACCGGTGAGTGCCGCAAAAGGAGAGAACTGCGCCGCCCTGTCACGCATGGACATATGGGGGCGGGTCTCTGAAACGTGATGGGGCAAGTTGATGATGTCGCTGTAATCCTGGCTCATGGCGTAGCCTCCAATCTGCCGGGGCACAAATCGCATTCCGCTCCGTGCGCATTCAACACCCCGATGGCCTGGAGGTAGGAATAGATAATCGTAGAGCCGACGAACTTCATGCCCCGTTTTTTCAAATCTTTCGAGATTGCATCCGAGAGCGGCGAGGTGGTGCGGATATGATAATCTTCGACAATGATTTCGTCGTTGGTGAAGCCCCAGATATATGCATCAAAGGAGCCGAACTCCTGCTGAATTGCCTTGAAAACGATACTGTTATTGACTGCCGCCGTTATCTTGCGCCGGTTGCGGACAATGCCGGGATTGGTCAATAGTTCTGCGCATTTCGATTCATCATAATCACAGACCTTATCAATATCAAATCCGTCAAAGGCGACACGAAAATTCTTCCGCTTGTTCAGGATGCACTCCCAGGACAGACCCGCCTGAAAGGATTCCAAAATCAATAGCTCATAGAGCTTCTGGTCAGAATGTTCCGGCACACCCCACTCCTCATCGTGATAGCGGATGTAGAGTGGATTTTTCATATTCACATAGGAGCAGCGATGTTCGATCCCCTTCATGCCTTATGCCCTCCAATTTGTGCATTGCGGTCTTTGCCAGTGGCACCTTCCTCCAGATTCATGCCCTTCAGCAGAGCGTTCTTCCCAAATTTTTTCTGAATGGCGAGGACGGCTTTCTGTCGCCGTTTTTCCTTTTCAAGTGCCTCCTGTTCCGCCCTTCGTTTCTGTTCCAAGGCGGCATAGTCGGTGAACAGGTCAAGCTGCTCCGGCTCCGGTGGCTTCGCCATGTCCTCGCTGACCACATGGTTGGCCACCACATACATCCGGCGCACCAGCAGATTGGGGTCAACGATGCGGTCAAACAGCTCCATAGCGGCACTGGTAAACAACATGGTAGAAGCCGTCTGTCGCCCCAGATTGATGGAGCCGTGGGCCTGCTTGGGAGCCTTCCTGCCGTAGTAGTCGGTGGTGACTTCGCCCTTGTATGATTTCTGGCGTTTTGGGTCTGTCAGGTTTTCAATGTCATACCCGATGGTCAGCACAATCTGGTCAGCTACCAGTCCCTTGTCAACCAGGTCGAGGGAGAGGGCATCCGCCATCTCCCGGACGACCAGCTTTGCCTTATCGAACGCATAGGGAGATTGCAGCACCTGTCCGGAGCTAATGCTGTTGTTCTCCGGCTTGTACGCTTTTATGTCGGAGATGCGGCACGGTTCCCATCCCCAAGCATGGTCGATGAGCAGCTCGGCGTTGATGCCGAACTCTTTGTACAGTCGATCCTCGCCGTAGCTGCTGAGACTGTACCGGGCAATGTCCCCCATCGTATGCAGCCCCAGCTTGTCCAACCGCTTGGCATAGCCACGTCCCACCCGCCAAAAATCGGTAATAGGCTGATGCTCCCAAAGCTGTTGTCGATAGCTCATCTCGTCCAGCTCCGCAATGCGAACACCGTCCTTATCGGCGGGAATGTGCTTTGCCACGATGTCCATCGCAATTTTGCAGAGGTAAAGGTTGGTGCCGATGCCAGCTGTGGCCGTGATACCGGTCTCCTGCAAGACCTCCCGGATCATCTCCATGGCCAACTCATGGGGCGTGAGTTGATAGGTTCGCAAATAGTTGGTCACATCCATGAATACCTCGTCAATGCTGTACACATGGATGTCCTCCGGGGCAATGAACTGGAGGTAGACCTGATAAATTTCCGTACTGCGCTGGATATAATGAGCCATTTGCGGCGTCGCCACAATATAATCCAGCGATAGGGACGGGTCAGCATTCAGTTCATTGATGTCGCTGGAGGAACCTGTGAAAGTATGCCCAGACGCACGGCGCTGGCGTTCCCGGTTGACCTCCTTAACCCGCTGGGCGACTTCAAACAGCCTTGCCCGTCCGGGGATACCAAAGGATTTTAGAGAGGGTGACACCGCAAGACAAATCGTTTTCTCCGTGCGGCTCTGGTCAGCTACCACCAGATTGGTGGTCAGCGGGTCAAGCCCACGCTCCACGCACTCCACCGAGGCGTAGAAGGATTTCAGGTCGATGGCGATATAGGAACGGTCGGGCAAGCGGTTCACCTCCTCGCATAGATTTTTTCAAGACAACCAATTAGTCAGCAACTAGTTTCTTGAGCAGCTTCGAGCATTTTTGCAGGCATGACAGGCAGATCTGTTGCTCTTTATAGTCTATTTTCTCTTCCTTGCTGAACTTACCGTTCGGCTTCTTCTCCTCCAATTCGTATCCCAGTTTATCCGCCGCAGCGTCCACACTCCTTGCAATAGCCATCACAGCGTCCTTTCGCTCTTGCATACTGATTAGGATAAATCGGCATACAGTCAGCAGTTTTGCACATTCATTGAGAACATATGCCTTAGAAGAAAGCAGCGACAGGGAGGTTGCCGTTATTGCGCCTGATCCAACCATCCCCAGCAAAGCACCTCCGCCGGTGATGATCGCTGTCCCACCGGCCATGCCCAATCCCCCTGCTGCCAGCGACCCGCCACCAACCAAAGCAAGGCTTGCGCTCGTCAGAGCTGCCCCATATAAGCCGGCGACTGATTCTCCAGCAAGTACAATGGCGATTTCCGGTGCAAATACCAGGGCAAGGCCCCCGGTTGCTGCCGCAACAGCAACAGTTGCACCCGTCCCGATCAACCGCTTCGTGTTTTGCCCATTCAAGTCGGTAATTGATTTGCGGTACGCTTTTATCAGCGCATTGTAGTCTTCTGTTGATATAATCATCTGCATTTTACAGAACTTGTCTTGTTCGTACTCAGCTTTACATTTAAGCCCCTTATATTCCGAAGCATCCCTGGCAGTCATCTGAAAATAGGGATGGAAAACAGACAGTTCCAACGCAATCAGATAGAGCCAGGTCAGGTCGTGACTCTTAGGGATTTCATGCAGGATTGCACTGTAAACCTCCGGTTCTTCAGCAATCAGCCTACTCTGCCATGCGGAACCATTGGATTCCACCCATGCGTCCAGCCACTTTCCCTTCCGTTTCTTGATCTTTGCATCTTTCTCGGTTTGAACATCATACTGTACCTTGAAGAATTCCAATGAGTGTAAAATCGCAGCCTGTTCTGCGGTCAAAGCCAGATACTCTAGTGCTTCGAAATCTATGTCAGGTTCGTTTGTGCTTTCGCAGCGCTTCTGATACTCCTGATATATCTTCTTGATGTCCTTAACTACATACTTTGCTTCAGCATAGATGGCAAACCCGAATCTGGCGACACCCGCATAATTGACGTACAACAGGAAGTCCTTGACAAATCCGTCCTTACTATTTTTGTCGCCTTTGTTTTTTACCGCTGCGCGTACAACAGCTACCGACATGGTAACAGCAAGGAACACAGCGGAAGATACTGTAGTCATGTGCGTGATAGTGCGATTGTTATATGGCAGGAATACAGCGGGGTCAAGATTTGCAACGTCGTGAAGGGAGCGAACTTCTTTCCGACTGATTTCCAGGTACAGCCGCCTGATTAAGTAAAAGCAACGAACAATGCATTCGTTTGCAATGACAGGAACAGCCTGCTTTCCAAGCTGATAGGAGACCCCCATCTCAGTTCTCAAGTCGAAGCGAATTCCTTTCGGATTTTCCTCTGTACAGAACAGCGTTCCGTTAAAGACCTTTGAAATCCAGACAGAAAAGCCAATATCGTCGTCTTTATACTTGACCTTCAATTCCGAAATTATCGGCAAAGCCGAGACTTCTTTCAGTAAAGATAAAATACAGCCGGGAATTCCGGTTCCAGCGCCGGCGTTGCTGCTGGAACCGGCCATATCGCTTATCAGGTGAAATGCCCAGATCGCTGGCCCATTAAAGAGCTTTTCGCAGATATTTTTCCCGAAATAATCGCCATCTGGAATTGGAACCTTAATAAATTCGCCTTTTGCATTGGTTCCATAGCTGCATCTGGTAAACTGAGACAGAATAGAGAAAGCAAGCCCCGCAAGCGTCGGATGGTGGGCAAAGTCTCTCAAATGATGCTGGAGCCCGCCGCCGAACTCCGCTGTGACCTTATCGCTTGGAAGAGGGAACTGTTTTTCCAAGTGCCGAATTGCATCAGAAAGGTCATCACCCTTGTAGCCTTGCGAGTGCGCAACACTCATTACGAACTTATCTGTCTCTTTCCGCCCCCAAGAATTAGCTTCTGTCAAGGACAGCTCGCCAACAAAGATAGAGTTTAGCGTGGCCGTTATCAGTCCGCTGGCGGCAGCTACAAGATAGTCCCACTTGTCCGCCTCCAGCACAGAAGCGTCAAATTGGACATCAACGACATCTTCCTGCTCCGGTGGCTGATAGGATGCGGGTTTTAGCTGAATCTCATTTGTAACTGCAACTTTTTTTGATATGATGGACTGCTCTGGAACGTAGATTTCGTAGGTAAAGGGGAGTCGAGGTTCTTCCTTTTTTCTCGAAAGCGAAAGCAGGTCATTCATTTTTATCGCTCCAATCATTATTGCAAATTCATTCTCTGTTGCATTACGATTATTATTCCACCGGAGCAATAGCTATATATACTCATTGATTGTGGGCAACATTTTCTCTCAATCGAAGAACATTTCTCACGAACGGCTGCACATACGTTTCGTTGGCTGCCAAGTCAAAGCCCAACTCCAATGCTCTGTCTTTTGCTTTCTGAGAGGCGGACTGTCCGGCAGGAAGACGCCTTATGTAGCCCTGTATAGGACGAGGAACTGCTTCGTATCGTTCGTCACCGGTGCGAGAACCATCACCTTTGCCTTGGTAGTGATTCTTGGGTTTGCCCAGGGCAAAAGCATTTAAACTTCTAAAGAGATGTGGTAAGATAGGCTTATGAAGATAGAAG
>MOYD01000047.1 GCA_001899395.1 Candidatus Gastranaerophilales bacterium Zag_111 | reverse complement strand
AGTACCTGACCTTCGGCATCGAGGCGGATTCCATGAAACAGGCCAAGCCCCGGCTTGACCATGTAGAGACCGACATCCTGAACAACTTCCACCGGCTGGGCGTTGGAGCCAAAGCCCTGAACGGCAAGGAACGCCTGGCACTGATGCACGATATGTTCCACATGGGCGATACAGACAAGTTCCATTTTGACTGGAAGTGGCTCCCGGAATCCGGTCTGTCTGTGAAGGACTTCATCGCCCCCACGTCCTTCTCCTTCAAGAGCAGGACGTTCACGATGGGGAACCTCTACGGGGCTATGTCCTATCTGGCGATTACCGCTTCGGACATCAGCGACAGGCTGCTGAAGGAGTTTCTGGACGTGGACAGCAGCCAGGTGGTGACAATGCACATCCAGTCGGTAGACCAGAACAAGGCCATCAAGACGGTGAAGCGCACCATCACAGAGCTGGACAGGAGCAAGATTGAGGAACAGAAGAAGGCCGTCCGTTCCGGGTATGACATGGATATAATTCCGAGCGACCTGGCCACCTACGGCAAGGACGCCAAGGCGCTGCTGAAGGAGTTGCAGAGCCAGAATGAGCGGATGTTTATGGTGACGTTTCTCATCCTGTCCACCGGGCGCACGTTCCGGGAACTGGAGACCAACGTGTTCAGGGTGTCCTCTCTGGCGCAGAAGCACAACTGCAACCTGCGGCGGCTGGACTTCCAGCAGGAGCAGGGCCTTATGAGCTGCCTGCCGCTGGCGGATAACCAGATCAACATCCAGCGGGGGCTGACTACCAGCTCCACCGCCATCTTCATCCCCTTCACCACTCAGGAGCTGTTTCAGGAAAGCCCGACTGCTCTGTATTACGGGCTGAACGCCCTCTCCAACAACCTGATTATGGTGGACAGGCTGAAGCTGAAGAACCCCAACGGCCTGATTCTCGGCACCCCCGGCGCAGGCAAATCCTTCGCCGCAAAGCGTGAGATCGCCAATGCGTTCCTGACCACGGATGATGACATCATCGTCTGCGATCCGGAGGCAGAGTATGCGGCGCTGGTGCAGCGGCTCAACGGGCAGGTCATTAAAATCAGCCCGGCCAGCAAGCAGTATATCAACCCAATGGACATCAACAGCAATTACTCCGAGGAGGATAACCCCATCGCCCTCAAAAGTGACTTCGTTTTGTCGCTCTGCGAGCTGATCGTGGGCGGCAAAGAGGGCTTGCAGCCCATCGAAAAGACGGTCATTGCCCGCTGTGTCCACCAGATTTATCAGAATTATTTCGAGAATCCAGTGCCGGAGAATATGCCGCTGCTGGAGGACTTGTACCACGCCCTGCTGGAGCAGGAGGAAAAGGAGGCCAGGCACGTTGCCACGGCGTTGGAGATTTACGTCAAAGGCTCCCTGAACCTGTTCAACCATCGCACCAACGTGGACATCCAAAACCGGTTCATCTGCTACGACATCAAGGAGCTGGGAAAACAGCTCAAGAAGATCGGGATGCTGGTGGTACAGGATCAGGTCTGGGGGCGTGTCACGGCCAACCGCAGCGAGGGCAAAACCACCCGCTATTATATGGATGAGTTCCATCTGCTGCTGAAAGAGGAGCAGACGGCGGCGTACAGCGTAGAGATTTGGAAACGGTTCAGAAAATGGGGCGGCGTACCGACTGGGATTACTCAGAACGTGAAGGATTTGCTGTCCTCCAGAGAGGTGGAAAACATCTTCGAGAACAGCGATTTCATTATCATGCTGAACCAGGCCAGCGGAGACCGGCAGATTCTGGCCAAGCAGCTCGGCATCTCCCCGCACCAGCTTTCCTATGTCACCCAGTCCGGCGAGGGCGAGGGACTGCTGTTCTATGGGAATGTGATTCTGCCCTTTGTAGACCACTTCCCCCAGGATACGGAACTGTACCGCATCATGACCACGAAGCTGTCCGAGGTGTCAGAGTTGTCTGCCGGGAAGGAGGCATAAATGGCTGAAAAACCTGTGCGCCTCCGCTTCACTGAGGACGACCTGGCAGACAACAAGGTGGCGAAAGCCGCCTCCAAAGCGGGAAAAGCGGCGGACAAGGCAGATAAGGCAGTTTCCAGGCTCCCGACAAAGCGCAGGCTTCGCCGGGAGCCTGCCACTGCGGGCAGCAAGAAATCGAAGCTGCGGCGGGAATCCACCGCTGCCGCCAAGAGTAAAGAAAAGCTGCGGTTCGGCAAGCTGAAAATCGAGGAGGTAGAGGCTCCCAAGCCAAAGGCCAGGGGGAAACACGCCGCTGCGAAAGCGCCGTTGGATACCGTCTCCGGCACCGCCCACAGGGAGATTAGCCGGTATGAGGATGACAACGTGGGCGTACAGGCGGCGCACCAGTCCGAGGAGGCCGTAGAGGGTGCCGCCCATGTGACGGAGCAGGCGGTCTACTCCAGCAAGCTGAGAAAGTACGAAAAGGCGGAAAAGCTGGTTCGGAAATCGGATAACGCCAACGTGGAGGCGCTGTACCAGAAGTTCCTGAAGGAAAATCCCGGTGTGTCCACTAATCCATTATCCCGGTGGATGCAGAAACAGAAAATCAAGAAGGAGTATGCGGCGGCACGGGCGGCGACGCAGACCGGCAAGACCACCACCTCCGCAGCGGGAACCGCCAAAACGGTGGAATCCGCCAGAGAAAAGGGTGAATCTGTGCTGGCGTCGATAAAAGGCTTCTTCACGAAGAACAGCAGCGGTGTGAAGGTCGCATTGCTTCTGTGCCTGGTGGTGCTTCTGCTTATCACCCAGCTCCAGTCCTGTTCCATGCTGGCGGGCGGTATGCTCACGTCTGTAACAGCCACATCCTGGCCAGCGGAGGACATCGAGATCACCAAGGCCGACGCCTACTACACCAAACTGGAGGCGCAGCTACAGAAAAAGATCAACAACATGGAATCCACCCACTCTAACTGTGATGAGTTCAATTACAGCATCGGTGAGATCGGCCACGATTCCACAGCGCTCATCAGCTATCTGTGTGCCAAGTACGGCGACTTTACGTTCAGCGAGGTGAAATCCGAGCTGGATACTATTTTTGCCTTGCAGTATGACCTGGATGTGGAGACCGCCAACGAGACCCGGACGGTGACAAAGACTGTGCAGGCCGGTGAGTATATTGGCGAGGTCGTCACCAGCGGCTACTGCAACTGCTCCATCTGCTGCGGCAAATGGGCAGGCGGGGCAACGGCGTCCGGCGTGTACCCCACAGCCAACCACACGATAGCGGTGGACGCAAACAATCCCATTGTCCCCATCGGGACACAGATCATTATGAACGGCGTTCTCTACACAGTGGAGGGCACCGGCAACTTCGCCCGGTACGGTGTGGACTTCGATGTCTATTATGATGACCACTCCACAGCACTTGCTCACGGGCATCAGACCTGGTCTGCCTACTACGCAGGCGGCGACGGAGAATCCATTGAAGTGACCACCACGGAGACCGTGAAGGTCTGCTATGTAACCCTGACTGTCACCGATTTTGAGAGCATCCTGACTGGCCGTCTGGACGAGGAACAGACCGAGATGTACGACATCTATCAGGAGACCAAGGGCAACCGGGTCATCTTCGGCACCCCTCTGGACTTCAACTGGCATCTGTATATCACCGGCGAGTATGGCTACCGGTGCAGCGGCACCAGCGTGGTCTCCTCTGACTGCCTGGATGTGACCGTTCCCACCGGAACGGAGGTGCTTTCCGTCATGGACGGCACGGTCAAATCCGTGTCCGGCGGCGCCGTTGCCCTGAAAAACGACAGCGGTTATATCATCAAGCTGGGCGGGCTGAAAAATATCAGCGTGTCCGCAGGCGAGGAAGTAACCAACGGGCAGAGCATCGGTGAGGTCGGCAGTTCCGGCATCCTGACCATTTCCTTCACTTACAACGGCACCAGCTTTAACCCCTACTTCTATCTGGATGTGGGAGAAGGAAGCCTGTTCGGTGATGTGGATGTGGGTGATGCCACCGGCAAGGCGGCGCTGTTGATTGCCAAGGCGTATCAGTACCTGGGTGTTCCCTATGTCTGGGGCGGCTATTCCCCCAGCGGGTTCGACTGCTCCGGTTTCGTGTCCTACTGCATCAACAACTGCGGGGCAGGCTGGAATGTGGGACGACTGACCGCCAACGGTCTGTTGGGTATCTGCACAAAGGTATCGTCATCGGAGGCACAGCCGGGCGACCTGATCTTCTTCCAGGGAACGTATTCCACCAGCGGCGCAAGCCATGTGGGTATTTATCTGGGGAACGGTCAAATGATCCACTGCGGCAACCCCTGTCAGGTCAGCAGTATCAACACATCGTACTGGCAGCAGCATTTCTACTGCTTCGGGAGGCTTCCCGGAATGTAACCGGGGGCCTTCTTTTAACGGAAAAGGAGGCGTTTATGAGCGCAAAACTGAACAAGATCGGTGCGGACTTGGAGAAAGCCCGTGCCAAATGGCGGGAGTGGGAGGCCAAAACGAAGGAGCTGGAGGCCCGCTACCGGGAGCAGGAAAACACGGAGATCTGCGACATCACCCACTCCTACAACCTGACCCCTGACCAGCTTGCCGAGCTGCTCCGCATGGTGAAGGAGACCATGCCGGAAACTGCTCCGGCGCAGGAAGTCACCAATTCTTTTATTCATGAGGAGGACGAAGCACATGAGGACTAAAATCATTTCTGTTATGACCGCTCTGCTGCTCTGTGTGGGGATGTTCTCCACTACGGTCTTTGCCTATGTGGAGGGCGACGCCAATGCGGAGGAAACTGCGGAGGCCGAAGTCACTACGGATACGGCAGAAACCGATGAGGAAGTCGACGACGATACGGAGCCGACTCTGGAAGTAACCGTCTCCGAGGACGGCACCACCACCTACACCTACGGCGACTGGTCGTGGGCAGTGGACAGCGAGAAGGAAACTGAGGGCGAGGAAGGAACCACCGTTCTGACCGGCACTGTGGTCGGCATCACCAGCTATCTGAATCTGCGTTCCGGCGCTGGCATGAACTATGGCGTGATTGGCAAACTGGCCAACGGCACAGAGGTGGAGGTCATTGGCGAGGAAAACGGCTGGTATCAGGTGACGGTGGACGGCCAGACTGGATATGTCTACAGCCGAACTTAATCTAGACGATACTAAAGCTTAGCAAGTCATTGAGGAATTGAATAAGACAATTCAAAGTCGTCTAGGTAGCGGCTCAGGAATGGAACAAACTCAAGAAGCACTAAACACTACCTTAAAGACTTCATTGGGTGAACAAGAAAATATTGATGAGGAAATAATTGAACAAATTACTCATGCAAAAGAATTAAAAACTGCTTTAGAAGAAGCTTTCTCTGCTAGAAGTGCCGCACTTGATAATACTCCAGAAGGACAGGCATATAACTAGGCGGCTTCAAACTATTAGCTAGTTGGTAATGGAGCTAGAAATAGCGACCTAGCAAATAATTCTCTATCACAATTCCAAAATGATAGTTAGAATATTACTGACCAGCAAACGACAATTACAAATTTAACAGCACAAATTTCAACTTTAACTCAATAGTTCTAGCAGTTCTTGAACTCAATGCAAAGTGCAGGAAATGCTGCAAACAATACAATGTAGTAGGGCGCACAAGCAACTCAAGAGCAAGTGAATAAGACTAGAGAAGCAGCAGAAAGTAATGAATAGCTTGATAAAAGTTTTGAAAGAATGGGACAAAGAATTAACTAGCTATTTGGTATAGGTACTGCTTTTAGAGAAATTAGAAAAGTAATTCAACAAACATTCCAAGATACTCAAAATCTTGATAAAGCTTTTGCTTCAATTGCGATGGTAACTGATTACTCTGTAGAAGATATGTGGTCTAGTTATAGTGACTATGCTGACATGGCCGCTGAACTAGGTCAGTCTACGCAGAGTGTAATCGAGAGTTCGGCATTATTTTACCAATAGTATGATACGTTTTGTAATGAAAAGTTACAACACATAGCTTAATTGCTATGGAGAACTATTATTCCGATGAATCGAATGATAGAGTAACGTCTTGAAAGGTTCACGTTGATCTGCGGGCGGCTGAATAGTGTAAAATATTTAAGTCGTAAGTTCGCTAAAGTCGCACGAGAGTAGCCCTAACAAGTAATGTTGAGGAAAGTATTATAGAGGTATAATATGTTACCTATAGTGCGGGCGGCGGCATAATATGGTTAGAATGGTTAAACCTGACGAAAATCCGAATGTACGGTTCTATAGAAAAATCAATAGAAATGTTGATGCACAATAGTGTGTAAATAAGGTAGAGTAAGAATTGTTGGTATGAAATACCTTTTATTGTTATAGGCAATAAGCAAAATGCATTTACAGGACTATAGGATTGACCTAAGTTATGCTCATGCTAGGAATAATGGAACGTAGAAAGCAGTTCGATTAGTGGAGTTTACAATCCAATACTAATTTCAGACGAAAGCAATATTGTATAAGCTGATTAAGAACTGTGAGAGTAGTGCCACAGTACCGATGAAACTATGATAATAAGTAGTGGAGGGATAGGCACAAGTCATAATTATATGATGGAACGCCGTATGACGGGAAACTGTCACGTACGGTGTGGAGTGGGGGAAAATTTGGAGATAGTATCAAAGGATTACCTATCACTATGGGCTTGGATACAGCCGAAGCTTTGTCATTGACAGAGGACACAATGAAGCTGGCAACTCTTGCTGGCATTGACTATTCAACTGCAACACAAGAAATGACAGCTGCAATTCGTGGTTTTAAAATGGAAATGGAAGAAGGTTCTCATGTAACGGACGTATACTCAACCTTGGCCGCAAGTGCCGCAGCCTCTGTTGAGGATATCGCATCCGCAATGAGTAGAACGGCCAGCATAGCATCTAACGCTGGTATGTCCTTCGAAAACACAAGCGCTTTCTTGACTAAGATGGTAGAGACCACTTAGGAGAGTGCGGAGAACATAGGCACGTCCTTGAAGACGATTGACCAGATACAGTTGTCTATAAATTTTTCTAATTGCTGGAAAGCTTAACTGCTAATCAGCAGCGAAGAACAAACGTTCAACGACTATCGGTGATGAATTTAGCCGAGTAGGATTTACAGTCCGAAATGAAAAACTCGTAAGAGAAGATATAGTCTAATCTATAATGAAAATTATAGAATTGTGTAGCCAATTTTACAGAAATGCAAACGAATATCTCTCAAGAAGATTCCGATGCTGAACTTGATGTAAACGATGTTGAAACCGCATTGAAATCAGTTGGAATTGCCTTGAGAGATTCAACAGGACAAATTAGAGATCTCGATGACGTAATCAATGACTTGGGTACGTCTTGGGACACGCTGGATAGGAATACCCAAAGATATTGTGGTAACTACGTGTGTCATCATTAATCAGTCCCCATGATATAATGATTTCACAAAAGAATAAACAAGGTATCTTAACCAATTAAATTGCGGGAACCTCCTTAGAACTTTAATACTAAGCAAAAATAGTAATATTTTTGCGGCGAAGGATAAAGACCTTAGGTATAGTAACAAGTTAAAGTTTTGGAAAATCCGCAGCCACTTACCTTATTAGGTAAAGGTTCAACGACTATTCTGAAAGGAAGTACGATTTTGCAATCGGAAGTAATAGGGAGAATTTTGATTCTCATGATATAGTCTATTTTGTTAGTAATAACAAGAGCTTGCAACGACAATAGCCGGAAGTCGGCTAGGTGATGATTGTAACCGACTTCGTCTCGCGGCGTAAAACTGAGAAGAAATAAATTAGGTGAATTGCGGGAATCCCCTTAGAGTTTTTCTTACCAACTATAGATAGTGATATGTTATAGGGCAAAAGTAATGATTTTGGTATGGTAAAAATAGAAAAAATTGGGCAATCCGCAGCTAAGATACTTCATTTTATTCTTTACTAAGAAGAGGTGAAGAATAATGTACAGAAAAGTTTATATAAACGGAGAAGAGACTTATTTTAGGATATATGATGATGGACGACTTATGAGTGAAAAGACAGGCTCTTTTTATAAAGGAACGGTAAGGAACGGATATTTATCTTTTGACCTAAATTGGAAAGGGAAAAGATATTCAAGAAGTTAGCATCGATTGGTTGCTGAGGCTTTTATTCCAAATCCAAATAATTTACCTTATGTCCATCATATTAATAATAATAGGTTAGATAATTCTATAGAAAATTTACAATGGGTTAGTATTTCTGAAAATAATTTAAAGAAAAACAAGAAGCCTTCTGGTAAAGATCACACAGATTATCAAGAATATGATTTAAATATAGAAGAATGGAAACCTTTTAGAGATACAAGATATCTTGTATCGAATTTAGGTAGAGTAAAAAATAAAGAAACAAATAAAATTTCAAAAGGTAAGATTACTGATGCTGGATATCGAGAATATTGCTTAACCTACGATAAAAGAAAACATAGTCATTTTGGACATAAGTTGGTATGGGAAGTATGGGTTGGCGATAAACAGGATATTATAAATCATATAAATGGTAATAAGTTAGATAATAGATTGTGTAATTTAGAAAATGTTTCAAATTAGGAAAATGTAATGAAAGCAATTTATGATACAAAAACCTTAAAATTTTAGAAAACTGCCTGTTATGATAAAGAAGGAAAATTAGTAAAAATTTATTTAAATAATGCTGACGCAGCAAGAGATATGGGTATTAAGCCTGCATCAATATGGAGTGCTATTCATAAAGGATACTGTAGCTGCGGATATTATTGGAAGAATATAGATGAAGTATAAAGTTCAACGACTAATTAGTAGGGATTAATCCCGAAGTGCCTAACAATGAAGATATAGTCTGTCAGATAGGGAAACCTGTCTGAATTAACGAGCAATCGCGTCTAATCGCTTTACTGGATGACTACGATCATACCCTTGAACTAGAAGATATTGCGGCAGACTCAGAAGGTCAAGCCGATCAACAATTTAGCAAATATGCAGACACTGTAGAATATAAATTAAACTAGATTTCTACAAAGTGGGAAGAATTTAGGTCAAAAGGCCTCTTTAACGAGCAATCGTTATTGAAAAACTATTGAATTGCTGGGAAGTCCCAAGAGGACAATCAGCAGCCGATTTAGGTTCAACGATTATTCCATATGGAAGTACAACTAAATAGTTGGAAGTAATAGTCCCCTTAAGGGGTGAAGATATAATCTATGCTTTACAGTAATGTAGAGAATTGGTCGTCTTAGAGGAGAAAGACGATGGTTTTAGATGGTTATTAAGAGTTTTGAGAGACAATTCCATTAAATATAATGCTCAAATAAAATATTATTATTCTGAATAGTGGGGTTTTATTATATATTTGGTCTTTTGCCAAAGAACCTCTCAAAAGATCGTTACCTTAATAACCTATAATGGAATTGGACATGGAAGTGTTTTACTAAAATCAAGTGAATTGGTCTAGAGGTAATGGGCTAGGTTTAATATGACAGAGAATTTGCTAAGTAGTGATATTTTTAAGAATGTTTTAGATATAGTTAGTAATTTATTTGATAAATTAAATAACATTCCAACTGCTGGTATTGTTGCTTTAGGCGCAGCAATCCTTGTAGTCGGAAGGTAGTTAGCGAGTACTTTAATAACAGGAGTTCTTCAACCTATTACGTAGGGAATATCTTCTATAGGAAAAAAATTTGAAGAATTAAAAGAAAAATCAATTATAAAAGGAAAAGTTTCTCTTAATGAAAGCGAAGTAAAAAAAGAGGTTCAAAATATAATTGGATCTATTAGTGAAATAGAGAATAAATCACCAGTTGTAATAGATGTAATTTACAAAGAAAGCCATGAAGATGACTCAGATGAGCAAGGGCTAAAAGATTTAGATATTATTACAGCCTCTTCTGAAGGAGAATAGGATGAAAGCCCTTAGTTTTTACCTTTTAATAGTTCAGAAGTTGAAGATGAAGTTGGAACGGTTGTTGACATAACAGTCGATGCAATGGATGAAGTGTCGATAGCTGAAGATGATATGAATGATAAAACAGAAGAAAGTAAAGAAAAAACTGAAAAAGCTGGATTATCTATTGGTGATGCATTTTCAACTGTGGCAACATAGGCTGCAACTGCAGCAGTAATGATAGCAGGAGGAGCTGATACATCAACAGTCTTTTTCTCTACACTTGCATCGGGATTGACGTCTATATTGCCATAGTTTGTAAAACTTATATCAGCAGTAATTGCTGGTAATACGACAGCGGCAGCAACTGAGTGGGCTGTACTATGGCCGTTATTATTAATAGTCGCTGGCGTTGCTGCACTGGCAGCGGGGGTAGCATTAGTTGTTGCTGCGTATAATAAATGGAATAGTGGAAAAGTTTCAAATTAGCTCTCTGAACTTAATGATAAGATTGAGGAGCAAGAGGAAAATATAACTTCTTTAAAAAGTTCTTATAGTGATTTAAGTGAAAGTGCAGATACTTTAGAGGATATTTAGGATATTTACGAAGATCTTAATGGTAAAACGATTTTATCTGATGAAGAGCAAGAAGAATGGGATGATATGATTGAAACTCTGTAGAATGAGTATCCTGAATTGATTTCTTATTATAATGAAGAAACAGGACAGTTAAGACTTCATAATGAATTATTGGACGAAAAAATTGAAAGTCTTAATCAAGAAGCCGAGTTGGCGGCTAGAGCAACAGCTTCACAAACTGTTTATACTGAAAATTTATAGAATCAGGCTGATGTTTTAAGTACAATGTAGGGTGTAGCTTCAGACCTTTCTTTTTCTGAAAATAGTGACACATACAGTTCTACTGATTATAGTGATTATGAAAGATTTGGGGAAGATTATGCTGGATTAATATCTGCCGCAGTTGAAAAAAGTAATGTTAGTGTTGAAGTAACTAATTACACTGATGATAGTTATGGGGGAGAAGCTTGGTTTGGTGGAACGACCGCCGAGGGGATTACCTTATCCAGTAGAGGAACCTCTTTTACTGTAGACTAGAATAGTTTATTGTCATATTATCAAGATAATATTGATAGTGAAGTTGAAGAATTAACAGATGCATAGATGAAGTAGTTAAGAGCCATTTATTCTTACGCCTTTACAGGGAACGAACAAGTTTTAGATGGATACGAAGAAGTAGAAACATTAGCAAAAACTATGCGAGAAACTGTAGTGGACGCGGCTTAGGAATTAGAAGATTTGTCTTTTGATTTTTATAATTTATTTGATTCTATTTCAACCTATGTTGAAGAGAAATTTCCTGATTTAACAGAGAGCGAATAGGCAGTATTGAGTAGTGAAGCTACTGCATTAATAGATGAGTATAATGATAAGATTGATAGCTACTTAAGTGGTAAGTTTGGAAGTTCTGCTTAGGGTAATGAAGACAAGGCTGAGAACGCATATGAAGATATGATGAAGGACTTGGCTGAAGAATTTGGTACAACTGCTGATGAGTTAAAAAAGGTAACATTTGAATATACAACTGTTGGAGGGCAAGATTCTACAATAACAGCTAGTAGAATTTTAGATCAAATGGAAGGCATTTCTAATGGATGGAACTAGACCAACTGGAGTTCATTGACAAACGATGAAAAAAATGCGCTTTCAGCAGTATATAGAGATTTAGCAGAAGCTCAAGGTCAAACCGTACAGGAATATTATGAAGAAGTTCTTGTAGATCTTGATGACGCCGAGTTCGCAAACAACTTTTATCAACAAGCAATGAGTATGATTCTTACTCAATTAGGGGTAGATTTAGAATCTACTGACATATCGTCCCTTTTAACTGATTTTTATTCAGAATTTACAACTAATTTTGATGAAATGACAGCATCAGAATATCAAGATTATTTGAGTGAATATGTTACTTCTGAGCTTGGATATAATAATCTTGCTGACTTTTGGAAGAACGCCACTGAAGATGAAAAAGCTATTGTAAATGAGTTAGTTGATGCAGAGAATTATACAAATGATGGGATTTTTGAACAATTAAGTGAATATGGATTAAATTATGATAATTTAACAATGACTGCTGTAGATGCAATAAGTAATTATTTTGCAAATATGGGTGAAGAATATGAAACTGGTGCGGTATAGCTAGAAGAGAAATAGAGAATTTTAGCAAACTCTTTGAATTCAATAACTGAGGATTTTTCAGATGAGGTATCTAATGTAGTTATAGGTTTTGATTTTACTGCTCTTGATTCTTATGAATCAAAATCGGATTTAAGAGAAGCTTTAATTGATTTGGTTTCAAATGAAGATTTAGAGGGCGCCTTAGGAAAACAGGAAGCTGAAGCTTTTGCGGATGAATATATTGCTACTTTAGAAGCTGCTGATTTAGCCGACTTCACAATAAAAACAATGTCTGGTGTTGAATAGTCATTAGATGATTTATTTGATGGATTATCTGACGATTTAGACAGCATAACAGGAGCAGTTGAAGAGTTAATAGATTCTGTAACTGATGAAGATTATAACACTGGTGACTTATATGAATATTTATAGGAATTAAACGAGGCGGGGGATTTTGATTGGACAGATTTAGATGAGTGGGTAGAGTTAGATGAAAATGGTGAGGTTCAGATAAAAGTAACCGGTGGAGAGTTAGTAGAGACTCAAATAGCTGGAGTATTAGATGATTTAGAAGATTCTTATAATGATATAATGAATGGAACTCGAGATGGAATAGAAGAAATAAAAGAAGAAATAGAAAGCTTAGAAAGGATATTAAACAATATTGAAGTTGGTCAATCATATACCGTTTAGGAATTTGCCGATGCTACAAAGATAGATCCTGAAACTGCCGCACAGTTATTAGCAGATAGTGGTGCGACCGAAGATGTATATAGTATAGATAGCAATTAGAAAATAACAATATCGCAAGAGACGTACAACTATTTTGAAAATACTTTAACTTCCCAAGAATTAGCTGTCTCTGATATGCAAGAATGGTATAATGGGGAACAAGATACAGGCACTCTTAAAGCTTTTTTAGAATAGGTTGGCACTGATGAAGTTCTTTCTCAACTTTATGATATGCAAGATGAATATCAAGATGCCGTTGATGATGCGCTAAAAGATGTTGAAGATGCAGAAGAATCAGTCGCTGATGCAGAAGAATCTTTAGCTGAAGCAGAGGAAAAATTAGCAGATGCACTAGAAGATTATAGTGAACTACTATATGGTTCAGATAATAGAGCATCTACGTTAGATAATTTATATAATTACACTGAAGCAATTAATAGTTATACTAATGCGGCATCAAGGGCAGAAGATGAATTGAGTGATGCGACAACAATTGAAGAAGCAACACAAGCTTGGCAAGATTATGCAAATGCTTATCATAATGTGATTGCATATACAGAAGCCGAATCTTAGGTTATTGAAGAAGCTCTTGCTAACTATTCTGATTGGATTGAAAACGCAACGTCATCTTATGTTGATGAAGAAAATGGAAATACTATTACGATTAATTATAGTGATTATGTTACTTATGATGAAAATACAGGAAAGTATGTTCTTGATTAGCAATTATTAAATTAGGCTGAGTTTAATGATGATTATAAGGAATTGCTAGAAACTCAAGTTGAAAATTATAATAAATATTCAGAAGAACTTCTCTCATTAGAAGAACAATAGAAAGAAGCGGAAGAAGCTCTACAAGAAGCTCGCAAACAAGCATATCAAGATTATGCATCTATGGAAGAAGAAATTGCTTCAGTTCTACAAGAACAATATCAAGATGAAATTGATGCATTAGAAGAAAAATATGAAGCAATGGAAGAAGCAGATAGTGATTATTTAGACGCACTAAAAGATGCGATTGATAAGCAAAGAGAGCTAAGAGATCAGGAAAATGAATATGAAGATTTAGCACAACAAGAGCGCAAACTTGCGTTAATGTAGAGAGATACTTCTGGTGCAAATTAGACAGAAGTAATGGAGCTTGAAGATGAAGTTGAGGAATCTAGATAGGATTTACTTGATGAAGAAGTCGATAATATTCTTGATAATATGGAAGAAATGAATGATAATATTTCTGAACTTCATGAGACTGAAATTGAATTAAAATAGGCAATTCTTGATAATACCGCTTATTGGAATTCATAGGCGGAAACGATTGCGGCAAGTTTTACCTCAGCAGAGGACTATGTTGCTTGGATGACTGAGAATTCAACTGAATTTATTGAGTCTACAATGACAGAACAGATAGTGTTAATGGATGAATGGACTGATACAGCGACAGCGGCACTAACTAAGTATGCTATTGATGGTAGTGATACTATTGAGAGCTATGTTACGGTTACTGCTGATGAAGTTGCTACTATCGTTAATACTACTGGTGAAGCATTGACAACAGAAGTTACTAGACAAGCAAATGAAACAACAACCTAGGTTACTGAAGATTTAGAAGCCGCTATTAATTCGATAGATGATGCTAGGAAAAGTGTTGCTGATGCAGAAGACGCTTTAAATAATGCCAATTTAGCATTATCAAATGCTTAGAGTAATTTGTCTAATGCAACGACAAATTTAAATACGTTTAATAGCACATTATAGGATACAATAGCTTTGATTGAGGAATTTGAGATCACTAGTGGTGATACTGATACTTCAAGTCCAGGTGGTACAGGTACGTATACTAGTGGTACTCATATTGATTAGAGCTATGCTGGTTCTAGTTCTGCTAGCGTTAGTAAGACGCCTGAAGATTCAGATGGTAATGCATATTAGTATAGAGGATACAAAAGTGATGGCTCATATATATACTCTAATAATTTAACATCTCTACAAAACGCTGGCGCAGAGGGATATTGGTCTTTAGACAGCATTAATTCTCTATTAGGGACAAATTATACTACTTGGCCGTCTTCCGGTACTTTTTATAGTAGTGACAATAATCTTTGGACAATAGGAGGTTGGTTTAATGAAATTACTGGCAATGGTACTTCTTGGAGATTAAGTGATGAAAATACTAAGGATGTTTCAGATTCTCTCCTTTATGAGTTTCTCGGAGATGGAACTATCTATGCTCATAAATTTGCCTCTGGCGGCTTAGTTGATTACACAGGTCCCGCATGGGTCGATGGTACTCCATCCTCCCCAGAAGCATTCCTGTCCGCAGAGGATACTGAGCGTATAGGTAGAGCGGCAGAAATCCTAGCTGATCTCCCTCTACTCAACTCAACCTCTTCAACCGACAATATCAATTCAACATCTTATGGTGACACAACTATTGAAATCAACCTCAACATTGACTCCCTCTCCTCCGATGTAGATGTTGACAATATGATAGAACTAATGAAACAAGAAATTGTAGATGCAGCAAATCCAGTAGGCTCATCTAACATACTGACAAAATCTTACTAATAAAAATTTGAAACCTAACACCGTTATAGTACTATCTATAGCGGTGTTTTTATTTAGATTTACCAATATAAAATCTACATTATATTTAGACGTTTATTTGACTTTATTACAATAGTGTGATATAATTAAGAAGAGAGGTGATATAAATGGTTGAGCATCAAGACTTTCTTGGTTTTACATTTGATGGCATTCATACAAATGATTTGCAATTGAAAGTTGTAGTTTCATCGAATAGATATACTAATAGAACCTTGCCTACTCCTACAGACCAAACTGTTGAAGTACCAGGCGGCGATGGAACTTACTACTTTGGGCAAATTTATAAAAATAGAGAATTTACTTGTAATCTTGCTTTTGATAGTGTAACAGAACAAATCTTTCGCAAGATACGTCAGTTGTTCTCCAATGACAAGCTGTGTGATTTGACCTTCGATTAATTTGGTCGCTTTAGCAAATAATTGCTATTGAAAAACTATTGAATTGCTGGGACATCTTATTAAAAAATGAGACAATCAGCAGCCTATTAAAAAGGTTCAACGATTATTCTGAAAAGAAGTACAGTTAAATAGCTGGAAGTAATAGACTCCTTAGACAAAGGATGAAGATATAATCTATGCTCTATAGTGATATAGAGAATTAGTGAGTCGAAAATTTGACCTCTTAGATGTTTTATGTTATAATAGGCTTATAAATAAAATAAAAGGAGGTGAGACTCAATGTTAAAAGGTTTTAAGATAAGAATCTATCCCAACAAAAAATAGGAAGAAATTCTTCTTATTTATTGTGAATATGCACATAAAATGAGAAATTTTTAGTAGAAAAATTTAATGATAATTTACCTGATGTAAGTCAGTTTGGAATTATTGGGTATAAAGAGCAGGATTTATTAAATGATTTTAATGAGAGAGAAAAAGTTAAAATTCCTTTACCGCAAAGAATGTTAAAAGGTGTTTTAATAAATTATTCTCAATCTGTAAAAAGAGTATATAATAAAACAGGCAAGAAACCAAAATTCCATAAATACAATCCTAATAAACAATCATTCTATATACCATCTTAGGTGCAAAAGATTGAAAATGGACTTATAAAAATTCCATCTAATCAAAAATTTTCCGTAAAAGGTATATCTAAAATAAAAGTTGCAAAGCAGTACATAGAAAAATTTAATATTACTGAAATAAAAGAGCCAAGATATACTTACAAAAATGGTAAGTGGTATCTTACGGGATGTTATGAAGATAATATTAATGTGAAGCAAAAAGAAACAACTTTTATAGGGCTTGACTGGGGGATTAAAAATTTTATGACGACTTCAACAGGTGAATATCTTAATTATCCAGAAGAAGTTTCTAGAGAATATATGCGTATTCGTAAACTGCAATCAATTAAAGATAAAAAGAAAAAAGATTCTAATAATTACAAAAAAGTTCTTAATAAATTAAGCAAAGCTTATGAACGTTTCGATAATCTTAAGAATAATTTTATTGAACAAACTACAACTAAATTATGTAGAGATTATAACGTAGCGGTTGAGGATTTAACTAATGCTAAAATAGTAAGCTCAAATAGAAATCGTAGACGGCTATAGATGATAGCGCCAAGAGGCAATTTTGTCGAGAAACTTAAGTGGAAATGCTTGAAATTTGGAACCCATTTTGTAGAAGTTAATCCTGCATATACCAGTTAGGAATGCAGTAATTGTCACAAACGGCATTATATCACACTAGAGGATAGAATCTTTAAATGTGATTGTGGCTTAGAATTGGATAGAGACGTTAATGCGGCTATTAACATAGCTGCAAGGGGTATCTGTAATACCCTTTAAAACCATAGCATGGTTAATTGATTTAGAAGTAATGCTCTAAATTTAATATTACAGGAAGAACCGTATAAGCATTGGCGGGCTAAAATAAGCTCTGCGCCAGAATTCAAGTATATTTGTTTTATAGATAAAGATTCTGGACAACGTGTTTACAAGGGCGAAGGAACTTTAAAATTCAAATGTTACTTTCCTTATGCCTTTGGATTTGATAAATATGTTGTTACTGCGGCAGATTATTACTTAACTAAGCCACCAGAATGTATTATAAATGACAATGAAAATGAAGAGAATTATTTTATTAATTCTTCTAGAAATAAAAATTATGGTAGAGTACTACCTGAAGATATAAAGTATCACTACAATACAAACCCTAGTAACTATGTTGGCGGTGAAGGTGATACAAGTCGTGATTTACGTGATGAACCTCATCAAAATCGTGCTGGATATTTGAGTTATGAGAACTATGAATCTGGCGAAACAATAGATCGTTACTGGGATCCAAATGACAAAACAGTTTGGAAAACAGGATTCCCTACAATTGAACAAGTACAGGGCGGCGAGCTATATTTTGATACTGATTTTGGTGAGAAATCAATTGTAGATGTTAGAGGATATTGGGAGAATGTTCCAGAATGGGAAGGAACTGCTAAGTTATTAACTACCCCTACATTAGATTACGAACAAGAATTAATGTATATGCCGCAATATTCTAAAGTTGATTTCATTAATACAGATATTGGATATAATAACTATCGTCCTATGATTGGAACTAGAGTTCTAGTTTATAATCCTGGCGACCTACCTATCGAGTGGGAGATTAAGTTTAATGAGAATAAAAGAGCTTTTTGGTCTTGCCGTGGCGGCGAAAAATTTAGAATTAGACGTTTTAATGTTGAGAGATTATCTATTCCAAATGCTGTTGACTGGTGCGGATTGACAACTTACGATCCTGATGATGATACTCCTTTCAAATATGGTAGTAAATATTTTCGCCGCCGCTATTTTGACAGAGCGCAATTGATTCAGAATATTAGAGATTACTATGGCGATTTTGAGTCAATTGAAGATGATACAGATGGAGAAAAAGTTTGGTTTGTTAAACCAGATTCTGCTTCAAAGGCGACAGAGGTTTTAGAATCAAGTGATTACTATACAGTAACTGAGATCATTACAATTGTAAAAGAAGGTCATATGGTTGCTGACAAACATTGGCAAAAGATTTGGAACAATCATTGGTCACGAGATGAAGAAGATTATTCTTGGCAATATGAAGATTGGGATACTTCAAAATCTGATTATAAAGCGCATAGAGATGGAACAGATGAAAGCTGGACTGAAAGCTTAAAAGTTGCTTTTAACTTACATACCGATGTGCTTGAAGCTTGGTTTGATGGCGTTCTAAAATATGATTTACTCGGTGAAGCTCATCCACATCATTGTTATTATGTAGAGCCAATTCCTAGACAAAGAATGGCGCACTTTATTAAACTATTTTATTGGCAGACAATACAGTGGCGCGGCAACAAAACTGTAACAGGTGAATGGGTTAATACTGAACTATGGAAGGATATGATGCCTGATTCGTTCTGGCAAAATAGTTCAACTAAAACTACAATTGCAGATATGAGTCATCCTCTTGTTAATTTTGTTAGAATGTTCTATCATGTTAGTGAGAATGGTGTGATTGGAGATAGAGTCGATACTTTTAGAGAAAAACTTGAAGATTTAGATTTTGAAGATGGAATTGCTTTTGCAAATAGATATTAGGAATGTTTTGATTAGTGTATTTCTCCTGAGGAAGAATATGAACTTTATTGGGATACATTAAGAAAACTATTGTCTAATTTTGAGCCAATGCTAGAAGATCTAGAGAGTGGAGAATATGATTCGCCATATACTGGTTCAGATGGTGCTTATTCAATTGAAGATTTTATTTATGATTTTATAAATTGTCCAGCAGAATATATCTTATCTGATACTCGTGATTTAGATTACGATTCAGAAGTATTCAATGCTTTTAAATATCCAGAATGGACGACAGAAGATTATATTGAAATTGATTAGAGTGAGTTGTCTGGTGTTGATTTGATTACTCAGTATCTCGCTGCAATTGAAGAAGATCCTGATGCAGTATTCATAGGGCGGCAAATCTATTATGATAGTTCTTTATTAGATGATAATTATTCAACTCTAAAGAAAAAACTAGATGAACAATTAGGTGATGGCGGCTGCTTAAACGACCTACTTGACGACAGATATTATTTCAATTCTGAAACTCGTATGCTTTATGCAACTGAAAATCCTTATGGAATGGAATTTACTTATAAGCCCTCAAAGAACATAATGAATGATGCTATTACAAAAGGCAAGTGGTTTAAATTGCCGCCTGGCTGGTCAATGCTTGCAATTGAACCTGTAATGGATGAATCACTTTGGGGCGGCAAAAGATGGCGTGATGCTAGACCTTATGATTGGGGATATGGCGGCGACGTCAATAGTAATAAGAGAGAAGTTCAGCAATTGTTTGATTTTGTCAATGTTCGTGCAAGAGAGGAATTTTTTGATACTTATAAGACTGTTGATGAGATTAAAGTATCTTCTTCTCATGAAAAATATAGTGGCACAGTTTCAGAGGATAATGCCTTAATGAGAAAAGTGGAGCCGCCAACTGAAGATTATAATTATGTAAATCTATATTCAAACGCGATTATTACAGGGGAAGATAATGTTCGAGGTTCAGAAGATAATATAGATGAATGGTTAAAATTTAAAGTCTGGTATGAAGCTAATCTAGCCCTCTATCCAGCAGAAGAAAACTATTTTGCATATTCAATTTATAAAAAGCGGCAGCAAAACGCAGAATATACTTATCTCAAAATGCTTGATGAGATTTGGCAAATGATCTCGTCATACTATAGTTGGACATCATTAAAGGGTGTATATTTTGATCCAGATACTGGTTTGGCGCCGCAAAATAGTGATTATGACGTGATGGGGCTTCCACTTCGTTGCATCAATGGCGACATTAGTGACTGGTGGTGGTATGCATGCAACTATTTTTGGTCCAACTTTCCCCCACTCTATTGGGCGCTTGCGGATCTACTGAACGACATTAAAATAAAATACATCCCCTTATTCTATTAATGGAGGTGAAAGGAGTAAATGGCAATAACTAAACAGCCATATGAATTAAGTGTTTGGTCTGAGAAGCTAAATGACGATGGAATAAAAGAAGAAATTTTTGGCGCAATAATAGGAGGTCATGATATGACTTTCTTAGGGCGTGCCACGCAAGTTAAATTAAAAAGAGAATTAAAAGGAACTAATACTTTAACATTCCAAATGCCTTCTAAATATTTTGATTCACAAGTTGGCGATTATGTTCACAATGAGTTAGTTGATTTAATTCATAATGAAACAAAAATTAAACTAAAGTTCGGCGAAGATTGGTATGAGTTTTATGTAAAGAAAATTACAGAGAATAAAAAATTCAAAGCCTTAATGATTAGTTACTCTTGTGAAGATGCTTTTATTGATGAGCTTTCTCGAACTGGATATGAGATTGAATTTGCTTCTGATTTAAATAATAGTGTTGCTGAAACAGGTGATTTTATGGAGGACATCCTAGATATGAGTATCTGGGATTATACTCCTGAACATAATGTTGGCGACTTTACAGAATTTAATGAGAATAGGTTTTATAAGATTCCATTAGAATAGTTCGGCGGCTCAATCACTGGATATAAGATTAAGTTGGAAGTTAAATTGTCAATGATGTTTGATGCAGATGGAAATCCAAACGATTATTTGTTAAGATATTTACATATTCTTTATGGCGAAGAAAACTATGAAGATACTTATGAAATGATGGAATATACTTATGATGATGATATTGGTTCATCTACAATGACACTTGATTCTATGACAGATGAACAATATAGTTTTATTGAAAATCTCTTAACCATCTATAATATCTTTACCGATGATGAGAGAATGATTGAATTTGGTGATGATCTTGCAAGGGAAAGAGAATTATTTTGGGATCCATATTATAAAGATAATGGAATTGGTCTTCTATCAGACGAGAATAAATATACTCTAACAGGAGATTATATCTACGTTCCAATTACTGATCTCTCAATGATAATGGGTTCTATTTATGAAGACGCTTATACTGCTGTTGAAGAACCAGCAAGATATGGTTCTTATTATAATGAAAAAGATTTAGGATATGCATTACAGCCATCCTCTGAGAATCCTCGTGCCTTTGTTCAATTCATTTTCTTAGATGATGGTGATGTATTTAATATAGATGAAGAAGATGTTTTGTGTAATAATGATTTCCACTATGTAATCCCAATTGAGGAATGGAATGAACTATTAAAAGCTAAGTTAGGTAGTGAAGAATGTGTTATCTATTGGAAACAAGTAGTACCAACTACTTCTACAAGTGTAACATTAACTACAAAATACTCATATGATGGACCAGATGATGACGGATATATGTGGACAACTGATGCTATGCCATCATCTTCTACAATAGATGATTTTACTTGGTATCCCGTTTATTATGAAGGATATTTAACATAGATTGGTGACACTGATGTTACCCAGGCAAGAAAAATTTCTGTTACCGATAGAACAGAATATAATGCTGAAGCTGATATGTTTGTTACGGTTTATAATAATAAATCGGATGAATATGTTACAGATTAGGTTATAACAGAATATATTGATGGGGAGGAAATAACTCATAATTTAACGCTATATACAGATAATAAACTTGAAAAACGAGTTCTAATGAATTATGATGGTGAACCAGATGAATATGGTGACACTGAGTTTAGGGTTTGTTCAAAATTGAATACTAGACAAATTCTTCCAACTTTGGCGGCGAATCTAGTAGAAAATGGAAGTTCTATTACAGACACTAATGGATGGGAAACTAGAATTCAAAATAAGAATAGTGAAAAAATCACAGGCACATCATCTTATTCAACTCTTTTGACATTAACTGCTCAGTCTACTGTTGTTCAAAATGCCACATCATTGACAAATAGTACTTCAGTTACAATTGAGGATTATGATATTGAAGGTACTGACGAAGATTTATCTGTAAGTGATTATTATCTTGAGTTATTAAGTCCTTGTGTTAATAATATACTTGATTTTTCAAAAGAAGGGCAAACTGAAATTGATTACGCTCTAAATTTTGGTATTGTAAGTCAAGAGAAACAAATTGAAAAAGATAAAGTTTATGCTATTAGAATGATTACTGGTAATATGATTACTACTGGTGCAGCGTTTAAGTATAGAGGGATTACTGATGAAGAAGCCGAATTGGATGAGGATCTTTTTTCAGTAACTAAAATATTTACAGTTGATGAGGCATCTGCTGATGTTGAAGAAGTGAGTGAATATCAGTATATTTATAGTGATTCATCCGAAGAAATATCTTTAGACGAAGCTATTGCACAATATGAACAATTATTCTAGGATTATAAAGCATTATTTGATTGCTTTGCTGAAGAAGATAGAGAAAGTGCTGGTGCGGCATTAGCAGAATTAGGAATTGATTTATCAACAGGCGAAGATGATTATAATGAATTAAATCTTTTTTATACAATAATAGATCGTTGGCCTGATAATTCTGATGTTGTACAATCTGATAAAATCGGTTTATTAGATGCTCTTTTAACTGCTATATTATTTGGCGCCGAAGAAGGAGAAATTAAATTATGGAATGAAACAAATACGACTTCAGATGATGAAGATTCTGTATCAATCGATTCAGATTGGACAGGAGTTTCTTTAGATGGGTTAATAAGTCTTTATGATGAAGGTAAAGAATATTAGTGGCAAAAATTAAGTTCACTAGCAATTGAAGAATCAAGTGAAACGAATTCTTATAGTGGTGAACTCCAAACCAATTATAAGAGTTCTGATATTCAATATTTAAAATTTTATCTCTATTGGCATATAGTTGAGTCACAACAAGCAACCGTATCAACTTATGCAGCTTCTTATAGTACTCAATTAACAAAGTCTACTATTGAAACTTGGATTAGTGAATATTTACTTTAGGACAAGGAATTTGAAAAGAAAGTAAATGTTGATTTGGATAAAGTTTTGATTGGTGAGGGCGCTGTTGACTTATCAGGAAATTATCAAGTTCAAGGTACTGTTTTTACTGGTGGAAGTATTACTACTGGTAATGAATATATTAGTTTTGATACAATATTTACTTCTGATGAAGATGAGAATGGAAGTGGACATATCGATTTCATTCCTGATAATGGAGGAAATATTACTTCTGCTGGAAGTACTGAATCAATTTTAACAGGAATTCAATATCATTATTACTCTACTCCTGAAAATACACCAAGAAAAACATGGGAATGGAAGTTAGGTAGTACAGAAGAAATTGAATCAACAAGCGAAACAGGCGCAATAATTGATTATCCTCTCTTACTATTTAAAGCTAATCAAACACTTGAAAACCCCTATGTGGCAGTAAAAGTTGAGTCGGCGCCACTTGAAATTTGTTTTGATAGTATTGTTGAGAACAAATATGGATACGATGATATCAATGGTGTTCAGTTTAATGTTACAGATGGTATATACTATTATGAGGGCGCTGATATTAAGTTAGTTCAAGTCAATTCTACGAATGTATCAGATGCTTTTAGAACTGCTATTGGATTCGATGATTCAACTGGCGACTTTGATGTTGAAACTGCAATAGCATTATTATATCGTGGAGAGAGCAGTTCTGGTTCAGATTCTACTACATCTTCTGCTGGGTGGAATTAGATTATGACAGCAGATGATGATGAGGAAGAAGAAACAGATTCGGGAGATATGTTTTCTAGTGATTCAGATGATTATCTTCTCTAGTCCTCAAGGAATGCATGGACTGATACAATAGATGTTGAGAATCCTGCCTATTGTAGTAGTTTTTTAAAGAATAGTAATGAAGATAAAAGTTATCCTTATTTATTATTTATTAGTAACAAATTTAGGGGAATTGTCTATTTAGAAGCTAATATAAGCAGTGATTCAGATAGTGAGGATGATGAGGAAGAGTCAGGAGGTGAGGATTAATGGCAGGTTTCGGAGTTTATAGTTATTAGAGAGTAAAAGGAACTTCTGATTCATATATAACTACATCAACTGATTCTAATAGTAGCTAGTTTATTAGTCTTATTCGAAATAGTAGTGATGGGAGTCTTGTTGTTAAACATTCTGGTACATCATTATATCCCCTAAATAGCCACCCAAGATTCTACTTGTTTGCTACAAAAAGTAATTCAACGACTTTTGGTGGGAGTAATAATGGAATTTTTACAACTGACGAGTGTTATACATTAGGGGGCAAAAATGGATTTGAATTTTATACGACATATAATTCTAAGGTTGAAAGGGTAGGATTAAATGCCTTGTGCGTTGGAGTAAGATGTTTTGTTGATTAGAATCATTTTAATAGTTTTATAAAAACTAATTCAACATATCGTATTTGGGCAATTGGAATGACTGATAGTCACGTTATTATTGCTCATTGTGATGATTTAGGACAGATAAGAAGAGTTAATCGAGTTGAATCTCTTTCATATACTAATTTAAGTTCTTTCTCCGCTCAACAGATTAATGCTGTGGGTATTTTTGATTCTGATGATACGTCTTTTGAAACTAATCTAAAATCGAGTGGGCAATAGTCTGGTTTCTTTTTAAATGCTGGATATTATGCTAGAAATAATGGGGATGTAATAGAAAACTCTTCATGGTACATGGGTGTAAATGATTCTTCAAGCACTTTTATGACTTCTTCTTATTAGCTTTCTAAAAGTGGATATTCGAGTTTATCCTCATATGATTCAATTTATCAATTATATTCGGATGGAGACACAGATGCAGCAGATGAGATTCATTATACAGTAATAAAAAGCTCAAGTTCAAGTAATTCCGGCTCTGGTTCAGGTGGCGGCACTTCAAATGTAGACGATACTGCTATTAATAGCTTTGAGAGTGCGCTTGAAGATTATGCAAATTATGCAAATTATGCTTCGTCAGTATCAGCAAATTATATATCAGATTTTCGAGATTGGAATTTAAAATTTATCCCGTATATTCCTTGTGAATCTATCACCTCGACAGAAACTGAAACTTGTGATTTTCGTATTGTTGAAAATCATAAAGTTTTAAATTTAGATTTTGATTTTGTTAATAGAACAAGAACTGCAGAAAACGGGCATTCATATGAAGATGGAGAAGAAAATGAGGATAGAATCTTCACAAATGATATGAAAAATACTGAAATTACCTTGCCTTTAATGTCACTGAATAAACGTGAAATTGATTTACTAGATTTTTGTGCAATAATAGACGAAGCAATTCGATGGTCCTTACCTGATGGAAATGTAGTTGATTCTTATTATTATGCTTTAAACTCTGCTGGTTCTCTTTCGTCATTTGATGAAAGGTTATTACTTCCTTATATAGTAAAAATTGTTCCAAAAGAAGATGGCGATGAAATTACATTAAGTACATATTTTAGTACAGAAATTGATGAGAATGATACTTATAGAGGAAAATATGATTTTAGCTTTTATAAATTACACACATCTAGTACATCTTGGTCTTATAGAGGCGAAGATGAAGATGATGAAGAACCTCTTGAAGACTTTGATTTTTCGTTATTTTTAGATGAGATTACAGATTCATTATATAATATTTTAGTAGAGAAAAAGGGTGATTATTCTTATCGCTTTGATGTTGAATTAAGTACAGAACAGGAGAGAGAAACTTTAAATCTTTATAGCTTAGAGTTGTTTGAAGCTTATACTCGTGGACATGATTTTATTCAAGAAAACTATACAACAGTTAGAGCTGAAGAACGAGATCCAGAAGATGATAGTGAAACTTCTAAAATAATGAGTTTCGAAGATAATTATTTTACCTATAAATACACTGGGCGCGACATTGATATTTTTGGGGGAAAAGCTAAAGAAGATTGTTTCAGATTAACAATGGGATATGAAAATAAGGAAAAACTTGCCCCAATTTATTGTGCTGCCGCCCATTCTACAGATATATTACTTGAATCAGATGTGACTCTTGGTGAAACATATGGAGAATATTTATATTTTATTGAAGCTGCGAGAGTTCCTGAATGGGAAGTAGATGAAAATGGTAATCCAATTGTTGAAGCTGATGATGATTATTATATAAAGAAAACAACAGGTAACTATATTTATAAAGATACTTTTAAATCAAAAGATTATTTAGATGAAGATGATTATTTATTTGATCCAACTGAATATTCAGAAGAAGATATTGAAGTATTAACTTGTAAAATAGATTTAACACAATGTGAATATTATGAGCCATTAAAAGCTACAACAGATAATGGTTGGTGCGATTGTATGGCAAGAACAGACGATGATGGTGAACCAATAGTAGAATGTATCTATCAAAAACTAGGCTATTGTCCTTATCGTTTTGAAACTGAAAAACATCCTCGCCGAATAAGAACATTAGAGCAATCTAAGTCGAATAGATTTAATTTAATTCAAGAACTTTGTAAAGTATTTGAATTTTATCCATATTTCTATATTGAACATGAAAACAATGGTAAAGTTAAATTAGACGAAAATGGCAATATGAAAAAGCACGTTTTCTTTATGACTGAAAAAGGTAGCGAAAATTATGCTGGATTCCGTTATGAGAAAAACTTAAGTAGTGTTACTAGAACACTTGATTCATCGTCTATTACGACAAAACTTTATGTAGAAAGCATTGATTCTGAATATTCAGATACTGGTTTATGTTCAATTCAAACCGCAACTGATAATATAGGTCTAACATCTTATATTCTTGATTTTTCTTATTACACAAAGATGGGAATGTTAGATGCTGAACAAGTTCAACGTGACATTTATGGAATTGACACTGGTGACTTTGCATTTTTACCACGAATTGGTGAGTATAATGGAATTTATGATGATTATTCTAATTTAATTATCACTATGACGGGCGAAACACTAACAGAGCTTGAAGCCGAAATCACCGTTTGTACAGAAGGTATTACAACTGCCCTTGAAGAAAGACAGTCTGTAGCGCAAACTATGTATTAGTTTAAGACAACTTATACTACTACAACCACAGATTCAAACGGAACAACGACAACATTATCTTATACCACGTCAGATTCTTATAAAAATTATGTTGCAAAATATAGAGAGTAGGCTTCTATTCTTTGGGGCAATGTTGAAACGCTATTCTTCTCTAATGATTATTTTTCTATTCCTGTAGCAATTGAAGTTAATGATGAAACTATTTATAAATTCTATACATTACAATATGGAAAGAGTTATAGCGAATCAGACGCTCTTTTTAATCAAATTAATAGTTTGGATGGAAGTGTGCTTTCTGATGATGGAAAAGAATGGTGGTTAGGTACCTTTAGAACTAAATTTAATTCTTATTCAGAATCTGGTAAATATTGTAAAGAAGAACTATTCTGGCGGCTCTTAATGGAAGGATTTACAGATGATGATGAATATGAACCTCCTTTTGCATATTGGCAAGAATTTAATGAAGAAATTGTAGAGCCTAAACTTTATGAGATTAATGGTAGTTTAGGTGAGTATAAGAGTCTTTATAATGAAGTTAAATATTGGAAACGTGAGCGTGCAAAAATCTTAAATAAAATAAATGATTTAAGCGAGCAATTCTATCAAAAATATGAGCCTTATATTAAAGAAGGAACTTTTACTGATAGTAATTATACGACAGATAATGAATATTATTGGGCTGGAGTTTCTGTTCTTGATGATTCTTGTGAGCCGCAAGTATCTTATACTTTTAAAGTAATTGATTTGGCGCCGCTCGAAATATTTAGAGATGATTATACTTTTGAAATTGCAGATACAACTTATATAGAAGATATTGATTTCTTTGGTGTTAATTCTCACACTGGATTCCCAAATAGAGAAAAAGTTATAATTTCATCAATCGAATATAATTTAGACGAACCAAAGAGTAATTCAATTACGTTACAAAACTATACAAGTTAGTTTGATGACTTGTTTGAAGCTGTAACTGCTTCTGTTCAATCTTTAACATATAATGAAAATGTTTATAAGCGAGCTTCTAATTTTACTGCAAAACAATATGTTTCAACTGAAAGCTTACAATCAACTCTTGATATTGGCGACCTAACATTGTTAGATACAGCAAATGAGAATATTGTTCTTGATGAGTCAGGAACAGAGGGCAATGATATTGATAATACTGCAAGTCAATATAAGATTACTGGTGAAGGAATTTACTTCTCTACGGATGGCGGCGAAACATGGGATTATGGAGTTGGCGCAGAAGGTATTAATCTTGATTATGCAAAGTTTGGTTCACTTGATGCTTCAAAAATTCAAATAGTAGATGGAGATTATATTTATTTCCTCTGGGATAAAGATGGGATAAATGCATATAGAAATCCTTCTACTTCTACTGACGGACTTAAAGATTTTGCGAGATTTAATAGATATGGATTATCATTAATCGAAGATGATAGTGTAAGACTTCGTGCTGGATATGAATATAAATCAAATCCAGAAGGTGGTCGCAATACAACAGGTGATTATAGCGAAGAGCTAGAATTAACAACTTAGAATGTTGGCTTTTATTTATATAACGAAAAAGGACAGCCAATTTTTAAGACAGAAACAAATTCTTTGTACAGTGATTCAGAAGATACAGATTATTCAGCTAGATTAAGTATTAATGGCGAAATTTTTGCTACTAATAGAGTTTTAGATGCAGATACTAGGGGTTCAGCAACCACAAGCACAACTAGTACAACTAAGGTTTATACTTTATCTAAAGCATATAGATTCCATACTAATAGTACTGCTAACACAAACGAATATGTGACTGCAACTCCTATTTTAAGAAGTCTTGCTAGTAGTATTTCAGGAGTTTTTGATTCCTCATCATATACTGGATATTTAGTTTACATGAATAGTAATTTTTATGACAGTATTACTTTTAATACTGGAGTATCTTCTTCAGACATAGATGGATATACTTATAAATATACGGTTGGAGATACTACTTCTATGAATTTCTATTGTGTTTCAACTGTTAATAGTACTAACGATACCTATTTAGTTGATGCTAAATATTATCAGTTAAGTAGTGTTGCAATATATAATAATATTTCAAGTACCACTATTACTTTAGACAGCTCACTCATTGAAGATATATTTGTAGCTTTGGGGAGTGGCGAAAATGAAATAGAAATCGAAGTGAATGGTGAGACTTGTTTATTCTATTGCATAAAAGAAAAGAATTTGACAACAATGGCATCAGGGCTTTATTACACAAATGAAGAAAGTACTGAGTTTTGTTTTGAAGTAAAAGACGAAGTCGTATATACTTTATATTATTATGATGAGGATGAGACTTATAATACATCCAGTTATACAATACAAACTCTAGATTATATAGAGGTCGATTCAAGTGGCAATATAATTGCTGAAAAATCAGGAACCTTTTATATGGTAAGTAATTCATCTGGTGGAAAGACCTATTATTCTGATATAGCAGATGGCGGCGAAGCATCGACTGAAATTGAGGTATCATCAGATTTTTCTCTTAGCGAAGTTGGTATTTTTATTAATAATAAGAAAACAGTTGATGAAGATTACTCAGAGGAGTCAATTGATTTAATTGATATTGGACATGGAACCGACTCAACAACGATAGAAAGTAATAATGAACAATATGTTAAGATATTGATGGGTTCTGAACGTGTATTTTCAATCTCTAGCGCACTCGCATCTTCAACTGAGCTTAAAACAAATAATGTATTAACCGTTCTTAAAAATGGTATTTTATACATGGGCGGCGAAATAAAATCTCAATATGGAACCGATTTAGATATCGCAAGCCTTCAATATTTGCCTGATGAAATTTCAATTCAAAATCCTAAGATTATTATGACAAATAATGGTCAAATATTCTGTGACTGGTATAATTTCTTTATGCTTGGATTAGATGATGATGGAAATATTTATTTTACTAACTATAGTTTAGGTGATTTCTATGATCAAGCTAAATCTTCGTTCAGCTCTTTAAGCGGCAGTAGTGGTTCTACTACTGGTGTTAGCGGATATTATATCGATGAAGCAGATGTCGATGCAAATGTTTGAGGTGATATAAATGGGTAAATATTTATTTCCATTGCCTGATAGCTATTGGGATAAAGATTATAGAGGCGCTAGTACTTATTCAAGCCATGGACTTGGGAAATTAGATTTTTCAGCTACAGTAGGAACAAAGGTCGTTTCAATGACATCTGGAACAGTTGTAAAAGCTGGCGGCGACAATTCTAATGCTGATATCACAAGCGTTGACGTAAGAATTCCAACTAGCTATAATTAGGGAAATGGTGGAATTATAAGATATTATCATATAGTTCCTTCAGTTAGTGTTGGTGATAATGTTTCTTAGGGACAAGAATTGGGTACTGTTGATGAAACACAGCCAAAATGTACAGGACCTCATTTACATTTAGACTTCTGTTATGATATTGATGGATATAATAATTAGGATGGCTCTGGATTAATGAGTGGATTGACTGGCGGGAATTACGGTTCTAGAACAAATACAGAATGGATAAGTTATTGGAATAGTTTATGGACATAGGATGATAAAGTTGGTCGTTGTTGGGAAGTCATAGCCACTGATGGTGATTATTTAACAACCAGCAGCGGCAGTAGCAGTTATGACTCAAATGTTGATATTAGCAAATATATTTCTTATACGGAAACAGAAAAACAAAATGCCCTTGCCGTAATTGCTAATGAAAATGGCGCAAATCCAAATCTGGGTAGTTTAGAAGGATGGGCGAGAGTATTGAGAAATAGAATTTGTACTGGATATAATTCAAATTTAGAGAAAGCTGCTGCGACATGGCTTGGTAACGGGCAGTCTTATAATCAATCAGATTTTACTTATGGCTGGTCGGTTTTTTAGAATTATACCTCTGAATAGCAACAATTGGTTGAAAATGTTATTTTTGGATATAATTATTTTTATTTAGAACAATTAGTTGATGATAATGACGGATGGGAAGACGATGCATATAGTACCTATGATTACTTATACAATTGTAATATGAGGGGAGCATATAATTGGATGAGCAACTTACATAAGATTTGTTGGATTTATTATGATAGCGGATATAGTGAAAAAAATACGATAGGCTATGCAGCAGATGTTGCTAAAAATGGGAATTTTTTCTCTAGTCCTTATTCTGGATAAAAGAGGTGATGTAAAATGGGTAAATTCTTATATCCGTTACCTGATGAATATTATAATGTTAATGATGGATACAATTATCGTGGAGGACATTCTTATTATGATGATACCAGAAGTTAGCCACAACACGGTCTTGGAAAATTAGATTTTACTTGTCCTGAGGGAACTGAAGTCCGTTCTATGACTCCAGGCACAGTTGTTAGAGCTGGATCAGACAGTAATGGTGAATACACAAGTGTTTAGGTTGAAGTTTCAGGAGATTACTGGCCTGCAAATGAAGGAGGCACTTTAATTATAAGATATTATCATATTACACCCTCTGTTAGTGAAGGAGATACAGTAGCACAAGGAGACGTATTAGGAACTGTAGGAGATCCTGATGTAACATCATCTTAGCATTTGCATTTAGATTTTGCTTCATCTACAGACCCCGTATTATTAAAAGGAAGGTTGACATATGATTAGTTGACAGACGATCAAAAAACTTGTTTATCAACTTGGTATGGATAGAATAGTAATGGTGGTTCTTTTGAAAGCACTTTTTTAAATACAACTGATGCGGGAGGAAATTCAAGTAGTAGCAATAATGGAATTGGATGCTGGGGTCGATGTTGGGAAGTTATTGCTACTGAAGCGACTTATGAATCTGCTGCAAGTAGTAGTGAAGGTAATGCAAATCTTCCTGCTAGATATATGGGTAATGCAGCCTATGATTTATCCAGCAAAGTGGGGGGGTTCACAGATTAGGATAAACATCGAGTTGCTTACTTATGCGGGCGTGAAA
>MOYD01000046.1 GCA_001899395.1 Candidatus Gastranaerophilales bacterium Zag_111 | reverse complement strand
ACATTTACTTTTTTGTTTTGATTTCTTCTTTCTTCCCTTTGCGCCAAAACCTCTTTTTTTTTTGATTTTGTTGCGACTGTTGTTTTGTCTTTTAATGAAGTGTCATTGAACGCGCCAGCCATAAGTGTAGTTGTATAAACCGGAGTTGTATGTGCCCAATCAAAGATTATTACGCCATTTGCGTTCATTTTGCGGGTTTCATAAATCTGTCTAATCAAGTCTTCTGATGCTCCGCCCATAAATGTTACAAACAAGCCCGCGTAGAGGTCTGTACAAGGAGATTTTACGTTTATTACATCGTTCATCATCGAAGCCAGCATTTTTGAATCGTATGTTAAAAATAGCGGAGTGAAACCGTCAATATAATTCTGGACTGACCATGTTCGCCAATCCTGCTGCTTTGTTGATAGTGCAGATGCTAAATCCGGAAAAATTACAGCACTTATGTAAACTCCTTTTTGCTTACCCATTTTGCCAACTTTTCGGACAAAATTTGTTATGTTGTTTCTTCTGTACTGGTTCCAGTCGTACCACAAAACATCTGATTTTGTAAGTTCAATTGGGTCAACGCCATACAAAAGTTTAAAATCGTTTCTTGCGTATTCAGTGTATCCCCAAGCGTTTTGGTCGTTGCTCGCATTTGCGTTAGGATATCTGATGTAATCAAGATTTATCCCGTCCGGGTGATAAGTGTCCATGATTTCAGTCAAAAGGTCAAGTAAAAATTCTTGTACTTCCGGATTAGCAGGGTCAATAAAATACCCGTTATGTTCTGATGCTGATTTTGTTCCGCCCGGCATGTCCGCAAATTTTTTTGTCTTATTTCCCCAATCCGGTCGCACTGCAAGAATGCTTGACGGATTTAGTTCCGGCGGATTGTTACCAACATAAAATGATTGGAACCAGATGTGAACTTTCATATCACGTTTATGAGCTTCTTTTATCCAAACATCAAGCGGGTCAAAGCCTTCAAACTGTTCGTTTTGAATAGTAAAGCCGTATTTGTTCATTGTACGGCTAGGAAAAATCGTTTTGCCATGAAAATAAGTTTCTAAAAATATACTGTTAAACCCGTTAGATTTCATATTATCAAGTGTTGCGATAATTTGTTCGGGTGTAGTTTCTGTTGGGCGAATCCATGTTCCTTTAAGTTCGTTTGGCAAGTAAGGCAGCGCGGTTTTTATTGCCATATTTGCGCTGTCAATAGCTTCTTGTGTATATTGGCGAAGTATTGAACTGTTTTGTTTTTCGCCTTGCGCAATTTTTAGATAATTTTCAGCGGTCTGAATGTGCCCAAGGGGAAGTGTATAATTGTAATTTCTGCAATTATACTGGTAATATTCCATCATTGATTTTGCTTCTTTAATTTTTTGCTCAGCTTCAAAGGTGTAACTTTCTGATGTTGTGTACACTGTGATTTTTTTGTTGACATCATCAATGTAAACTTTTGAACCCACTGTTATATTTTGGGTAATCCAGTTTTTGGCAATCCCATGCCCGCTTATGACAACTCCGTTTAGCGGAATTGTTGAATCCGCCCCGCTTAAAGATGTTACAATATTGTCTTCAACAATAGCTTCAGTTCCAAATTCGTTTGTGCCGGTGTGGATACCAAAATTAGGGGTATAAATAACCAGTTTGTTTGCTCCTCGTCCACCGGGGTAAAATGTTGCAGCAAGGCTTGGGTCAATGGCATCAACTCGTGTTGAAGTTTGTTTGAAAATGATTTCGCCTATATTTGCATTGAAAGGCGAAAATGCAGGAAGATTTAGTTGTAACATGTCTTCAATCGGTTGTTCAAATTTTATCTGCTGTTCGGGTTCATCAGCGTTGGCAAATGTTACGGTGGATAATAATGCGATTAATAAAATTATTATGTATTTTGTTTTTTTCATTATTTCCTTCTTCTTTTGTGATAATAACCAGTATTTTGGTATCTTAAAGCTTCCAGCTCTCTTATTTTGTCCGGAATTTCCTGATTATCCGGTTTTACCAGAAACGCTTTTTTATAATACTGATTAGCTCTTAACAGGTCTCCCAATTTTTCGTACATTATCGCCATTTTTATAAGTACATCGTAATTCTCTTTGTAGCCGTTTTGAAATGCCATGTTATAAAAATACAGCGCACGTTTGTAATCTTCTCTTGTGTAGTAATATTCTCCGAAGTGATAATTTGTTGCGGCATTATTTTTGTCAATTTTCAAAGCTTTAAAAAAATAAGCTTTTGCATAGCTGTTTTGATTTTCAAAGTCATAAACTCTGGCTAATTGGACAATTGAATATAAATCCCTTGAATCAATTCTTGTCAGTATAAAATATTCCCCACTGGCTTTTTGCAAAAAGTTTTTTGTATCGGCTTCGTCTTTCGCATTCATTGCCTGCTCAAAATAGAAATCCGCAAGTTTCAAGGTTGACCCTTTATCTATATTGGAATAGTCAATGGGTGCGTTGTTGTTATATTGAACCTCCCCAAATTCGACTGCTTGTACATTATAAGTGCTTCCACAAAAAAAGAAAGCACTTATAAGTAAAACAAGCTTATAAATCTGTGTATGACGGTGTCGTATCTGTGTCATGGTGGTAGAATGAATAATCTTCAGCCGCTGGGTCTGTGTAAACATACAACTTTCTCCAGAATCTTACAAATTTATTTTGTTTTTTGTATGCAGCTTCATCCGCTGTATAATATTCTTCACCAAGCACTCTTGCCTTGCTGACATTAACCATATCGGCTGTCTGTGCAGAATATCCGTTTGCTCTCATTACTGCAGGGTTTGTAACTTGGTCAACAGAAATAGCTGCACTTGCTTGCATTTGAACGGCTGTTGCTGCAATTACCAGTAATAATAATTTTTTCATAGTCACCTCATCTTTATTTCAATATTATAAGTATTTTTATACACTATTGCAATAATATTATAATTTGTTTACAAAAAGGTGTCATGTATTATTTGAATGATTTATTTTAAATTTCAATTAAGTCATTTTTTATTAAATCATAAAAATTTTTATCTATTGAATTGTAGTCAGTAAAATTTATAACATAAGGAAGACTGCTTTGGTCGAATTTATATTTTAATTCTGTAATTATATGTTCAAATTTATCTGATTTAACTAAAATATCTAAATCTGATAATTTTGAAAAATTCCCTTTCACCCGCGAGCCATAAGCGAAAAATTTGCACGGATAATTTTTCAAAATATTTTTGATTATATAATATTCATCGTTTGTAACACCTTTAAGCATGCAGTTTTTCTTCCAAATTATGTATTAATATTTCTGTATCTTTAATAAAATCAGGAATAATCTCAAGTAATTTTCTTGACTTTTCAAGACTATATTCGTGGGCGGTGTTATTACGTTTTTCATAATAATTTCGCCAATTTTCCCAATTGGGAATGAAGTTATAACCTTGCATAAATCTGAAAGTATTATTTACAGTTAGTTCTTCTTCAGATTTAGCATAAATATTTTTCAAAACTCGTTTCATTAGTTTGCGGGCGATTTCGAGAGTGTACTCAAATCTTTTTATACAAGAGTCTTCAAGCATATCAGCAAAATCACTGGATTTATGTGCTTCAAGTTTTTCCATACTGGAAACAAGCGTCATATGCGCGGATTTTAGTTTTGTAATATCAAGTCTCATAAGCTAATATTAGCATATTCTGTTTAATTTTACAACGCAAAGTCTCGACACCTGGGAAATACCTTTTTAATGCGAATTCATTATCACTTCTTCCAACTTATCAAGCAGTTGGGCTTCCGGAACTCTTGCAATTATTTGACCTTTTTTAAATATGTAGCCTTCGCCAATGCCGCCGGCTATGCCAAAATCCGCGTTAGAGGCTTCGCCAGGACCATTCACCGCGCAACCCATTGTGGCGATTGTTATGTGTTCATCCAGGTTTTTAAATCTTTCTTCTACTTTTTTTGCAAGCGAGATTAGGTCTATTTGAGTTCTTCCGCAAGTCGGGCATGAGATGAAATTAACCCCTTTTTGTCTTAATTTAAGGCTTTTGAGAATTTCATATCCTGCAAAAACTTCTTCAATAGGGTTTTCAGTAAGAGAAACTCGTATTGTGTCTCCAATTCCTTCTGCTAGTAATGTTCCTAAACCTACTGATGATTTTATCAAACCGTTTCGGAGAGTTCCTGCTTCTGTTACTCCAAGGTGAAGCGGATAATCAACTTTTTGTGCCATAAGTCTGTAGGCGTCGATTGTTGTCATCACATCCGATGATTTTAGTGAAATTTTTATTAAATCAAAATCTAAGTCTTCAAGAATTTTTACGTGTTTTAGA
>MOYD01000045.1 GCA_001899395.1 Candidatus Gastranaerophilales bacterium Zag_111 | reverse complement strand
ATGTTGCGGTATTTGCCAAGCGCTTCACTGCTTTCTTTTGGTCCCAGAGAGTGAGCGTTTTCGTGCCCTATTGTAAACCAGTGGTCAGCTTCATCAAGATAATATTTATGTTGTTCAGTGTCCAAAATGGCGTCAAGTCGTTCTTGTAATTTTGCTTTGTCGCTGATAAAGCGTATTTGTCTGTGGTAAACATTACGTCTTCCGCCGCCTATGGTTAGGGAAAGTTTATCAGAGTTTGGCAGGTTTTCAGCCAGAGTTATGCCGCCGCGGTATTCTCCGACATCGCCTGAAGCCATAACCATATCAACATCAACCATTGTTTGTTTTGCGTCTGAATTAGTTGAAATTGTCTGTTCGTATTCATCACAGTATGGCATATTTTGCGCTAAGGTTGGTAAATACTGTTTTATCGCCATTAAAGCTTCTGTGCCTTTTTTGTTGATAATCCCCACTCTGCCGCCTAGAAAGTCTTTTGGAATAGGTGAAATTCCGTGTTCTTTTAACAGGTTTGAAAGTTCTTCATTTTCAACGATTGTGCCTGTCATTTCGTCTTCGTAATTTTCTCTTGTTATTGTGAATTCAAGTGGTGTGTCTTGCAGTGTTGCCCATTTTTTGTCCGCATAAGCATCAAGCATTGGGTCAGCGTGGCGAAGAGCGTTTGCCTGTAGTTTTAAAAACTCGTTAAAATCAGCGTTTGTGGAAACAAATGAAGCTTTATCAAGTTCATCAGCCATTTTTGAGAAATCTTCTTTAAAATAGTCAATATAATCAATTCCAACAAGTTCATCCCCGTCGCGTTCCACGATTGTTCGTTGGGTCAGGATGTTTCTTACTTTGTCAATTTTGCTTTCATTGAGCATTTTTAATAAGATAGAATGAAACTCCTCTTTTGAAAGGTCTTCCGGGTAAACTCCTTTGCCGGGTTTTTCTTCAATACCTTTGATAAGTCGAATTGGCTGAGACATTGTGTCAATCGCGTTTATGCCTTTTTGAGCATCAAACAGAATTTTTGTAAGTTCGGCTTGTCTGTTGCCTTTTTTGATTTCTTCTTCTAAGAATTCTTTAACTGCAAGGTTGTGTTTGTTATCAATTTGCATGTTAATTTTTTCTAATATTGCAGCGGCTTTAACAAGGTGTTTAAGCGCGGTTTTGTCGCCTTCATCCAGTGCAAGGTATTCCGGCGCGTCTGACTTTAAGAATTTTTTTGTTATTAAATAATCTTTATGAGTTCTTTTTTCCAGCTCTTCAATCGACAGATTAAATTCAAAAGTTTCCATTATAAAGCTCCTATTCCGTGTATCATACACAAGGATTATACCACTTTTGGGGTAAATATACAAGAAGAGAGTTTCAAAAAAGAAAGCCTCGTCTAATTAGTCGAGGCTCAAGAAAATAATATCTGATTGATTTTTTTGGAATTAAGAAAGTTTTCTGATATTATTTTACTTTAGAAGATTTTTTCATTATTAAAATAAAAGAGCCTCCGGTTGATGTCAAAGAGGCTCATAAAAAGTTTGCATTCAGTCT
>MOYD01000044.1 GCA_001899395.1 Candidatus Gastranaerophilales bacterium Zag_111 | reverse complement strand
ATTATTTCCTGTGTTTTTAATATTTATATGGTAATAAAAAAAGAAAGCAGGTAGCATGATTAATTCTGTAAACAATCTTCCAATGGTTCAAGGAGTAAATGTTCAGGGGGCAAATAATAATGTAACAAACCCGCAGCCGGTACAAAATAATACAATTCCTAATGCGAATTTAGGCGGTGCAGAAGCTTTAGCAGCTTATAATAAACCGTTTGTATCCAAGGATGCAGTGACACATAAACTTCAACCGGATTTACCAACAATTATGCAGCCTGAAGCAATTAAATTCTTATTACAAAAAGGCACAGGCATTACAAATTCAGCAGGTGTTTTGAATTGTATTGTTGAGAAAAACGATAAAACCACTGTTGTTTACACAATGGATGTGCTTGCTCCAAATGACGCGATAAGCAAGATTGAAACTTTTGACAACGCAACAGGCAAACTTATCCGTAAGCAAGCAAACAGTAATATTATTGAAGACGGTAAAATGCCGCAATTACAATTTATAGAAATAACTAATTATGATAAGAACGGTAAAGAAATCTCTGGAACGCACTATGACAATGGCAAACTTTATTCAACATGGGAGCGCGAAGTTTTGCCGGACGGTACTAAAAAAACATATTTAGCTAATTTTGAAAAAAACAGAACCATGATTAGTGAATCAAACGAAAATACAAATATTGGTCGACATACTGAATTTGATAAAGACGGTAAGTTGATTAAAACAATGACAAGAGACTTTGAAAATTACACAACCGAAACAGTTGAATATAAAGACGGTCATGCAATTAAGGCAAAAGAAGTATTAACAAATCAGCCAATACCAAACACTACAGGCAAATATCCGTTAAATGACGGTGATTTAAAACCAACGGCACCTGTTGCAATAAATTATGACCCAAAACAGGTTCAGGGTGAAAAATTGTACTACTCAAACGGTGAATTAGAAGCAATCAGAACAACAACCGCTAATGGAGTGGTCGTTCACAGCTTTGCGCCAAACGGCACGTTTACCGGAATTGATTACGATATGGGCAAAAAGTCTATTTTCTTTGGTACAGATTGTTGCAGCATATCAGAAGAAGTTGCGCCGAACGTAGTTAAGACAACAAGATATTATGATGACGGCACAAAAGAAGTAACTGTTGCAGACGATAAAGAACATTTTGAAAAGACAGCATTCTATGCAAAAGACGGTCATCTTGAATGTTATACAGAATATTCAAAAGACAGCAGATTGTTTATGGAATTTGACAAACAGGGCAACCTGAGAGCCGTAGAATAAAGCTTAATCAATTTGTCTTAAAATCCGGCATGGATTTCCTGCGGCAACGACATTTGCCGGAATGTTTTTTGTAACAACAGAACCCGCGCCGATTACTGAATAGTCGCCGATTTCAACACCCGGCAGAACTGTTACGTTTCCGCCAATCCAGACACCTTTGCCGATTGTAATTGGTTTTGCGCATTCTAATCCCTTAACGCGCGTTTTAAAATCAATCGGATGAATTGCTGTATAAAAACCACAGTTTGGACCAATAAATGTGTCCGCTCCGATTTTGATTTTTGCACAGTCCAAAAACACACTGTTGTGATTAATATATACAAACCCGTCGAACTCGATATTGTATCCGTAATCACAAAAAAAGTTCGGCTCAATGACACTGTTGTTACCGGCATTGCCAAGCAGCGAATTTAGAATTTCCTGCTTTTTGTCAATTTGTTCGGGCAAGAGAGAATTGTATTTCATACAGAATTCTTTTGCTCGAAACCTGTCACATTTAAGCTCTTCACATTCCGGCTGATACCATTCGCCGCTTATCATTTTTTCTCTTTCGTTCATAGTAGCTATTTTAACATAAAATGAAGCCTATTTAAACTCAGGAATTTTCCAGCCGTTATTTTTAGCACGTGCTGTGCAGTAGTAACCCTTGCCGCCTTTAGAACAGTCTTTTATAATTTCATCATCCTCCAGTCCTGCACCCGCGGTGTAAAATTGGTCTTCCCCTGCAACAAATACAAACACATCTTTGCCATAAACATTTGGCTGCTTATTGCCATTTACATCAACATAGAATTCCATCATAGTATTTGGAGCACTGCTTGGAAGTTTTAATCCCCACTGTGTAGCAATACCATTTTGCCCCCTGTCATCAACACAAACATTACTGCCGTTATTAAGAACAAAACAAATAGGATAAGCACCCATCATCCCATGTCCTGCGTTATATCCCTTAGTTCCGTCTAAATGTTTAACTATTTGCTCTGTCCAGCAGCCTTTAGTGTTATAACAAATATTTGCCACATTCATATAAGGAAGCATATAAGTCTCAAACCATTTTTTCATCTCATCAATATTATTGTCAGCCAAGACATTATAATTAGCACCTTCATCATAAGACCGTCTGACAACCTGAGACAAAATTGAATAATCTTCTTTTAATACTGCAGAATCCCTAATATTTTTCATTTTAGTTATAAGTGCCGGTATTGTCATCGCCGCAACAACACCAATAATAGCAAGGGTAATTAAAACTTCTGATAGTGTAAACGCTTTACTGGAGCGGGTTTTAGCTCCTACCCCCCCCGTTTTTCTTGATATGACTGTGTTTTGGCATGTTTTACTCTCCTTTCGCTTCTATATTTAGAAGTATAGCATTTTTTGTAACCATTGTAAACCTTACCGGCATGCGTAATTTGATTTCTATTTACTTTTTGGCTGTTTATTGTATAATCAGAGCAAGGAAGATTAAACAGAGGGGGATATATGACAAAGAAAATCGCATTTTTATTTCCTGGACAGGGGTCGCAATCCGTTGGAATGGGAAAAGATTTATATGAGAGTTTTGAAGCTGCAAAAAATGTTTTTGATACAGCAGATAAAGTTTTAGGTAAAAGTATTACAACACTTTGTTTTGAAGGACCGGAAGACGATTTAAAACAAACCGTTAATACTCAGCCATGTATTGTAACAATGTCAATTGCGGCACTTGAAGCCTTCAAATCTCAGTTAAACATTGAACCATACGCTACAGCAGGTCACAGCCTTGGTGAATACTGTGCGATGTATAGTTCCGGTGTTATGGATTTAGAAACGACATTGAAAGCTATTCAAAAAAGAGCTGACCTTATGGGAGAAACAAAAGGCGGTGCAATGGCAGCTATTTTGAACGCTCCGGAAGGCAGTATTGAAAAGGCTATTGAAGAAGCGTCAAGCATTGGTTATGTTGATGTTGCAAATTATAATTCACCTGCACAGGTTGTTATTACAGGCGATGAAGCAGCAGTTGCAAAAGCCGGGGAACTTTTATCAGCAGCAGGCGCAAGACGAGTTGTTCCTCTTGCGGTTTCCGGAGCTTTCCATTCTAAATTTATGGAAGATGCAGGACATAAGTTTGCACAATTCGTATCAGAATTAGACTTAAACAATGCCTCAACTCCGGTATTTACAAACGTTGATGCGCAAGCAACAATATTGAGCGCTGAGTTCAAAAACAAAATGCCAAGACAGATTTATTCATCTGTTCACTGGACACAAACTATTCAAAAAATGATAGCAGAAGATGTTGATACTTTTGTTGAAATCGGACCGGGCAAAGTTTTATCCGGCTTGGTTAAAAAGATTGACGCAGGTGTAACAACTTACAATATCTATGACAAATCTTCACTTGAAGCTGTTGTAGAAGCTCTGAAATCAGAACTTTGCGGAGTATAAATGATTAAGATTTTTGGGCACTCAGGGCGAAACCCTGTAAGAAAGTTAAATGTGAATACGAGGGAATTTTATGACAAGCACCCTGATTTAATGCCAAGAAATATCTATTTATATTTAGGAAGAGTGGTTACAAGGGAAGAAATAGATAAAAAGTTTAATCAGGCATTTAAAGTCCCGTTTACAACAAAGGTAAAATTTTGGTTAAAAAATCTATTTAAAGATACAGGTCGGTAAAACCGGCACAATAATAAGGAGAAAGATTAATGACAGAAAGAAAAATTGCTTTAATTACAGGCGGTTCACGCGGTATCGGACTAAGCTGCGCATTGGAACTTGCAAAAGCAGGATGTGACATTATTATCAATGACATTTGTGATGCAGAAAAAGCTCAACCGGCTTTGGAAGAAATCAAAGCTTGCGGCGTTAATGCTTATTTCTACAGCTTTGATGTATCAAACGATGCTGCTGTACAAGAAAACGTTGACAAGATGATTGCAGAACACGGTAAAATTGACATTCTTTTGAACAACGCCGGTATTACAAAAGACGGTTTGTTCTTACGGATGGATATGGAACAGTGGGAAAGAGTTATCAAGATTAACTTAACATCAGCTTATTGCGTAACCCATGCTGTAATCAAATATATGATGAAAGCTCGTCAAGGTTCAATCATCAACATGTCAAGTATTGTTGGCAGACACGGAAACGCAGGTCAGGCAAACTATTCAGCTTCAAAAGCTGGCTTGATTGGTTTAACTCAAACTCTTGCAAAAGAATTTGGCTCAAGAAATATCAGAGTTAATGCTGTATGCCCTGGCTTTATCCAAACAGCAATGACCGCAAACCTAGCAAATATTGAGGATTATCTTGCAGCAATCCCTATGAGAAGACTGGGAACTCCGGAAGACATCGCTAAAGTTGTAAAATTCTTAGCGCTGGATACAGACTACGTAACCGGTCAAGCAATCGAAGTTGCAGGCGGCTTGATGTTATAATTTTAAATAACAAATTTAAAAAGAGGTTGAAACAATTTGTTTCGACCTCTTTTTTTATTGTTATAAATCTACCTTAGAAACGTCTATCAGCGTTGCAAAATCTAATTCTAAAGCTTGTGCAATTTTTTCCAGTGTCTGAATAGTTGGAGATACTTGACCAGTCTCAATTTTCCAAATAGTGTTTTTATTGACACCAGCCCTAAACGCAAGTTCTTCTTGTGAAAGTCCTTTTTTTGTGCGTTCTAATTTAACTTTCTTACAAATTTTGTCGTTTATCATTATTAGTTTTTTTCTTTTCAATAACAATCCGATTTTTGTCAACCGATAGGGACATTTCATCTTCTTCCGGATTTATGTCCAATATTTTTAAGAACCAGGGTGGAATTATCATACCCCAACTTCTTCCTAGTTTTACAAATTTTTTGTCTAAATTAAAATTCATAATTATTTTATTCTTTATCTTTCAGGATTAACTCCATCCCTAAAGCTTCGGCAATAATTTTCATTTCAGAGTATCTTATGGTATTTGCTCGTAGCTTTTTCGATAAAGTATCAAGTGAATATTTTTTATCAGAGTGCGCGGATAAATATTCTGCCAAATACGTAAGGGTCAACCCCTTTTTACCAACTAACATTTTTACTTCGTTTATCGCTTTCATATGCTATTATTATAAGTTATTTGCCATTTATAGAACAATATTTCTAAAATTTCTTGACATATATAGAAGTTTTCTGCTAAAATTAGAGTAAAATCTCTAAAAAGATTAATGATAGTATTAAATTAAGGAGGTACACTTATGGACAAGACGCAAAATGACGAAACGGCAAATTCAATGATGATTTCATTTGAAAGTGTTTACGAAGATTATTCTAACGATAAAAATCTTGATAAAATTATATGTGATGCTGTATATAAATGTTATTATTATTTTTTTGTTTTATATATATTTATTCAATTTGTTTCTGATAACCTTAAAAAGATAAAATATAACAAAAATTTTTCACCGGAAATCCGTGCAAAAGCAAAAGAATTCCGCACAAAATTTATGAGATTATGGCTGGTATTAGGTCAAGCGGGTAAAGTTTTTGACGAGGAGTTTGTAAAATTTCTTTAAGTATATTGCAAAATTATCTTTAACCAGTATAATTTATAAAGTA
>MOYD01000043.1 GCA_001899395.1 Candidatus Gastranaerophilales bacterium Zag_111 | reverse complement strand
CAAATTGAACGCGGCGAGGCAAATGTAACAATAAAAACAATGCACATACTGGCTGATGCCCTGGACGTTGAACTTAAAGAATTGTTTGATTTTTCGTTTTAATTTTGTGTTTATATGGTACAATTTTTTATAATACGATTAAAATTTTAGATAAAAAGGAGACATTATGTATTATCAAGGATTGATAAACAAATACAGAAAATTTTTACCGGTAACAGACACAACACCGGTTGTTACACTAAACGAAGGCAATACCCCGCTTATTAAGGCTGAAAACCTTGCAAAAAAAATCGGGCTTGACGCTGAAATTTATCTAAAATTTGAAGGCTGTAACCCGACAGGAAGTTTCAAAGACCGCGGGATGACAATGGCTGTTACCAAGGCAAAAGAATCCGGCTCAGGAGCAATAATTTGCGCATCAACCGGCAATACATCAGCATCTGCTGCTGCATACGGAGCTAAAGCCGGATTAAAAACATATGTTTTAATACCTGATGGGTATATCGCACTTGGAAAATTATCACAAGCAATGATGTACGGTGCTGAAATCATTGCAATTCAGGGAAATTTTGACAAAGCGCTTGAAATGGTTCGCGAAATTTCAGAAAAATACCCGATAACACTTGTCAATTCAGTAAACCCATACAGAATAGAAGGTCAAAAAACAGGAGCATTTGAAATTTGTGAAGCACTTGGCAAAGCGCCTGATTACCATTTTATACCGGTTGGAAACGCCGGAAACATCACGGCTTACTGGAAAGGCTACACTGAGTGGCACAAATTAGGCAAAATACCGGCATTACCTAAGATGATGGGATTTGAAGCAGAAGGAGCTGCGGCGATTGTAAAAGGTGAAAGGATTATGAACCCTGAAACCCTTGCCACTGCAATCCGTATCGGCAACCCCGCAAGCTGGAAATTTGCGGAAGCTGCACGTGATGAAAGTAACGGGATGATAAACTTTGTAACAGATGACGAGATTGTATCAGCATATAAACTCATCGCCTCATCCGAAGGCGTTTTAGCAGAACCTGCATCAGCAGCGTCTGTTGCAGGACTTATCAAGGTAAAAGATCAGGTTAAACCGGGTTCAAAAATCGTATGTATCTTGACCGGTAACGGATTAAAAGACCCTGATAACGCGATTAAATACGGCAATGCAGATGTTAAAAAGACATCTGCTGAATTAAACGACATTTTAAGAGTAATGGACATATAACCATGCCGGAAATCTACGGAAATATTCACTCAATTGAAAGTTGCGGAACAGTTGACGGTCCCGGGATACGTTTTGTTGTCTTTATGCAAGGCTGTCCGATGCGCTGTCTGTATTGCCACAATCCGGATAGCTGGAGTACTTCAGATAATCAAAAAATGACAGTTTCAGAAGTACTAAACCAGTATGACGGAGTAAAAGAATTCGTCCAAAACGGCGGAATTACAGTGACCGGCGGCGAACCTTTAATGCAAATTGATTTTGCCACAGAACTTTTCAAGCAGGCAAAACAGAAAAATATTCATACAGCGCTTGATACCTCCGGTGTGCTTTTTAACCAAAATAACACAACAAAAATTGATGAACTTTTGAAACACACTGATTTAGTTCTTCTTGACATCAAACATATTGATGATGTTGAACATAAAAAGCTCACCGGACATTCAAATAAAAACATACTTGAGTTTGCGCGATACCTGTCAGAAAAATCAATTCCTGTATGGATAAGACACGTTGTTGTGCCGGAGATTACAGATAACGAGACTTATTTAACCCGATTGGGCAAATTTTTAAAAACGCTTAAAAACATCAAAGCGCTTGATGTATTACCTTATCACGATATGGCAATACCAAAATACGAAAATTTAGGCATTGATTATCCGCTCAAAAATGTCAAACCGCTTACAAAGGAGCAGGCAATCAGAGCAAGAGATACAATCCTTAATGCAATAAATATTTCTTAAAATTTGAAAAGATTTTGGCAATTTTTATTTTGACAACACTTATATCAATCAAATGCAAATTAAGAATTACAACTCACCCCAAAATTTTACGGCTCTGCACATTGCAAATGCAGGCAACTTAAAGTTGTACAAATTAAAAGGTTCCGCTGATTTACGATATCTAAAAACACTTCCGGACACAATAGATATCGGAGAACTTATGCCACACTTACCAAAAGACCAGGCTCAACGCTGGCAAGAAATGCTTGAATATGCAGTTGACACAGCTCAAATTCCGGAAAACACAACTTATCTTGAAACAATCGGCAATAAACCTTGCGGCATAATTACATTTTTCATGGATAAAACTGCAAAACTTGACTGTATCTGCACATGGGGAGTTGAGACCGGCAAAAAAGTTCAACTGGCAGGAAAAACTCTTTTTTATCAACTGTTCAGAGATTTTCAGGATTTCAAAGGTCGAAAACTTGAACTTGAAGCAATAACCAACGGTCCAACAGACACAATTAAGAAATATTCAGAACTTGGATTTAAAAAGACATCCAGAGTTTATCCGACAAAAACAATTATGGAAGCAAACGAACACGCTGTAAAACAGGCTTATGCAAGATTACAAGACTTAATTCCATACGAAACCGTGGAACCGCAAAAGATAAATTTAGCAAGAGAATTAGATTAAAAATTAAAACCGTTTATTTATTATTTTCAGTTACAAAAACTTCGGCAAGTTTCCCGCCGCGGTTGTTTTTAAACCGGATTTCACGCTTTTCGGGATTTTTAGGTTTGAAATCCTCTTTTTGATATCCGTATAAAAATTTCATAAATTCTTTGCTATACATATACACACCTGTCCGATTTAAAACTTCACACATATATAATAAAACATATTTTAGCACAGAATTGCTACTTCTACATAATTTGTTACAAACTTAGTAATCAAAAAATATTACCCGGTCATATAAGTAGTTTCGCTAATGTTTTAAACACTTCAAAAAGTACATAATCTGGTATAAGTTTGTTTTTTAAATAAAACTTTTGTTTATTTTAAACAAAACCCACACAAACAAGGAGGTAAAAATGTCAATTAAAAAACTAACTGTGGCAGCTGCGATTGCGGTTGGAATAGCAACGTGTTCCTTGAATTCAGTAATGGCAGCCTGCCCGTGCAATACTCCGGCACCGGCTGAACCGTTACCGGTAGTAACAGGACCGGCGTGTCCTTGCGACAATGTAATTCCGCAACCGCAAACTTGCGACAAATGCAAAAAAGCAGTACCTGATTGCGGGTGCAAAAAACAGGATCCATGCAAGAAAAAAGAACCATGCCCTGTAAAAAAAGACTGTGGCTGCCCTGACGAAATCAGCTGCGACAAACCTGCAGTTCCGTCAACTGCACTTTGCCCTCAAACCGGCAAACCTGACAGAGCTGAAATGAAACAGGTTTACGGTTATCCGCAAGCACTTTACGGCTCAAACAACTACGTCGGCGAACCGGCAAACTCAATCTTCTCAACAGAAACCGCTATGAGAGGCTGTCCGGCAGGCAGAATGTCTTCAAACATTGCAGGTACCACAGTAACAACTGACCCGCATGTTACAGGCGCTGCTGCTCAAATGCCTTGTCTTAATGAATGCCCTAACAAATATAACGGCATTTTAATAGACAGAAACGAATGCAGAATGGATGGCAACGCTTGCCCGATAGATATTCAATCAGCAAACTCAATTAATGCGATTAAAAAGACTTTAATCCCATACGAAATTCCGCAGCAAATCCAAAACATCACAGGTGCGGCAGCTCCAACCGGCGGCTGCATGTTCCCTGATGTTCCGGAAAGACACTGGGCTGCTTGTGATATAGATAAACTTGCAATTAACGATGTTGTTGTAGGTTACCCGGACGGGCTGTTTAAACCAAACAGAAACATTTCCCGTGCAGAATTTGCGACAATGCTTGTTAAAGGTTTCAACTTAGATTGTGACCTTGACAAACAGACAATGTTCACAGATGTACCACGCAATAACTGGGCTAACGCGGCTATTGCAAAAGCAGTAGATGAAGACTTGCTAAAAGGCTACCCTAACAGAACATTCAGACCGCAAGCTAATGTTACCCGTATGGAAGCATTGACATCAATTGCAAAAGGTATGACCTGTGATATTGATAAATGCAAGGCTGATGAAATTTTAAGCCGTTACGCTGACGGTAACAAAGTTCCTGATTGGGCAAGAATTCCGGTTGCAAAATCATTGGAAAACGGTGCCTTAAAAGATTCACCTACACCTAATATGATTTTACCAAACAAAGACGCATCACGTGCAGATGTTGCTTCAATGATGCAGACAGTTCGTGTAGCATTAGGTTACGACACAAACCCTAAAACTGCAAACAATATTTGTCCTGCTTGCCCTGTAGAGAAGAACGCGTTGATTGAACACGAAGAAATCGTAAAAATCCCTACATTGAAATTGTCAATGATAGACCAATTGACAGCAAAATCTTCTCACGTAGGTCAATACTTTAGAGCAAACACCTTAGAAGACATCACAATCAACGGTGTAACTTACCCATGCGGTTCAACCGTAACAGGGCAGGTTGTTGAAGTAATAAGACCTTCAGGCTGTGACAAGGGCGCGTTGAAACTGTCATTTACCGAAATCAAAAACGGTGATTGCAAAACTAAATTACCAAAACAAATTTTGCAGGCACAGATTAACAAATCAAAAAACGTCAACCCTGTTGCAAGACTTGTTGAATTACCATTCACATGGGCTGGTTCTTTAGTAGGTGTTGTCGGCAGAACAGCAGGCGGTATTGTTACAAACCTTGGTAACGCCGTTGAAAACGTATCTAACGATGCAGGTTACATGTTAGGTCACGCGTTCCAGGGTCAATTCGGTGCGGCAGCAAGAAGCTTAGGCGACGGCTTATTTGAAACTGTTAAAGCTCCGGTTGACATTACAAGAACTGCACTATCAGGTACTATGGGCTTGTTCCAAACTACAGGCGACGAATTTGCTTACCTTGTTGATCCTCGCGGATACAAAATATCTGCTGTAAATCCAAGAGAACACGTTACTATTGCGTTTGGCTGTAATGAATAAGGCTGAATGATTATAGTTAAATATTCGGACAACTGTAGTAATGGAGAGGCGGCGCACAAAGTGCGCCGCCTCTTTTTATATCCAAGTTTGCTTACTGCATATGTTTGTTGTAAGATAATTTTGAAGAATTAGCTTTAAGGAGATAACATGAACGAGCTGTTAAAAAAATCTGCTGCAGAACAAAGCAGAGCGTTAAAAAATAAAGAAATTTCGGCTGTAGAATTAACACAGGCGGCATTTGACAGAATAAATACCATAGATGATAAAATTGGTGCATTTAATTCTTTAACAAAAGAAACTGCACTCAATACAGCAAAACAAGTTGATGAAAAAATTGCAAAAGGCGAAGAATTACCGCTTCTTGCAGGAGTTCCGCTTGCGCTAAAAGATAATATGAATTTAATTGGTTCAAGAACAACCGCATCAAGCAAAATTTTAGAAAATTTTGTTTCACCGTTTAACGCAACCATAACTGAAAAACTTTTGAACAACCTTGTTCCGATTGTTGGAAAAGCTAATCTTGATGAATTTGCAATGGGTTCTTCAAACGAAAATTCAGCGTTCAAACCGGTTCACAATCCTTGGGATTTAAAAAAGGTTCCCGGCGGCTCTTCAGGCGGCTCAGCAGCAAGCGTTGCAGCTTGCGAAGCTACACTGGCTTTAGGTTCAGACACTGGCGGTTCAATCCGTCTTCCGGCAAGCTTTTGCGGTATTGTCGGGATGAAACCTACCTATGGCAGAGTTTCCCGTTACGGGCTGATTGCGTTTGCGTCATCACTTGACCAGATTGGACCGTTTGCAAGAACAGTTGAAGATGCAGCAAACCTCTTAGAAGTTATCTCAGGGCATGACCCAAAAGATTCAACATCACTTGATATGCCTGTTGAACATTATGCGCTGAGCCTTAACAACGATATTAAAGGTAAAAAAGTCGGTGTTATCAAAGAACTTTTAGGAGAAGGTGTATCACCTGATGTTCAAAAAGCTATTGATAATGCGATTGAAACATATAAAAAACTTGGTTGCGAAATAGTTGAAATTTCACTTAAAAAATTAAAATACTCAATCGGAATTTACTATATCTTAGCAACTGCTGAATGTTCATCAAATCTTGCAAGATTTGACGGTGTAAAATACGGTTACAGAACCGCCAACCCGCAAAATCTAATGGAAATGTACACAAAAACAAGAGCAGAAGGCTTCGGAGCAGAAGTTAAACGCCGTATAATGCTTGGAACTTACGCATTATCATCAGGTTATTATGACGCTTACTATAAAAAAGCTCAACAAATGAGAGCGCTTGTTACAGAAGAATTTAAAGAAGCATTTAAACAGGTTGATATACTAATTTCACCAACTTGCCCGAACACAGCATTTGAACTTGGTGCAAAAGCGTCTGATCCGCTTGCAATGTACTTAACGGATATTGCAACAATTAGCTGTAACCTTGCAGGATTGCCTGGTATCAGTGTTCCGGCTGGGTTTGACAGTGATGGTATGCCAATCGGTTTGCAGATTTTAGCGCCGCAAATGCAGGAAGCTAAATTGTTCAACTTTGCTTACAAATTTGAACAGGCAAATGACTTTTATAAAAAATTAACAAACATTTAAACCGCAAAAAATAATTTGTGATTTCCGGCGTCAGCATTAGGTTTTAAACCATTGTTCTGGTAAATATCAGAATTGGCAAACTCACCAAGCTTGTCAGTTTGTTTGCCATCAAATTTTACCTGAAGAAGATTATACAACGGAGAACTCTTGGACAAAGTTGTATTTTGAGTCAAACCCGTATCCGGCACGCTATATTGCGTGTTAAAATCCATACCCGGTTTTGAATTAAGTTGTACTCCGTTAAGTCCGAAACTCATTTTACTCCTTTATGCCAGTGTCTGCATTGAAAAACAACCGCCTGCCGGATTGCCTGCTTCATTGTATGCCTTGAGGTTGCCGACCCCCGGATGCGGATAAAATTTCCGTCCGCGTACCTCAATACACATATTAGGATCCATCATTGTTTTTTCATAAGCTATGTTTACGTTTGGCTCCAACCCAACAGAATACCAGAGTGCCTCAAGGTTATTTTTGATAACCCCGAAAGTTGAACTGATAAGGTTTGCCGTCTCCTCATTAGTAGGCTTAATCCCAAGGTCAGTTCTAATGTACTTATCATCACTGGCTGCTGCTGTTCTGTTAATCTGGTCTATTGAACGTTTTCCGCTGCTCATACGTAATCATCCTTAAATACTCTGCTCTATATATAAAAACGATATACAGAGTAAATAATTGCTAAAATCAGCAGTTTAAGATTAACAAATCTTAACAAACATCACTTGACAACTTTATTCAACCCATGCGGCTTGTCGACATTGCGGTGAAGTTTTAATGCAGTTTCAAGCGCCAGTAACTGAATTATAACGGCAATACAAAAAGTCTTAACAATAGGTTTTTCACAGTCAATATTTATGTTGTAAGTTGATTTAACTTGATTAGTCCGGTTGCCGATAACGCATATTGGCGGATTATAACTTTCTTTTATCGTATTCAAGTTTTTAGTCGCTGTGTAAGTCAAATTATCATTTAAAATATAAATCAAAATAGAACTCTTGTTATTCAAAATCGCAACATGACCGTGCATAAACTCACCCAAAATAGACGAATTTGTGTGAATATAAGAAGTTTCCTTAATTTTCAACGACGCCTCTTTTGCTAAAGCATAAGACTGTCCATCAGCGGTTATCACAATATTTTTATACTTTGAAATAAACCTTGCAATCTGCTTAATTTTTGGCTGCAAAGCAAAAGTTTTTTCAATAAAATCAGGTATTGTTTTCAAATCCAGAATGTAATCATAAATATCAATACCTTTATTTTGGGCAAATTTAAGCGCAAGAATAGTTGCACACAATAGTTGAGAACTAAAAGACTTTGTTGCGGCAATGCTTTTTTCTTCACCCGCAAGACAAGCCATTTTGTAATCAGCAGCATTCCAGATTGTAGAATTTTCTTTGTTAGTTATACAAAAAGTCTTTAAGCCAAATTCTTTAGCTTTTTCAAGCGCCCTATTTGTGTCCGTTGTTTCACCGGACTGAGTTATGAAAATGTACAAAATACCTTCTTGCACAGCAATCGTTTCTTCCAGCAAAAATTCACTTGAATACACTGCACGTGCTTCGATTTTTGAAATTGAGCCAAAAAGTTCCGCCGCATACCTTGCGCAATGGTAAGATGAACCGCTGGCAACCAGAATAATCCTTACAATTTCATCCGGGACTTCAAGATTTACCACACCGTCTTTTGTGATGTAAGCGTCAATTATATCGCGCGTAATCACTGATTGCGCAAAAATCTCTTGTTCCATACAGGATTTTTTTCTTTTTCTAAACATGTTAAAAAGCATAATTCCTCTTTACCATTGCAAAAGGTTTGACATTATCCGATAATTTCTCTCAATAATTCATTAACGGTTTTCGGATTAGCTCTGCCTTTGGTTTCTTTCATAACCTGACCTACGAAGAAGCCTAAAAGATTGGTCTTTCCGCCTTTGTAAGCCTCAACTTCAGCAGGATGAGCATCAACTACTTTTTGAACCAATTCTTTTATTGCGCCTTCATCTGTTATTTGGCTTAAACCTTTTTTCTCAACGATTACAGAAGCCTTTGTACCGTCTTTTAACATCTCTGTGATAATTTGTTTACCAATATTATTTGAGATTGTTCCCTTTTCAATCAGACTAATCAACTCAGCAAGATTTTCAGGAGTTAATTTTGTATCTGTAATTTCAATATGGTCTTCTTTCAAATACGCTGCAATTTCACCCATAATAAAGTTTACGGCAGCTTTTGGGTTGGCACCCAGTTCTAAAACCTTATCAAAGAACAACGCAAGCCCCATTTGTTCAACAATAACGTTAGCATCATACTCGCTCAATCCCAAACCCTGATATCTTGCACGTTTTTGTGCCGGTAATTCAGGCATTGAATCTTTAATTCTTTGTACCCATTCTCTTGAAATTTCCAGAGGCATTAAATCAGGTTCCGGGAAGTATCTGTAATCATGAGCGTCTTCTTTTCCGCGCATTGAACGGGTTTCACGAGAATTGTCATCCCATAATCTTGTTTCTTGAACAACTTTTCCGCCTTCTTCAACGATTTCAATTTGTCTTTCGATTTCAAATTCGATTGCGCGCTGCAAAGCTGAAAAAGAGTTTACGTTTTTGATTTCAGCACGTGTACCGAACTCTTTAGAACCCTTTGGCATAATTGAAATGTTTGCGTCACATCTCATTGAACCTTCTTCCAAGTTTCCGTCGCACACGCCGATATAACGAACAATGTCGCGAAGTTCTTCCATATAAGCTCTAGCCTCATCAGAACTTCTCATATCAGGTTCTGACACGATTTCTAATAACGGAGTTCCTGCACGGTTTAAGTCAACTAAAGAATAACTAGAACCTGCAAGTCCGTCAGCGCCGGCGTGAACAAGTTTCCCCGCATCTTCTTCTAAGTGTGCACGTGTAATCCCAATTCTTTTTCCTTTAATATCTAAATAACCGTTTACGCAAATAGGTTCATCGTATTGTGAAATCTGATAACCTTTCGGTAAATCCGGATAGAAATACTGTTTTCTGTCAAACTTGCAGCGTGCAGGGATTTCACAGTTCAAAGCTAGACCGGTTAAAATCCCCATATTTACGGCTTCTTTATTCAAAACCGGCAATACACCAGGCATACCAAGTGTTACAGGACTTGTCAGACTGTTAGGCTCCTGTCCGAACTCGTTTTTATCCGGGGCAAAAATCTTTGATTTTGTTTTCAATTGTGCATGGACTTCCAACCCAATCACAACCTCGTATTTATCTCTTAATTCTTTATCCATTGCTTTTCTCCTTATCGTAGAAAAATTATATCATAAACAAAACCATTAATATCCGCCCATTGAAAAATAAATGTGTTCTTGATAAAATTTTGCTAACGTAGAAAAGAAAGAAGGGACATAAAATGACAAAAAGAGTTTTGTTATGTATCATGGACGGTTGGGGAATTTCAACCGGTTCTGAAAAATACGACGCAACAAAATTGGCTCATCCTGTTAATGTGCCAAAGTTAGAAGCAGAAGAAAAGTTTATAAAAATCAAAGCTGACGGGGAAAATGTAGGACTTCCGCATGGTCAAATGGGTAATTCAGAAGTCGGACACCTTAATTTAGGCGCCGGACGCATTGTTTATCAGGACTTATCTAAGATTAATAATGCAATAAAAGACGGAAGTTTTTTCAAGAACGAAAGATTTTTGGCTGCAATTGAACACGCTAAAAAGCACAATTCCGCATTACATATCTACGGACTTGTTTCAACCGGCGGGGTTCACTCATCATTAGACCATTTGCTTGCTCTAATCAAAATGGCAGCAGACCACGGTTTGACAAAAGTCTATGTTCACGCATTTTTAGACGGTCGAGACACGCCGCCGGCTAGTGCTTGTGAATATTTACAGGTTGTTGAAGACGAATTAAAGAAATACAATCTTCCGCCTGTTGCAACAGTTATCGGACGTTATTACATTATGGACAGGGATAACCGTTGGGATAGAGTTGAAAAAGGTTACAATGCACTTCTGTTAGGTGAAGGCGAACACGCGGCAACTGCAATCGAAGGTGTTAAAGCATCTTACGCCAAAGGTGAAACAGATGAATTTGTTCTGCCGACTGTTATAGGCGGCGAAGAGTCAAGAATTCACGATGATGATTCAATCATTTTCTTTAACTACCGTCCGGACAGAGCCCGTGAAATTACAAAGGCAATCAATTTCCCTGACTTTGACGGATTTAACAGAAAAAAAATTCTTAAAAATATTTTATATACAACAATGACAAGCTATGAAGCGACTTTCACATTCCCTGTAGCATTTCCAAAGGAAAAACTAGTAAATATTTTGGGCGACGTTCTGGAAGCAAACGGAATTAACCAGTTCAGAACAGCAGAAACCGAAAAATATGCCCACGTTACATTCTTTTTTAACGGCGGAATTGATGAGCCGCAACCTCACGAAACCCGTGTACTTGTTGCCTCTCCAAAGGTTGCAACATACGACATGCAGCCTGAGATGAGTGCTCCGGAAGTTTGTGAAAACGTCTTAAAAGCAATTGACAATCCTGAATATCAATTCATCTTAGTTAATTTTGCAAACCCGGACATGGTAGGTCATACAGGTGTAATTGAAGCTGCAACAAAGGCTTGCAAAGTTGTTGATGAATGTGTTGGAAAAATTGCAGATGCTTGCAAAAAACACGGAATTGTAATGCTTCTTACAGCAGACCACGGAAACTCCGAAGTTATGGTAGATGAAGCAACCGGCAAACCGCAAACCGCACACACAACTAACGAAGTTCCGTTTGTGCTTATCAATGCTCCGGCAGGAACTCAATTAAGAGAAACCGGCGCATTATGCGATGTTGCACCAACTGTGCTGCAATTGTTTGGCATTGAACAGCCCAAAGAAATGACCGGAAGGTCACTGATTAAGTAGTTGAAGACTAAGGGAATAGCGAAATTTAAACTATTCCCTTATTGCTCTGTAAAGGTAAAAATATGACTAACAAAATAGAAGATTTAGATATTGATTTTTCGTTTAAAAAGAATAATGTTGATGAATTATTTTTCAACCTGAGTGAAAATCCGGAACACTTTAAGAACAAGGATTTCCGCTACACATTGAGTATGATTTATCAGATTATTGAAGATGAATTTGCAGGGGTATTTTTAAGCCCGAACGCACCAACAAGAAACACTCATTTTCACCTGATAAATAAAGGAACTGATGTTAAAGGTGCAAAACTTTCGTTTTTTGTTACGCCAACTAATAATTTTCAGTACTACCTGAAATCCAAAGGGTCACTTTTCAGATTTAAGTCCGATGTTTTAGGCGATAAAGTCGGGTATTTTATGAGCTGGGATTTAGTAATGGATTATTTTGGCGGGTTTGGCAATGTTGTTGACTTAGCTGATTTAACACCTACGTTCATTTATTTGAATAAACTTACATACTTTGTTATGAAGCTTATTGAAAAACTTTACTTTATACCAACGGTTAAACGTTATAACCAGATGTTCCGCATAGTTTATGAGCCGATTATAAACAATCAGAAAATGGCAAGAATTATCAACATGTTTGAAGAATGTATCCCGCCGGACTTGTTCATCGAAGGCGAAAAACCGAAAAACTTTGTCTACGAATTCATATACACTTACCTGAATTACGTTATCTACAAGTTTTTAGGTATAAAAATGTACCGGTTTAAAGACGTTAAATCAGGCACTTACCTGCTAAAAGACCTTGAACAGCGCGCTGTACTAAAAGGAAAAGATATAGCAGAAAGCTTTGCTCAGTGGTTTGACGAGTTGTATTTAGGCAAATACGATGTTATACCGTTTTTCAAGATTGAAAAAGTTGAGGATGAATTATTCAGACTTAAAGTTCATATCAAGGACAGAAAAAACAATGAAAGCGTCTTGATTGACAAGCTTTACACTGATGAAGACGTGTTTGGCGCAAAGGCATCTGATATTGCAAGAATTGTTGAAAAACAGCTTAACTACGCGCTTCGCTATATGCCTGAACTTGAGCAACTGTTTGAAGATGAGGACAAACTGTATCTTGATTTAAACTTGAATGAAGTCTATAAAATTATCACACAGACTGCATATTATCTACAAAAGGCGCAAATTGAGGTTATCCTGCCGGATGAGCTTACAAATATTGTTATTCCAAGGGCTTCAATCAATGCTAAAGTTAAGGAATCAAGAAGCGGTGACCTTTCAGATTTAATCAATAATAAAGTTCCTACATCCAAAATTTCGCTTGATGATATTTTGGAATTCACATACGAAATTTCAATCGGTAACGAAAAAATTTCACTTGAAGAGTATCAAAAACTTCTTGAAACCAATAACGGACTTATCAAGTACAAAAACAAATACGTACTAATCGACCGGGAAGAAAGCAAAAAGATTTTTGAACAGATTGCAAAATCAAACCTTAAATCAATGTCACGAATGGAACTTATTCACGCGTCATTATCCGGACAGCTTGACCAGTATGATTTTGACTACGATGCAGCGTTTGCAAGAGTTCTTTCTGATTTTACAAAACCGGTTGATGTTTCGGTACCAAAAGATTTAAAAGGCGAGTTAAGACCTTATCAGGAAATAGGCTTGAAATGGCTTTGGACAAATGTTTCAAAAGGTTTTGGCGCTTGTATGGCTGATGATATGGGGCTTGGTAAAACAATTCAGGTAATAAGTTTAATTCTTAAAATGAAAGAAGAAGGCAAACTTAAAAAGCCTGTACTTGTAATTTGTCCGACAACCCTTATGGGTAACTGGATGAAAGAATTACAGTTGTTTGCTCCAAATATTGATGCAGCAATCTATCACGGTGCTGATAGACAACTTGATATAAACCATGAAGTTATCTTAACGACTTACGCGATTATGAGAATAGATGTTGAAGAACTCAAAAAACACGCGTGGAGCGTTATTATAGTGGATGAAGCACAAAACATCAAAAACCCTGATACAGCGCAAACTCTTGCGATAAAAATGCTTAAATCAGACGTAAAAATCGCAATGACCGGTACGCCTGTTGAAAACAGACTAACTGAACTCTGGAGCATATTTGACTTTATTAATAAGGGCTATCTTGGTTCACTGAGGGAGTTCCAGAAAAGTTATGCAATCCCGATTGAACGATTTAAGGAACATTCACGCGCAAACAAACTCAGAATGTCTATTTCTCCGTTTGTTCTAAGACGTCTTAAAACAGATAAACACGTCATTTCTGATCTACCTGAAAAAATGGTACTCAACGAATACTGTTACCTGTCTAAACCGCAAGCAGTACTTTATGAAAAGACCCTAAACGAAATGATGACAAAAATCAGCGGATTTACGGGTGTCAACAGACGCGGCAATATCTTCAAACTTATTACCGCACTTAAACAAATTTGTAACCACCCTTATCAGTTCCTGAAATCAGGCGAAATGGGCAGAGAATTATCAGGAAAAATGGAAAAATGTATCGACCTTGTACAAAGCATTTTGGACAATGGAGAAAAAACACTTATCTTTACTCAATACAAAGAAATGGGTGACATTTTGTGTAAAGTTCTTGCGCAAGAATGCAACACAGAGCCTCTGTTTTTCCACGGCAGCCTAACCGTTTCGCAAAGGGAAGAACTTATTGAAAGGTTCCAAACCCAAGACGATGCAAAAGTTATGATACTGTCTTTAAAAGCCGGCGGTACAGGTTTGAACTTAACAAGCGCTACAAACGTTATCCACTACGACCTGTGGTGGAACCCGGCAGTCGAAGACCAGGCAACAGACAGAACTTACCGTATCGGACAGGATAAAAACGTTATGGTTCACAGAATGATTACTCTTGGCACATTTGAAGAAAAAATCGACGAAATGCTCAAGTCTAAAAAAGAACTGGCTGACCTTGCGGTTTACGAAGGTGAAAAGATTATTACAGAACTGTCAGACGAAGAAATTTACGAAATATTTACGCTGTCAGCTTAAATTTTTGTAAAGCTTGTTGAAAATTCGTATTCACCGTTTTAATATAAAAGTGTAAGAATTACACTAACTATATACGATTGGCGGAAATTATGACATGCAATGAAAATATAAGAAATATAGCGATAATAGCACACGTTGACCACGGTAAAACAACACTTGTAGACTGTTTGCTAAAACAATCCGGAGTTTTTCGCGAAAACCAGCAGGTTGAAGAACGCATTTTAGACAGCAACGACCTGGAACGTGAAAGAGGAATTACAATCCTTTCAAAAAACATTTCAATAAACTATAACGGCACAAAAATCAATATTGTAGACACCCCGGGTCACGCGGATTTCGGCGGCGAAGTTGAACGTGTATTAGGCATGGTTGACGGTGCGCTGCTGATTGTTGATGCAGCGGAAGGACCAATGCCGCAAACACGCTTTGTATTATCAAAAGCACTTGAACTTGGGTTAAAAATTATTGTTGTTATAAACAAAATTGACAAACCTGCAGCAGAACCGCTTACTGCACTTGATAAAGTGTTTGATTTATTTACAGAACTAACAGACCGCGAAGATTTAATTGATTTTCCGTTCATTTTTTCAAGCAGCTTAAACGGTTTTGCGATAAACGAATTAGACGACGAAAGAAAAGACATGGTACCGCTTCTTGACTGTATAATTAAAAATATCCAGCCGCCGGAAGGGGATGAAAACGAACCGTTCCAATTCAGAGCAACAACGCTTGATTACAACGAATATGTAGGGCGTATCGTTATAGGCAGAATTGCGCATGGCACAGTACATTCGCAAGATCAGGTTTGTGTAATCCACGCGGACGGCAGCCAGGAACGCGGAAAAATCGTTAAACTTTTCGGGTTCAAAGATTTAGGAAGAGTTGAAATCGAAAGTGCAAAAGCCGGTGATATTGTAGGGATTGCAGGATTTTCAGATATTCAAATCGGTGAAACAATTTGCGACCCAACCGAACCTAAAGCACTTCCGCTTATTACAGTTGATGAACCTACACTTCAGATGAACTTTTCAGTTAATGACAGCCCGTTTGCCGGTACAGAAGGTAAATTTGTCACCTCAAGACAGCTTAGAAAACGTCTTTACACAGAACTTGAAAAAAATGTAAGTTTAAGAGTTGAAGACACTGAGTCTACTGATTGTTTCAGGGTTTCAGGCAGAGGCGAGCTCCATTTAAGTATCTTGATTGAAACAATGAGGCGCGAAGGCTATGAATTTTCAGTTTCAAAACCGGAAGTAATCTTTAAAACCATCAACGGCGAACACTGTGAACCTTACGAAAATCTTATTATAGATGTTCCGGAAGAATACGCCGGCTCAGCAATTGAACGTCTATCAGGAAGAAAAGCCGAAATGAAAGACATGCAAACCTCAAAAGGAAGAACTAATTTGACATTCCACATTCCGGCACGCGGACTTATCGGGTTTAGAAGCGAATTCATAAGAATGACACGCGGCGAAGGGATTATGTACCATACATTCCTTCACTACAGACCGTACGCCGGTGACATTCCGCGCCAAAGAAGCGGGTCAATTATTGCCCACGAACAAGGTGAAGCAATTCCATATGCACTTTCTCAATACGAAGACCGCGGGGTTTTCTTTATCACTCCGAAAACAAAAGTTTATCGCGGTATGATAATCGGTGAATGCAACAGACCTCAAGATATTGTCGTAAATATCTGCAAGACTAAAAAATTAACCAACATGAGAAGCTCAACCGCTGATGTTATGGTAACTTTGCAGGCTCCGCGAATTTTATCACTTGAAGAAGCGCTTGAATATCTTGGCGAAGACGAACTTGTAGAAATTACACCGGAAAACATCAGATTAAGAAAGTCTGATTTGACAAGAAAGATTTACAATTAGCGCTTTAGCTTAATTCTTTCACCGTCATTAAAATCATTCGGTGTTGATTTTAGCGATGTATTTGACAGCATCATTACGGCTGAGACCTTTGCTACTTGACGTTTTGAACCGGCAGGGAAAATTGTTATACCCTTATATTGATAACTTTTGATAAGTTTTGCAACTTTTGCTTTGTCCTCCGGACGCAGGTACATAGATTTTACTGAAATATCTGAAATAGCACCGTTTTTGTGCACGTTAAATGAGTAATAAAACCAGGTGCCCTCGCCATATTGGTCAAGCTCATGAATATAAATACTGTCATCCAAAATCTTATTAACAAAGTTACTTCGCCATGTATTCCAGTCAAGGTCTTTATACATATACTCATCTTGCTGCTGAAATTTTACAGGCTCACTGTTTAATTTTGTATGTGTTCCCTGGTTATTTTGTGCATTTGCAATTACGTTATCTAAATCGCTGTCATCAAGATTTTTAAAATCTATCTTTTGGCTATCATAATTACCTGCATTATCAAAATTCGTCTGCTGTCTTGCATATGCGGACTCATCCTCAAACCCGGTGTCTTGATTTTCAATACCGCCGGAATTTGCAAGGTTGACATCAGTTGATTTAATACCTGCTTGATTTTTAGTATCAATCTGTTTATTATCAATATTTGTTTTTCCAATGTTAAATTTTACATTCTCATCGTTCACAAGCTCTGTATTTTCATGGTTTATTGCAAAATTCTGATTAGTAATTTTAACACGTCGTGAAGTTGTTGAAACATCAAGCGACAGAACAAACGTCGTCACAAAAACAAATACAATTATACACACTATCCAGACAGCCGTTTTGTTCATAAGCACTAATCCAGTTCAGAAAGTAAATCGCCGTAATTATGAATTTTAAACATTGTTGAACTTAGCATATGAGTTTCTGCAATCAAAAGAGCTGTCGGAACAAGCGCTGTAACAAAGCTTAAAAACATGCCCTGAATATCACCGCCGATTTCTGTTATAAAATAAGACACGTTCATTGTGAATTCAATCAAGATAATAGCGCAAGCAATCCACATTACAACATTCTTTTCTCTTTCAAGACTACGCATAGAATCCAACCCTAGCACTGTCACACCGTGACTGTTATAGTCATGAAATCCGTCAAACTTGATAATTTCAGAACCCTTAATCTGTTTCCCGATAGTAAATGAGCGTACAAATGAAAAGAACGCAAAAATAATCAAAAACGTTGCAAGAACAAGAAATATCGGACTAAATCTTAACCCCGAAATCCTAACCCAGTTTGCAGCCTCAGGAAAACAACTTGCCAGAGTATTTGAAACACCGTAAGCCAAAAAAGGTGCAGTCAAAATACCTACAAAAGTCTCCAGTACCATCTTCATTTGATTATTTACAAGGTTGCTTTTTACTGTATTTATCCTGTTTGCACTCAACTTATTAATATATTGATTTATCATTACACGATAACTTTTCATAACAGATTCAAAATCTTCACGGTACTCGCAATTTGTAAGCTGCTGGCGCCAAACTTTTGTCTGATATTTTAAATACCCGCCTGCAACAGTAACCGCTGCCAAAGCTCCTACAAATAAAAGCGAAATAAATAACGATGCCGCCGCAAACCCCGGAATGGATTTATAATAAAATAAATTCATCACGTATACAACAAATAAAAATATTCCTGCAATTGCAATAATAAATAACTGAGCGAAATTTGAATCACCCATTCTTTTTGTCTGGTTAAAATCCAAAAGCGAGTAAACACCCTGTTTTAATATCAAACAAATTGCGCCGATAACAACAGTCACACCGATTAAAAATCCGAAATTTGTTGTTAAATTTAAAACAGATGATGAATTATCTATCTTCAAACCTAAAAGGAAATTGGTAATCCCAAATGATGAAACAACAGACAAAATCAACATTGCAATATTCAAACAAAATGCCGTCATAGAACCGGATTTAATATTATTTTTCAATTCTAAAATTTTAAATCCGATATCTTTAATAATTGCGATACGCTGTTTTTCAATATCATTATCAAAATCCGTGCCCTTAATAGCAGATGGTTTTACTACTTTGTTATTATTCATCATATCGCTCTCCTTAATTTGTGATTGTGCATTTCCTGCCGCAATTTGAACAGGAGCCTGCACAAATTCTAAATGCAAATCCTGTCCCGCGTGTGAAATTACACATTTTGGAGTAACAAGAACTTTTGTAAATACCTTACCGTTAAATAAAACGCTCTTGTCACCTGTTGAATTTATCAGCACGTAATTTTTGTATTGCGGAAAGTATGTAAGTTTAAGTTCCGGAAACGATTGCACGGTAAAATCCGCCTCAGCTCCGCCCCCAATTGCAATTGAAGACTTCCCCTCAAATTCTTTTATCGTATCTGCAAATTTTATTGTAACGTGCATAAATTACCTTCCAATAGCGTTTAAAAAGCGTCTCATTGATTTACTTGTTGTTGCTTCATTTCCAAGGATAAGTTTGTTTTCACCCAATACAGGTGAAAGTTTTTCCTTTACTAAATCGAGTTTTGCAGGCGCTGCATATAAAAACATCATTGAAAAATCGTCTGCCTGATTTTTAATATTTGCAACATCTTCCGGCAAGGTTTCCCAGTCAATCTGCTTTTCAATTGCGCCTTCGTTTTCTAAATCTCCGATTACAACAACCGCGGGGATGTAACCTTCTTTATCCATATTTAAAGCGTGGTTAAACGCTTTTTTAAGCGCAAGCCCGTATGCCGTCCCAAACTCTTTTTCATCAAATTGGGTAAATTTTTCCATTGCCTTGCGTACCTCAGAACTTGACTGAGGAGAACCTTCATAAATAATATAAGAATCTTCAGAAACTCTCAAAATCTTGATATGGTCTTCCGGGTCAAGCATTGAGCAAAGCTGCCGAATAAGCATTTTTTCAGCAGGTAAATTTTTAAGATTAGAAGCCGAAGAATCAACTATAAAAATTACCGCTGCCTTGTGAAAATCATCTACTTTCAACCTTGACAGCCCGAATATTCCAAGTACCAACATCATAAAAAATGCT
>MOYD01000042.1 GCA_001899395.1 Candidatus Gastranaerophilales bacterium Zag_111 | reverse complement strand
ACAAAAGACGCTTCCAAAAACGAAACCTACAATATTTTAAAATCACACTCAGATTCAATTTTGAAATCACATCAGGATATTGACTACATTGAATTTCGTGACAATACCGGAAAACTAATATATAAATCCACACACCAATCGGGTGAAAAAACAAAACGCTCAAATATTTCAGTCACCTCACCAATGATAAATTACAGTGACAATTCGACAATCGGTTCTGTAACAGTAGGACTTTCCGGGTCAATTGTAGGAAAATTATCTCAAACCACAAGAGCATCCATTCTTTTTGTATTTGTCATTGTATGGCTTGTTTTTGCATTTGTAATCCTTATAAACACATATCTTATAACAAGAGAATTGAGAATTTTGCATGACGGTGTTCAAAAGATTTCATCCGGAGAATTCGGGTATAAAATCGAAGGAAAAGACGTTAGTGACGAAGTTCAGGAGTTGTTTAACGCGTTTAATAACATGTCTGCAAGACTTAACCTTTACGAAGAACAAAACATTGAACAATTAACGCTTGAGCGCAATAAACTTGAAGCAGTGCTTATGAGTATTGTAAACGGGGTTGTGGTTTGTGACAACAACGACAATGTAGTTTTGCTGAATAACCATGCCAAAACACTTTTGGAACTTGAAGACGACCAGCTTATAAATTCTGATATCAGAAACTACGTGGATACAGAAGGAGAATACTGTTTCACTGAAAAAATCGACGAGTATAAAAAACTTTCACTTGAAGAAAAATCCTCAAAACCTGTGACCTTTAATATTACAATCGACGGACGGATTTTAAAATCAATAATATCCCCGATGTTCACCAGAAATGAGGATTACGTAGGTTACATAATCGTGCTGATAGATGTCACAAGAGAAACCGAAATGGATACAATGAAATCACAGTTTATCTCAAATGTATCACACGAACTGAGAACACCTGTCACTGTTTTGAGAAGTTACATTGATACACTTTACAATTACGGTAACGATTTTGACTACGAAACCCAAAAAGAATTCATTGGCACAATTAACACTGAAATCATAAGATTAAACAGCATGGTAAACGATATTTTAGATTTTTCGCGGCTTGAATCCAACGCAAAACTTGAAAAGAGTGAAAACGATATTTCACAGCTTGTTGATGCGTGCGTAGGGCAAGTTGGTGTATTGTTAAAAGAACATAACTTAAAAATTGAAGTTGAAAAAGAAGAAAATATCCCTCTTCTGATGTTTAATTATGACAGCATAGCGCGTGCTTTGACAAATTACCTGTCAAACGCAATAAAATACGCTCCGGAAAATTCAACAATCACAGTAAGACTGTATAAAGAACCTGATAACAATCAGGTGACAGTAACTGTGCGAGACGAAGGAATAGGGATTGCACCGGAATTCCAGAAAAAAGTTTTTGAACGATTTTTCAGAGTGGAAAACAAAACCCATAGCGTAAAAGGCACAGGACTTGGACTTCATCTGGTTAAAACAACAATTGAAAAACATCACCACGGACATGTATTTGTTGTTTCAAAACCGGATTGCGGCTCAACATTTGGATTTTCGCTCCCGATTGATGTGTCTGAATTTGCCGATATGAATGCTGATTTGGTGTAAATATTCAAATACTTTTGTTTGTGCTAAGATATTCTTATAATATTTAGTGAGAGTTGGTAATATGATTTTTGATAAAGAAAAACTTATATCTTGTTTAAATAAAATCAGCAATTCCAAAGTGCTGATAGTCGGAGATTTAGCGCTTGATGAAATGATTTACGGCGATGCTGAAAGGATTTCAAGAGAAGCGCCAGTTTTGATTTTACAGCACACAAAAACAAAATTAATTCTTGGCGGAGCCTCAAACGCAGCACATAACGTGGCAACACTTAATGACGGCAAAGTTGCGGTTATTGGCGTTTGCGGAGACGATTATTATTCGGAACTTTTATTTGACACTTTTGATAAGGCAAATATCGACTGTTCAAAAATTGTCAAAGATAAAACCCGCAAAACAATTGTTAAGACAAGGATTTCAGGTTCAATAACAACATCAATTACACAGCAAATTGTAAGAGTTGACAGACAATCAAAAGGCGACATCAGCCCTGAAACAGAAGAAAAAGTTATGAGAAATATTGAAAAACTTCTTCCTGAATACGATGCTGTTGTGCTTTCTAATTACCACATAGGAACACTTACAAAACGAATTGTGGAATTCACAATTGATTTAGCAAAAGAGCTTGGCAAAGTCGTTGTGGTTGATGCTCAACGTGATTTAGGCTCATACAGAAACGTAACTTCAATGACACCAAACCTCCCGGACACTGAAAAATCAGTAGGATTTAAGATTGAAGATGAGCAAGATTTAAAACGCGCGGGCAAAAAATTATTAACAGAAACAAACGCGAATTCTGTTTTAATAACCTGTGGTGCTGACGGTATGTTTGTAGCTGAACCGGGGGAAAAATACACAAAAATTCCTGTATTTAATAAATCAGAAGTGTTTGATGTAACAGGTGCAGGCGATACTGTAACCGCGGTTTACTCGCTGGCGCTTGCAGCAGGAATTGACCCTGTATATTCGGCTGTAATCGGTAATGTGGCAGCAAGTATTGTTGTAAGACAGTTTGGCTGTGCTACAACAACAGTTGATGAACTGATTTCAGCGGTTAAAAGTTTAAATATTTAACCAAGGAGAAATTTTATGGACAAATTCATGGATAAAGTTAAAGAACTTACAAAAAAAATCAGAATTGTTGATTTTATTATTGTTGTATGTGTAATTATCGCACTTGCGGTAGGGTTTGTAACATATAAAGGTTTCAGACAAACCGCAGACAAACAGATTGAAGCAACTTCAAATATTGTATTCAAGGTTTATATGCGCGGTGTAACATTCTCAGGCTCTGAAATTCCGATTAAAAAAGGTGACAAAACATTTATCAGTATCAGAAATGTTCCTTATTCAGACCTGGAAATCGTAGACGTCAAAGCAGACAGAAGAAAAATTGTTCTTCCGACATTAAACTCAAAAAAAGTTGTAATTGTGGTTGAAGATGTTGCACAGCCTGATTTATACGATGTTGTGGTAACTTTAACCGATAAAGCAAAAATCACAAAAGACGGCGCTGTTGTTGGCGGAAACAAGGTTAAACTTGGACTTCCGATAACACTTGAAGGCGCTAATTATAAATTTACGGGTTCAGTGTCAGACCTGAAAGTTATTGACGCAGTTGTTGATGAGACTGTAAATAAAGATATGAATACAACAGACGATGTTCAATAAAATTTTTGGATTTTCACAAAATAAATTAAGCTTGGTGTATGAAAACAGTTTGTTTTTGCAAAATATCGACAAAATCATTTTGCCGTTTATTTTGCTTACATTTGCCGGTTCAACGTTTATGAACTCTGATGCAATCGGATTTTTTGCACTGATTGTTATGTTTTTGACTTTCGTTAAAATGGTTTTCAAACCCCAAGAAAAGGTTAGTTTTAACACGCCTGAAATCTGGCTTGTCGCATATTTTATGATTGTGATAATAAGCCTTTTTGGCTCAACTCTTTTTTCTTTAAGCTTAAAAGGGTTCTTTAAGACATTTATTTATATCGGGTTTTATTTTTCTGTAGTGCAGTATTTAAAATCAAATAAAGATAAAACAGTCTGGCTTTTAGGGGCAATAGCACTTTGTACAGCATGCGAAGCCGTAATCGGGTTTATGCAGACATTTATACATCCGGAGGCAATCTCCACCTGGCAAGATACATCAAGACTTAACCCCGAAGATGTGATATCACGAGTTTACGGAACACTCAAACCGCTTAACCCAAACCTTTTTGGCGGATACCTGGTTTGCGGTTTTCCTGCAATACTTGGAACAATTTTTTATTGTATTGACAGAAAACATTTAAAATGTGCGATTGTAACGTTAATTTTATCACTGATAAGTATTTACACGATTTTTCAAACCGGTTGCCGCGGCGCGTATTTAGCACTCATTTTGATTTTTGGCTGTGTATTTTTGATTTCTGCAAAATTTTTCTGGAATACTTATAAAAAGCTTTACATAACCGTTATTTCCGGAGTTAGCGCATTATTTGTATTTGCAATAACCTGTATAAACTCGCTCAGGTTAAGATTTTTATCAATCTTTGCAATGCGCAGCGATTCATCAAATTCTTTCAGATTTAATGTTTACCACTCAGCAGTCGAAATGTTCAAAGACAACTGGCTCCTAGGAATTGGTGTAGGTAACAAGAATTTCCGCGAGATTTACGGATTGTATATGAAAACAGGTTTTGATGCGCTTAGCGCATATAACATCTACCTTGAAACCGCTGTAGAAAGCGGAATTTTTGCACTCATTGCATTTTTAGGATACTTATTCACACTATCAAAAAATGCAGTAAAATTCATTTTATACTCAAACAACACCCAACAGATAATTTTTGTAGCGGTTTCAGCGGTTGCCATATGGGCAGTAATGTTCCACGGGCTTGTTGACACAATATATTTCAGACCGCAATTGCAATTTATGTTTTGGAC
>MOYD01000041.1 GCA_001899395.1 Candidatus Gastranaerophilales bacterium Zag_111 | reverse complement strand
TAGACTTTTAATTGGTATATTTATATTATACCACATTGTCTAACAAAAGGGGAGCACTTCAACAGCTCTGCGCTTTCTTTACTGATATTTCCAATTTGGTGAAATTCAAGTATTCTTTGTTCATCAACGGAAATAAGCTGTTTGATATACTTTATTCCCTTATTTATGCTAAGATTTCCCGCAAGCAAAATTACTATTTTGTTGTTTTCAGGCACTCCGCCTCTATATTCTCTATCATAATTAAAATCTCTGCCGTGTTCGATTACGTAAAAATTATCCTTGATACGGGGATAAATTTTTAGATACAATTGCTTTGTATATTCCGAGGTGGTCACAAAAGCTGATACCTTATCCAATAGAGATGATATTTCATTTTGCCATGTATTCTGTGTCCACATATTTGAGGGAACATTCAGGCTCATTGTCTTGGAAAGCGCACAGTGTCTGTCACAATCTCTGCATTCTGCGTTACAGTATTCTGCGCTTGTATTAACCAAATTAATAGTGGGACATATGAAGTAAAAATCATGGAAAGACAAAATCATGGGAATATGCATTAAATGTGCAACATTCACAACGTCAAAGCTGTGCTTGAACAAATGTCTTATATGAATAATATCAATGTGGAGATTAGCAATAACATCAAAATAAATGTTTGCATATTCGGGAACATAGAAATCAGTAATATTCCACTTTTTACGCAAGGTTATACACTTGAGCAAATTAAGCGTTCCATCTACCAGCGAATACAGCTTCATCTCCTTGGTATTTGATGTCAACATATAAACGTCCATGTTGTTCTTTTCAACAAATTGCATTAAATCTTCATTTGTTTTTACAGTTCCGCCGCTGCCCTCATGCAGTACATATAGTATACGCTTTTTACGATAATTCATCGGACAGGATTGTTCAACGGAAGTCTTAATTCTGCTGCGATCTTCATTAAGCAATTCGGATGTAGAGAAAATCTTAATTTCACTACTGTATGTGGGATATCTTTCATCCAGTATTTTTCTGTTGTTTGCGATAAGCTGCAGTTTTTCTTCCTTAAATGAAGCACTTCTCTTGTGGTAAATATACGTGTCATCGGCAATAATATTAATAAAGCCTCTCTCTTTTGCACGCATACAAAAATCGTTTTCTTTCCCATATCCCCTGGAGAATGCCTCATAATCAAGTATTCCCACCGCATCCAGTGCTTTTCTGGTGACATACATACAGAATCCGTTTCCGGTCGGGACTTGAACATAATCAAGCCTTGAATTTTCCTCTACCAACGCAGCCATTTCATCAAGGCTGTATCCCTCCGGTATATTTTTATTCTCTCCCATAACCGGCACACTGAAAGCGCCCGCTGCATTTGAAAACGGTGTAACTGTAGCAACATTATCCTTATGATAAGCGGCAATAGCTAATTTTTTCAGCCATCCCTTTGATACCTTAGTATCGCTGTTCAGAAAGACAACGTCACCGGTGGAATGTGTAATACCGTAATTGGTTGTTCCCACAAATCCAAGGTTTTTCTCATTGTTTACGACAATGATATTTTCATATTTACTGTATTCCGCTAAGAGATCCGCAATTCTTGAATCAGGACTTCAATCATTTATAAGCATTAATTTATATGGAAAAACAGTATTTTTAATTACGCTTTCAATACATTCGCAGGTTTCTTCATACGCATTATAAATAGGAACGATAATTGTTATTAAATTTTCATACAGCATTTCAAGCTTGTCCGCAAACAAACTGTAGTTAAAATTCTTCAGATTGAAGTTTTTCTGAGCATTTTTAATTATTATTGAAGATTCCGGATTTTTAATCACTGTGCTTGTCAAATTAGAAGCGTTGCTTTTCGTCTTCACCTGTGAATTATTCTTGGAAACGGGCGCATTCTTTTTGACATTCGCCGCATTCTTTTTGACAGTCCCCGCAGTCTTCCTCTTTTCTCCCTTTCCCCAAAGTACATAGTGGGCATAAGGGTTTACCTTGCTTTTTCTGACATCACTGTAATTTTTAAGATACCAAGCCACATCAAAGCCCTTATACGGGTTTCTGTTTTCATAACCTCCGAACCAAATAAAGTGAATAAGAGGATCAATTCCTCTTTCAAGGACATCCTTATAGCTTTCACAATAATAAACCATGTCAAAGCTGCCCTGCTTTCTGATAAGCTTAAGGGCTTTAATATTCGCTCTTGTGGCACTTATACCGCGGCTGAACAGCGATTTAAGCGCATATCTCCAGCCAACAGCCTTATTTAAATTCAAAAAGCGCTTGAGCAGTCTGTTTCCGATTTTCAGACTGTTGTTTGCTTTGGTAAGCGCGGCATTCTTCTTCTTTACATCCTCACTGAGTGCGGTGTTTTTCTTGCTTATTTCGGTAATCTTATCGTTTGTCAGCTTAATTTGCTCGTCACTGCCCAATTTTAGCAGGGACAGATTCCTTTCGGAATTTCTCAAATTGGTGTTCAGCCTTTCAATCTCTCTGTTTTTACCCATAACCTGATCGTTAAGCTGACGCTTTTCCTCGGAGAGTGCATTGTTTTCACTCTCAAGCTGACACTTTTCATCCTCCAAATATCGGTTCTTCTCTAAAAGAGCATTCTGTTCATCCATTAGAGCGTTCTTTTCATCCAAAGCGTCGTTAATAAGCTTAATTACCGCAACGCTCTTAAACGGGAAAATATCCGCCTTTATTTCAAACCTCTTGCTCCTGTGAATATTTTTGTATATAATTTGCGGGTCACGGTTTGTAAATACATACCCCCCGTCAGAGCTGTTCCGTTTGCGGAGTAAGGTTCAATTACTTCATTACCGTCATATAAGCTAATATTTTCCAGTATGCAGCTATATCTGTCCACAGGATCAAAACGAATAAATTCGGGCGCTTTTTCAAAAGTGAATGCGGCATAATAGCTGTCGCTGTTAGGATTGTATTCTCCCGTAAATAATGCGGTTTCCTCGCTGTATCCCTCACCGAAATTCGGATACACCTTACCCACTTGAGGACCTGCCGCAGGCTTTTTTTCGGCGTCCAGAAGCTTCTGTACTTTTTTGTCAATGCATTGATTTTAACCGACTTGTCAAGTCTTTCACTCTCGCAAATCTGCATTGCGCCTTTAAGCGCCGATGCAGAATAAAAATGCTCCACAGCCTCAGGATATTTTTCCTTTGAAGCTATCATTCCAAGTCCGTGAAGCACATCGATAGTGTATATATCCAAATTCGGCGTTGGATGTTCCTTAACAAAATCCTCAATAGCTGTCAGAACTCCGTTCTTTTCTCCGCCGTATTCTTTTGCATTGAAAAGATATCCGTTTATGCCTTCGTTCACCAAGTTTTTGGATGACGGTGCCATTGCTTTCTTTTCATAGTCATGACGATATATTGCAGGAATAGTTTCCGGAGAGTAATAAAGATCTCTTCTGTCATATGGCCATAGAATGTCATGGAACATCACCAAAGGGAAATTATCTTCACCGTATGCTTCGTAAATCTGACAAAGCTCATTATATACGGTATACCAGTTGTGATCACCGTCAATAAGAAAGCACTGCGCATCCTTTATGGTTTTTATTACATTAAGGCTCAGATCCCTGCACATGGTAAATGTATCGGGATTTTCACGTTCCCACTCCTCCGAGTCAAAGCCGGGAAGTGGATCTATAGAATACACCTTTCCCCCAAATCTATTGGCGTATTGAATAAGCTTGGCTGTGTTAAGCCCCCCTATCGGCACCTATTTCCACTATTGTACGGATATTTTCTTTCTCGAAGATTGGCTCAATTACCGATTCAAAAAATCTCTTCATTTTTTAACTAATCCTTTCAATATTTTTACGCTTTCCCGTGCCCTTAAGTTTTATTTAAGCTACTGATATAATTATGCGCTTTCTCATGTATTTATCCTGAAATGCACCGGAATACCGTTGCGGTAGATTACCTGCGGTTCTCCCTGTATCAAAGGGAGAAAATAGTTTACGGCATCCATGGCAACCCCGCACAAATTGGGAGTTATCCAGCTTTCGGGAAAATATTTCACTTTATTTGCACTCTCCGCCACATCACAGGAGGTTATTTCTATGCGGTATGGCTCGGAGCTTATGCGGCGATAGCACATCATCCGTCCGCTGTTTCCCTCAAGAGCGCAGTCAACGGCAGCAGAGCCGATTTTTTCCGCCTCGCTGATATCTGTAAGGGAAGCGATATGGGAGCTGCACCGCTGCATAACGTTAAGCTCAACGGAACGAACCTTGCAGCCGAAACGCTTTGAGCAGGCTTTCTCAAGGTATTTTCCCACGCCCGAATTATCCGTGTGACCGAAAGCGTCAGCACCTGTTTTCACATAGTCGTGATCAGAGGGAACTATCCCCTCGGAAACAGCGATTATAACCGCGCGGTAACGCTTCATCATCTTCTCCACATCGCTTAGAAAATTCTCCATATTAAATCCGTCACGAAAAGCCTCTGGGAGATACACCAAATGGGGCGCAGGCTCACCGTTAGCCCTTAAAACACAGGTTGATGCGGTAAGCCAGCCCGTGTCCCGTCCCATTATTTCCACAATGGTTATAGACTGTATGCTGTAAACGCGGCTATCACGGATAATTTCCTGCATGGTTGCGGCCACATACTTGGCAGCCGAGCCAAATCCCGGCGTATGATCCGTCACAGGCAGGTCGTTGTCAATAGTCTTGGGAATACCGATAATCTTTATATCCTCACCCAGTGCCTTACAGTATTTGTCAAGCTTTAAAACCGTGTCCATAGAGTCGTTTCCGCCGATATAGAAGAACATTTTTATGTTATGTGCTTTTAAGGTGTTTATTATATGGATATAGTCATTCTCACTCTGTGCATACTCCGACAGCTTATAGCGGCATGAACCGAGAACGGTAGAGGGAGTCATTTTCAGCAGCTCTATGTCGTTTTCCGAGGTAAGTATTATGTCCAAGGGAACAAGCACATCGTTAATCATTCCCTCAATGCCGTTTATCGAACCGTATATTTTATCTATCTCCGGACAAAGGGCGGCGCGTCTGAACACTCCCGCCAATGACGCGTTTATCGCCGCCGTCGGACCTCCTGACTGTGCCACTGCAATGCTGTATTTTTCATCCATAATTAGCCTGACCTTTCGATTTATCAATTACGGTACCGGTCATCTGCCGTGCAAACCGATTGCTACACAATTATTTTACCATATTTAAGGCAGAAAAACCATATGCACTATGACGGATATTACCCGATAAAGCGCAGAATTTGTGGTGTTATTTCACAACGCCGACAGCTACATGCCTGCGTGCTTACGATTATACTGTCCGCCTTTATTTTCATCACGCCGCAAAAAACGTTTTCTCCATGATACATACGATGTTAGTATACCATAAACTTGCAGGAAAAGAAATATAGTGCTGTGACTGATCAGTGAACAGTTTATCAATTTTTTTGTAAGCACAGGAAGCAAAGCCCCCACAAAGCGCCTGAATGAAAACCGCAGCCCAATTTAAAAATTAATAAAAGGAAAATTTTATATTAAAAATAATATTTAGCAAAATTATCGCTTTACAAAGCGCAAAAAACGTGCTATAATATTATAGCAATTTCAGGGGATTATGTATTCCATTGAAATTCGAGGTGTGGCTCAGTTTGGTAGAGCGCTTCGTTCGGGACGAAGAGGCCGTGGGTTCGAATCCCGTCACCTCGACCATGACAAAACCCGCCCAAGCACTGTAAATGCAGTGTTTGGGCGGGTTTGCTGTTGAAGCTCACCAAATGCACAACAGTCGGCTCATACCTGTTACGCCCGCCGTAAATTGTGCCCTTAGTTTTTGTTTCGAGTTTTTTCACTACCCAACTCTTACGCATCCAACCTGTACGAACGGTGGATTGTTTGAAGCAGATTAACCCTCATTTCTTTCTGTATCTCTTTCGCCGCCTGTTCGGCTTTCGCACGCACTTCCTGCGTATAAGTAACCATGGACTTGTAAATCTCACCCGCTGATACATTGCTCATTGTGTGACCTCCTTTCCCGCAAAACAAAAACGTCCCTCCACGGTATTAGCCGTGGGGAACGCTGTTTTTATTCATCATTTTTTCCTTTGCGTTTTTTATCTGCATCCATGTTTTGCCCTCTGCCCAAAGCTTACGATACTCATTAAGGCTTTCGGGATTTGCACCACCTGCATAATCGGGATCATCATTCTGTATAATGTCATTTTGCCAATAGCAAATGGGGCATATGTAGTCATCCCCATTGTATTCAAACTGGTGCTTGCCACAGACGGGGCAAGTGTATTTACTTTTAATCATTTGTTTCCCTCTCCTTCTTTTCGTTTTTTTATCTGCATCCATGTTTTGCCCTCTGCCCAAAGCTTACGATACTCATTAAGGCTTTCGGGATTTGCACCACCCGCATAGTCGGGGTCATCATACTGTACACCATCGTTTTCCCATCCGCAAAACGACAAATATCAAAATTGTTTTCTTCTGCAAATGTGTACTGCCCACAAGCAGGGCATTTTACTCCTGCTTCAGTCATTCCTTAACCACCCCCCTTTTATCCTTTTTCTTTTGATATCAAGGTTGTACACAAGGATAGGTTCAGCCAGTTTTTCAATCTCAATATCAGCAACCTCAACCTCGTCGCCGTCAGCGGTAACAAGTGTGTCACCGATTTCAAGATCACCTGCGGCTACCCAGTCCCTACCGTCAACATAGAACGGGTGGTTAGTGGTGGTGTCAATAGTTTCACCGTCAGAAGTTGAAGGGCGGGTCAATAAATTGTACAGCAGCCTATAGGTTTATTATAACACCGTATCAATTGTCATTATACTTTTTTCACATAAATCAAGCTATAATCCTCATCTTAAAATTGTTGAGAAAGATATCTGATAAAATTTGTCTTTTTATTTTTAGGAATGGTTATAATAAAAGGAATCATATTTACGTATGAGGTACTTACACATCAATGAATAAAATTGACATACTGCAAATGCTGTTTTCTTTTGAGTACCCAAAATACACAGGATATACCCCGCCGCCATATCTCGATGAAAATATCGGGATATGATAATAAGTCCCAGGAATAATAAAATCAATATAATCTCCGCAACTGCGCTGAAAAGTAGGAGCATTGCTATATGATTTTGCGAACAATTTCCCCAAAAAATCATCATAAATATTTTTATCCGGGTTGTTATTGCACCATTCACTTTCAAAATCAAGATACGCTTTTAACGATGCAGTATCAAGTATTGCTGCAAGACCTGCATCAACGAAAAAGCCAAAAAATTCTCCTTCCGCAAGTGCAGCAATATCCTCCTTGCTCTCACTTCCGTCTAATGCCATTTCAAAGCGTGCAGGCTGACAGTCTACAAACTGCACATTTACAGCTGCAATTCAGGTATCGCTTTCTTTCCCTACAATGCAAGCCGTTACATCGAACTCCCCAATGGGTACTTTTTGAGTATATGGTGGGAAATCAGCATACAATCCAAAAGGGTCTGCAACAATAACATTCCCATCTGAAATAGACAACTTTGAAATTACTGTATTATCATAGTCCCCATTAAAATATTTACTGAATTTTTCAATATTCATACAACACCTCCAAAATACACGCTTGCCGTTGTATAAATTTGTTCAAACAATTCCTTTGTGTATAGTTTCCAGAGATCGGTATCATACGTGAGGATCGAAATTGGCATTATGGTTGTTTTTTCAACCGGCAGCCATGCGTATTTGCACAGATCATAAACCGCATCAGGAATCATTTCGATTTTGTTCATTCGCAAATATGTTTTTATTACATTTATGCGGGTATGTTCACGCAATGTCGATGAATCGTGAAAGCGTTCATAAAGCTCAATATATTCATTCGGTTTGATTTTTTGATAATATGCGCTTAAAATACGATCTGCATTCTCCGGAGAATCAGCGGTAAACTGTCCTTCTTGATATCGTGATCTCCATTTTTCAACTGCCTCATCAACGGATAACAGATCTTCAAGCTGTGGGCTAACATTTGCTTTTTCAAGATTATCGGTAAGATAATTTATAGATTTATTTATCTTTCCCAACATATGACCTTTATATCTTTCATCCTCCTCTGTTTCAAAGCGGAGTTTGAGGCTTTCCAAATATTCCGTCACCTCTTCCTTGCGCATATGTGCCGCACTGAATGTGATCATAGCAAAAGATGCGTCAAGCATATTAAACGAGCGCCATTCATTCAAGTATGGAAGAAACTCCATACATTTTGTAATCGTATTATCAAGATCCCATTTGAACAATGTAAGCTGAGCCTCAATAGCCTGCTTCTGATGATAAGGCTCAGAAATTTTTTCCATAATCCTGTCCGCTTCTTCAAAATTCCGCTCTAAATAAAGCTTACAGGCTTTGCTCATATTTCTTGGAATTGATATTATTGACATAAATTTAATCATTCCTTTCATTGTACTCAAGGTGCAAAACACGTGAACTATTGCACCTTGGGCAAATAATGTAATATTTAAAAATGCACATAACTGCAAAGAATAAATTGACCCCAAAAAGTTAGACAAAGATTTCAAATAGGATTTATGGAAAGCGACTANNGTCCCTTTTTAACCTCTGAGTTATAGTCAACATAAATTTCTTTCATAAGTCCGGATACTGTTGAACCTACACTTACGATGTTTACAGGGTTAATCGTGCCTGAGGCTTCCACAACATCGGTTATTGTACATTGTGAAAGCTTTTGGGTCTGGTACGTGACTTTATGCGCATTAATCTGTGCCAAGCTTATTGCTCCAAGTACTAAAACTGCGGCAAGCGTCACTAGTACACGTTTCTTTAAACATACTGCTTTGATTTTATCTATGTCCATATTACTTTTCCTCTATTGCTATCGTAACTTCTTGAGGAAGCGCGATTACACTTTCTAAATTTGCTCTTGCTACATTATATTTATAAATCGTTTCAATATACGAACATTGTGCATTGTTATAGTTGACCTTTGCATCCTGCAATTGAATATAATCACCCAAACCAACGTAGTATCTGCCTTCTGCAAGTTCATAATTTTCAAGCGTTTGGCGAACTTTTACAGCTAAAAGCGGGATTTGTTTTTCAAGTTCAATCATATTAATATAAGCATTTTGAACTTCAAAATAAATATCCTGATTTAACTGATTAAGAGAGTTTTCTGCAATATCAACCTGAAGTTTTGCAGCGTCAACATTGGCTTTTTGGTTCATTATATTAACAGAACTTGACAGATTAACACCAACATTCACTGAACTTGTACGGTTTGTATCTCTAAATCCGTATCCGGCAGTTGCTGATAATGACGGATAGTAATTTCTTTTTACATAAAGAAGATGTTCTTTAACAGCGTCAAGAGTTGAATTGTAAGCCTTTAAGTCAGCACGGTTTTCGTAAGCCATTTTTATACATTCTTCAAATGTGTATGGAAAATCAGTTAAATTGTAATCGTTCAATATTTCCAGTTTTTCAACGGATGATAAAAGTTTTGCATCTGTCACGCTTACCGGAACTTCTGCAATCTTGCTGTCTGTAGGTTTTGTTATTTTGGTTAAATCTACCGGCGCTACGTTGTCTTTTATATTAAAGCCTTCTGTACTTGAAATAAGATATGACGGCGCATTTGTTAAATACATTGCATTATTCAAATTTACAAGCGAATTTTTATAAGAGTTTTCAGATTGTACAAGTGAAATCTTTGAATCACTTAAAGTAACTTCGGCATTCACAAGGTCGATTTTTGATTTTATACCTTCATCAAAATAAGCTTTTGTTCTAAGGTAGTTGCGTTCGTTGATATCGACATATGCTTTATTAATTATAACTGTTGCTCTGGCTGCAAGAACTTCAAAATAACGCTGTTTTACATTAAAAATAGTTTCTCTTACTGTGTTATCAAAATTGTATTGGTCAGCAATAAGATAGAATTTTTGCATTCTAATATTTGCATTTGTTCTACCAAAATTCCACAGAAGCTGGTTCAATGTTGCTTCAACTGAGTAAACATTTGTATTTGTGGCGTAACGTTTTGTGTCAACGTTACTGTAGTTGTAGCCGGTACCCACGCCTACTGTCGGAAAAAATTCTGACCGCGCAATATTTACATTTGCCTTGGATATTCCGTAGTTATATCTGGCATTTTTCACTGACGGATTGTTCTTTAATGCAATTGTAATACAATCATTAAGCGACAAAACAGAACCCTGTTCAACTTTAATATCATCAATTGCATGCACTGCCGGTATTGGGGTAATCAAGACGCAGGCAAATATGAATAAAATTACTTTTTTAAAGGTTTTCACTGTATTTCCTCATAATATTCATATATATAACGATTAGAACATGATTTTGTTCATTTCACATCATATAAAAGTTGGAAATCTACACAACAAGCGGTCGTTAGAAGCAACTTCTAACGACCGCTTGTGTATAAGATTTCATGTTTTAATAAACCGTTTTTATAACTTTCGGTGTAACTTTTTCAACTTGATTTTTGGTTTTTGTTTTAGTTTCTGTCTCCGTTTGCACCTCTGTTCTAGGTTCTTCTGTTGCTTGCTGCGATGCCGTTTCTTCCTTAGTTATAGTATTCAAATTAATATTTATATTACGAGGTTTATTCAAATTTTCATAATATTGTTTTTCATACTTAATCTGTCTGTTTTTCGCTCCTGCTTTAGCCCTATTTGCAGGAGTAAATGCAGCATTTTGACCGAATTCAACTGGAGTACTCCTAATAACATCACCAGTGTTCATATACTTAACTTCATAAGTAGCATTTGCTGATGTCTGCACCAAAAAACCTAAACATAAAACCATTAAAAACTTTTTCATAAATCCGTCCTTTCTTTCCCAATTATATTCTTATAACGACCCCCGGTCAATTATCGTTCAAATTTTCTCATTTACACACTTTACATTTCTTCATGTTTAGCGAAAATTATTTGCCTGAAATTTACAAATGTAATAGAATGAAGTTGGGAATGTTTTTTAAGGGATAGATAAGAATGATAAAAGACAGATTAAACGAGAGAACTTTAACACCGCAAGAAGTTAGAACTATTTTAAAAGCAGACAACAAAGAAATTGTTGACTTATGCAAAAAAGCGGCTATCAGACCAAGAAAAAATGCTAAAGGACACACATATTTTTCTTATGATGAAGTTAAAAATCTAAGAAAAATACAAGCACAAGTAAAAGGAGTTGTATCAAACCCTGTTGCAGTTAGGACACCTGCTTATGCTGGCGCTTCATCTTCAACAAACAACAGTGCTGCTGTCAGAAGCATATTAACAACTCTTCAAGATTTAGAAGAAAAACTTAGCAACAAAATTGCAAAAGTTATTGACGAAAAACTTGAAGGTATGGATGATGTTGTAGTTGAGTTAATTCGCTGCAAAACTGATAACGAAACACTTAAACAAAAAATTGTTGACCTAAACAAAGAAGTATATCAGCTTAAAAACGAATTGAACAGCTACAAACCTGTAGCATTAGGTTTTTATAAGAAAAAAGAAGTATACGTTTGGGAATAAGAGGAAAATAAAATGGCAGCTAAAGAAGCACCAACAGTAAATGTCAGCGAAGAAAGAAACAAAGCGCTGAAATTAGCTATTGAAAAAATAGAAAAAGATTTCGGCAAAGGCTCGATAATGAAACTTGGCGATAAAACAACAGTGAATGTCGACGCCATTCCGACTGGTGCTCTATCTTTAGATGTTGCTCTGGGTATTGGCGGTATACCTCGTGGTCGTATCATTGAAATCTATGGACCTGAATCATCAGGTAAAACAACCCTGGCTCAACATATCGTTGCCGAATGTCAAAAAAAAGGCGGTATTGCCGCATTTGTCGATGCAGAACACGCTCTTGACCCGGAATATGCAAGAAATCTTGGAGTTCAAGTTGATGACTTGCTAATCTCTCAGCCTGACACAGGTGAACAAGCACTTGATATCACAGAAGAACTTGTCCGTTCAGGCGCAGTTGACATAGTTGTAGTCGACTCTGTCGCTGCATTGGTTCCAAAAGCAGAAATTGAAGGCTCAATGGAAGACCAGCAAATGGGACTTCAAGCTCGTTTAATGTCAAAAGCTCTAAGAAAATTAACCGGTATCATCGGTAAAACTAACACAACAGTCATTTTTATCAACCAATTAAGAATGAAAATCGGCGTAATGTACGGCAACCCGGAAACAACAACCGGCGGCAACGCTTTAAAATACTATGCGTCTGTAAGAATGGAAATTAAACGCACAGAAACACTAAAAGGTGATGAAGGTGAAATTGGAAACCACGTAAGAGTAAGAGTTCTTAAAAATAAAGTTGCTCCTCCATTTAGAACTGCAGAATTTGACATCATCTTCGGTAAAGGCATATCAAAAGTTGGAAATATTTTAGACGTAGCTGTAAACCTTGATATAGTAAAAAAAGCTGGTGCATGGTTTAGCTATAACGAAGAAAAACTTGGTCAGGGAAGAGAAAAAGCTAAAGAATTTTTAGAACAAAGCCCTAATATCTTAGCAGAAGTAGAATCTCTTGTACGTGAAAAATTGGCTCAAAGCTAAATATTGCCTATATAAATTAATCTTATGGTAACGAATTTTGATTTTCTAAAAACAACCGACAAAAATTTATACCAAATAATTTCTGACGCGGAAATGCTTTACCGTGATGAATATTTTGAACAATGTATAACACAAACAAGACGTTTTGCGGAAAATGTATGCAAAAATGTGCTTGGTCAAAAACGTACAACCGAAGAAACTTTTGACCAAATGCTTGCAACCTTGAAAGACAACTCTCAAGGTTCAGTTGAAGAAAAAGAGTTCATTGAAGATTTATATTTTCTTAAAAAATGTGGCAACAAATCAACCCATTCATCCTCGGTTAAACAAAATGCTATTGATGCCTTAGAATGCCTGCAACGAGCCTTTGAAGTTGCAATAAACTACAGCGTCTATAACAAAAAAGCAGACAAAAAAAATCTTGACTTACATTTTGATGTTGAACTCTTGGCAACCGGCAAGCGAAACAAAAGTCTTGCAAAAAAATACTCCAAAGCCAAGTCAAAAGCAACTGAAAAGCAAAAAACAACACCTACAAAAAAATCAACCACCCAAAAACAAGTAACCAGCATGAAATCCTGCAAACCAAAAAACAAAATTTCAACTTATTGGATATTTGCAGGTGCATTTTCGCTCATATCACTCATATTAGCGTTAATATTAATGCTAGACTAGTTAATAAATCTTAGGACTTGATTTTTGTTTTTCAGCGTTTAATAATAAGATGTAACAAAAATTTAACGCGGGATGGAGCAGTCTGGTAGCTCGTCGGGCTCATAACCCGAAGGTCGTTGGTTCAAATCCAGCTCCCGCAACCATTTGATTTAAGAGGGTTTTGAGAAAATCAAACACCTCTTTTTTAATAGGAAACTAATAAATAATTCAACTTTAATTCAACAATTTAGGAGTGATATATGACAGAATTATTAAATGAAACAGATATAATACAAATACTTTTGAATGAATTAAAAAAACAATATTGGGATAAAATATATAATGAGATTAAGCAAAAGGGCATAGAAATTACAAGAACTACTAATTTATTATTAAATTTTAAAGAACTTGTTATAATATTTGGGAAAACACATGTTGCCATAGAATATTACGAAAAAGAAAATAATAACGATGATAAAAATTTAAGTTTTGAAAACAATATACAAGTTCAATTTTATGATTATAGCAAAGAGGATAACATTAATTTATTTGAAAAAGTGATTGGAATACAATATAAGCCAACAAGTAATGTTAAAATTCCACTTACTGGTATTGTTGAAGATTTAATATGCCCAACTCCTAGTGGTTTTCAAGAATTGCAAAAATTAGGTTGGACATTTTATACCCAAAATGCTATTCTCACTTTTAACGGAGGATTTGAAATTCCACTGAATTCTTTTTGTAGAATAATTAACGGAAGTTTTTTTGATGCAAATAACTCAGGTTTAATTACAAGAAGAGCAAAAATAATAGATTTTATACCTATTTTATATGATGATACAAATGCTAACTATGATACTTTTAATATTAATCTAGGCTTTTATAATCAAATATATCAGCATGATATTCTATATAAATATCCCGAACCAGAATTTTACGAACAAGAAAAAGTGTTATTAATCAATAAATTTATTGAATTATATGGCAACAAAGAAACAACAGAACCAGAAATAACTTCTTTTCTATCAAAACAAGAAAACGAATATATTTTAAAATGTAGGTTTTCCGCACAAAATATATACCCTCAAAAAATTTGTGAATGGCAAAGTGAAGATAAACCTGCAATACAACCAGATTTCTTTGTTTCAAATACAAATGGATATGCTGATATTGTTGAATTTAAATTACCAGATTTAAAAAACAATACAATTGTTGGTAGAGTAAATAGAGAACAATTTTCATCAGAAATAAATTCATACATTGCACAAACTAGAAAATATAAAGAATATTTTGATGACCCTAACAATAGAAAATGGGTTGAAGATAAATATGGTTTTAAGGTATATAAGCCAAAAAGATTTTTAGTTGTAGGAAAAAGATATGATTTTAGTACTGATGAATGGCAAAAAATTAAAAGCGATTACAATAATGACCTTGAAATTCTAACTTATGATGATTTAATTGATGGCGTTATCGCTCCGTTATTTTGTTAAGTTGTTGATTACTAAAAAATATATTTTCTAACATATTACTTGCGTTTCTGTCAGTCTTGTTAAAAATTGCAATTAATTATGATAAAGTTCTTGTAAAAAAGAAAGTAAAACTTGCCGAATTAAAACAAAATGCAAAAGACAAATCCAAAGTTGATGAGATGCAAGTTATTGTCGATGAAATGATAAGAGATAGGGAACCCCCATATAGCCCAGTAGTTTGCAAGCTTTACAAATTCAAGGTTAAAACCTGGTGTTCATGAAATCAACAATGGGTATTTGCCTGTTTTAGGTGCGCCAAATAATGTTTCAGTTCTTATATTGCAGTTACAAATGAAGAATATGCAAAATTTGTTAATAAAACAGAAAAAACCTTTTAATTGGACAAATGGAATTTATACAAGCAGCAGGACACATGCCAAAAGATGCAGATTTTAACGCAGGTGAAAACAAAAGGTATTGTTTCGGTTACATCATATTCAAATACACTTTCTGCAAGTAGTGCTGTTAATATGTGGGGCATGTTTGGGTATGGACATCAACGACAAGAGAAAACCAAACTAAATCCATAAAAGGCGGTGGCTTTTGATTCCAAAAGAACAAGAAGATAAAATGGACAAAACCCTAATAGGAGCTATAATAATGTTGAATCTCGTGTAATCAGAGTTCAATAAATTATTAAACCTTGTGTTACAAATTCTCATTCTTATTGTTAATTTACAATGACCAACCTACGTACTTTTTTAACCATCGCCTTGTTTATGTATTATTTGACAATAGTTAATGTTTTAAATATAAATGTCTTAGAGTATTCTAATATGAATAAGGAAATAATTTAAAAATTTATGAAAAATAAAATTTTAATAAGTATACTCACAACTTTATTACTCGGATTGCCTTGCTATGCTGATGGGGGAATTCCATTATGGGTAATGAGTGCACCTACTCTTTTTGCTTTTGGACTACCAGAAGGGACTGGTGGAATATTATTTACATTTTTTTAGCTTTAATATTATTGTTGTTTGTTTCGCTAGTAGAAACTATAGCAGCTAGCTTTATATTAAAAAATTTTGATTTTATAAAATTATATAAAATAATGTATAAAGCAAATTTTGTATCTACATTAATTGGATTAAGAACCTTTAGCATATGTTATAGTAGAACCTTGGGGCAAATTTTTATTCTATTCAATACTACTTTTGAACATTATTTTACTAATAATTTCATTTATTATTGAGTATAAAGTAAGTAAAAAAATCTTTTTTAATAGCAAATATAACAAGTTATGCTTTGCCTATAATTATATATATTATAGAAAGTATTTCATTCTTACTAATATAAATAATATTGAGATTACGAAATCGGCATTTACCTTAAAACCTCTTTTTAAAAAACGATTGTAACTCAATAAAAAAATGACTTAGTATTCGTTGTAATATGAAAAATAATTCCAGCAGAGTACATTTATCTCACTAGAATAAAACTAAATAAACCGATAATATTTATGCCAATATGTATAAATAATAATTAGACTTTTAAACCTTTTTGTATAAATAACCAAACCTGGTGTCAAATTATAGCGTAACAAACAACCTAAATTTTAGCCACTCGGAAGTCAAAATGATTATCATAAGTTGAAAATGGTCAAAGTGGTCTTACTGTTCTTAATTAAAAAATACCTATTTACCTATAAAAACACATATAATTAAAGTCCTATTTGAATATATTTATCTTGTTAGTTATGTTATGCCCAACCTTATATTCTAAAAAAGGGGTAATTTCGTATGCGGGATAGCATACACTCTAACTTGAAATCGTTTCTATCTAAGAGTTAATATGAATTTAATAATACCTCATTGGAGGTTTGATAAAAAAAATTTGAATTTGAAGAAGATAAGTAATTCAAAAAAGCATGATAATTACGGCATTGGGCGCTCAACAAAGAAGAAATTATTTAATGGAAGATATTCAACAAATGCAAATTGGAGCAGTTTTGTAATAAAATTTGCAATTGGCTTCTAATAGTGATTGTTTGTCCGTTACCTGGAGCTGCAAAAATTTTACGGTAATTGTACCCAAATTTCTTTTTATAAAGATAAAAATTACCCAAGTGGTTAGTTGAATATAGATTTTTTGACTGCTATAATTTAATTTTGGAATTAATGAGGTTTTAATATGGAAAATATATCTGTTACATCTCGCCAACTTGAAGTATTAGAATATGTCTGTAATGGTTATACCAATAAGGAAATTGCTAAAATACTTTGTATTGAACTATCTACAGTTAAATTTCATGTTGCGGAATTGCTTAGAAAATATCAAGTTAGAAATAGAACTTATCTTACTAGAATTGTTACCAGCAAACAAATTCTAGATAAAATAGAAAAATCTTAAAATATTACCACGGATAATCACTTGTGATTTTCCAAGAGTTTAACTGAAGCATTTTTGTACAATAAGAACATTTTGTACAACCTTTGTAACATCCGCGGTTATTGCCGGAATTTTCTGCCAATCCTTCTTTTGTTCCGTCCCAATCAAAACTATATGCCTCTACAAAATTATTGGAATTAAGTTCAAGTTTTTCATATGTTACATATTTATTAAACTGAAAATAAAATGTATTCTTTGAAGAAATATTACTCTCATCACCATCAATATAATAACCAATATCTCCACCATTACCATCGACATTAAAAGACCAAAATGTTCCATCCAAATTTGTTATACAAACATGTTTAGTTTTACATTTCTCATAACCGCTAACTTTTAAATACGGAAAAATATATGTCTTCAAAAATTCAACATTCTCGTCATAAGTATAATCTTTAGTTTCTGTAATCCAACCTTCTGGTGTACCATTTTCGGCGACTGACATTCTCACTGTCTGGTTTATCATTGAGTAAAATTTTACAACTTGGGTTTCTACTCGATGTTTTGCATATGCCGTCAGCAATGATGGGATTATCATTGCAGCAATGATTCCGATTACACCAAGCGTGATTAAGACTTCTGATAAAGTAAAAGCAACATTTTTCATAAAAAATATCCTCTATTATAATGTGTGATATGTCTACTATATCACGTGTATTATTGTGTGTCAATAGGATAATATAATGTTTGTAATGACAATAAATATAGACAAAATTGACAAAAAAGTAGGTCTGAATATAAGACTTGAAAGAATAAAAAAGGGGCTCTCACAAGAAGGACTTGCTGATATCTCCGGAATTGCGCGTTCTACAATGGGAATAGTTGAACGGGGAGAACAATCCCCGTCAATTCAAACATTGGCTAAAGTCGCAAATGCTTTAAATGTAGATATTTACAAATTATTTATATTTGAAGATTAGCTTTACTTTCGGTTTTTATTTGTTTTAAAAAATACCTTCCTGGGGAATAAATTATACAAAACTTATAGGTTTAATTATAATACAGCCAAAAAGGAGGTAATTTATGTTTTACAATGTTTTAAAAGCTAAGGATTTAGCAGAACTAGACGGTGAAAAGTTTAAAAAAGAAGTTTTAATGCAAAATGATGAGAGTTGTTTTGATATTGTTGCAATAAAAAAAGATGAAATTATTGACACACATACATCAATTGCTGATGCAGCAGTTTATGTAATAGACGGTGAAATTGAAATTCACTTTGACGCTGAAAAGTTTAACCTTGACAAAGGTGAGTTAATTATGTTCAAAAAAGATACAGAACATAAAGTTGTTGCTAAAAAAGATTCTAAATTTTTCCTGGTAAAAATATAAAATCAGCGGCGGTCATATTAAATATGTCCGCCGTCTTGTTTTAAAATATTTGTATTATAATAAAAAACAGGAGGTCAAGTATGAAAAAGTTTTTTGCATTAATATTATTATTTTCTCTTACTTCCGGGATGTGTTTTGCTAATACAACTTGGTCTTATGATAGACAAGGGCGCAATACAGGTTCATATTCGACAACAGGAAATACTACAACGAAATATAATAAATATGGAAGTGTGGAAAGCACTTATAAAACTGTCGGAAACAGGATTTATGAATATGATAAAACCGGCAAACAAGTAGGTTCATATACTAAAAACGGTAATACTATTACCAAATATAATCGGTATGGCGGATATGAAGGAAATTATCAAACAGTTGGAAATAGAACGTATGAATATAACAAATACGGGCAACAAACGGGTTCTTACACCAAAAACTCATATGGCGGATATACTCAGTATAATAAGTATGGACAACAAACAGGAAGCTATAGATAGGATTATATGCAAATTCAAAAAGTACAAAACACAAGTGAACAGCGCAAACCAAGATTTAATTATGTAAAAATAACCGGTTATGGCGCTTTAGGTTGCGGAGTTGCAAGCGGAGTTCTTGGTGTTAAGAAAAAAATTAAACCGCATAAAATACTTGCTTATGCAGCAGCATTGCTTGCTGTAATTCATACAGCGCTTATTGAAATACACCATATAAATAAGAAAAAATCCGGCAATTAATTTTCGCTTTTACCCGGGATAAGCGCAACTATTGCAGGTTGAATTAATAGGAAAAATATAGCAAGTGCAAAAAATAAAATAGTTGATAGTGCAGCATCTTTTATCAATCCACATGCTGCTAGTCCTTCGCTGTCAAAAGCTAAAATAAATCCTAAAATTACAGACAACGGCAAGTTTTTAGATATGTGCATAATCCTTTTTTTATAGTTAAACATAACCAAAATCTTTATAAACAAAAACGGCAAAACAAAATATAATGAATTCAGATTATTTTTATAAATAAAAATTAGCGCAAAAAGACCACCACCAATGTATAAAATCATCAATAAAATATAATACAATATGAAAAATCCTTCATCAATTGAACCTTTTGGGCTTAAAATATTTTTGTTCATAATAAACTCTCCATAAATTATATTTATAATATCACAAATCGCAAAAAATAAAAAGTCACCGGAAAAAATTTTCCGGTGACTTTTTAAAGTTTCAATCAAAAAACAATTATACTAACTTAACTGTAATTGATTTTGGTTTCTGGGTATAAGATACTTTGTCTTCTCTTGATAACCAGCCTAAGCCCATGTAAGTGAAATTATCATCTAAATCCATATCTTTTCTTAATTTGTTGATGGTAACTTCGCCTTTATCAGAAAGATAATTGTAGATTTTACCAGCTGATTCGATGATTTGAGCTTGCATTTCTTTTGTTTCTTTTTTACTTGATGTGAACATTTTTATTCCTCCTTCTATCACAAATTTATAATACTACTTTTTTAAAATTAATGGAATAATTAATTCTATAAATTTAGAAAAAACAAGCATTGTAAGGGTTTGAGTGCTTAATATTTCTAAACTTTTTTAAATTATATATTAAAATTATAATAAAAAATTCATTAAAATGGAGTATTTACATCAAAAAACTATAAAAATCTAAAAAAATAAAAAATTTTTATCAAAAAATTTTCAAAATTATAAACCAAAACCTTTATACAGTAAGATATAAAAGCAGATATACTATTTAAAATTTTACTATTTTTTTAGTTGATGTATAATAGGAACCAAAAGAGGCTTTTATGAAAAATATTATAATTTTTGATTTGGACGGAACACTGTTAAACACGCTTGATGACTTAACAGACAGCACTAATTTTGCACTAAAAAAATTCAATTTTTCAACGTATACTAAAAAAGAAATTAGAAATTTTGTAGGAAACGGGGTTAGAAAATTAATAGAAAGAGCTTTGCCTGACGGCAGTAAAAATCCTTATATGGAAGAAGTTTTAAAAGTATTCAAAGAAAATTACAAACAAAACATGTACAATAAAACTGCGCCATACTCAGGAATTATTGAATTATTGGAAAATTTGAAAGAAAAAGGTTGTAAAATAGCTGTTGTGTCAAACAAATTTGATGCTGCAGTTAAAGAATTGTGTCAAAAATATTTTCCTGGTTTGATAGATTGTGCAATTGGTGAAAATGAAGCCGGTGGTATTAAGAAAAAACCTGCACCAGATACTGTTTTTAAAGCAATAGAAGAACTTGGTGCTGATATTTCAAATTCAATTTATGTTGGAGACTCTGATGTTGACATTCAAACCGCAAAAAATGCTAAAATTTCTTGTATAAGCGTAACATGGGGGTTTAGAAATAAGGATTTTTTAATTCAAAACGGAGCTAAAATTTTTGTAGATAAACCTGAAGATATACTAAAATATTTATAATAAAAAACCGGAAATAATCCGGTTTTTTTCGCTAATTTCATTTTATATAAATTATTTTTTTACATCGTCTTTTATAACAATCAAATTATTCATAATTTTCATAGCACAAGTAGGAAGAACAACATGTTCCAAACCATCAGCAATACTGATAATTTTACCGGCGCCAAGAACAACATCTTCACCCTTGTACATAAATTTGTAATCCGTGTCTCTGTCTGAACGAATTGTGATTTTTTCTGCCATAATAAATCTTACCCCTTAAAATACTGGTTACAGTTAGGTATTATACAATATTTCAGCAAAAAAATCAAGCCGTTGTCTGCCATTTTATTATATTAAACAAGCTATATATCATTTTATCTCTCTTTCTTCTTCTTTTATAAACAGTTACTCCAAAAACTTTAAACCTATATATTTCAGGTTTTTGAGCAGTTATGTCAATCCCTTTTTCTTCAATAAATTTCAGAGCCTTTTTATGTGCATAAATTGAATCATCATTAATTTTCTTTGTGTGCTTTGATACTATTGAGTTAGAATTTCTCCAATAATAATAGTAAGTATTAGGAACTGTTACAAGTTTTTTTGTATAAAACAAAACAACAGGAGTAAAAATTACATCTTCAAAAAATATTCCTTCTTCAAATCTGAAATTATTTTTTATATAAACTTCTTTTTTATAAATTTTATTCCAAACATATGACAATTCCGGAACATCACAAAGATTAAATTTTTCATTTACATTCTCCGTTACAATTTCATTATTAAATTTCAAGTGAAATTTTTTAGAAAATTTATGAAGTCTTATAATTCCGGCTGCTGCAATATCAACATTATTATTTTTCGCAGCTATATAAAGTTTTTCAAAAAAATCTAAATCAACCCAATCATCAGAGTCTACAAACCCAATATATTCACCTTTTGCTATATTTACACCATTATTACGTGCAACTGAAACTCCTAAATTTTCCTGTTTAATTATTTTTATCCGGTAATCTTTTTGACTGTATTTATTTAAAATTTCATCTGATTTATCCTTAGAACCGTCATTTATACAAATTATCTCAATTTCCTTCATTGTCTGATTTACAAGACTTTCCAAACATCTTTCTAAAAATTTTTCAACATTGTAAACAGGCACTATTATTGAAACATTAATTTTATCTGCCATATTAAATTCTCCATAAAAAAAATAGATAAACCGTAAAATATTCTATTTTTTATACATATAATATTACTTAATTTATAGAATTTTGTCAAATTTAACCATAAATAGCATAGTTTAAATAATCTAAAAAACATTTTAAACTCATATAGAGGCTAAAATGACAATAAAAGAATTGTTAGGTAAACGAATAAAAGAACTTCGGGTTGTAAAAAAACTAACACAAGCGCAGCTTGCAGAGCTTGTTGGAATTGATCCAAAACACCAAAGTTGTATTGAAAATGGAAGAAATTTTCCATCTGCTGATTTATTAGATAAATTTGCAAAAGTTTTTGAAGTTGATGTTTGCGAATTGTTAAAAATAGAACAAAATCGTTCAAGAATTTATCTTGAAGAGAAAATAAACAAACTTATAAAAAAATGTTCAGACGCTGAATTAAAAACAGTTTACAGAGTTTTAACTTCAATTCTTGAATAAACTTTTATAAACTCATCATTTTAACGCAATTTGCGCGGTCAACGGTTATTTGTTTTCCTTGTTCAAGATTTTTTATTGATACCTGATGGTTTAAAATTTCGTCTTCACCAAGAATTATTGCATATTTTGCAACTTTTGAGGCTTTTTCAAGTTGTTTTGAGAATTTTTTATTTGTTAAATCAAATTCAACATTTAAACCCTGATGTCTCAATTCTTCAGCCATTAAAAAGGCATCTGTTTGGAATGTTGAAACAACATAGGCATCTAATTTTTTAGGCTCTTTTGTCGGAAGAAGAGAAATTAATCTTTCCATACCCATTGCAAACCCTACTGCCGGTGTGTGTTCACCGCCCAGTTGTTCTACAAGACTGTCATATCTTCCACCGCCGGCTACTGCATTTTGAGAACCTAAATTATTCGATTTAATTTCAAAAACAGTTCTGTTATAATAGTCTAAACCTCTTACCAGAAGTTTATTTTCACTAAATTTTACACCCATTTTTTGAAGGTATAATTTTAATTCTGTATAATGTTCAGAGCATTCATCACAGATAAAATCAGATTTTATAACTTCTTGAACTTCCGGTTTTTCAAATATTTTTTTACAAGATTCTACTTTACAGTCAAGAAGTCTTAGCGGATTTTTTTCGTATCTTTTTTGACAGTCTTCGCAAAGCTCGTCAAAATAAGGTTTGAGAACTTGTTTTAAATTTGTTTTGAACTCTTCACGACATTTAGGACATCCAAGTGAATTTATTTCAACATCTAAATCATGCAATCCAAGAGCTTTTAGATAATTTACAGCAGCAAGAATAACTTCAGCGTCCGCTGTAGCTTGTTCAATCCCGAACATTTCTACGCCTACCTGGTGAAACTGTCTTTGTCGACCGGCTTGCGGACGTTCATAACGAAACATTGGACCATGATACCAAAGTTTTACAGGAGCTGAAAGACGAGACATGCCGTTTTCAATAAACGAGCGCACAACACCTGCTGTATTTTCAGGACGCAAAGTTATTGAGCGGTCGCTTTTTTCAAAAGTGTACATTTCTTTATTAACAATATCAGTAGTATCACCGACACCGCGTGAAAAAAGTTCGGTAACTTCAATAATAGGCGTTCTTATTTCTTTAAACCCGTATTTTGAAAAAACTTGTTCAGCTTTTTTTTCCAAAAAGTGCCACATTTCAATATCTTGCGGCAAAATATCTTTCGTACCTTTTAAAACTTTAATAATATTACTCATAAATAAATTATATAATTTCAATAAAAATTGTAAAGTAAAGATTAAAAATATACATTTTTACATATTTTGTCAAAAACTTTCATCCCTTATCATTTTTTAAAAACTAATATATTACTAACAAATTAATTATATAAATATATTAATAATACTAGTCATGTTAGTAGTGTGTAAATATTTGTAGAAAAATTTGGAAAGTTTTATTATGAGCTGGTTGTAGATTGTAGAGAAAATGTAGAAAAAGTTTTTGTTATTGTTGTAAAAATGTAGAAAAAGTTATCAATAACAACTATTCTACAACAATTGTTCAAAACTTTAATTTTTTCTACATTTTCTCTACAACGATTACTACAGTAAATATTTATGTTATACTTTGAAAGGAGTAACAATACGGGATGACAATTAGAGAGAAGTTTGCAAATTATAGTAATAATATTGTTATTTTTTGTAATAAGTATACTGAACCTTTAACTATTTTAGGTTTATGTATTCTGTTTTATTTTATATTTTTTCATGGAATTGGAACATACGCATTAATGGACGTTGACGAAACACGTTATGTTGCAATGTCACGCGATATGTTTTATTCAAAAGATTATCTTACTTTATATTTAAACGGTCATTATTTCTTTGAAAAACCGCCGTTATATTTTTGGCAGGAATGTCTTTCTTTTGCTTTGTGGGGCAAAGTTAATGAGTGGACTGCAAGATTTCCTGTTGCGCTTTTGGGGTTCGGTTTTTCAATGATTGTTTATTTTGTTTCAAAACATTGGGTAAACAGAAGGTTTGGTGTTTTTACATCATTAATTTTAGCAACTTCTTTAGAATTTATAATGCTTGCTAAGTATGCGATTTTGGATATTGTTTTAACTTTTTATATCGGACTTGCACTTGTCAGTTATTTTAATGTTTATTTTTGCAAAGAAAATCATAAAAAATATTATTGGTGGGCTTTTTACGCATTTTCAGGCTTAGCAGTAATGGCAAAGGGTATTCCGGGGATTGCAGTGCCTTTTGGAGTTGTGTTTTTTACTTCGATTATGGCAAAAAAATTTAAAGAAATTTTTAAACCTGTCTATTTAATTCCGGGGATGATTTTGTTTTTATTAATAGTTTTGCCTTGGCATATTATAATGTTGAAAACTCATAATCCGTTATTTTTTAATGAATACATTATAAAACATCATCTTCACAGGTTTTTAAATACGGCGAATAACGAAATTGGCAGGAAACAACCGTTTTATTATTATTTTATTGTTGTTCTGTGGGGATTTATTCCGTGGATATTTTCAATAATTTCTGTGTTTTTTGATAAGTGTATTAATTGGAAGAAACAAAATTATATTGAAAAAATTAAAAATTTTGATTTTAATTCGCTTGATAATGTTCATAAAGCTCTCGCACTTTGTTGGGTTTCAGTGTTGTGGATAATGGTGTTTTTCACATCTTCAAGCACAAAACTTGCAACATATATTCTTCCTGTTTATTTTCCGATTGCGATAATTACAGGTTTAATGTGGAAAGATTATGTTGATAAGAAAAAACATGAAAAACCAATAAATATATCAGTTAAAATTTTTGGCTGGTTTTGTTTAATATCGGGTATTTTAGCAATGTTTACTCCGTTGTATTTACCTGCACAACTTAATCATGATATTGCAGAAATTAGGTGGTTTAGTTTAATTTGTCTTATTGTTTTTGGTGCCGGAACACTTTTGTTTGTTAAATATAAAAAATATCTTGGAGTATTTATTTTTTATGTTCTTTTTATGACGGTTGTTTCGGCTTTTGCAACAGAAGAATTCTATGAAGTTGATTACAAATTCGGTCAACAGGATTTGGTTGAGTTTGCAACATATGCTAAAAATAACGATTATACAATTTCAGCCTACGGACTTATTAGAAAATATTCACTTTTGTATTATAATGATGAAATCGTAGACTATGAGCCTAAAGATAAGGATTACAAAGCAATAAGGCATGACCTTAATAAGGATAAAAACTTTGTCATTATAAAAAATAAAGTTTTTGATGATGTTAAAAAGAACGTGCCTTGTGAGGTTGTCAAAAAAGGCAGACGCTACACGATGATAAAAAAGATTACAAAGTAATTTACGGAGGCAATTTATGAAACTTTTGCACACTATGATAAGAGTAAAAGACGGTGAAAAAAGCGTAAAATTTTATACTGAACTTTTGAACATGAAACTTGATAAGAAAAAACGTCTTGATGATTGTTATTTATATTTTTTGACAGATGAAGACGGGACAACTCAATTAGAATTAACTGAAAATGATGAAACTCCTGAAGGAGGTTATAACCTTGGAACCGGTTTTGGACATTTAGCTTTTTCGGTTAATTCTCTGGATGAGTTTAGCGAAAAACTTCACAACTTAGGTTATGAGTATTTATATGAACCATTTGACCTAAATGGTAAAGGTACTAAAATAGCTTTTATAAAGGATTTAGACGGTTATGAAATTGAGCTTATAGAAAAAGTTGTTTGGTAGCAATAAAAAATGCCTCTCTTTTTGAGAGGCATTTTTTTATGTATTTGCAAATTATGCTTCTTTTTCAAATTGGTCTTTACCAACAGAGCATAACGGACAAGTGTAATCATCCGGTAAATCTTCAAATTTTACTCCGTCATTTTCTGCCGGATCATAAACATAACCGCAAACTGTGCATACCCATTTTTCCATAATTAATTCACCTTTCTTTTTTTTACAGTCATTACATATGCCATGAAATATTATATCATGACTTTTTATTTCTAACCCAGTAGCTTCCCTGGTATTTTTTACAAGGTCTGGTGCTACGTTGTTTGGGATATCGAAAACTTTTTTACATTTATCACATATAAAATGATAATGTTCATAAGTGTTATGGTCATAATGAGCACTTGATTCAAGCCCATCAATCTTTTTTATAATTCCGTTTTCACTTAGTTTATTAAGGTTTCTGTATAGCGTAGTAAATCCTATATTAGAATTTTCTTTTTTTAAAATTTCGAGTAAATACTCTGCCGTAGGATGTACGGCGTTTTGTTCAAGTACTTCAAGAATTTTTTCACGCTGTTTTGAGTAGTTCATATTTTATAAAATGATAATAATTATCAGTTTATCTGAATTTTGTTATTTTGTCAATATATTTATAATAAATAAGCCGCAATAAATTTGCGGCAGAATTGGTTTTAAAAATAAACACGAGAAATTTTTATTAATATATATAACATGATAACAAAGCTTCGCCGGATAATTTCATTTTTTTGAGTGCACGCAATTCTGTCTGGCGAATACATTCTTTTGTTACACCATAAATATTCCCGATTTCTTCAAGGGTATATTTTTCTGTATTGTCAAGACCGTAGCGCATTTTAACGACTTGCTGTTCACGTTCTTTAAGAGTTGATATAACATTTTGAATATCTTGCTGTAATCCTTGATACTCAATATTTTCAGCAACAAGCGTTTTATCGTCTGCTAAAATGTCTGCTACATTAAGTTCTTTGCCGTCGCTGCGTTCAAGCCCGTTTTCTATTGAAATTGTTTTTGAGTATGCTGATAAAAACAGTTCAATTTTATCAGGCGCTATATTCATTTTTTTTGCAACATCTTCTGTTTTTACTCTACCGTTGGAATCCTGCTCCATACGGGATTTAACTTTTGAAAATTTTGACAGAGTTTCTTGGATATAAACAGGAATTTTCATGCAGTATGATTGTTCTGAAATCGCTTTAAACATTGACTGCTTAACCCACCAGCCAGCATATGTTGAAAATCTGTAACCAAGTTTATAATTATATTTTTCTGCTGCAATCATTAGACCCATATTTCCTTCCTGAATTAAGTCAATAATCGGAAGGTTAGACATATGGATTGCTTTTCTGGCAATTGTTACAACTAGTTTAAGGTTTGACTGGATGAGTTTTTGTTTTGCTTCTGCATCACCTTGTTCAATACGTTTTGCAAGCTCTTTTTCTTGTTCAAATGTTAATTGCGGATAGTATGCAATTTCTCTTAGATAACCTTTTAATACAGTGTCTTGGGATGCTTCAATCACTTCATCTTTTGCAGGATTTGAATTTTGGGGACCTTTCTTCATTTCAACTAGCTCATCTGGTTTCATAAATTAAACTCCTTCTTATTTGCATGGGAAATTTGACGACCTCTTCACTGCCGCCGTGGTAAATGTAACACGAGATATATACTTTATATATACCCAAATATATACAAATAGTTACATCATGTTAATAATTGTTAAGAAAGAAGTTTGTAAAACTTTGTTAAAAATAACACATCAAAGATTTTCATACTATAATAAGTACATAAAAGGAGAGAGAAATGGGATTAAATTTGAAGGAAAAATGGGAAAGTTTGAATAAGAAAAATCTAATTATATTGGTCGTAGTTTTATTGTTGATTGTTGGTGCTGTATTTGGTGCAGTTGAATATTTCCAGTATAAAAACTTGCAAAAAGAAGCATATCAGGCTAACGAAGAACAAATTATTAAAGAAATTTTTGGGGAAAAAGAAAAAGAAGCACAACCTGTACCGACCAAAAAACCTTCTGAATATAAAATCGGGATAAATTATGAAAAAGCCATGAAATCTAATAAGCCTGCATTGGTGCTGTTTTATGCTGACTGGTGCGGTTATTGTATAAGATTTATGCCTGTTTACGAACAATTATCAAAGACTTACAAAAAAGAAATGAATTTCACAAAAGTTAATGTTGAAGACCCTAAATACAAGGCTTTAGTTAATGAAATCGGCATTACAGGATTTCCAACAGTATTTATCATAGACCCTAAATACGATAATAGAGTATTACTTTCTAACGCTCATTTAGGCAGTGTAGAGCAAGTTAGTCCTGAATTAGACAGGTTTTTACGTATTAGGAATTTGTTAGATTCAAAGAAATAACTTAATAATTCTTAATATATGGGTTTTATTTTATTAATATGTTTTGTATAATATCAATGTTTCCCCCTGTGGAAACATTGTGGGGAAAAGTAATCTAAAAAGGAGTTTAGTTTCTCTGCGTTATCTTAAAAGAGTTAAGGAAAATTTTTGTTAATATTTTGTTACAATTGGGAAATATTTAGCAATTTTTTGCTTGTTTAAACTCTATATATGTAGAAGGTGTGTAGGAAAAGTCATGAAAGTAGAAAACATTAAAACGAATTATGTCGGAAACAGGTACGGTCAAAATAAACCGTTAAAACCTGCTTTTACCGGCTCACCGGTTAGAGGTGCTGAAGAAATTCTTACTGAAATTCTGCCAAACAGGAAAGCTCTTAAATTTATCAACAAATTTGAAAGTTGGAGAGGTGAACTTGGCGGAATTTTGATTACAGCAATCGGTACAGGGTTAGTTGCTCCGTTTTCAATAGCGTTTAACCCGTTTGTAAAACCAAAAGCTGATGCAACAGAAGAAGAAAAGAAAGAATTGTCAAATACTAAAAAGTATACGGCAATGAGACAACCAATTTCAGCAGTATTAGCCGCATTATTCCAAGCAGGTGCACTTAAACCGATTGACCATTTCCTAGATACAATTTCTAATAATCCTGAATACTCAAAACATTTCTGGCTTGAATTAGACCAGGGTGCTGTTCAGAAAAAAGAATACCTTGAAAGACTTATTAAAAAAGAAATGAAACAAAATCCGCAATATTCAGGTCTCAGCAAAAAAGATTTTAAAGCTAAATTAGATGAACTTGTTAAGGAAAAACAAAATAGCCAAATAGAAAAAGTAGCAGAATCACTTGGGGAAACCGGAAGAATTAAAATCGGTGAAAGATATTTAGCAGATAAAGAAGTTGCAGATTATATCAACTCAACAATTGATGATTATATTGATGATGCAAAAGCACTTAAATATGATGAAAAAGGTTTAGCTTTCTATACTAACAGAGCAACTGTTCTTATGGAAAATAAGGAAGCAATAAATAATATTCTTTCCCGTGAAAAATTGGAAGAATTCAAAGGCAAACCAAGAGAATTAAAAACATATCTGTTAGGTCTTCGCGACAAACCTGAAAATATCGGTTTCCAAAAAATTCTTGATGAAATTATCGAAGCTCCAGACCAACTTAGAGAAAGCAGATGTTTCAGAACAGTAGACAGAATTAGACGAATAGAAGCTGCACTAATCGGAACAGGTGAATTTAAACCTGAAAATTATACAGCGGTTTTAGCTAAAAGAAACACTGTTTTAGATATGAAAATAGTTAAACTTTTAAGAGCTAAGATTGCAGACCCTGCAAAAGCAACAACAGCAGATATTAAAGCAGCATTGGAAGAACTTACTCAGTTATGTCATTATGATGCACGCTCTTCTGAAGCAAGAGATATCTACGAAAATACAAATACTTTCCAAAACAATATAGAAAAACTTGGAGCAAAGATTAAGAAAGATATAGCAAAACGCTATAAAAAAGTTATGGAAAACAGATACAAAGGGTTCAGCCAGATAACAAAAGTGGCAATCGGTGTATGTATCACATTACCAATTACTTGTTCAGTATTGAACTGGGTTTACCCTAGATTTATGGATATATTCTTCCCTAATTTAGCCGGTAAGACAAAAGGAGTGCAAGAAGCTAAGAACGGAGGTGATAAATAATGCCTTCAGTATATTCAATCGGTGCAAAAGCAATCGGAGCAGTTACAAATTCAAAACCTGTAAAATGGACTTGTAACCAGTTTAAAAAGAATTTTGATAATGCACTTATTTACACAACAATGGGTTCAATTGTTGTTAAAGACGGCATAGGTTGTGTAACTTATGTAAAACAAAGTTTAAACAACGAAGAAATTCCTGAAAAAAGAAGAAGCTTTGTTGCAGCATTAGACTTAACCAACGGTGTGTTAATGATTGTTTCGCAAATAGCTTTATTCTTAGCAATGCATAAAATTAATAAACCAATGTTTGATTGGATATTCAGAAAATCATTCAGTAAGGGTGCAAGAAAGACATTGATGACCCAAACAAGAATGATTCAACGTGCAGAAGGTAAAGCTTCCGAAAGCATTAACAACGTAAGCAAGAAGTTAGTAATCGGTCATGCACACGACAAGATTAGAAAAGATTCCTTGAAGATATTTGAATTTGTAACTGACCTTGTAGCATCAGCAATTATCGCAAAACGTGTAGTAGTACCGCTTATCGCAACTCCTTTAGCAAGCATTGTTGAAAAGAAAATGAAAGCAAAACATGATGCAGCAGAAGGAAAATCTGAAACTGAAATAAAAGATAAATCAAACCCTACAATGCAAGGGGCTGCAAAAATCAATATAGTATCAGAACCGGCAAGGGTTCAAACTCAATCAACAAGTACAAATTTGCTTGATAAATATAAAAAATAATTGACATCTACAAAAGAGAAAGCCGGAAGTTAAATCTTCCGGTTTTTATTTAAACTTTATTTTTTTAGGCGTTTCAAACTCACATTCTAAATCTATTGGTTCATCAGTTGTGGTATCAAGTCTTTTTATTTTGAAATTAGTTACCATTGTATTTGATGAAACACAAGAAAGCACGTAATTTTCTTCTAAAAATAGCGAAAATAAGGACTTTATTTCTTCGCCCAGTTTAATTTCAGCCTCATGTACTGTCCAAAATTTATAAAATTGCTCACGGGCAGGATTTTTAACAATTTCCCCATAGCGCTCCATTATTTTTTGGTAATTTCTTTGCCGCATATATTCAATATCAACACCAATTGGCGCATTGTTAAATGCAACAAGAACAATATCATTTGAATGAGAAATGCTAAAATGAATACCGCTTGATTTAAAAATAGGTTTGTCACCTTTTAAAATTATATCGACATTCTTAACGCCGTAAATATGTTTAGCAATAAATTTTACAAGAAAAAGTCCGCATAAATGTTCAAGGTATTTTTCATCAGACAAATACGACCGACCGTCACAGAAATGTTTCAGACTTGTTTTGTCAATGGATTTTAAAAACTCTTCTTTTCTTAGGTAAAAAATTTCCATAAGTACATAATACCTTATAAAATTACTGAATCAATAAGCGGTTTAACAAGTTCAAGCGCGTCTTCAAGCACCCTTGAATTTTTCCAAAAATCACTTCGGTCAAGATAGCGTTTAACAATTTTTCTTGCATAAGACCCTACAGCTACTCCACAGTATGAGATTTCGCACATTTTCGCCAGTTCAGTTGTTTTTGTGTTTGTACCGCCGGAAAGCATTAAATACACCGGCAAATCGGCATTTTGAACAATTTCTGCTGTTGCAACAGCTTGCAGGGTTGATTTATAATTGTCATCCCCGCCGCTCATAGGAAATCCGTCAGCTTGAACAATTGTTGTGTAAGGTTTTCTGTTTTCTATCATTTTTTTGATACGCTCAACAAGTGCTTCATCACTTAGTTTGCCGCGGCTTGTACAAATGCTTAAAATACCTTCATAGTTGTCATTGATATATTTCCACTTAGAAAAAGTTTCATCATCGTCTGTTCCCATTGCGTGAAATTCAATACAGTCAATACCTTTATCAACAATTGAGGGAAGTACTTCATCAAGATTTTTTTCTTCTGAAATATACGAAATTGCTGCTCGTGAACAAATTTTCCAGCACCTTCCGCAACCAATACATTTGTACTTTTTGACTTTGGCGTAATGGATAGCGCCTTGAGGACAAACTGCTTCACATGAGCCGCAGTTTACACATCTGTCGTAGTCAATCACAGCTTTATTAACATGCGGGTCGTTTTTAATCCCGACACTTACACATAAATAAGCGTCGTAAACCCGCGCTAAATCAAGTGCTTCCCTTGCGGCGTTTATGACATCGTCATTAGCTGATAGGTCAAAAAACCTGCAACCGGCAAGCGCGTACAAATAAACAAGTCTTTTAACTTCTTCGACATCTTCGTTTCCGGCGCCGCAAACAAGTTTAAAACAATGATTAGTGTCTAATAAATCTTTAAGCATTATTTCACCATATGATTATAAATAATTTCTGATGCGTGAACGATAAAATCTTTTCCGGCAATTGAGTTATGCGGACGGTTTGCCAGAATTACGACTATATATTTTTTGCTGTTTGGAGCAATGACAATTCCTGCATCTCCAAGCATTGTGCCGATATCGCCGGTTTTATGAAGGAATACAGCGCCATTTCCAAGTCCTGCTTGAATTAATCTGTTGTTGTGAACGTGACCCATATAATCAAGCATTCTTAATCTGGATTCTTCTGTTAAAAAGTCAGGATTTTCGTCAATATTGTAAAGCATTTGTGCTAAATCAAGCGCTGTTGAATGGTTATTGCCTTTGTAGTCCGGTAACCAGGTTTGGACAGCGGTATTTTTTAATCCCCAACTTCTTATCATACTATTAACATCGGTCATTGAGCCAACTTTTGACATAAGCATGTTTGTTGCAGAGTTATCAGATTCTGTAATCATGCGTCTTGAAAGTTCATCAATTGTATAAACACTGTTTTCTCCCTTAAACTGCAAGCTGCCTGAACCTTCTGTTTTGTAATATTCAGTCATTGCCATTGTGTCCCGGAGTGAAAATTGTCCGGCTTCAATAGATTTAAAAACATCAATCAGTACAGGTATTTTAATAATACTTGCGGTGGAATATATTTTAGCACCATTTATATCAACATAATTTCCTGTTTCATAATCCCAAACATAAACAGATGGTTCGACAGTTGGATATAATTGGATTAAGTCTTCTAACTGACTTTTTAATAATGGCATATTAACGCCTTGTTTTAACGGAACCATTTGTGAATGTTTAGCATCTGCTGAAAAACTGAAATATCTGTTTCCTAAAAACCAATTATTTGCAAGGTAATTATTTGTTGGAAATGCGAGTTTGCGTAGGTCTGTTTGAATATTTTTATACGGTGTCGGGTTAAAAACGGATTTTGTGATAAAGTTAAACCCAAACGGTAAAACACAACTTGCTAAAAATAATATTAAGGTAAAAGATATTAAAAATTGTGCAAAACTTTTCTTTTTGCGTTTTGGTCTGTTGGCTTCTCTTAGCTGCTTGTAGTGTACTTCTCTTTGTTGTTTATACCGGGTATATTGTTCATACGAATAGACTGACGATATCCGGTAATCAGAATAATATCTGTTATCGTATTGTCTTGCTAATTTCGGCATTAAACAACAGTCCTCCCCAAGTTAATTTATATTTTACTATAAAATGAATTCTCAAGGCAAGTATTTTACACTCAATTATTAAAAAAAAATAAATTTCCCTTGTTAATCATTCTTGATACTTTATAATAATAATATATGATATTAAGGGGAAATATTTATGACAAAAGAAAATTCAAACCCGTTTAAGAACGAAGAAATTCTAAAAGACGAGGAAAATAAAACTGAAGAACAAGATGATAAATCAGAAGAAAATGAGACTTTTGATAATAAACTACAAGAAGAAT
>MOYD01000040.1 GCA_001899395.1 Candidatus Gastranaerophilales bacterium Zag_111 | reverse complement strand
CTTATTGCAATAATCCCAACAAAAAGCAGTATAAACATAACAGGCAACAGAAGTAAAATTAACCAGGAATTGCTTGAAATTGCAGCAATTATAATCGGCGCCATAAATATTCCCATAAGAATTCCGATTACAATACAAAGATATATAAACCAGCAAATACACATAGGCAAAGCTTTAAGCCCTATCTTAAAAAGATTGCCGGTTATTGCGGGAACCCCGGTTTTGCCGTTAAGTCTGTCATTTAAAAATTGGTAATAAAAACCGGATAAAAATATTGCAGGAACAATACTTAATACAGCAAAAATACATGTACAAACAATAATAACAGGAAGAAATTCTTTTGGTGTGTCTTTATCAATAAATGCAGCAAATGCCCCGGTTATTGCCGGAAGTATCAGTAACACCAAATACCACAAATGTCTTTCTAATGCTTTTTCGCCCTGATAGAGCGATTTCAAACTTTGTAAAATCTTTTCCATAATATACCTTTCTTTTATTTTTATGGATTATAACATATTTTTGCCCAAAACTGCAATATCAAAAAATTTGTACTAAAATATTGTTATGGAACACAGGGAATTTAAAATAAGTTCAAAATATAAACCCGCCGGCGACCAGCCAAAAGCCATAGATGAACTGGTAGAAGGCATAAATAAAGGTTATGATGCGCAAACGCTTTTAGGTATAACAGGTTCAGGGAAAACATTTACTATTGCAAATGTTATTGAAAAAGTCCAAAAACCAACACTTATCATTGCCCATAACAAAACACTTGCGGCACAGTTGTACAACGAATTTAAAGAACTTTTCCCGGATAACGCGGTTGAGTATTTTATAAGCTACTACGATTACTACCAGCCGGAAGCCTACATCCCGCGAACCGATACTTATATTGAAAAATCATCTTCAATCAACGAAGAAATTGACAGACTTCGCCATAATACAACAAGAAGCCTTTATGAACGCGATGATGTTATCGTAATCTCGTCTGTTAGCTGCATTTACGGTTTAGGTTTGCCGGAAAATTATTTTAAAGGCTCAACAGAAATCAAGGTTGGTGACGAGATTAATCGTGACGACCTTTTAAAATATTTTGTAAGCGTAAGATACGAACGAAATGACTTAGAACTAAAGTGTTCAACCTTCCGCGTTAGAGGCGATATTGTCGAAATTATGCCGGCTTACGAAAAAATCATCACGCGGTTTTACTTTTTCGGTGATGAAGTTGAAAAAATTGTAAGAATTGATAACGTTTCCGGTGAAATCATTGACACACCAAGTTCTGTAGTGATTTACCCCGCGGTACACTATTTATCAGATGATGAAAATGTTGACGAAACAATTGACATGATAAGACAAGAGCTTGGGCAACGGCTTGTTGAACTCAATAACGAAAACAAACTTATCGAAGCCCAAAGACTTGAACAGCGGGTCAAATACGATATCGAAATGATTAAAGAAATGGGATACTGCACAGGAATTGAAAATTACTCCAGAATAATTGAGCGAAGACCGCCAGGCTCAGCTCCGGCTACACTGCTTGATTATTTCCCGGAAGATTTTCTTGTTGTTGTTGATGAATCTCATGTCACATTACCGCAAATTAAAGGAATGAGCCACGGGGACGCAGCAAGGAAAAAGGTTCTTGTAGATTATGGGTTCAGGTTGCCGTGTGCCAAGGATAACAGACCGCTTACAAATGAAGAGTTCTATGATAAAGTAGGTCAAAAAATCTACATTTCCGCAACTCCTGCTGAGTTTGAACGTGAAACATCAAGCCAAATTGTTGAACAAATTATCCGCCCTACTGGTTTGTTAGACCCTAAAGTCTCTGTACGTCCGATAGATACTCAAATTGAAGACTTAAAATCAGAAATTAAAAAACGTGCTGAAAAAGATGAACGAATTCTTATCACAACACTTACAAAACGCATGGCAGAAGACTTAACAGACTTCTTTATCCAGGAAGGAATTAGAGTTAGATACCTGCACAGTGAAATTAAATCAATCGAACGTGTTGAAATCCTGCGCGATTTAAGGCTTGGCGAATTTGATGTTCTGATTGGCGTAAACCTTTTAAGAGAAGGGCTTGACATTCCGGAAGTTTCACTTGTTGCAATAATGGATGCGGATAAGGAAGGTTTCTTGCGTTCTGACACAAGCCTAATCCAGACAATCGGGCGTGCTGCAAGAAACGCTTGCGGCGAAGTCATAATGTACGCAGACAAAATAACAGATTCAATGGACAGAGCAATAAAAGAAACACAGCGCCGCCGAAAACTTCAAATTGAATACAACCAGAAATTCGGAATTATTCCGCAAACAATCAAAAAACCGATTGAAAACAACCTGCTGTCACTTGTTGCAAGTTACCGCGACCTTGAAGATATTGTTGCGGAAGAAATGGTTGATTTAGGCATTGAGAAAAAAGATTTACCAAAACTCATTGACAAACTCGAAAAAGACATGCACAAAGCCGCGAAAATCCTTGATTTTGAACGCGCCGCACAAATTCGTGACCAGCTTAAAAAATTGCGAGAAATGAATAACGCAAAATAAAGCCTACCCAATTTGTGAATTCGCGCCTGAAACAACTTCAATGATTTCTTGCGTAATTGCAGTTTGCCGAACCTTGTTATACTCAATTGAAAGGTCATGTATCATTTTTTCAGCATTTGTCGTTGCAGCAGACATAGCAGTCATTCTTGAAGCCAGTTCACTTGCTTGAGCTTCCAAAAGTGCCTGATAAAAAATATTTGTCATATACATCGGAACAATTTTTTGCAAAATATGATGTCTGTCAGGTGTAAATTCCATCAGAGGTTCAAGAACATTATCCGTAATCCTGTCGTGAATATCCACAACCCCAACAACCGGCAAAACTTGCCAACCTTCAGTAAAATAACTCATCATGTTCTTAAAACGGGTTGTAACAATCTCAATCTTATCAATTTTCTTATCAACATAAAGTTCTGCCATATCCTCTGCTATCTCCCGCGCCTCCATAGCGTTTGGCGTATCTACAGCAGAATAGTATTTCTTCACAATCGGCACATCTAAGTTTTTGCATTTGCGCCTAAGTGCTGAAATACCTTTTTGACCCGCAATAAGCAGCTGTACACTAATATTTTGTGCTTGGTACTCTTTAATTTTTTTTAGAGTTTCGCGAACAACATTAGCATTATAAGCCCCCGCAAGCCCTTTATTAGAAGTCAAAACCAAAAGCCCAACAGATTTAACCTCTCTAATTTCCAAAAGCCCCGGATAATCATCTATGGCATATTTAATTTTTAAGGTTTCACGGCTATATTCAGTTACAGAATTCAAAAGTTTCTGAAACATCGCAACAAGTTCGCGCGTATAAGGACGTGAAACTTTTACCGCCGTTTCAGACTTTTTAACCTTTGCGGCAGCAACCATTTTCATTGCACGTGTAATTTTTTTTGTGCTTTCAATACTTTGTATTCTGTTTTTTATGTCTTTTAAATTTGCCATTGGTGACCCTTAAAATGTACTTTTGAATGTTGCAAGAGCATTATTAAGCTCTGTTTTATCCTCATCTGATAATGCAGAACCTGAATTCAACCTCTGTGCAAGGTCTTTACAGTTTGCATTAAAGAACACAAACCACTCTTTTTTAAATCTTGCAATATTTGTGTTTTCAACATCATCTAAAACGCCTTCGTTTGCAGCAAACAGAATTGACACCTGTTCCGCAACACTTAAAGGGTTATATTGAGGTTGTTTTAAGACTTCTGTCAACTTTTGACCTCTTAACAACTGCTTTTTAGTTGAAGCGTCAAGGTCTGAAGCAAATTGCGCAAAAGCTTCCAATTCACGATACTGCGCTAAGTCAAGTCTTAACTGTCCGGCAACTTGTTTAATTGCCTTGGTCTGAGCCGCGCCGCCAACTCTGGAAACCGAAATGCCGGCGTTAATTGCAGGTCTTACACCGGAGTTAAACGCGTTTGTTTCCAAGAAAATTTGACCGTCAGTAATTGAAATAACGTTTGTCGGGATATAAGCCGAAACATCGCCCGCCTGAGTTTCAATTATCGGAAGTGCAGTGATACTTCCGCCGCCAAGTTCGTCATTTAATTTAACCGCCCGTTCTAACAATCTTGAATGAAGATAGAATACATCGCCCGGGTATGCTTCACGTCCGGGCGGTCTTTTAAGAAGCAAACTCATAGCACGATAGGCTTGAGCATGTTTTGATAAATCATCATAAACTATCAAAACAGATTTTCCTTGCTCCATAAATTCTTCACCAATCGCAACCCCTGCAAACGGCGCAATATATTGAAGCGGTGCCGATTCATTTGCAGTTGATGAAACGATTATTGAATAATCCATTGCTCCATGGTCATCAAGCGTTTTGGCAATATGCGCAACAGTTGAAGCTTTTTGACCGATTGCTACATAAATACAAATTACGTCTTTTCCTTTTTGGTTAATTATTGTATCAATAGCAATAGCAGTTTTACCTGTCTGGCGGTCGCCAATGATAAGTTCACGTTGTCCTCTGCCAATCGGTGTCAATGCGTCGATTGCAGTTAAACCTGTTTGCAACGGTTCATGAACAGATTTTCTTGTAACAATACCCGGTGCAACACGCTCAATTGGTCGAATTTTTGAATAATGGATTTCGCCTTTGCCGTCTAATGGTTTACCAGTCGGGTCAACAATTCTTCCGATAAGTCCGTCTCCAACAGGAACTGATGCAATTTCACCGGTTGTTTTAACAACTGTTCCTTCTTTGATTTCCATAAAATCGCCAAGAATTACGACACCAACGTTATCTTCTTCTAAGTTCATCGCAATACCCAAAGTGCCATGTCCGTCTTCAAACTGAACAAGCTCGTTTGACATAACATTGCGAAGTCCGTAAATCCTTGCAATTCCGTCACCAACTTCAAGCACAGTTCCGGTGTTTGACACCTCTGTTTGAAGTTCATAGTTATCAATTTTACTTTTTATTATTGAACTGATTTCATCAGGTTTTATTAATGCCATAATGCCCCCTTACCTGGTTATTGTTTTACTCAAATTTTCTAGTTTTGTGCGGATACTTGTATCTATTACACAGTCATCAATCTTGAATTTCAGCCCTGCAATAAGGTCTTTATCAACTATCCACACAGGTTTTATTTCACAGTTTAACTTATGTTCCAGCTTGAACAAGATGTTTGACCTGTTTTCAAAATTAAGCTCAACAGCAGATGTTACTTCGACTGTTTTAATATTTGAAAGCTTTTCAAGACTTTGTTCATAAGCCGCCTTTATTGAATTAAGTTCGCTAAATCTGTTTTTCTCAACCAAAATTTTTAAAAAGTTCAAAAGTTTTTTATCAATTTTTCCGCCAAAAATCTCATCAATAATACCGATTTTTTTAGCAACAGAAATAGAGGAGTTTGTCATAACAATTCTCAAATCTTTTGATGAGTTAAAAACTTCCGTAACTTCGTCTAACTGTTTTGTAAAATAATCCGCAGAGCCAAGTTCTGATGCGGTTTTTATAAGCGCATCTGCGTATTTTTTTGAAACTGCTGAAATTATTTTTTGTTCTGTCATTATAATTTTACCCTTTCAAGTTCGTCTAAACTGTTTTGGATAAACTGATTGTGTAAATCAGTGTTAGATTTCAGCACATTAATTATATGCTGTTTTGCCAGCTCCACGGAAGCGGACGAGGTTTTTTCAGTTAAAATATTTGAAATTTTCTTTTCTTCAATTGAAATCACACGGTCAATATTCTGTTCAAGATTGTAGATTGTTTTTTGGGTTTCCGCCTCAATTTGAGATTTAAACACATCAATCTTCTCAGCAGAATTCTTTTCCAAAGTTTTAATATCATTTGGAAGTCCGTCAATCAAAGCTTTAGCTTCGTCCAGCACCTTATGAGATTTCAGTTTTTCATCGTCTGATTTTTTGATTGTACTTTTAACTGCTTCAATTGATTTCTCTAACGAAGAATTAAGGTTAATTTTATTGACAACCCACGCCAAAAACGCAACCATAAGAATGAAATTTATGGTATTTGAAGTAGCTAAAAATTTTAAAAATGAAATTACTTCTGTCATTAGTTCATAACCTTATTAACTGTTTCATAATCAGATGTGTCTATTTTTCCGTCAATTCCGGGGAATTTAGACGCAATTATTGAAGCTAAATCCTTCACTACAGTTTGTTTAACCGTATTTTTTAACTCATTACCTTGCACATTCAGTTCATCTTTTTTATCCTGAACCGTTGCTTTTGTTTTTTCTCTTGCCGCATTAACTTTTGCTGTAGAATTAGTTCTTGCCTCATCAATTTCATGACGAAATTCATGCCGGCACCTTTCTTGAACTTGCTCTATTTTTGCAGCGTGAGTTGTTTTGTATTCATCTGCTGACGCGTTATATCGTTTAGAATCCTCGTAATTAGAATTTATATAGTCTTCACGCTTGCGCATAATGCCTAAAATAGGATTGTAAAATATCGCGTTCATAATCATAATGAACACAACAAAACTCAACATAGCAACTAAAAATGTGGCATTGAATTCTAACATTTTTTATCCTTATTTAACAAAGATTAATAACAACGCGATAAGTAAAGCATAAATAGATGTAGCTTCTGCTAAACCTGCACCTAAAATAAAGTTTTTAAAAGCTTCATCTTTAATTTCCGGCTGGCGGGCAATAGCGTCTAATACCCCTTTTGTTGCAATACCTAAGCCTAAACCTCCACCGATTGCACCAAAACCGATTGCAATACCTGCACCTAATTTTGCTAAATCTAAAGTTTGTTCAATTGCCATAATTTTTCTCCTTTATATTATTATTGTAAGTTTTAAATTTATATTTACCCCTACTCTTCCTGGATTGCCATTGAAATGTAGGTTGTTGATAAAAGCGTAAATACAAGAGCTTGAACCAGCGCTACAAACAATTCAAAAAGCATAAACGGCAGCGGAAACACAACAGCCACAAGGCTGAGAATTGTCGCAACCAGGACTTCTCCTGCAAAAATGTTTGCAAAAAGTCGCAGTGCAAGAGAAAACGGTCTTACAAAAAGTTCCAGAGTATCAACCAGAGTTATAATTATGCCGTCGATACTGAACCCTTTGAAAAAGAATTTGAACCCGTTTTTTTGCACTCCGTAAAATATATAATAAATAGACACAACAATCGCCATTGCTGCTGTCATATTTATATCGTTATTAGGCGAAGCAAGCTCACCTGTTGATAAATGAATAAGTTTCCAAGGCAGCTGCCCAACAAGGTTTGCTGTTAAAATAAACATAAACAGAGTAAGAATAATCGCAATATGCTTTTGCGCATTATCATTACCCATACTTGCTTTTGCAATATCATTAAAGTATTTTACGATATTTTCGCCAAAGAGTTGAAGTTTACCCGGAACCATCTGAAGATTTCTTGTTGTACACAGTGCCAGAATAATCAACAAAATCATAGATAACCACATTGTAATAATGGTATCCATATTAAATGATACTCCATGCCCAAAAAGCTGTAATTTATAGACCCAGTGTTCCATTTTGCTCCCTTCGTATAACCATGGTATCACTGAAAAATTTTTTTCGCAATATTTTTTTTGTTTGTTATATAATAATTGTACACGTGTACATACCTCAGGGGAGCAAATGGAAATAATAAGATTAGACAAGATAGAGTCTACGAATAGCTATGCAAAGCATAGCATAGAGAATTTTGCTGATAAAACCGTAATCACCGCGCGCTGTCAAAGTGCAGGCAGAGGAAGGCTTGAACGCTCCTGGGTAGATTTGGGCGAAGGCAATCTTTTTATGTCGATTGTTCTCAAACCTGATGAAAAATTTAGCGAAGTTTACCCTAATATTACACAATATTTATCTGTTGTATTATGCAAAATCCTTGAAACGTACAATCTAAAACCTCAAATAAAATGGCCAAATGATGTTTTAATTAACGGTAAAAAAATTGCCGGTATCTTATCTGAAACCGTTATTCAGGGAGGTAAATGCAAGGGTATAATTTTAGGAATTGGTGTTAATCTAAACGCCCAATCTGAAAAATTAGCAAAAATTCCTGATAAAATCGCAACTGCGCTTAATCTTGAAATTGGGAAAGAAGTTGATTTATCACAATTTACAGACAAATTATTAGATGAGTTTTTCAAAAATTACGACGAATTTTTAAAAACAGGTTTTAAATATATAAAAAATGATTACATTAACAGAAACTGTTTTTTAAACAAAGAACTTAAAGTTCAGGTATTTAACAATATAGAAAGCGGGCTGGCTAAGTCAATTGATGATTGCGGCGCGCTTGTTTTATTAAAAGAAGGCAACACACAAACTACACTTACAATAGGAGATATTTTATGAATTTAGAAACATTAGAAAACGGACTTGTCGTCATGTTGACAGGTATGGGGTTTGTTCTTATATTCCTAACAATCATGATTGGCGTAATGTTTATTATGTCAGCAGTTGTTAAATATTTAAACAAACTTTTTCCGGAAGCTGTTGAAGAAGTTAAAACAACAGTCAAAAAAGCTTCTGCAAATGTTGATGAAGCAATCGCGGTTGCAATTGCAGCCATTATGGCTAAAAGAGGAAGCTAGTTAAAAATCTATATTAAACGAAAGGATAAAAACATGGGAAAGAAACTTATTAAAGTTATGGACACGTCATTCAGAGACGGTTTCCAATCTGTTTACGGGGCGAGAGTTTTTGTAGATGACTTTCTTCCTGCATTAAAATCAGCAGTAGACGCAGGTATCAGACATTTTGAAGTTGCCGGCGGCGCAAGATTTCAATCTCCGATTTTCTACTGCAATGAAAACGCATTTGAAACAATGGACAAAATCAGAGCTGCTGTAGGTTCTGATATTAACCTTCAATCTTTATCAAGAGGTGTAAACGTTGTAGGGCTTGATTCTCAACCGCGTGATGTTATTGACCTACACGCTAAAATGTTCAAAAAGCACGGTGTTACAACTGTTAGAAACTTCGACGCGTTAAACGATGTAAACAACTTGTTATACTCAAGCCAATGTATTAAAAAACACGGACTAAGACACGAAGTTACAATCACAATGATGGAACTTCCAATCGGCTGCACCGGCGCGCATGACGTAGCGTTCTATGAAAGAGTTTTACGCTCAATCTTAGACGCCGGAATTGAATTTGATTCTCTTGCATTCAAAGATGCCTCAGGAACTTCTTCTCCTAGAAAAGTTTACGAAACAGTTAAAAGAACACGTGAAATCCTTGGTGAAGGTGCTGATATCCGCTTCCACTCACATGAAACAGCAGGTACAGGTTTATCAGCTTATTTAGCAGCTTTAGAAGGCGGAGCAAACTGCATTGACTTATCAATGAAACCTGTTTCCGGCGGGACAGCACAGCCTGACATCGTTTCAATGTGGCACGCTTTGAAAGGTACTGAATACGACTTAGGTATTGATGTTGAAAAAATTCTTGAAACAGAAGAAATCTTTAAAGAATGTATGAAAGATTACTTCTTACCACCGGAAGCTTTGGCAGTAAATCCAATGATTATTCAATCACCACTTCCTGGCGGCGCATTGACTGCTAACACTCAAATGCTTCGCGATAATAACTTAATGGACAAGTATCCGCAAGTTGTTGCTGCAATGAAAGAAGTTGTAGAAAAAGGCGGGTTCGGAACATCAGTAACTCCTGTTTCTCAATTCTATTTCCAACAGGCATTTAACAACGTAATGTTTGGTGCATGGAAAAAGATTGCAGAAGGTTACGGCAAAATGGTTCTTGGATATTTCGGTAAAACTCCATGTGAACCGGATCCGGAAGTTGTTAAAATTGCAGAAGAACAACTTGGCTTGCAGCCTACAACAGAGCTTGTTGTTGACTTAAATGACAAAGACGAAAACAAAGGGCTTAAAGTTGCACAAAAAAGACTTGAAGATGCAGGTCTTGAAGTCAACGACGAAAACCTGTTTATCTCAGCAGCTTGCAAAGAAAAAGGTATTTTGTTCCTGCAAGGTAAAGGAACAATCGGAGTTCGTAAAAACGAAGCTAAATCAGAAACTCCTTCATCTTGTGAACCTGCCGGAAACGGTTACACTGTAACTGTCAACGGTAAAAAATACGCCATAGCTTTAGAAGGCGGAAAAGCAACTGTAAACGGCAAATTATATGACTTCAACGTTAAAGAAGGTATTGAAGCAAAAGCAGCAACCGGCGACGGAACTCCTGTTAAAGCTGCTTTACCTGGTAACGTTTTGAAAGTATTAGTTTCAGAAGGTGATACTATTGCAGAAGGCGATGTAATTGCAGTTGTAGAAGCTATGAAAATGGAAACAGAAATCAAATCACCTGTAGGCGGAACCGTTAAATCAGTTGAAATTGAGGTAGGTAACAAGGTTCAAACCGGTCAGGTTTTGGTAACAGTAGGATAGGAGGTCACTGATGGAATTTACAGAAGGTTTAATAAATCTGTGGCATTCGACCGGTATTTATAATATGGTTGAAAAAGCAGACCCTGCTATTACAAGCTGTGTAGAGCAATTCTTACATCAGTTCGGACATCCGATAATGCTTCTTATTTGCTTGTTCTTACTTTGGTTAGGAATTAAAAAACAGTATGAACCGTTGCTTTTGGTTCCTATTGCGTTTGGTGGCTTGCTTTCAAATATTCCGCTTGCCGGAATTGCAGAACCTAACGGATTTTTAGGGATAATTTATGAAGCTGGTATTCACAAAGGTTTGTTCCCATTAATAATCTTTATGGGTGTTGGTGCAATGACAGACTTTGGTCCGTTAATTGCAAACCCTAAAACTGCACTATTAGGCGGTGCTGCTCAGTTTGGTATTTTTGGAGCTTTGCTTTTAGCGCTTTGCTGTTTTGGGTTTACCTTGCCGCAATCAGGCGCTATTGGTATCATTGGCGGTGCGGATGGTCCAACTTCAATTTATGTAACTTCAAAATTGGCACCGGAGCTTTTAGGTGCAATTGCAGTTGCAGCTTACTCTTACATGGCTTTGGTTCCGGTAATTCAACCACCTATTATGAAATTATTAACAACTGATGCAGAACGCAAAATTCAAATGGATCAGCTTCGTTCAGTTTCAAAAAGAGAAAAAATCGTATTCCCGCTTGTAGTTTTGGGATTATGTATTATTTTCTTACCGGATGCATGCCCGCTGGTTGGCGCGTTGACATTTGGTAACTTATGCAAAGAATGCGGCGTTGTTGACAGATTATCTGACACAATGCAAAATGCCTTAATCAACATCGTTACAATCTTCTTAGGATTGTCAGTCGGTTCAAAGCTTTCAGCAGAACAGTTTTTGACAGTTCAAACATTGTTTATCCTTGTTTTGGGTATTATTGCATTCTCATTTGCAACAGCAGCAGGCGTGATTATGGCAAAACTTATGAATTTATGTATAATTCTGAGTGCTAAAGTCCGCGGTGTTGAACCAAAACTTATTAACCCATTAATCGGTTCTGCCGGAGTTTCAGCAGTTCCGATGGCTGCACGTGTTTCTAACAAAGTAGGTTTGGAATACAACAGTCAAAACTACTTGTTAATGCACGCAATGGGACCAAACGTAGCAGGTGTAATCGGCTCTGCCGTTGCTGCCGGAGTATTGCTGGCACTTTGCCACTAATATTTTAAATATAATACAAGACCGGTATAAAATACCGGTCTTGTTTATGTTTATGCTTGTGCTTTTTTCTTTCGTGCTGAGTTTATACATTTATCGACAATAGCACCAAGTCCTAAACCAACAAGCCCACAAAGACCTATAAGACCTCCTACGATACCCCATCCCTTACCAACAGACAAACCAGTGTTTATAGCAGCTAACTGTACTATTCTCAATGTGCGCTTAAAACTGCCTGCATTTATTAACATTGCTCCAACTGGTACACCAACACCGGCACTTAAACCTACTATCTTGCCGACTTTTGTCTTTTTATAACCCGGAGCTTGTTCATTAGGATTACCGGTGAACTCTACGGCATCCTTTTTAGGTTTAGAAGAATTTAACCCTCTTGCACCGTATGGGGTTGAATAATTAATCGAGCTATAATTTTGAACTGCACCTACCATAGTTTTCCTTTCCTTAAAATCTACACATATTTATAAAATACCAGTTCAAAAAATTATTGCTATTCGCCCATCCCATCATATCATATCATATCATATAGGGCATTATAATTGGGTTTGAGCTTGTTTGAAATTTATTTTTACATTTCTTTACAATTCAAAATTAATTATATATTTATATCAATTGTCTCGCCTAATTTTTCAATTATTGGCTTGACAAACTCTTTATAATCAGCTTTTTTAGCTCTTGGATTTTTGTTTGCAAACTCAAGTATGTCATCGGCGGCTTTTTGGATTTCAGGGTATTTTGCCTTAATACGTTGTGCTATATCTTGAATAAAATATCTGTAACCCTTATTTCCTGTAGCTTTTATCGGGGTATGCCAAAATTCATTAATGAACGGTTTTAAATCAGCAATTGATTCTGATTCTGTATACTTAAACGTAACAGCCTCCAAAACAGTTGCTGTGCGAACAAGGTTTCCAAATGCTAAACTTGTATTGTTATAAATTTCCATACCTTTAGTAAAACCTGTAAAAACTATTTTTGCGTGTTACAGGTATTTATCCAGTCCAAGAGTTTGAAGTGAAATTGGTTCAATATCAAGTTCCTTTACTCCAAATTTTTTAGCTTCTAAATTCCACAATTTTTTCAACTTTGCAGCGATTTCACGTTCCTCTTGCGGTTTAAATGTTCTTGTTTTAATTATCTTTGCACGTTCTTTGCGAATGTGGTTCGCCGCTTGTTTAAGCTGCGGATATTTTTCTTTCAGGTGTCTTGACATATTTATAAGTCCGGTTGCAACTTCGCCAAGATAAAGCTCCATCGGGTTCAATCCGGAAAGCTGTCCAAGTAAATTCAGTTGTCTCTCATTTGACCTGGTTGGACTATCTAAAAAGCAGCCAGATGCAGCTTCTATTGCAGTTTTAACCGGTACTTTTATGCCAAAAGCAGGTGACGTCGTTTGTTGTATTCTCATATAAAAGCCTTTCATTTATTTATAATATACATAAATTTATTTTTTTGTCATTTTGTAATAAAATTTTAATATGTTTGATAAGAAATTTGCAATAATAAATTCTGAAAATAAGTCAATTGTCAAGGCGTTATCAGAGAGTTTTGGCAGCATGTGTGAAGTTTTGTCGAAACAGGATAATTTGTCCGGTTATGATTTAATCGTTTTAACAGGTTTTGAAACAGAATTCGAGGTTCCGCAAAATACGACAGTTCTCAATCTTCATCCGTCACTTTTGCCGTCATTTAAGGGCGAAAATGCCATTTCTGAAGCATTTTTAGCAGGGGTTAAGGTTAGCGGAATTACAATACATAAAGTCGAACAGGACAATTTTTACGGAAAGATTTTGGCTCAGTATCCTGTTTTAATAGGTTTAACAACACACATAGATGAACTCAGTGCTGAAATTTCAGCAGCAGCAATAAAGCTTTATCCGGCAGTTATCGACGCTGTATTAAACGACAGAGTGTTTGATTTTAGTGATTTATTCAAGACTTCATGTCACGGCTGTGGCAATTGCCATGGCGACTGCAAAGCCTAGAAAGGTTTTGTCTGGTTAAGTTTAAGTCTTAAATCTCTAAATCTTGCAATATCTTCTTGGGTTTTGCCTGAGTCTTTAAATACTGCTTGTGATGTCGGGTGAACCATTAAAACATAATCCATATGGATTTCAAGGAAGTTGTATCTTCTTGGTGATTGGTTTCCTGTACGAGGATAGATTTCAGCGTTAGTTACGGCAAGAAAACGTCTTTCTTTATCGTTTAACAAGTCTGTTAATTCGCGGTTTGTATTAGTGTATTTTGAAACGTGAACAACACCTTTAATATCATGATCTGCTGTTAATATTGTAACCTCTATAGGAACTGTATCACTGTGTTTAGCCATCTTCTTCTTCCTTTTCTCTATTATAATAAAGTATATAATATTTTTAAAAAATTGTCCAGATATTAAATTTTATCAATCTTTTTCCTGAACCTGCCGCCATAAACTTCTTGAACATCAAATACTGATACAAAAGCTTTTGGGTCAATTTCTTTTATGATTTCGAGCATTTTTGGAAGTTCGAGACGTGAGATAACACAATAAATTATGTCCTTGTCCTGTCCGGAATATCCACCAATACCTTTGAGATAAGTAACACTTATGTCAAGTCTTTCAATCAAAGCATTACCGATTGCTCCGGCATCATCGCTTATAATACGGACTGATTTTGAACTGTTCAGACCTTCCATTACAATATCAATAACTTTTGAGGCGATAAAATATGTCAAAATCGAATACATCGCGCTTTCCCAGCCAAAGACTTTACCGGCAACAAGGTAGATAAACAAGTTTATCCCCATAATAAATTCACCAACAGAAAATCCAAATTTCTTTGACACAAGAAGTGAAAGGATTTCTGTGCCGTCAAGTGACGCCGTATTTTTCAGGATAAGTCCAACACCTGTACCAAGAATTATACCGCCAAAAACTGTTGCCAGAAGTATATCGCCCGTAACTTTATACTCATGAAAAAAGTTCAATGCAAGCGCAAGTATAATGTTTGCATAAGCAGTTTGAAAAACAAAAAGTTTCCCCATTTTCTTAAACGCAAGAATGATAAACGGAGCGTTCAAAATAATTACCAGCAAACCTAAATTAAACTTGGTGACATGACTTATAATCATTGAAATACCAATAATCCCGCCATCAATTACGTTGTTTGGAACTAAAAAAGCTTCCAGTGCGTATGCTGCAATGACTGCACCAAGCGATATAAAGATGAAATTTTTTAAAAGCCTTGTAAATGAAAGTTTTTTTTGTTGTTCTGCAGGTGTTGTCATTATTTTCTGTCTTTCTTTATAGTGATTAAGTTCTCAAGGTTAAATATTGATTTTTTCTCTTCTTCTTCTGATTTTTTATAGCCAAGAATATTTTCTAAATCAGCTTTAAGAGTTGGAATATCATCATATTTTTTCAAAGAACCGTCAAGAGTAATAGAAACATCGCCTGTCTCTTCTGAAACCACAATACATGCAGCATTACTGGATTCTGTCATACCAATCGCCGCCCTGTGACGGGTTCCGTATTTCCAGCTAAGTTTCGGATCATCAGTCAACGGCAAAAGAACGCCTGCTGAAATAATTTTATCACCGCTTATTACAACCGCACCATCGTGAAGCGGTGTATTTACGTGAAATATTGTCAAAAGCAATTCTGTTGAAACATCTGCATTCAAAATCGTTCCAACATCATGATAAGTGTTACTCAAATCGTTCTGAAAAACAATCAACGCTCCTGTATGAGATTTTGAAAGATACTTAACCGCCTCAATAATTTCTTTTATAACATCAATTGATTTTCCTGAATTTTTATTTTTTTCGTTTTCAAATAACTTCTTAAAAAAGTCAATCTGTCCAAGATAGCCCAAAAACCGTCTCAATTCAGGCTGAAAAATAACGATTAAACTCAAGGCAATCAACATAACTATTGAACGTAAAAATACACCCAATATTGTTAAATCAAGTGCAATCAAAATCTCACTGAAAATCCACAAAAACACCAGTACAAATGCGCCTTTGACAAATTTTTCAGAATGCGTATTTTTGATAAATTTTTGATAAAAAACAATCAAAATTGCTGCAATGATACAAACTTCAAGGATATTTTTCCAGCCAAAAGTATCTTTGATGTATAGATGCCAGTTACCTATGAAATTTTGAAAAAGCATTAAAATGTCGTCAATCATTTTTTCAACCTATCAGGAATTATATCGTGCGCAATTAAATCATCTAAATTTTCACGTTCTATTATCAGTTCTGCTTTACCGTCATTTACAAGCACCATTGCCGGTTTTTGAACTCTGTTATAATTTGATGCCATTGAGTAATTGTAAGCTCCGGTGTTATAAACACAAATTACATCGCCTGTGCTAAGTTCAGGAAGTTCAATATCTTTAATCAAAATATCACCTGACTCACAGTATCTTCCGGCAAGTGTTACAACTTCTTTAGTTTCAGTTTGTTTTTTATTTGCAACCTCAGCCACATACTGTGCCTGATACATTGACGGGCGTGGATTGTCAGCCATTCCGCCATCAAGTGCAACATACTTTGTTCCGTGCGGAACTTGTTTTGAGCTGCCAACTGTGTACAAAGTCACGCCGGCGGTAGAAATTATGCTTCTGCCGGGTTCTAAAAAGACCACCGGCGGTTCGATATTATATTTTTCAATAACCTCGTTTAATTTATTGATAACAAGTTCACCAACTTCATAGGTTGAAGGAGGCAAGTCATCTTGCGTATATTTAACGCCTAAACCGCCGCCAATATTGATTTCATTGAGTTTTAGCCCGAATTTTTCATCAAGTCTTGCGATTTCTTTTGCAAGAATTTCGATTTCATCAGGATAAATTCCTGTTTCAAAAATCTGCGACCCGATATGTGCATGAAGACCGTGCAGTCTAATGTTTTTGTATTTGTTTTGAATAAGTTCAACCGCTTCATCAATTTGTGTGAGGTCAAACCCGAATTTTGAATCCAAATGTCCGGTTTGAATGTATTCATGCGTATGACATTCAATTCCCGGGGTAATTCTTAGCAAAATATCCACAGTTTTGTCTTTTGTTTGCGCGGCTTTTGAGATTAATTCAAGTTCATAAAAATTGTCAACTGAAATTCTGCCAACGCCTAATTCAAGTGCCATTGAAATTTCTTCAAAAGACTTGTTATTACCGTTGAAAAGCACATGGCGCATATCAACACCGGACTTATAAACAGTATAAATTTCACCTGCTGAGACCGTGTCAAACCCAAAACCCTCTTCATCAAGAATTCTTGTAAGCGCGCTTGTGCATAAAGCTTTTGACGCGTACATCATATGAATATGAGGATATTTCTCAAAAGCTTTTTTATAATCGTTACAAACAGAGCGGATAGTTTTTTCATCAAGCACATACAACGGCGTTCCGTAAAGTTCTGCCAACTTTGTCAACTCACAGCCGCCAATTTCTAAATTACCTGCATTATTTATGCAAGTAGTCAACGGTTTTAACATCTGATTAGTACTTGATGCCATATTGCTCCTTTATTCTCATATCTATAATAACATGGATAAACTTTATTTTACATACTCCAAACTTTGTATTTAGTATGAAAAATACTTGTCAAAATCAACGTCATCAAAGCTGCACAAAAGCATAAAAGTTTCATCGTCCTCATCCATTCGCTGAAAGTTATATTCGTTAAACTTCCAGTATTTAGGGCTAATCCCTTTCACCTTAACAAGTTCTTTTTCTTTTAAAATATTGAGCTTTTTTTTGACAGTGTCAACAGGAAGTTTAACAAGTTTTGCCAGTTCAACAGCCGTAATCCCTTCTGTTGATGAGCATTTTTCAGGGGTCATAAACATCAATTCCAACCCGATTGACTTTAACTCTTTATCTTCCTCGTTGTGTGCATAAGTATCCATAAAATTATGATACTCCAAACAAAATCAAAGGATATCCTTTATCTATACGACATTATTTAATCCATTTATAGTCATTGGGAATTTTCCAGCCGTTTTGTTTGATTAATTCAGAACAACCATGTCTATTACCTTTGATAGAAGAGTAACATGAAGCTTTGCAGTTTGAACGACTAGCTCCGTTCCAACCGGTTTCAAAGCTTTTTGTTTTAGGGTTATAGATGAAAAGAAATGTGTTTTTACCGTCAAAACTTTCTGGTGCGCAGGATTTATCATAAGCATCAAGACAGTAAAAAATCCACAACTGATTGGAAGCCGTATCAGCCATATAACTAACAAACCCGCTGCCATCATTAAAACTCGCTTTTATATAAGAGTTAGAACCTTGAACTTTGTCTGCTGTTAGACCCTGCATATATTTCAGAATATATGTTGTATACCAAGTAAGAATTTTATCTCCATACTCCTGACCGGTTGTTCCAGAGGTCTCCATATACGGAATATCCTCATTCTCATAAATTGATAAACGAACAGCTTGATTAATAGTGGAGTAAAATTTCTTCAACTTTCCTTCAACCACTGAACGTCGATACTTTGTTATCAGACCCGGAATTGTAATCGCGGCAACTACACCGATAACACCAAGCGTTATCAAAACTTCTGCAAGTGTAAACCCGCAAAAACCTTTACTGGAGAGCTTTAACGGTGCCCCCCCCCCCGTTTTTCAAGCTATGATTGAATTTTAACATATCAAACTCTCCTTTTATTTTGTACAAAACAAGTTTAGCATATTTTGCTAAATTTGTAAAGAAAGTTATAAAAAAAGAAGCTGAAAAATTCAGCTTCTTTTTAAGTATTATTTTTATAAATTAGCTCAATGCCATTAGAGCTTTTACTGAACGAGCGTTTTCTTTTACTTCTTCATCAAAACCTTCTGATGAAATTGTATTTTCAAGAACTCTCATTGCTTCTTCTTTATTTTCTAATGACAACAACTCATTGATTGTGCTCATTGCAACAACTGTTGACATGTCATTAATCCCTTTGCCGCGGTTTGCAATTACAACAGAAAGTGAATCGTGTTCATTTCTTTTTACAAGTGCACGGGAGGTTAGTTCTCTTACTTCGTCAATTGAAGAATTTGTACCAATCTCTTCTAAAACCTGGATTGAATCCGGATTAGGATTAATTGTCAGTGATTCAATTATGTTGCTTACTTTAGAAAAGTTTTTGTTATTTTTAAAATTGTTATTCATTCAATCCTCCTTATGCTGCCATTGCCATATCAGCTTCCAGTGCTGAAAGTGCATCTACTAACATTGGCTTAACCTCACCGTGAGGATCCATTTTTGACATTTTTGAAATCTCTCTTTGATTATGGTTTACAAAGAATGATGTAAAGTCTCTTGAAAGAACTTCTTTTGCTCCGTCTAAAGTTACTTCTTTGTTGCCAAGTTCATGAATTTTGTTCCAAGCATTTACAACATGGTCTTTCATTCTCATACCAAATTGTTTGATTGTTTCAAGACCTTCGTAAAATCTGTTACCAAAATCATTAATTGAACCTACAAAAGTAGAATATATTCTCTTTGAGCTTGCAGTTAAATTACCTGTAAAGTTTACATTGTCATTTTTCTTTTTGTCACTTGATTCAAAAACATCTTCTGTTAAGATATTTTTCTGAAAATTTGATGCTGCAAACGGATTAGATGTCCTTGCAACACTTTGTTCTGTTACGCTCGTATTAAAAATACGATGGCTTAACTGATTGATTTTTTCTATTGCTGTCATGTTTAAACCTCATATTGACTATCCACACATCTTAGTCTATCATACTATTTTTTTTATCAATCCACCTTTTGAATGATTTGTGTTAAAATATGAATATGGATTATAAGAATTTGGAAGAACTAATTGAAGTAATAAGAAGATTGCGCGCCCCGGGCGGATGTCCATGGGACAGAGAACAAACTCACGCGTCACTAAGACCTAATATGCTTGAAGAAGCTTACGAAGCAGTCGACGCGATTGATGACAATGACATGCCACATTTGAAAGAAGAACTTGGAGATGTACTTTTGCAAGTTCTGCTCCATTCGCAAATTGCAAAGGAAGAAGGGGAATTTGACATTGAAGACGTTGCAAAAGAGCTGAAAGACAAACTCATCCACCGTCATCCGCATGTGTTTGGAACTGCACACATTGATGACCCGGACGAAGTTTTAAAAACGTGGGATAAATTAAAAGCAGAAGAAAAAACCGAACGAAAATCTGCAATGGACGGACTATCACGCGCTCAAGCAGCACTTATTGCAGCACAAAAAATTTCAAAACGTGCAGTAAAAACAGGTTTTGAGTGGCCGGATGAAAATTCATTATACGACTGTATAATGTCAGAATTTGAAGAGTTCAAACAAGCAAAACAAGAAGGTGACAAAGCCCATATGGAAGATGAGTTTGGCGACATTCTGTTTGCAGTGGTAAACCTTGCCCGCTGGAACAAAATCGACGCCGAACAAGCTCTCCTAAAAGCCAACAAAAAATTTGAAAAACGTTTCCGAAAAATGGAAGAACTTTCTGTTAAACCATTGAATGATTATTCACTTGAGGAATTTGACAAATTATGGAGAAGAGCTAAGGAGGAACTTGCTAATGAAAAAATTTAATCTAATTTTCATGGCATTTGCATCTGACTGAAATACACCGTTACTTCTACGTAAAACCTTGAATTCTCAAGTAAAAGAAAATACAAAAACTAACACCTTACTCTAACCAGAATTAGGACAAATAGCTTATGAAAGACGTACAAAACACACAAGATACCAGAAATGTAGATATTCAAAAAGTTGGGATTAAACATATTGAACTTCCCCTAACAATTCAGCGCAAAAATAAATCAGACAAAGTTGTTTATGCAACCGCGCGTGTTTGCGTGTCGCTTCCTCGTGCTTACAAGGGAACGCATATGAGCAGGTTTGTCGAAGTTCTGAATGAATGGCGAACAAAAAACCTTTTAGGTGTCGATATCAAAGGCTGCTTGGAAAAAATTATAAAAAAACTCCATGCCCAAAGCGGCGAACTGGAATTTAATTTCAAATACTTTATTGATAAAAAATCACCGGTCACAAAACTTACCGCCCCAATGTGCTACGACTGTTCGTTTGAGGGCAAAATTGATAACGAAAATTATAAATTTATCCTTGGTGTAAAAGTTCCTGTCACAACGCTTTGTCCATGCTCAAAAGAAATTTCTGATTATGGCGCGCATAATCAACGAGCAAGGATTTCCGTAAAAGTCTCATACGATGAAACTCAGCAAGTTTGGCTTGAAGACTTGATTGAACTTATTGAAAGTTGTGCATCATGCCAGGTTTATTCACTATTAAAACGCCAAGACGAGAAATTTGTTACAGAAAAAGCATGGAACAATCCGCGATTTGTCGAAGATGTCCTTCGCGAAGTTGTTGTAAAATTGCGCAATCACCCTGTTATAACTTCATTTGAAGTTGACTGCGAAGCATTTGAAAGCATTCACAACCACTCTGCATGGGCATATCAACGTGAGGGGAATTAGCCTTAGCACTTACAATTCAGAATTTGGCATAGCAGAAATCGTGCTTGCCGTATCTGGAGATGAACGGGCAAGTTTTATTCCTGATAGTAAAGCTTCCAATTTTTCGAGGTCTTGATTGTTTTGCAGCGCGCCAACTGCCAGTTGAAAAAATTCATATACGGATTTATCGTTTGAAAAATTTTGGATGAGTTTGTCTGAGTATGGAATTTCACTACATACAGATATAGGACAGCCCTCCATATCAAAACTGAACAGTTCCCACGGTTGAACCCCCAGTGCCATACATATTTTCTCCAAATTTTTGACACTTGGGAAATGACTGCCCGTTTCAAGTTTAGAAATCTGTCTTGCGTTCATTCCTATTTGTTCAGAAAGCTCTTCTTGCGTAATTCCTTTTAGTTTTCTTAACTTTTTCAAATTTATTCCAAATGCTTCTTTTAACATCAACCTCTCTTACTCCAACATATGTTAGTTAAGTATATAGGAAATTTCCGTTGAGTGGAAGGACTTGAAACGCGCTTAATATTTCTTATTTTTAGGTTGAATTAGTCATTTCACACTCTATAATTAATAATGAAATAAATCAATATAAGTGTAAAGTGCCTATATGGCTAGGTTGCAAAAAAATTTTTTTGAGTTATGAGTGAAAATTATTTTAAAAAATTCCCAATAGATATCGTTTATTTATGGTGTGATGCGTCTGACAAGGTTTGGAAAGAAAAGAAAAATGCCCTGTTAAAAAGTTACGGAAAACCGCTGGATAACGATTCAACAAGCGATTGCAGATTTATTAATAATGACGAATTAAAATATTCACTGCGTTCTTTAGAAAAATATGCACCGTGGATAAGGAATATTTTTATCGTAACGGATTCTCAGGTACCAAAATGGCTTGATGTGACTAATCCTAAAATCCGAATAATAGACCACACGCAAATTCTTCCAAAAGATTGTCTTCCAACATTTAACGCAAGTGCAATTGAAACCGCATTGCATAAAATTCCGGAACTTGGCGAACATTTTCTGTTTGCTAATGATGATATGTTATTTGGTCAACCGGTTAGCCCTGAATTCTTTTTTGACAGCAAAACAGGCGAACCGATATTTAGATTTTCAAAACGCAAACTTATAAATAAACCATACAGACATCTCTACGGTTATATGGTCTCCAGCGCTTATAAAATGATAAAAGAGCGCTACGGCAAGTCTTGTCCATATTTTCCACACCATAATATTGACGCATACAGAAAATCAGACATGGAAAAGTGTTATGAAGAATTCCGCCAAGGGTTTGAAGAAACTGCACACCAACAATTCCGAGAAAAAGAATGTATACAGCGCTCAATTTTTGGTTTTTACTCTGTTGCAAACAAACTTGGCACGTATAAAATAGTAGACGATTTCTGTACAAAATTACATAACTTTTTTATCGAAAAACCACAGGATTCTGTCATGTTCGGGCTTACTAAAGCAAAATTAAAAAAGCTTGAAAAAAATACACCTTGTCTATTTTGCATAAATGACAGCCTAAAAACAACAGATGATGACCGTGTTGCAATGAAAGAATTTTTAAACACAATGTTTCCGTATCCGTCTTCGTTTGAAAAACAACAATACAAACCAGTTGATATAAACATCTGTTACCATAAACAATCAAAAAATTATCTTAAAAACGATATACTGTCCCCAATTCAAGTTGGAGCGGCACTAAGCAAAATTGATTTAGGCATTGCTAAAGATAATACCGGTGATAATATTTCTGCAAAAAACAAAAATTATTGCGAATTGACAGCACTCTATCATCTATGGAAAAACTCAAATGCTGATTACAAAGGTTTAATGCACTACAGAAGACTTTTTGATTTATCATGTGGTACAAAGCGATGGTTCCACGGATTTCCTGACCATGCGGCTAATTTATTTTTGCTTAACAAAAATACTGTAAATGCGATTTTGTCACAGTATGATTTAGTCTTACCAATGAAACGTATAGTTCAAAAAAACAAAAATCTCTATGACCACTATAAAAAACATCATTTTATAACAGATTTAGACAAATGCCTTGAACTCATAGAACAAAAATATCCGCAAATCTATCCGACAACTGTCGATGTTTTAAAGAACAAAAATGAGCTATATTTGTATAATATGTTTATAGCATCAAAAGAATTTGTAAACGACTATGCGTCATGGCTGTTTGATATTTTGTTTTCACTGGAAGCGGAAATCCAAGCCGATGTTGAAACTCGCAATGAATTTCAAAAACGCGTTTACGGATTTTTATCAGAAAGATTGTTTACCGTTTATGTTGAATACCGCAAAACTCAAGGCTTAAAGGTTAAAGAAGTTCCGGTAGTTTATGACGAAACAAACAAAAAACGCTTTGATATTTTTCAGTCAAGAACAAAACTTTACAGAAAACTTGTACGTTTAGGTATCAGAAGACCGCATTGGAAGGAGCAGTATGGAGTTTAAGGATGTTAATTTAGTTGTCGGCGCCGGCGTGTCAGGAGCTGTAATAGCTAATTTATTAGCGCAAAACCTTAATGAAGAAGTCCTTGTGATAGATAAAAAAACTCATATTGCCGGTAATTGTTATGATTACCGTGACGAAAACGGTATAATGGTTCACAAATACGGTTCACATATTTTCCATACAAATAATGAAAAAGTTTGGAAATACTTAAAACAATTTACTGACTTTAATACTTACATGCACAAAGTTATAGGCGTTTTAGACGGCATTGAAACTCATATTCCGTTTAATTTTAACACTTTGTATGATGTTTTCCCAACAAGTTTTGCAAAAAGGTTAGAACAAAAATTACTGGATATTTTTGAGATAAATACAAAAGTTCCGGTTTTGGAGTTTCAAAAACAGGATGATGACGATTTAAAATTTCTTGCAAAGTATGTTTATGAAAAAATTTTTCTTCATTACACAACAAAACAGTGGGAAGTAAAACCTGAAGAGGTTGACGGAGCCGTAACCGCAAGAGTTCCGGTGTATTTAAGCAAGGATAACAGATATTTTCAGGATAAATATCAGGGAATTCCGCTTGAAGGGTACACAAAACTTGTTGAAAACATGCTCAATAATGACAAGATAAAAGTTGAGCTTGGCGTTGATTTTAGCCAGTATAAAAACGAAAAATTCAAACGAATTTTTTATACAGGCTCGATTGATGAATTCTTTGACTACAAATTTGGACAACTGCCTTACAGAAGCGTTAATTTTAAACTCGAAACTCACAACCGCAAATTTTATCAGTCAAGTGCTTGTGTGAACTACCCTTGTAACTACGATTTTACAAGAATTCACGAATATAAATACTACCTTGGTGATGTATCAGACAAAACAGTTATTGCAAAAGAATACTCAGAAGCATTTGAACCCGGCAGAAACGAAAGATATTACCCAATTCCAAAGGATGAAAATACTGAACTTTATCAAAAATATTTAGACGAAGCAAAAAAACTTGAGAATGTGTATTTCCTTGGCAGGCTTGGGGATTACAAATATTACGACATGGACAAAGCAATATTAAGAGCATTGGAAGTATTTGAGGGGATTTTATAATGATTTTAGTAACAGGCGGAGCCGGATATATCGGAAGTCATAATGTTATTGCGCTGATTGAAGCAGGATATGATGTTGTGATTTTTGACAGTCTGGAACTCGGGCATATGCAAACTGTTGAGACTTTGCAAAATATCAAGGCAACAGGACGAGTTGTTGATTTTATCAAAGGTGATTTAAAAAATCCTAATGACATAAAATCGGTTTTTGAAAAATATAAAATAGATGCGGTAATTCATTTTGCGGCATATTCACAAGTAGCAGAATCCGTTAAAAATCCGCGAAAATATTATATAAATAACGTTTACGGTACGTTGAACCTTCTAAATGCAATGATTGACTATGATGTTAAAAAAATTGTCTTTTCTTCAACTGCCGCAACTTACGGCGAGCCGTCTTATGTTCCGATAGATGAAGAACACCCGCAAATTCCTATAAATACTTACGGCAAAACAAAACTTATGATTGAAAATATCATGGACGATTACGATTTAGCATACGGTTTAAAAAGCATAAGACTAAGATATTTTAACGTAGCCGGCGCCGACAAATTATCGCGCGTTGGCGAATGGCATGAACCGGAAACGCATTTAATCCCAAACATCCTAAAATCAACCTTCTCAGGCGGTAAAACTTTTGAAATGTATGGAGAAGATTACGACACAAAAGACGGAACTTGTGTCAGGGACTATATAAATGTGGAAGACTTGGCATGCGCTCATGTTCTTGCATTAAAATATCTGGAAAATGGCGGAAAGACAAACTATTTTAACCTTGGCACAACAGAAGGCAACAGTGTAAAAGAAGTTTTTAGAAGTTGTGAAGAAGTTACTGGAAAACAAATTCCGGTTGTTGTAAAATCAAGAAGAGACGGTGACCCTGCTAAACTTATTGCCGATAATAAAAAAGCAAAAAAAGAACTTGGCTGGAACCCCGAAAAATCATTGGCAGACAGTATAACAAGCGCTTACAATTGGGAAAAAAAATTGACAGAAAAATTGGTATAATCATGACAATAAAAGAAAATTTAACAAATATAATTTCAAAGTTTGACAAAGACGGCGTGATGAAAAACTATGCAAAAGTCATTCCGTATTTTAAAAAATATTGGTTTAGAACGCTTTTGGCATTAGGACTTGCAATCCCTATTGGATCACTTGATGCGGTGATTGCACTGTCTTTGAAACCATATATGGATATTGTCATGGTTGACAAAACAGTTCAATCACCCTGGTATATCCCGATTTTGATTGTTGCGTTTACTTCAACACAAGGTTTGCTAAACTATCTGTCAACTTATATGAACGCATGGGTTGGCGGCAAGGTTACAAACGACTTGAAAAAGACTTTGTATAACAAATTAATGCACAAAGATGCAACATTTTTTGATACAAAAACCTCCGGCGATATTATGCGCTGGTTTAACAACGACGCAAATACAGCTTGCAACAGCCTTTTAAATAACCTAAAAACAGGAATTTCCAGAGTATTTTCATCATTTTCTCTGGTTTGCGTTTTACTGTATAACTCCTGGCAATTGGCAATTATTGCAATTGTCGTGTTAATTTGTGCAGTTATTCCGCTTACTAAAATGAGAGCACTTATTAAATCAATCACTGATAAATCAGAATCCGCGGGCGGTAGAATTATCACTGCTTACAATGAAGCTTTTGCAGGAAACAAGGTTGTTACGGCATACAATTTATACGAACATCAAAGTAAATTATTTGATAAAGATTTGGAAAATGTTTTCCACCTTGGCATGAAAATTACCCAAAAAACCGGCTGGTTATCACCAATGATGCACATAATGGTATCAGTTGGAATCGCGGCGGTTATTGGCTTAGGCAGCTATATGATTGTTAAAGGTGTGATTACAAGCGGTAACTTTGTTTCATTTATCACCGCGCTTATTATGCTTTATACTCCGATTAAACTTCTTGGCAACAACGCAAAAAACATGCAAAATGCCTTGCTGGCGCTTGAGCGTATAGTTAAGCAGTTAGACGCAATTCCCGCAATAAGAGATAAAGAAAATGCTAAAAAATTAACAGGACTTTACGACAGCATTGAGTTTAAGAATGTTAAATTTGAATACAAGAAAAACAAACCTGTATTAAAAGATGTTTCATTCACTGTAAAAAAAGGTGAAACCTTTGCGCTTGTTGGAAACTCAGGCGGCGGAAAAAGTACGATAGTAAACCTTATTCCGCGGTTTTATGACATAAAATCCGGCAGCATATTAATTGACGGAGTTGATGTGCGTGATTTGTCGCTTGAATCATTAAGAAATAATATTTCAGTGGTATTTCAGGATAATTTCTTATTTTCAGGCACAATAAGAGATAATATCATGCTTGGTAATCTAAATGCAACAGAAGCACAGCTTAAAGAAGCAATAAAAGATTCTTATCTGGAAGATTTTATCAATTCATTAGAAAAAGGGCTTGATACAAATATCGGCGAACGCGGCGTACTTTTATCAGGCGGTCAAAAACAAAGAATTGGTATTGCAAGAGCATTTCTGAAAGACGCACCTATTTTGATTTTGGATGAAGCTACAAGTGCTTTAGACAACGAAGCTGAAAAAATCGTACAACAAGCAATTGAAAATCTTATGAAAGACCGTACAGTTTTTGTTATTGCCCACAGGTTGACAACCGTTCAGAATGCAGATAGAATTGCAGTTATCAAAAACGGTGAACTTGTTGAAATTGGCAACCATAAAGAACTTATAAATATAACAGACGGGATTTATAAACACCTTTATGAGTCACAGTTTGCAAAAGTTGAGGCTGCTGTTTAGTTTTAAATTTTGAGGTAATTATGAAAGTTGATAAAGAATTTTTAAGAAAAATTTTGGTTACAATGGAAAGTGAAACAGATTATGTTGTTAATTCACATACATTGATGAAAAAATTAAACATAAAAGGCAAAGACCTGGAGCGAAAATTTATGGGGCATATATTGCTGCTTGCAGATGAAGGTCTGATTGAATCTTTTTCGACAAAATATCCGTTCGGTTTTGTTTATTGTGTTGGCGGAGAGTACAGTATTCTTGATGTTGGATACAGATTGACCGCAAAAGGTTATGACAGGATTGACAATTGAAAATTATTATATTAGGATAAGGAAAAAAGGAAAAACTTTAATGAAAAACAACACTACAATGATGATGCAAATGATGATGATGCAAAGCCTTAGTCAAGGTGGTCATTGTTGTGCAAGTCGAATGCGTTAATTAAAAGATAAACAACAATTTAGCCGCCTTGAAAAAGGCGGCTTTTTTAATGCACAGATTTTAATTAGTAAGGGGAAAAATAAAAAATGATACAATCAATAAAAAATTCAGACGTAAAATTTCAATATAAAAAACCGGCACAGACTTCTTTTAAGGGCGTTGGGTTAAGCGGCGGTGTCAGATTTTTAGACGGGTTTGTAAAATCGCAAGAAAACCTTTCTGTTACAAGATTTATCCAGGATACAACTACCAATTGGCTACCAAAATCAGCACTATCAAGAAGTAAAGCAGATTTTTGGGAATTTTCGTTTCTTGAATTTGTAGAATCCGGACTATTCTATTTTGCTGCACCGTTTTTTGGTGAACATCTTTACCGCAACAGACTTTTTAAATCCACGTCACCTAAAAATTTACGCTCAGAAATCGACAAAAATCTTCCAAAATCACTAGATGAATTAAAAAATTCAAAACTTGATAAAGCACTCAAAAACAGGATTATTACAAGCAAAGCCGGAATTGTTGCAGCATGCCTTGCAGTTCCGGTTTTAGAATATGCTTTGAGTTTTGCAAAAAATTTGTTTACGCTAAAAGTGTTTAAAGTAAGCGATTTTAACAATATTGCAAATTTAAACAAAGACAAAAAAGAAGACACAGCACAGCAAAACAAAGTTGAAACACACGCAAAAAAAGAACTTAAAAAAGCAGGTATTTTATCAGCAGCTGGAATTGCAGCAGGTTTAGCGCTTGCGGCAAAAGGACATAAATCAAACGCGCTTGTCAAGTTTTCAGAATATTTGCTTGAACCGGGACAGAAGATTTCTAATCTTCTGCATAAGACAGGCGTTAATTCCCGCGGAGTTGATAACTTCTTAAAAGAATATTTAAAACTTGATTTTCTGAACCGCAACGGCAAACTGGCGCTTAGCAAAGGACAGCTTGCCGTAATTTGTACAACCGGCTTGTTTGGCTATTCAAATGCCGCAAAAGACAGAGGCAAACTCGATTTTTACGAAGTCTGGACAAGAGTTCCGCTTGTTGTTTTATACACAATCTTCGGTTCCTCAATACTTGATGCAGGGTTTAAAAAGATTTTAGCAAAGAAAGGCAAATTCCCTGAACTTATTAAAAAAGATGCAAACGGAGTAATAAATGTTCCTTCAAGAGCTGACCTTCCAAAAATCGCTCAAAATCTATCCGCCAAAAACAACACCTCTTATGAAAAAGAGCTGTCAAGACTTATCAAACAAAAGTCTGTAATTACAGGGGTTCCATACGTGTTTGGACTTGCTGTAATGGGCTTTACATTAACCGCAATTACAAGACTTTGGACAAAATACAGGTACAATCACATGACAAAATCAGAAAGATAAGTATTATCATGATATAATATTTATAAAAGGAACTATCTCAAATGGGTGATGAAGATAAGCAATTTGACGCCACCCCCAGGAAGCTGGAACAGGCCAGAAAAGAAGGACAGGTTGTTAAGTCAAAAGACTTTTCAACCGCAGTTTCTTTGCTTGTTTTATTCTCTGTAATTTTTGGTTTAGCGCCTTTTATATGGGATCAAATTGTTCAAGTGTTTACACTTCTTTATGAGCAAATTCCAAATGCGCATGTTGACAAAATCGGTTACACATACATCCTCATTGTCGCAATCAAAGGAACTGCTTTAATTATTGGTCCTATTCTTGCGATTGCATGGCTTGTTGCAGTATTAGCGGATTTTATTCAAGTAGGTCCGCTGGTTGCAGTTGCACCGTTGATGCCTAAGTTAGACAAACTGAACCCGACAAAATATTTCAAAAACATCATGTCAATCAAAACGCTTTTTGAACTGTTCAAAAATATAGTAAAAGTCGTAATCCTTGGCTACATTGGCTGGATGGTTTACAAAGACCACATTGAATCAATCCTGATGCTGGCTGCGGTTGATAACAACTTTGCGGTTATGATAGAGTTTGGGAAACTTATTACAGAATTCATATTCAAAGCCTGCATTGCGTTTTTGGTTATTGCAGCAGCAGATTACGGGGTTACAAAGTGGAAATTCTTGAAAGACCAGAAAATGTCATTTAAAGAAATAAAAGACGAATATAAAAACTCAGAAGGTGACCCAAACGTCAAAGCAGCTTTGCGCCAGCGTCGTATGCAAATGCTACAGCAAGGTGCAATGGACGCGGTTCCGACAGCAGACTTTGTAGTAACAAACCCAACTCATGTTGCTTGCGCGCTTAAATATGTTGCACAAGAAATGGATTCGCCAATGCTTATTGCAAAAGGAACAGAGCTTATTGCAAAAAAAATTATCAACATTGCAAAAGAACACAACGTTCCTGTTATTGAAAACCCGCCGGTCGCAAGGGCTTTATTCAGAATGGTTGACATTAACCAGTCCATTCCGCCGGAATTATACAAGGCTGTGGCTGAAATTTTGATGTTCGTATACAAAATGAAAAATCCTTCAAATAAACGACCGCGAAATTAATAACTTGTAGTATTATTGATGTGTAAAACTATGGCAAACGAAGATAAAAAGAATTTACAACATTATATAGATATCGTACAAAAAGTTGCACGAGTAGAACATAGACGTATTCCATCACATATGGTAGAATACGAAGAACTGCTGTCTATAGGAATTATCGCAATTCAAGTCATGGTTAAAAACAAAACCCCGGAACAACTTGAAAAATACAATTCTGCCTACATTGCAACCGCTGTACGCTGGGCAATCCGAAACGAACTAAGAATAAGATATAAATGGTATTCACTCAAACACAAAGCAGAAGATGAATACGACGATGATGAAGCAGTAGAAGGCATGGATATGAAACAGGCTAAAATTCGTGAAGCTATTTACGAAACAATCCTGTCTATCGACGGTTTAGCGGCTGCTGCAAGTGATAATGATTCGCCATTTGACTTTGTAAAAGACCCACATGCCATGCCGGATGAAAATGCTGAACTTACGGAAATGGGTAAAATGATTAGAACTGCAATATCAAAATTACCACCAAAAGAAAGAACCGTTGTTGAATACAGGTTCTACAGAAACATGCAGGTTAAAGATATAGCAACACAAATTGGTTTATCCCCATCACGCGTAACCCGTATTGTCCAATCCTCCCTAAACGCAGTTCGAGAATACCTCAACTCTCATGAATTGTACGGATATTAAATAATTTACTCCGGAAAAGAATTTAAAATAATATTCAGAATCCTATCCTCCTCATCAATTACTTGCTTAACTGAATTCTTACAATTGTCTAAAATTTTTCTCTTTTCTTCAGACAAAAATTTATATATCTTATCATTTTTTAACTGTTCAAGGCTTTCAAGCAACATGATAAAATCTACATCTGCTAAAACTAATGCAGTAACTGCCTTCTGAAAACACTCCTCTATGACATTAAACACATCTTTTCTACCTGCAAAATTGTTGTTATAGTATTTTAGAA
>MOYD01000039.1 GCA_001899395.1 Candidatus Gastranaerophilales bacterium Zag_111 | reverse complement strand
TGTAAACCAATATGAAATTGACAGCATTATGATTGAACTTGACGGAACAAAGAATAAAAGCAAACTTGGGGCAAATGCGATTTTAGGTGTTTCAATGGCGTGTGCTGCTGCCAGCGCGAATTGTTATAATCTTCCGTTGTATAAGTATTTAGGCGGAATAAACGCGGTTACTTTGCCTGTACCAATGATGAATATTTTAAATGGCGGAGTTCATGCAGATAATAATATTGAATTTCAAGAGTTTATGATTGCTCCGGTGGGTGCAGAAACTTTTTCTCAGGCTGTGCAAATTGGCTCAGAAGTTTTCCACTCACTAAAGAAAATTCTTAATAAAAAAGGGCTTTCAACCGGAGTTGGCGACGAAGGCGGTTTTGCACCAAATATTCAAGGTAATGTTGAAGCAATAGAACTTATTATTGAAGCAATTCAAGCTGCCGGATATTCAACAGATGTTGTGAAAATTTGCCTTGATGTTGCCTCAAGTGAATTTTATCAAGATGAAAAATATATTGTTGGCAATCGGGAATATTCCTCTCTGGAATTTGTCGAAATCTTGGAAGCGATTGTTGACAAATACCCTATTATTTCAATCGAAGACGGAATGAGCCAGGAAGATTGGGAAGGTTGGAAAATTCTTACAACCAGACTGAAAAACAGGTGCCAGCTTGTTGGAGATGATTTATTTGTGACAAATGTTGAACGGATTAAAAAAGGTGTAGAAGAAGATTGTGCAAATTCTGTCCTGGTCAAATTAAACCAGATTGGCACGGTCTCAGAGACTTTGGATGCGATAAATTATTCAAGGAATAATAATTACACCACCGTGATTTCTCATCGTTCCGGTGAAACAGAAGACACTTTTATTGCGGATTTAGCCGTTGGGGTGAACAGCGGGCTTATAAAAACAGGTTCGCTTTCACGCGGAGAAAGGGTTGCCAAGTATAACAGACTTCTTAAAATTGAACAAGACCTTGGCTATGCCGCAAAATATCTTGGTCTGTGCGCGTTTAACGGAATAAAGTAAGGATTTTTCTCCATTTTTACATTTACCCCTTCAAATCCGAACTCAAATTCAAACTAAAAATTCACTTACAAAAATAATACCCGCCCTAAATAAACAAAAAACACTTACGGGAAAACTTACACCTTAATATAATAAGAAAAATAACCCGTAAGGAGTACAAAAATGTTAAATTCATCAATAAAATTACTTCTTGTAGAAGACCATAAACTAATGAGAGTGGGATTAAAATCACTGTTTGAGGAGCAAGACGGATTAGAAGTAACCTCAGAAGCCTACAGCGGCAAAGATGCAATCGAAAAATTTAAAACAACACATCCTGATGTAACTCTAATGGATATCGGATTGCCGGATATTTCAGGGATTGAAGCAACAAAAAAGATTTTGGAACTTAACACAAATGCAAAAGTTATTATCCTCACATCGCATTTATCTGAACAAGAAGTTCTGGAATCGCTTCAATCTGGAGCCTGTGCTTATGTTATGAAAGACATAAATACAGACATTTTAAAAATGATAATCCAAACGATTAAAGACGGTGCAATGTGGATTGACCCGTTAGCCGTACCGATTTTACGTGACAAAAATTGTGGACTTGTACCGCAGCGGCAAATGTCGCGTGCAATGTTCAGACAGCAGCATTCTAATCTTACACAGCGTGAATACGAAGTCTTAAAACTTGTTGTGGACGGAAAATCCAACAACGAAATTGCAGAAGCTTTGACAATTTCATCACATACTGCAAAAGCACACGTTTGCAATATTATTCAAAAATTAGTTGTTGATGACCGTACTCAGGCTGCTGTTAAGGCGTTAAAAGAGGGCTTAGTGTAAGTAGTTTTAAGCAGCATTTTCTTGTCTGATGTATCTTAATACATTTACTGACACTTCGGCTTGAATTTTGCTATCTGAGTCTTTAAGGTATTCAAATGCCATAAACAGATATCTGTTTTTGTCATACCATCTTCGCATATGATAGGTTCTAACTCTATCTAAATAAATCTGCTTATTAGGTTGATAACCTGCTTTTCTAAGCTCATTAAGCATAATTTTTGCGTATCTTGTCCTATCCTCATCCTTTGCAAGTTCAATCCTGCTGGTTACAATACAAACATCCGGTGATAATTCGTACCAGCGATTTCTCATATTATTGTCCTCCGGTAAATAAAAGATATCCTCCATATATATTATAAGATATCAGCGACGAAATTTAAAGCCTAGCTCTAAAGAATTAATACATTGCTTTACAAAAAATTTGAGCCTATATAAATAACACAGGCTCAAATTCTTGTTATTAGTGAATTGTAAATATTTTTACTCTTCTGTTTCTTCTGAAATTCCGGCTTCCTCGATGTCTGTTTCATCAAGCGCTTGCTGGTTCATTTCTTCTGCTATTTCATCTGCAAGTTCATCAGTTTCTTCTGTTGTTTCAACATCTGCTGCTTCCGGTTGTTCTTCTTCGTACTCATAATTGTTAATATTTTGAGCTTCTGCTTTTTCCATTTGAGAAACTGATTTAATATCAATCTTCCAGCCGGTTAATTTATGTGCAAGTCTTACGTTTTGACCTTCACGACCGATAGCAAGACTTAGTTGGTCATCAGGTACAACAACCATTGCTTCGTGACAATACTCATCATCAGCCATAATATCGACAGATACAACTCTTGCCGGAGATAGTGCGTTTACAATGTATTCAACAGGGTCTTGCGAGTATCTGACGATGTCAATTTTTTCATTTTTTAGTTCGCCGACAATTGTCTGAATTCTGCTTCCTCTTGGTCCTATGCAAGCGCCAACGGAATCCACTTCCGGATCGTTTGACCAAACCGCAATTTTGGTTCTGTAGCCGGCTTCACGGGAAATTGATTTAATTTCAACAATGCCGTCTTCGATTTCAGGAACTTCAAGTTCAAAAAATTCTCTAACAATTTCAGCGTGTCCGTGTGAAACAATTACTTGCGGAAGTCTTGTTGTTTCTTTAACGTTTAAGACAAATACTCTTATTCTGTTGCCCGGTTTGTAGTATTCACCCGGAATTTGTTCTTTTCTAGGCATAATTGCATCAGTTTTGCCGATATTTACGATAACATTTCTTCTGTCATCAACTTTTTGGATAATACCGGTGATGAGTGTGCCTTTTTTGTCAAGGAATTCATTCAGAACAAGGTTTCTTTCAGCTTCTCTGATACGTTGAGTTAAAACCTGGTTTGCGGCTTGTGCTGCTATTCTGCCAAATTGTTCAGGTGTAACTTCGAGTTTAACTTCGTCACCAAGTTCAACGTCTTCATCAATTTCTTTTGCTTCTGCTAAAGAGATTTCGTTATCTTCATCTTCAACGCTGTCAACAACGGTTTTGCCTTTGAAGATGCCGATTTCGCCTGATTGTTCATCCAAAAAAGCTTCTACGTTTTCGATATCTTTTATTCTAAGGTGTTTTTTGTAAGCTGCTACCATAGCGTCGCATAAAGACGAAATGACAACCTCTTTTGATATACCTTTTTCTCTTTCCAGTTCTTCAAAAACTTCGTTTAAGTTTCCTGCTCCGATTTTAATCATTTTTATACCTTTCTGCCAGTGTGGCGGTTATTATCTTTAATCAATATACAATTTGGCGGACTGAATGTTTTCTTTTGGAATTTTTAACTCCGAACCGTCATCAAAACGGAAAAATGTTAGTCCTTCATTCACATCGTAGTCAAGGATTTCGCCTTTGAATATTTTTTCTGTTTCGCCGGATAGCGGCTCTTTCAGTTTCAGACTTATTCTTTTACCTTTGAATATGACAAATTCCTTTTCAGACTTGAATTTGCGCTCCAGACCCGGCGATGAAACCTCAAGGTAATATTTTACCGGAATAAGCTCATCTAAAAATCCTTCAAGGCTTCTTGTAACTTTTTCACAATCGTCAAGTGTTATGCTGTGGTCTTTTGAGTACAAGAAAATCCGCAAAAACCAGCGATGATTTTCTTTTGCAAAATCAATTTCAATAGGGATAAGGTTAAACCGCATTGCCGTATTTTCAATAAGCGGTGTTATTGCGCTTAATACTTCTGCCCTGTTTATATCTTGTTTCATTTTATTAACCTTTCCCTACTTAGTGAAAAAAAGAACGGGGTTCCCGTTCTTTTTTGTCTGCAATACTGCTTGCTTCTTCATTTTAATATATATTTACTCATTTGTAAAGTCTTTGTAAAGGATTGTTTAAGTTCCTGTTCCTTGTACTTGTTTTTGCATTTTTTCATATTCTTCTTCTGATATCATTTGGTTATTCATATAGAATAATTGTTGACCGCTTGGAGTTGTAATCTTGCGATACATAGAACCGCCGGTGTCTTTGAAATCTGCCGGATTATTTCTAAGTGCATTATCAATAAATGCTTTTTCATCTACTGATGAGCTGTAAGCGTTACGTCTTGCAATATTTTGTTGAGTTTTATCATTTGTCTTTTCCATTTTCCTAGACAGACGTCTTTCTTTGCCTGTGTTGACCCCGTCGGAATAGTCTATCTGGTTGTTTCTTTCAGTGTTTATATATATGCCGTCTTGAGCTTTTTTGTCGTATTTGTTATATTCCTTTTGTTCTTTTTCTTCTAATTTAGCAAGGCGGGAAGTTTGCTTTTTGATTGCTTTTTCTAATTTTTCAACTTCTTTTTTGTGAACTTTTGCTTTTTCTACAGCAGATTCAGCACTGTCACGCGCTGTTGTTGCTTGTTGAAGTCTTTCCTGAGCTGCTAAAACGCCGTCTTCTGCTTGACCTTTGGCTTCTTCTGCTTTATCTTTCTGTTGTTGCGCGGTTTTTAGTTTCCCTTCTGCTGCATCAACTTCTGATTTTTTGTCGCCAAGATTTTTATAAGCTTCAGTTTTATCAGTTTCAGCTTTTGTTTCAGCTTGTGCAGCTTGTTCCATTTTTGTTTTAGCTTGTGCTTCGGCTTGTTTTGCTTGATTTAATTGTGCTTCGGCTTCTTCTTTTGCTCTTTTTGCCGGTTCGTATTGAGGGTTTTTAACCTGATTACCATTTGAATCCTTGATATATTCAGGTGTTGAGTTGAATTTAGCTTCTGCTTGACTAAATGCAGATTGTGCTCGTGATGTTGTTGACTGTGCAGTTTGATAGTCTGCTTTTGCTGTTGTGTGAGCGTCATGTGCCTGGGTGTATTTTTCTACGGCTGTACCGTATTGGCTGTCAGCTTTTTTAACTGCATTTAAGCAGTTATCTCTGTTTTCTGTCGTAGCTTTAACTGTTTGGTTTGCAGTACCTAAAGTTTGGTTTGCTGTGGAGACACCTTTTTCAGCTGTGTCAACGTTTGACTTAAACGTTCCCATATTATTTTGAGCTTCTGTTGCATATCCTTCATAAATACTTGTCATACCCTGCATGTTATAGAGTTCGCTTTTAGCATTTGACAAAGCTCCTCTTAAAGAAACAGAATCATCACAATTTGACATTGCGGAAATTAAACCAGATGAACCTGTTGTAGATACAGAACCGCCTGCCGTTAAGCTTGTCATTGCACTATCAAGCGCTGCAGAATTTGATGTATTTTGTACTGTATTATTGCTGCCGCCTATGACTCCAAGTTTATTCAAGAAACCATATGCCTGTTCGCCAATCGGCATTCCAATATTCAAGGAATTAAAGAAGTTTGCGGCTTTGCTTGTTCCGCTGCTATATGGATTAACAAACGTACCGTAAGAAGCTGATACACCTGAATAACTTGAGCTTGGTGTATATGTGCGTGAATTTAGTGCAGCACGTTGGTTTTCGTAATTATATTTGTTAGAACCTTTTGTTACATGCTGCCCCGCAACAAACCCTGATGTCCGTCTGCCAGATAATGAGTAAGCACTGGATTTTGTCGCAGAGGTACTCGACCCCAGGTTCCTTTTAGCCTGAGAGGACACGCCGGAATTCGACTTGCTCGATCCAAAGTTACCGCCAAGTCCGACACCATATTTCTTCAATTGTGGATTGAAATCTAGTGACATAGTGCTCTCTCGTTTTTATACTCTTAAATATATAAAAACTTAGCAAAATGCCTGATTTCACATGCTTTAAAGGTTGTTACAAATCGTTACAAATTAATAACTGACTTTTCCCATTACAATTCTTTTATTTGCTCCGGTGCAACATGGTAAGTTATTTGGAATACCGTAATACGTGCAATAGGCTAAAAGCGCAAATGCCATAACTTCCTTAAAATTGTTTGAAATTCCATAGTCTTCACAGGTTTTTAGCTCAATGTGTGAAGGTAAATAGGTTCGTAAAAATTTCATAAGTGTTTTATTATATGCGCCGCCGCCGCAAATTACAGCTTCATAAATATTTACATTAGGATAAACAAACCGTTCATAACTCTGAGCTATAGTTTTTGCAGTTAGTGCTGTAACTGTTGCAATGATGTCTGCCGGTTTGTCAGGTGCTAGTTTTAACATGTTTTCAATGTAGTTTGTACTAAAATACTCTCTGCCGGTTGTTTTGGGCGGGTCAAGATAGTAGTACTCATCTTGGAGTAAACAATCAAGCCAGGTTTCTGAGATTGTACCGCTTGCTGCTATTTCGCCGTCTTTGTCATAGGGTTTTGAGAAAAATTTTTGCGTGCAGTAATCAATAAAAACATTTCCCGCTCCGGTATCAAATCCAAAGGTGTCATATTCGCGTGAAACTACTGTTACATTTGATATCCCGCCAATATTTTGTATCGCAAAATTTTTGCCTTTATGTTTAAACCATTTTTCATCAGCAAAACAAACAAGCGGGGCTCCTTGCCCGCCAGCTGCAATGTCTGCTTCACGGAAATTAGAAATCACCATACAGCCTGTATCGTGAGCTATAACAGAGCTTTCGCCTATTTGCAAAGTGCTTTTTAAGCTTATATTGTCAATTTTTTCATCAAATGGATAGTGATAAATTGTTTGCCCGTGGCTTGATATAAAATCAGGTTTGCCAAACTCTTCAATCAGAATATTAGCTGCATTAGCAAAGCATTTACCTATTGCAAAATTCATCTGGCAAATATCTTTGATTGTTGCTTCGCCTCTAAAAAGCTGGAAAATTTTTGCACGAATATGTTCGGGGTACTTATAATTTATCCCGTGTATCAGTTTAACTGATTTATCCGGATAAACTTCGCAAAGTCCGGCATCAATACTGTCACACGATGTTCCTGACATCAATGCTATAACTTTTTTAACTTCTAACTCTTCCATAAATTTATGATATAAAAAAGCCTGAACTTATGCAAGCACAGGCTAAAAAGTTTACAACTATCCTATTAACTCTCTTTTCAAGAATCTTCTTACTCCCGTAATAAACTAGAATTAACTAACTTTTAATAAAAAAATAAATATCCCTAATCACAGTTTTTAAACTGAACCTCAATAATCTCTTTTTCCCTTTTTCGGACTACTTCACCATCACCTCTATTTCTTACCGTCCAACTTATGTACTTACTTATCCTTCCGCTTATCTGGCAGCCTTTAGATTTTTAATTCGGCTTTCCTTATGTACTTAATGTAAATCTAAGGATTGAGGATTACAAGTAAAATATTTTTATTAAAATTTTACAATTGACCATGCCCGCCGATTTTATTGGGAAAAATTCGTGTTATTAAATCTTAATGAAGGAAATTTAATGAAATCTTGTAAAATTTTTATTGGATTTTATTTGACAATTAAAAATTACAAGGGGCAATTTAAAGCATGCTAATTTAATATTAGTTTTTCTGGCGAATTTATGTTATTCTGGATTTAAAAGGGAATTTCGGGCATGAAAGAATTTTTGAAGACTAACACTGTTACATATAACCTTTTATCATATACGGGTTTTAAATCAATGCTCATTTTCTCTCAGTTGATGAAAAGTCCGAAATCATATAGCGAGTTGCAGGAATACTTGCTAAATCATGAATATTTAAAGGAAAATATTTCAATTGATTCGTTAAGAATTTATATGAATTCACTTAGAAAAATCGGTTGTGATATTGTAAGATTAAATGTAGATGGAGTTTCTAAATTTATGATTGTATCACATCCTTTTAATTTAAAAGTTACAAAAGCTCAGGCAAGAAGTATTATAAAAGTTTATAAAGCTATTTCAAAATCAATTGAATTCAATGATTTAATGGCTCTTCAAGCATTTTTTGAGAAGATTTCAAACTATGTGGATGACGAAAGTTTAAAAGCTAAACTCCAAAATCTTTCTCCGTTTAATAATATAAAAATTGAACTTATTGAAGAATTAAAATTTCATGCTCAAAATAATAATGAAATTACGATTTATTATCATTCGCTAAACTCCGGAAATAAAAATATTACTCTAATTGTCGACAAAATGACAATACGAAACGGCAAACTTTATATATGCGGATTGAATTCGGAATATAACAATTATTCAAGTTTTCTGGTCTCAAGAATTATAAAAATTTTAAGTGTAAATCTTAGTAAGAAAACTATTGAAATCCCGGATATAATTGCGGGT
>MOYD01000038.1 GCA_001899395.1 Candidatus Gastranaerophilales bacterium Zag_111 | reverse complement strand
TGTTCATATCAATTCTGTCTAATGAATATTTTTCAAATCTTTGTGCTTCGCGAATATAGTTATCCATTGTTTCTTGAGAAAAATCTTTAATATCGCAAATATCAGGGATACTAATTCTATATTTTTCAGCAACATTATTGTTTATTTTTGCTGTAAAATCAATACTTTCAGGTGTTAAGGCATCAAATACGTAATCGTCATAATATTGAAGTTGATGAAAACTTTCAGCATCCATTTTAAGCCCAAATCTTTTTAGCAACGGCAATTTTTCTAAAATTTTGCTCATATTTTCAGCACCAAGACCTTGAACAAGGTTAAGAACATCTTGTTCAGTTTTAAGCTCAACGTATTGTTTTAAATATTCAATATTTTCTGCATTTAGATATTTATACACTAATAAATCAGAATCTTCAAATTCTGCATTAGATAAATCTTTTATTGCTTCTTGTCTTTGCTGTGCATCTGTGAAGTCTATATCTCCTAATTTATAGCCAAGGTCAACCGCAAAGATTTTAGTTGCTTTTAATATTAATCTCAAATTCTCATTACTTAAATCAGCGCTTGCAATTTCTTCATCAGTAAAGCCAAGTTGTTTAAGTGTTTCTTTTGCTCCGTTTATATCAGGAGCGGTATTTTGTTTTAGTGTGAATGGTTCGCCAGGGTTTTGCACTTGCTTCGATTGTCTTTCGGCTAAGATTTCTGATGCCGGTTTGATTTCAACTCCGGTTGCATCTTTGTTAGGATTAATTATTACAATCGGAAGATTATGTTTCTTTGCCAAAGCTAAAAATTCCGGTGAACAGTCTTCAAGTTTTTCAACTTTTGCAACAAGTCCTTTTATCTGTGGGTCAACCTGTGTAATTTCTGTACAGCCAATTCTATTCTCAATCAAATATGATGTTGATTTTTCAACAACTGCTCTTAAATCATTTGCTTTGATTGTTTTGCCGTTAATTGTCACATCATCATTTATTTGAGAAAGATATTTTTTGGAAACAAGGTGATTTTTAACAAGTTCAGCGTATTCTGCGGTTGTTAGTTTAAGCCCTGTTTGTTGTTCCAGTGTTTTTAAGAATACATTGCGGACTTCTGTTTTTCTGACAGAACCCAGGTTGATAGTCAAACCGATATTACCTTCTGAGAATAACCAACGGCCATTGTTGTTAAGATTTTTCTTGTCACCGGACAAAAAGTTTTGACGACTAGCCATTACAATATTCTGGTTATTTGTATCTAAAATAATTCCATATGGTCCGCGCTCATCAACATCAGAAAACCTTACTATTGATGATGATAAAATCGGGTGCTTGGTTGCAAGTCTTCTGTCTGTTGTTAGTAAATCGTAAGTGTTTTCAAGTTTCAGTGTCATATGAATATTGAATACGGCATTTTCTTTGGTTGTTCCGGGTGCAAAACCGTATTGCTCTAAAGATGTGCCTTCCGGTAAGTCGGAAATATTTAACACTTGAAGCTCAGATGTCTGACCGTCTATTGTAACTTTTTCAGTTGGGAATTTTGCACCGTTATTCATAAATTTGCTATCCATTACAATAGGTGCTGTTTCATACATTTTTGCTAAAGCTTCTTCAACAGGCTTCATTTTTTCATCAATATAATTGTCAAATTCTGCTTGATTGCGTGTGCCGGTGCGTCTGAGATGGAAATTTGAATTTACGTTTTCTAAATCAGCTTTTGCAAGAATTTTATAGAGCGCAAAATCTTCCGGATTGCGCATTTTTGCCGCTGCTTGTTCAGTTGTTATTTTTCCTTGATTGTAATCACCAAACCAGTGGTGATTGTCAACAACATCAATAATGCGTTGTTTCATATCGTTTGATAAATTGAATTTATCAAGAATTGAATACATATATTCTGCACTGGTTCTGAAGTGTTGCGGGTCGACTATACCGCCGGATTTACCGATATCATGCAGCAGCGCTGCAAATTTTAAAACAGTTTTGCTATTATCGGACAATGATTTATAAGCCGGGTCGTTCATTGCGGATTGCAGAACTTTTAACATATGTATATCAACAGAATAAGCATGGGTTCCGTGCTGAACTTTGCCTATTATTGATGTGAATTCCGGCATGCCTTTTATTATCCCGTCCATTATAATCTTTGCTTCCGGATCAGTGATTGTTGTTTCATTATTGATTGTAAAGTTTTCGATTTCGGTTAGAACTTTGTTTGCAGCGTCACGTACAGTTTGTGATACGGTGACATCTTCAAAAGGTTTGTTGTTTATTAGTCCGTCAAAATTAGCGTCAAATCCAAAATGTCTTAATATGATTGTTTTATCTGTTTCCGGTAAATTTTTCAGAATTTCTTTGACATTTTTTATAAATTCGTCACGGCTGTATTTTAACGGAATACCTTCTTTTCCGTATTTTGCAAAATCAAATTCAGACAGAACTTTTTCAGCTTGTGTGTTGTTATTTGCAAGCAGTTTTGTGGTAAATTCGGACTGTTGTTCTTTGCTTACAAATACAGACGGGCGATTTCCGGATAAATCGTCAGCCAATTTACTTATGCTAAAACCGTGTTTTGCTGAAATTGTTTTGGTTTGTTCGCTCAATGTCGAAATATTTTCAGCAATTGCGGCTTTTTCGTCTGCACTGAGTTTGCCGAATTCCCCTGCTGTCAAAGCTGCTACTGTGTTTAATTCTTCCTGTTTTATATCTTTGTTCTTTGTTAGCTCTCTCATCAGGTCAACATTTTTTGAAGTGGTGTTGAGTAAATGTGTTGCAAATGCTTCTTTGCTCTTATGATTATTTTTCAAATACGACATGAATAATTCATTCTGGTTATTAAATAAATCTTCAATATATCTGATGTTGTCTTTGGTTGATAAAACTAAAACACGCCAAATCTCACCGTTGTTTTCTGCTGTTATTATATTTTTATCTATCAAAAGATTTACGAAATCTGCATTATGCGCGTTTTTTCCCTCAATTATTGAACGGCAGCAAAAATCTATTTGATTTTTAGAAAAGTTTTTGTAATTTACTAAACGTCTTAATATATCAATATTTTCAGGTGTAACGCTTTCTAAAGTGTCCGGGCTTAGTTTTAATTTGCGAATATTTTTATCCTTCAAAAGTTCTGAAATAATTTCAACTTGTTTTTCGTCTGCAAGGATTCTTTTGATGGTAGGAGAATCTGCATAATAACCTGCAGATTTAAAGTATTCGCGTAGTTCGACTTTCTGGCTTGGTTTGAAGTCAAAACTTTCTGCTAATCTTTGTCTTATTGTGCTTTTAGCGTTAAAAAATCCGATTTTCTTGCCTGTTACAGGGTCAATACCTGTTTCTTTCATCCTGTTGTACATAACAAGAAGTTCATCAAAGTTGTAGCAGTCTTTTGAATTTAGGAATTCTGTAAACTGTGCATCGTCTTTGAACATTTTGTATAAGTCTTGTTCTACCTGTGCACGTTTTTCACCTGTCAAAAAGTCAACAGATGTGATTGTAGGTTTTGTCTCTTGAGTTTCAGGTCGAACGCTACCTTGAGCCTCATCAAGCGGATTTCTGCCCCCCCCCTCAACTCTTTCGGCTTGTCCCTCGCCAGTTTCCGCCGGCTTCGCATTCTCTTTAGCGACCAACCCGGCGAACTCTGCCCTCATCATCACATCACAGTTGAGAACGACATCATTAAGCGACTTAGCAACCTCCCT
>MOYD01000037.1 GCA_001899395.1 Candidatus Gastranaerophilales bacterium Zag_111 | reverse complement strand
GCGGTGATCCTTCAGTCGGTGAAAAAGCCGCTGAAGAAGCTCAACAGGAAATTACTCAGGCTCTTGAAGGCGCTGATATGGTATTTATCACTGCCGGCATGGGCGGCGGTACCGGTACAGGTGCAGCTCCTGTTGTTGCAAAACTTGCTAAACAACTTGGAATCTTAACAATTGCAGTTGTTACAAAACCTTTCTCTTGGGAAGGTAAGAAAAGACAAAATCAGGCTAACAACGGTATTGAAAAGCTTAAAGAATCTGTTGATGCGGTTATTGTTGTTCCTAATGATAAATTGCTTCAAGTTGTTGACAGACAGGTTTCTTTACAAGAGTCATTCATTATTGTTGATGAAGTCTTGTTAAGAGGTGTTCAAGGTATTTCTGATATAATCACTGTGCCGGGAATTATCAACGTTGACTTTGCAGATGTTAAGACTGTTATGCAAGCTTCCGGCTCAGCTCTTATGGGTATCGGTCGTGCTCAAGGTGAAGGCAGAGCGGTTAAAGCTGCTCAACAGGCAATTAATTCACAACTTCTTGAATCTTCAATCAATGGCGCGTCTGGTGTTATTGTTAATATTACCGGCGGACCTGATATGGGTATTCACGAAATCAGTGACGCTGCTTCTATTATCCACGATGCAGTGCTTGATGATGCTACTGTTATTATCGGTACAGCAGTTAATGAATCAATTCAGGGCGAAATTCAGATTACTGTTATTGCAACAGGTTTTGAATTGAAAAATAACTCTTCAGTTCCGACATTCGGTGCTTCAAATTCAACTGAAGAACCAAAACAGATGAATGCAGTGGATTTCTTCTCAGGTGCTTTCAATAACCAGACAAAATCAGTGTTGTCTTCTTCAAATAATAATTTTACGAATATTGAAATCCCTGATTTCTTAAAAAGATAAGTTAATAAAAAGCAGAGTTTTTAAAAGCTCTGCTTTTTATTTGTTATAAACTGTATTCCATAATATAATCATCCATTACAAAGTCTTCACCAATATCGGTTACAACCGAAGCAATTGTTTTAAATCCCCATTTATCGTAGGCTGCAATAGTGTTTTTATTGTATTTGTTTACTGTTAGTTGGATTGTGGCATAAGATTTTTCACGGGCAATTTCTTTGATTTTTTCAAATGCTCTGGTGCCAATTCCCATATGTCTGAACTCTTTTGAAATATAGAGTTTTGATAGAAAAAGATAATCCTTTTTATCTGAAAACCCGAAATATCCGGCATTTACTCCGCCCTGTTGTATAAAATAATACGTATAATTATCATATTCATACTGGTTTTTGATTGCCTTTGCTGATTGGAATTTTTCTACCATATAATCAATTTGTGCAGGTGTAAGTATTTCTGTCCAATACTCATGCCAGATAGAACTTGCAAGTTCTGCTAACTGCTCAATCTCATCTATTTTTACTAATTTATAATTTAACATAGCAAATAAAATCCTGTTCGTGTTTTAATTATATCATATACACAAATAAGGACGAAATCATGGTAGCAAAAATTACTAAAACCCCCGCAAAAGCTGTGCGTCAGCTTATAAAAGCAAAAAAGGTAAATATGCCGAAAATACAAATTCATCCCCGAGCTAGAAAAACATCTAATGAAAGATTTTATGCGTTAGAAGTTCTGGAACGTAATGCCCTGGACATGGCACCGGATGATTATATCAGAGCAAGGTCATATCTGTCATCTATTGAACTGGAGAGACTTGTTTCTGAAGTTTTATAAATTAAATGGGGCGAAACGTTTCACGTTTCGCCCCTTCTTTTTATTAATATTATTTTCTTGTTGGAATTCTCATTCCGTAGAACGAACGTACAACAAAGAATAATGCGATTATTAAGAAGATTACACCTGCAATTGGTGCAGCTTTTCTGAATGACTCGTTAATTGCAATTTCCATTGCAAGTAAGCCAAACAGGGTCGTGAATTTAATAATCGGGTTCATCGCAACTGATGAAGTGTCTTTGAACGGGTCACCTACAGTGTCGCCCACAACAGTTGCTTCGTGAAGTGTTGTTCCTTTTTCTTTCAGGTCAACTTCAACGATTTTCTTTGCGTTATCCCAGCAGCCGCCTGCATTTGCCATAAATACAGCCTGGAAAAGCCCGAAGACTGCAATTGCAATCAAGTAGCTTACAAAGAACGATACTGCCAATTGTGATTTAGCACTTGGTGCAGATAGACATGCCAGCGCTAACGCAAATGCAAAAAGCGCGATAAAGATATTTACCATACCTTTTTGAGCGTACTGTGTGCAGATTTTTACAACTTCTTTTGAATTTGCAACGTTAGCACATTTTTCATCAGCATCACCTAATTTGATATTGTCTTTAATGTACTCAACTGCACGATAAGCTCCTGTTGTAACAGCCTGCATAGAAGCGCCGCTGAACCAGTAAATTACCGCACCGCCTGTTAGTAAACCTAATAATGTGTAAGGGTTTAACAGGTTTAAAATCATCTCAGGCTGAATGCCAAGTGTATTTTTGATAACCAAAATCAATGAGAAAATCATTGTGGTTGCACCAACAACCGCAGTACCGATAAGTACAGGTTTTGAGGTTGCTTTAAATGTATTACCTGCTCCGTCGTTTTCTTCAAGGTACTGTTTAGCATTTTCAAAATCAGCATCAAAATCAAAGTCTTTTTTGATTTCGCCTTTGATGTCAGGAATTTCTTCAATCAAAGATAATTCGTAAACTGATTGAGCGTTATCAGTTACAGGACCGTATGAGTCAACAGCGATTGTGACAGGTCCCATACCCAAAAAACCAAAAGCAACAAGACCAAACGCAAATACAGACGGATAAATCATAAGTCCTTCATCGCCGGACGGAATATATGTACTTGCAACATAGGCAATTGCCATAAGTAAAACAATTACCATTCCAATCCAGAAACCGGAGAAGTTACCTGAAACTATACCGGATAGGATTGTTAAAGATGCACCGCCTTCGCGGGATGCGGTAACAACTTCTTCTGTGTGTTTTGCTTTTGGTGATGTAAATATCTTGGTGAATTCAGGAATTAAGGCTGCACCAAGGGTTCCGCAAGAAATTATGCAAGAAAGAATTAACCAGATGTGATTGCCCATATCTGATAATAACCAGTGGCTGACACCAAATGTCATACCAATTGATAATATTGATGTAAGCCAAACAAGTCTTGTTAAAGGTGCTTCAAAGTCAAATTTTTCAGCGCGCGGTGCGTAAACAAATTTGTCCCAAAGTCCGTTAAGCCCGTATGCTACAACAGATGTTACAATCATTAAAAATCTCATAACAAATATCCAAGCCAGTAACTGAACCTGGTTTTCTTCGCCCATAACGGCAAGCAGAATAAAACTTACTAATGCAACGCCTGTAACACCGTATGTTTCAAACCCGTCAGCAGTAGGTCCTATTGAGTCGCCGGCGTTGTCACCTGTACAATCCGCGATTACACCAGGGTTTCTCGGGTCGTCTTCTTTAATACCAAACTGGATTTTCATTAAGTCCGAACCAATATCAGCGATTTTTGTGAAAATACCGCCTGCAACACGAAGTGCTGATGCGCCTAATGATTCACCGATTGCAAACCCGATAAAGCAAGCTCCGGCAATGTTGCCCGGTACAAATAACAATATGATTAACATCATAATAAGTTCAACTGAAACCAGTAAAACTCCAATGCTCATGCCGGCTTTTAGCGGTATATTCATTGTGTTTAGCGGGTTTCCTTTAAGTGCTGCAAATGCAGTTCTTGAGTTTGCTAAGGTATTCATTCTGATACCAAACCATGCTACAGCATAAGAACCCAAAATACCAATTACAGACCAGCCAAGGATTGTCAAAACTCCGCCAAGTCCCATATGCTGTAAGTATCCAAAGTAAAACGCAATACATAACCCGATTAAAACTTCAAGTACGGCAAGGAATTTTCCCTGTTGTACCAGATAAGTTTTGCAGGTTTCAAAAATTGTGTTTCCTACACTGTCCATAGCCTTATGAACGTCCAATTTCTTAATTCCATTGAACATTATAAGTCCGAAAATTAAGCCAAGTACAGAAATTCCAAGACCGATTAACAATAATGTGTAACTATCAGGTGATAAGTTACGAATGCTTGGAACAACTAAATCGGCTTCACTTGCCATTACCGGTGAAACTCCGGCGGCAAACACTAACAATAGTGCCATTAGTGCTGTAAACTTTTTAGTCATGTTCTCTCTCCTTCTTTCAAAAGTTTGTTCACTTTTCTATTATAGTTTATTATAGCATATGAAACAATTTATTAACAATTTTAATATTCCCTAACTTTCTTACTTATGTTATCCTATTGTTATGCGTGAAATAATAAATTGGATATGGCTAATTTTATTTATAATTTTTCTGATGGGGCTAATATCATTTATCCCGTTTGACAAATATCAGAGAGCGTATCTTGACGCATTCTACAGACTTCATTCAGCACCTCAGCGAAGGATAGATGCGACATATCGTTACATTGAGGCAATCGAAGACGGTTTTGAAGATATTTCTGCCGGAATTTCAACAGAACCCCCGCGGAAATACTACGAAGACCATGTTTCCAATCATAAAAAAGTAGATGAAAAACCTTATTCAAAACCGCTTTATATCAGAGATAAAAACAATCCGCGAATTTTGCATCCGTATCGCGGGCGTTAGTGAACATAAGCACTGTCAAGCAGTTTTATTTCAAAAGTTGAACCGGACGGAATTGACAGGTGACCGCCTTTTGTTGTTAATGCTGTAAACGGTGATAAAATTGTGCATGCTGAATATCCAACCAGACCAACAATTGCCGGAATTGGAGCGAGGATGATAAGTACCGGATTTCCGGCAAGTTTATTGGCTTTTTGTTTTGCTTTGTTATAAAAAGCTTCACCCTTATCAATTCTGTTGGAAACTCCTTTCCAATACTTTCTTTCACCTTTCATGTTGTTTAAAAATATTTTTTTGTAGTTTGCTTTGGTAATTTTTGCGTTGACGTTATATGTTTTACCGTTGTAGGTCATTGAATTCAACTTGATAACGACTAATCCGCCGTTGCCTGTTGGCTGCGGCTGGTGAGAGTTTACAACTGTTCCGCGAAATACTGTTCCGGTTGGAATTGTGACATGTTTTTTATAAACGGGAGAAGTCGTTGTAAAAGAAACATTTGCGCCCCTTGTCTGCCAGTCAGAAATTTGACCGTTTGAGCGTACAGTAAATTTTGTTCCTGATGATATTTTAATACCGTCTTTCGGGTCGATTTTTGTTATCACAGGAGCCGGCATGTTTGTTTGATAATTCAGTTGAGTTTTTGGCGGCGATTGTGTTGTGGAGTCAACCTTTGGCAATGAAGGCAAAACATCATATTCCAGTTGAGAAGAGTTGTATTTCTTTTTTATCTCTTCATCAACTGACATATCAAGTTCCAATGCCAGCGCCGGAAACGCTGTAAAGTACAAGCTTAATATTAGTATTAATGTTTTTTTTAGCATGGTTTATCTTACTAATTTGCCGCGTTTTACAACAAGAAAAATAAATAACAAAGCACTTAAACCCACAAATATGTAATTAACTACCGGAATAAATGCTGCTGCCGTATTTGCAATATACCACAATATAGTGTAAAACATTGCTTTTTGTTTGTCGCCTATCAGGTCGTATACACGTTTTGCGTAGTTAAGCACGCTTAAATAAATTGTAATGATTAAGTATGCTATTCCAAAACCTATAAATAAAGGAAGGTGGTTTACTGTGCCAAATTCTTCGTATAGATAAAGAAAAGCATACATATATGCAAAAGACCATAATAAAATCATAAATACTGTTATAATAAAATATAATCTGCTGACAGGTCCGTTATATAAAAAAATGTTTATGCTTTCTTTAACCTCAGTTTCATTTTCTTGTTCCATACTTCTTTTCCTTATTATTTTAGTAATTCATTAATTGCTTTTGCGGCTTTTTTGCCTGCTCCCATTGCATTAATCGCATTTGATTCACCAACCGGCGCCACATCGCCTCCTGCAAAAATACAAGGAAGATTGGTTGAACGGTTTTCGGCATCTACCTGAATGTAACCTTTTTTGTCTGTAATAATTTCAAGCCCTTCAGCTTGTGCAGACCTTTGGATAATCGGGTTTGGTCCTGTTCCTAAAGCAACAATTACAGTATCAACATCTTCAATAACGTATTCACCGGTTCCAATCGGTCTTCTTCTTCCTGATGCGTCAGGTTCGCCAAGTTCGCATATTTCAAACTTCATTCCGTTTACGTATCCGTCTTTTTCAAGGATTTCAACAGGGGCACGCAAAAATTTAAACTCAATGCCTTCTTCTTTTGCGTGTCTGATTTCTTCAAGACGTGCAGGTAGTTCTTTTTCAGTACGTCTGTAGAAAATTGTAACTTGTTCAAACCCGACACGGACTGCTGTTCTTGCTCCATCCATTGCAACATTGCCGCCGCCGATTACGGCAACTTTTTTACCTATTTTTAGAGGTGTAGCAGAATTGTTTCTGCCGGCACCCATCAGGTTTACTCTTGTTAAAAATTCGTTTGCTGAAAATACTCCGTTGAGGTTTTCGCCCGGAATGTTCATCATTTTAGGAAGTCCTGCACCAGAACAGATAAATATCGCGTCAAACCCATCTTCTTTTAGTTGTTTTAAGGTAATTGATTTACCTACGATGACATTGGTTTTGAATTCAACCCCCATATCTTTTAGATTTTCGATTTCACGGTCTAAAATCTTCCTTGGAAGTCTAAATGGCGGGATACCGTAGCGCAAGACGCCGCCAAGTTTATGTAAGGCTTCAAACACAACAACTTCATGTCCTGCTTTTCTAAGGTCTGCGGCTGCTGTAATCCCCGCGCACCCTGAACCGATAACCGCTACTTTTTTACCCGATGGTGTAATTTGCGTCATGCCGGCTTTGGTGTTGTCGCCAACATATCTTTCTAATGCGCCGATTGCAACAGGTTCGCCTTTTATTCCTAAAATACATTGACCTTCACATTGTCTTTCCTGTGGACAAACTCTACCGCAAACAGATGGCAGCATGCTTGTTTCGCGGATAATTTCACCTGCTTTATCAATGTTATCTTCTTTTAGTGCCTGAATAAATTCCGGTATTTTGATATTTACCGGACAACCCTGCACACAGCGTGGGTTTTTACAATGCAGACAGCGGGATGCTTCCAGTTTTACCTGTTCCGGTGTTAAATTGCTCTCAACCGGTTCAAAGTTGCTCCGCCTTGCTATTTTGTCCTGTTCTTTAACATGTTGTCGTTCTATTGCCATTGTTTTATCTCTTCTTTTCTTATATCTAATATTGTAGTTTAAAAATTCTGCTTGTGCAATCTTTTAAGGCACTGTCGGGTGGTTGTTGATTACTAAGTCTTCTGTATTATCTTCGTTTTCTTCTGCTTTATATTCTGCAAGAATTTCATTATTAAAAGCACTTAATATTTTTGTTTTTTGTGCTGTTTGCTTAAATTTAGGCAGCATTGTTTCTTCTGTTTCTTTGCTTGCGGTTTGTTTGTTTTCTTTTACAAGAGCATAATTGACGACATCTTGAAACATAGTTGCTCTTTTTTGTTCTGATAAGCTTAACCAAATTTGTGGCTCCATATAGAATTTGTTTTCCGTTTCATATAATTCGATTTTTGTAAAATATAAATTAACTGCTGCATCAGCATATTGTTCAGCCCAAGCTTCAATTTTTGTATTTACCTTCTGGCTTGTTGTCGGATGAGTGTATAGAATTCGTCCTGTTGCAGCCATTAGCAAAATCATTGTAAAGAATGCTATAATTGGTGTTATTACAAGGAAAATTCCGGACTGTATAAACTGGTTTTGATGAAATTCTTCAAGTGATTTTTTATTGTTTTTATAAGCCCATTCGTTGCCTTTAATCCCGCATATTACCATAAATGGCAGCCAAGCGGTTGTAAATAGCAGCGGAAGTATCAAAAGCGTTTTTGGCGCTTTGTTAAAAATCCCCCAAAGCCAGGTTCCTGCAAAAGCCCCCCAATTAAATCTTTTAACTTCGTCTTTAGGTTTGTTCCCGGTGATTTTGCCGTTCATAAACATCAGGGAAATTAAAATAAATGCCGCAAACATTTTCAAAATAGGTGCTGATACAAATATTGGAGCAGATGAGCAAAATACAATTAAAATCAGTATTGATGATATTACCGTAACCCTGCTTTCTTCGTCTTCTGCAATAATATCTTTAACTCGACGCAAGACACTTGGATATATCAAAACGCATTCAACAAGTGACGCAAATAAAGAAAAAATCATTATCCACATCGGCTGTGTGAATTCTCCTGAGGCAGCGTTCAATTTAAAACTGCTTATTACATTCGGGTTAAGTATTATTATATAAAAAAGCGGTGTCATAAAAATTAGACTTGTTATAACTTGAACAATCAAATAGTTTAGAATATAACCGCGCCGTCCCAATGTTCCGGTAAAACTCCAAAATTTATTATTTTCTTCAAAGTAATTGCCGCTCATGATTTCTACACTCCCTGCTGTTGTAATTCTTGTTCTTCAACATCCGTCAAGTAACTTTCAGGAATTAAGTTTTCCTGAATTTTTTTACCTGATTTTATTTCTTTTGATGAAATTCCAAACTGTCTTAATTTTTCTGCTTCTTTAAAAATTGAGCCGTTTTTGCGTAGTTTAAATCTGTTGATTTCGGTTTTTATTCCTGATGCTGCCTTATCTATTAACTGCTGGATACTGTCAAGGTTTTGTGCATGTGAAGCTATATTATTATACAGGTTCTCTCCAACGGTAATGATATTTTGGACATTATCATATTGAACCTGAGATGCCCATAATTGGTTTACCAGACGCAATGTTACAAGAAGTGATGAAGTGCCTACAATAATAATATTTCTGGAATTTGCAAGTTCTACTACTTTTCTGAAATCAAAATCCGTATAAATCAGATTTACACAAGTTTCAACAGGAATATACATTAAAATAAATCCGGGTTGGTAAAGTGAGTCAATCTCCTCGTAGTTTTTCTTTGCAAGGTCTGTTATACATTTTGTTATATCGTTGATAAACGCGTTTTTAAGGTTTTCAGTTTCTCCGGTTTCTCTGTATTCAAGGTAGTTTTTCAGGATAACCTTTGAATCTATTATGATATTTTTGTCGTTTGGTAATTTTACAACAAAATCAGGCTTAACACCTTCTGAGGTGTACTGTTTTGTATAGTGAACGTTTTCTTCAAGGTTTGCAAATTTGAATATTTGTTCAAGCCAATCCTCGCCGAATTCGCCTTTTGAATTTTGGTTCAATGTCAAAGCCCTTGCATATTTTTCTGCAGTTGCTATTGCGTTTTTTATCTCCATTGATTCGTTTTTGTGTGCAGATTGATAGTTATCAATCGTCTCTTTAAATTCTTTAAGTAAACGGTTTACCGGCGTTATTTCTTCAGCCTTGAAAAGTTCAATTTTGGAGCTTAAATCTTTGGCATGTTCTGATAATAAGGCTTCTTGCTGGTTTTTTAAAGAGTCTTGCGCGATTTGTGAAAACGCAACTTTAACTTCATTTATAATGTTTTCGTTTAGTCCAACCTGGCTTTTTAGTTTTAGATTTTCTTCAGTCAAATCAGTAATGGATTTTTGATAATATTTTGCTGCAAAAATCCAGACCAAAAGACCTGTCATAATTATTGACAAAAATAATATAATAATTTCCAAAATCATATCCCTACCCCTTTTTAATAATGCTATCATAAGATTTTACACGGCGCAAATTTTTCAATATTTTTAATGTTACAAAAAAAATCCTGCTAAAAGGAGTAATAGCAGGAACTAGTTCAGTAAAAGAGACATCAATTAATAATATTATTATCACGCTTTGTAATCCGTCAAATTAATTTTATTTTTCTGGAAATTTTTGTTCGTTTAGTTTATAATCCGAATATGAAAAAACTTTTTTTAACGTTAGTAATTTTATGTTCTGCGCTTTCATTGCCGGTTAGCGCATTAGAACTTCCATGGCAAAAACAGCAGGTTCAAGAAGAAGTTGCACCTGATCCTGTAACAGAACAGGCTAAGGCTTTATATGCTCAAAATGAAATTGATGAAGCTCTAAAACTTCTTAAAGGAAAAGCTGATGCAGAACGTTCAGCGCAGGATTGGTTATTAATTGCTAATATTTTGCAAGATAAAGATAAGCTTGATGAAGCAATTTACATGCTAAAAAAAGCAATCGAAGTTGATCCGAAATATTACAAGGCTCATTATAACCTTGGCTACATTTACTTAATCCAAGAAAAACCGAATATGGCGCTTGAAGAATTCAAAAAATCAGTCAAATATAAAGACGATTTTGCCTATGGTTACTACAACATGGGGTGTGCGTATTTGAAACTTAAACAGTACGGAAACGCTCGTTACAACTTTTTTAGAGCAATAGATGTAAAAGGTGATGAACCATCGTTTTACTACAATCTTGCTTATACATTCAAAATGCAAAACAAAGAAAAACAGGCGCAAGCTTATTTAGATATTTATAACAAACTAATAGAAAGACAGTAAAATGACATACAAGGGAATAATTTTTGATTTTAACGGCACGCTGTATTGGGATTCAGCGAAACACAAACAGGCATGGCGTATGTATTCAAAAATTTTAAGGGGCACTGAGTTTACCGATGAAGAAATGGTAAAACATATGTTTGGCAGGACAAACGAAGAAATAATTCAGTATGCGATTGGGAAAAAGCCTTTACCAGAAATAGTAGAAAAGTACGGACAGGAAAAAGAAGCTCTATACCGGCAAATGGCGCTTGAAGACAAGGAAACATTTCATCTGGCAAAGGGCGCAATTGAGTTTTTAGACTTTTTAAAAGAACATAATATTCCGCGTACAATTGCTACAATGTCGGACAAAACGAATGTTGATTTCTACATAAAACATTTTAATCTCGAAAACTGGTTTGACGTTGATAAAATTGTTTACGCAGATGGTATAATTCCAAGCAAGCCTGCACCGGATATCTATGAAATAGCAGCAAAAAATTTAGGTTTGACACCTAAAGACTGTATTGTTGTTGAAGATGCAATATCCGGAATAAATTCTGCAATTTCTGCCGGTATTGGAAAAATTATTGCAATATGTTCGGAAGAAAGTCCGGAGTTATATAAATCAATCCCGCAAGTCGGCGATATTATAAATGATTTTACAGAAATTGACCGTGCTTTATTTGTGCAAAGTGTGAGCATTTAGAAAAATAGAGACGACACCAAACAAAAAATAAAAGGCTTAAAAGCCTTTTAAATTCGGAAAAGGTGGGATTTGAACCCACGGTACAGGTAACCCCATACAACACCTTAGCAGGGTGCCGCCTTAAGCCACTCGGCCACTTTTCCATTTATTAAATTTTTTTTCTCACTCCTAGACGGAATTCGATTACAGTCTTTATTCTAGCATAAACATATTTTTTTGAAAAGTATTTAAAAAATTTTTTTCTAAGGTATAATGTTTTTATGTAAATGAGGTTAAAGATATGATTGAAATGAAAGTTATGGGTATAGCGTTAGACACAAGAACTGGTTCTCCGATTGTTGTTTTGCATGACAAGGAAAACCGCCGCGCATTGCCAATCTGGATTGGCTCAGCTGAGGCAAGTTCTATTATAAGAAAAATCGAAAATCTTTCTGTTACCCGTCCTATGACCCATGATTTAATCATAAGCATAATCGAGAAAACCGGTTATAAAATTACTAAAGTTACTATAAATGATGTTGAAAAAGAAACATATTTTGCAACTATCTTTTTAGAAGATAAAGAAGGAAATGTTATAGAAATCGATTCCCGTCCGTCCGATGCTATTGCTGTTGCGATAAGGATTGATGCGCCGATTTATGTGACTGCAAATGTTTTATCTAACGGTTCTGTCTCGACGGACAGTGCTAAAGATGCACAGGAAGCCGAAGAATTTAAGAACTTCGTCCAAAGCATTAAACCTTCTGATTTTGCGCGTCTTATGAAAGATAATGACCATCACGAAAGCGACCAGTAGGTTTGTTAAATTTGTAACGATTTTTAATTTTTCTGAAATATTGGAACTTTAAATTGCTTTATTAATACGAGAGAGATTTATTATGATTAATAATGTTATTGAAGAAGTTCAAAGACAGTACATGTATGCAGTGCAGCCGGTTAATCTTTTTGAAGCTCAAAATTCAAAAGCCGCACAGCAAAATACGTTTGATTTTATCAATCAAATGAACAAAAACGGTCACAATCCGTGTCATCCGGATGTTTCAAATACTTCAAAAGGTCAAAAGCTTGATATTATGAGCTAGGCGACCCAAACATAATCAGGCGTGCTATATCCTGGCAGCAAACCTTTTGTTGGAACTGTGTCCATTACTTGCGGTGCTCTTTCATAAGGAATTGAAGCATATGATGCGGTTTTATATTGCGGAGTGGCTCTATGGGTTGCCGCAACAAACGTTCTGCCGGTGCTTGCCGTGCCTGATGTTCGATGTCCAAATACTTTGTCAAGAATTCCCATAATAATCCCTAATTTTTCCCTATACTTTATTAAAGTATATTTTCGGATAAAAATTGACAAATTTGTAGTGTTTTGTTAATAAATCTTTACAAAACTACATTAAAAAGAAATTATTGCTGTAATTTGGCTTAAAAGTTCTTCGTTTAAAATTGAGCTCCGGTTGTTTTGTGTAAACATACGGGTTTCTCTTTTCTCTGAAACGGGTTAAACCTACTGCAGGAACTTCGTCTTTGATAAAAAATTTTAATAATTCCATAATATACTTCCTTCTTTTTTCGTGTATAATGTTTTTAATGGAATATATGAAAAAGTCAAAAAGGAGATAAAATTATGGCTGAAAAAGTAACAAAAGATATGAATATTTTAGAAATTGCACAAAAACATCCTGAAAGCATTGAAGTTTTTCACAGATATGGCTTAGGATGCTTAGGATGTGCTGCTGCAAGGTTTGAAAATCTGGAAGCAGGAGCAAAGGTTCATGGTTATGACCCGGATGCAATGGTGGATGATATTAACAAGCTTATTGAAGCAGTTGAACAATAAAAATTTTTAATGAAAAATTGGCGCCGGGTTTTGTAAAAACCCGGCGCCTTTGTACAAAAAAATAAGAGTAACTATTTTTTCAAAAATCCTGCCATTGTAGGTGCTTGAGAAGCTACAACATTAACATTTTGCTGAACAGTAGCTTGTTGTGGATTATTCATTTCTGCACGTTTTTGGTCTTCTGCTGTTCTGCGTTCTGTCATTCTTTTGCATGCCTTAGTAAGCCCAATAATAATAAGTGGTGTAAGGACAAATGTAGAGAAGAAGTTAAATGTACTGTTGCAAGTTTTTGCAGTTTTTAGCAAGCCGTTGGAACCATCAAATAATTTGTACAGGTTCTTAATAAGTGAATTTTGGCTCGCTTCTGCTGCCTGCAATGCTTCTTTAATCTCTGCTGTAGTTGCTTGAGCGTATGTTTTACCTTTGTGGTTTTTAACGATATTTTCAACACAAATTTTGATATTTTCATCAAGTTTAAACGCTTTTTTGATATTACCGCCGCTGGCTTCAATGTTTTCGATAAAGCCGTTTATGCCGCCTTTGTAATCCTGAATATTTGTATATTTAGAATCCAGTTGTCTAGATGACAATACACTGTGACGAGTGTTGCGCGGGTTGAGATAATCAAGAATTTTTTGGAAAGTATTTCTGCCTTCCATATCTTTCTTGTTAAGTGCAAGTCCTGTAAGTTTGGTGAATAAGTCAGAGAATAGTCTTGACAGTGCTTTAGCACCAAATAGTAGTGCTGTAAAACTTGTCATATCACGAAGAACAACTTCACCATAATCGTATTTATCCTGAGCATGTGCTAATCTTGGCGGAATGCAGAAACCGTATAATAATACAGGCATTGCCATTCCTGAGATTACAGGTCCGTTTAGTTCAAATATGTCAGATATTGATTTAAGGTGTTTGTTGTTAAATACGGTTCTACCGGCTTTTTCCATTGTAGAACCTAAACCTGTGAATGAGGTTTCCTTTCCTTTTTGTTCAGGTGAATCTTTTTGAACCTGTGCTTTAGCTTTTGACGGGTCTGCTGCAGTTCCTTTAAGTGCCGGGTTTTCTTTTAAGCCCATGTTGTAGAGTTTTGGAATTTGGGTATAGAACGCTGCAACCAAGCCGAACAAGCCCATGTTAGTTAAGACCCTTGTACCCATGCGTCTGTGTGTGAAAGATTTTACGATATCGGCAATGCTTGCATCTGCATTGTTTGTAAGAGCTTTTTTGGTGCTTTTTACTGCGTCAGTAAAATAGTGGTTCATTGCGCCGGTTAATTCATCAATGCTGCCGCCGCGGATTTTTCCGTCAGTTGATTTTATACTGATTGCAAGTTCATCAACTGCACCGCCAATTTTACCTTTTTTCAACTTCATAAATGAATCTTCAATAGCGTCAATTTCTGAAAGTTGTTGTGCGCGTTGGCTTTTGGTTAGTGATTTGTTTGCATTGATTTCTTCAATTTTTATTTGGCGCTGAGCATAATCTTGTGCAAGGGTTTTGATTTCTTCTTTGCTTAACTTTTCAGCATCAGGAAGGCTTCCGTTGATACTGTTCTCAATAATATTTTCATAAACACCTTGATAGAAACCTGCTTTTGTTGCAGTGCCTGCTTTTATTGCGTCAAGATTTTCAGTTGCGTAATTAGTAAATGCGTTGTTAAAGCCATCAATGTAGTTTAATTTTACGCTGTTACCCGGAGCAACTTTATTTATACCTTTCAAGGCAAGCCAAGGTATGATAAACGCGCTTGGTCCGGTAATCATCTCACGCAAAAATTCTTTGCGTGCCAAAGCCCAGTTATATTCATAAACAGGTTTGCCGTTTTTGTCTAAAACAGGGTTACCGTTTTCGTCTTTTTTCTGGCTTTTTCCACGGATAAGACCTTCGCCAACACGGGGAATAACAAAACCAAGACCGTCTTGAATACAAAATGCAGCAGCATATCCGCCTTTTTCAATGAAATCCATTGAAGCGACTACAAAATTATTTCCGCCGCCAAAAGATACCTCATTTCTTCTGATGTTATTAGGGTTTTCTTTTATTTTATTCGCACTTTTATTTGATTCTATACTTGGTATTATTGGTTTTACTGACATATTCCCTACTAATTTCCAAATCTTCTACACATTAAAAAAAACAACAATCAGCATTGAATTGCTATTTTTTTCGGGTAATGTTTCAAAAGTTTTACATTTTTTACGTAATTCTTTAGAACAAGTGTACTTATTATACTTAATATTTGAACAAATAGCAATAAGTTTTACTACAATCATAATATTTTTGTAACATTAGTTCACAAAGATAAGTCTAGAGCGATTGTTGATAAAGTACTTGACAAAAATACAAAAAGTGTTAAACTTAATTATATAAATAAAAAGGAGAGTAAAATATGCTAAAATTCAATCATAGCTTGAAAAACGGGGGGGGGGGCACCGTTAAAGCTCTCCAATAAAGGGTTTTACGCATTTACGCTTGCTGAGACTTTAATTACCCTCGGCATAATAGGTGTTGTTGCAGCAATTACTATTCCGGGTCTGATTACAACCCACAGAAAGCATGTAACCGGAGCCGCATTAAAAAGGGCTGTTTCTGAAATCAATCAGGCAATAAGACTTTCGGAAAATGAAAACGGCGATTTGGAGAATTGGGATAAAACCTTGCCGGATGAGGAGTTTATCAATATCTATTTTAGACCGTTTATGAAAATTATGTCTACATGTGACCCCATTACAAAATGCGGTTATGAAAGTTCTCCTACTTGGCGTCAAATGAATGGCACTTTTGGTGCTTATAGTGTACCTAATTATAAAGGTAGAATTCCCTTTGTCACTATGGACGGAATTTTGTACACATACTCAAAAGTTTCAACAAAAGAAGTTGATAATGATAAAATGATTATAATTGACATCAACGCACAAAAAAAGCCAAACCAATTTGGACGGGACATATTTTTCTTTTATCGTGATGAAGCTGCAGATTCTATTATTCCATACGGAATAGGAAAAACGAGAGAAGAGATAAATCAAAGCTGTTCAAAAACAGGTAACGGGCTTTTTTGTGCAGTCTTAATAAAAGAAAATGGTTGGAATTTTCCAAACTCTTATCCTTGGTAACTAGTACATAATTTGTACATTAACCTGTCTTGCTCTTGCTTTATTATCAAAATCCACCAATACAACCTGCTGCCATTGACCAAGTTGCAAAACTCCGTCAATGAGCGGCACATGTGTTGAATTACCAATAATAGACGCCCTTACATGCGCATATCCGTTACCGTCATGCCACATTTCGTCATGGTGGTATTTCTTATCAATCGGGGCAATTCTTTCCAGTGCCTCCGGTAGATCTACCAGCAAGCCTGGTTCAAACTCAATATTGGTGACAGAAACCGTACTTCCTTGTGCATAAATGAACACAACTGCATTTTGTAACTGATGATTATAAACAACATTTCTAATTTGCGGTGTTATATCTATAATATCCGTATTTCCCTTAGTATGCACTGTAAAAACGTCATTAATGATTGTCATAATACTTATCCCTTTTATTCATTTTATAAAGAACACATACAGATTGCAACGGGGGTTACTCATAAATTTGTTCTAAGTGTGTTTTTGAGATTGCCTGGTAAATTGCGGCGCTTTCATCGCTGAACAGACAGTCTTCGCCAATTTGTGAATTTATTGACATGGATTTTATCTGGTTGTAAATTTTTTCGTTTGGCAAAACAAGGTAAAGTTTTATATTTTGCGACTGGAGACGAACAATTATGTCTTCCAGTGCAAAAATTGCAGACATGTCCAGTTCTGCGTTTGAGGCATAATTGAGGATTATGTATTCTGTTTCAAGCATTTCATCAAAGTGTGAAACAATCTGTGTTATTGAACCAAAGAAAAATTGACCGTCGATATGTAAAATTCTTATTTTGTAGTGGGATTCTTGCTCAACTTTTGTCTCAAATGCCGTATAATCAGACGGAGAATATTTGTTTTCTTTAATATTTGTATTATCTGCAATACGTTTTGCATACAACAGTGCTGATAGTACAACTCCAAGCCCAAGTGCAAAAATTAAGTTATAAAATACGGTTAAAATCAGAACAGTTAAAAGCACGTATAAATCGTCTTTTGGCGCGTATTTTAGGACTTTTATAACTTTTAAATCCAAAATATCATAGCCGATTTTGATTAAAATCGCTGCAAGAACACAAACTGGAATTTGTGCAATAAATCCGTTTAACTTAAAAAGCACCAGCATTAATATTAACGAACATAAAATAGCTGAAACTTTTGTTTTTGCGCCTGTTTTTACCGCTGCAACACTGCGCATTGTAGCGGCAGAACCGTACATCGAACCAGTCAGTGCGCAAAATAAGTTCCCAATGCCTTGTGATGCTACAAGTCGTTTTGAATTGTGTTTATTTTTTGTAAGCGAATCCATTATAATCCCTGTCAAAAGGCTTTCACTTGTTGTAATAAATGCAAGTGTCAAAGCTATCGGAATATCGCGTGTGATAATTTCTAGTGTAAAATGCGGGAAATAGGCGTGTGGAATTGAAAACGCAACGCCTGTTATTTTTTCAACATCAAGTCCAAAATAGTAAGCTGCTCCGGTCATAATGACAAGTGCCAAAAGTTGGGACGGTACATATTTTGTAATGATTTTAGGGGTAAAAAACAGTATTGCAAGTGTGATTAAACCTAAAATCATTGCGTGAATATTTATGTTTGCGAATAATTCCGGATAGTGCAGCAGGGCTTTAATTGTTGAGGAATATGTTACTCCGCCAAGCAGCGGCGCAATCTGAAGAATTATAATGATAAGCCCTATACCTGTAAGAAATCCTGAAATTACCGGATATGGAACATATTTTATCATGCGGGGAATTTCAGTTAGCGAAATCAAAATCTGGAAAATTGCAGCCATAATAAGTATCGGGATTATGGCGTGAATATTGCCGGCTGCTGCTGTGACAATTGTTGCAATAATTATTGCACATGGACCTGTCGGACCTGAAATTATCGGCAAATTACAGCCTAAAACCCCGGCAATAAATGACAGGATTACCGCTCCCCAAATGCCTGCAGAGGCGCCAAGACCTGATGCAACGCCAAATGCCAAGGCTTGTGGAAACGCAATAATCGATGCGATTATTGCCCCGTAAAAATCTCCTTTTAGTATGGATAGCTTTTCTTTCAAATTGTAATCCTCGTTTATGCAATTTCAGATTTTATTTTTTCGATTTTATCAAGGCTGTCACTTTCAATATAAATCCTTAAAAGCGGTTCAGTGCCTGACGGACGGACTAATATCCATGTGTTTTTGTCTTCAAGATAAATTTTTACACCGTCTTTACAGTCTTTTTTCAAGACTTTTTGGTCTGCAATTTCGTCTAAATTTTTAAATTTTTCCAGAACAGGTTTAATTTCGTCTAAATTCTCAAGTTTTTTATCTACGCGGGTATTATGAAACTTGCAGCCTGTGAATTTTTCTAAATCTCTTTGTAGTTGGACAAGTGACTTGTTTTCATATGCCATGGCTTCCAGAACCAGCAAGTTTGCCAAAATCCCGTCTTTTTCCGGAATATGTCCTTGGATACTCAGCCCTCCGGATTCTTCGCCGGCTATTATTGGATTAAATTTTCTCATTGCTTCGCCAACATGTTTGAAACCAACCGGGGTTTCAATAACTTCAACCCCAAGTTTTTCTGCTGCAATATCAAGCATAAGACTTCCGCCAACGGTTTTTACAAGGCAGCCTTTGTAGTCTTTGTTTTTAATAAGGTGTATGAGAAGTATTGCTATAATCTCGTTTGGGGTGACATATTCCCCGTTTTCGTTTATAACGCCAAACCTGTCAGAATCCCCGTCATTTGCAAACCCAACATAATCTTTATGTGATTTGATGTAATTTATCATTTCACACATATATTGCGGTTTTGGCTCTGGCATTCCACCTCCAAAATTTGGGTCATGATACATATGAATGCTGTCATACTCAATTCCTTTATCTGACAGGATTTTGTCAAAATAACCGATACTTGCGGCATACAGCCCGTCAAAAATTATATGTTTTTTTAAGTCTTTTATTTTTGCAAAATCAATAATCTCTTTGATATGTTTAAAATAAGCGTTTGAAAAATCAGTGTAAATGAGTTTGCCTTTAACGCATGACGGCGGTTTTTTGCCAAAGTTTGACACAATTTCATCTGTTATATCGCTTGTCGCCGGCCCTGCATAATCCGGTATAAACTTTATTCCAAGGTATTCCGGAGGATTATGAGATGCCGTAAACATTACCGCGCAAGCATCAAGCCGTTTTGCATTATACGCAAGTACTGGTGTTGGGATAACTTTGTCACTATAAAGAACCTTGAATCCTGAATTCTGCAAGGTTTGAGCACACTGCATTGAAAATTCCCGTGCCATATTTCGCGGATCATAACCAACGATTATTGTTTTATAAATTCCATAGTTATCAAAAACGTATTTTCCAATCGCGTTTGTCACTATCTCAACGTTTTCTTTATTAAAATCTTTTCCGACAACCGCTCTCCAGCCGTCTGTACCGAATTTGATGTTTTGCATTTGTTTCCTTCTTATTTGTTTTCTGCTATAATTTTAATTGAAATATGGAGTTAAGTAAATGTCAAATTTTGAAGATATTAGAAATATCGTTTTTCTGGAACCTGAATGTTCGTTTTCTGAAATTGCAAAAGACGAGTTTAGCCGCAAATACGGGCTTCATTGCAATTCTACAGCGCTAAAAACAATTAAACAAATTGTAGATTACGTTGCGCAAAATGCTGCGGATACTCTTGGTGTGCTCCCTATAGAAAATACTCTGGACGGTACAATAAGGGAAGCTTTAGACTGTCTTATGAAGTGCCAAAATCCTAATATAAGAATAATCTCAGAAATCGTTTTACCAATAGAATACTGTCTGTTATCAAAAACAACTGAATTTTACAGCATAACAGGACTTATTGCTACTCCAAGGCTTATTGCAAAATGTCAAGAGTTTATAAATAACGAGCTTCCGCGCAACTTGAATTTGATAGAAACTCCAACAATGCTTGAAGCAGCATATGATTTGCGAAATCATAATCTTACTTATGCAAGTATCGGCAACAAAAAAATTGCTGAAAATTATATGCTAAATATACTTAAAGATAACATTCATGATGACAAAAATAACTTAACACGATATATTCTAATAGGCGATATTGAAACAAAACCAACAGGCAAAGATCATACAGCTATTGCTTTTAGAACAAACAATACACCCGGGGCGCTTCTGGAAATATTAAAAGTCTTTCTGGAAAATAATATAAATTTGTCTTATATATCGTCGCGTCCTTCAAAAATTGACCCGAATGAGTATATTTTTATTGTGAATTTTGACGGGCATATCAAAAGTCAGAATATGTTAAAAATTATCAACGATATTAAGCCGAAAACTTCGTTTTTGCGCTATCTTGGTTCTTACAAAGTTGCGGATATTGAGGGTTAAATAAAAGCGGCGGAAACTTGAAAAGTTTCCGCCGCTAAATTCTTTATTACAGTAATTAGTTTTTCTTACCGTATCTTTTATTAAATCTTTCAACACGACCTTCTGAGTCTAAGATTTTTTGTTGACCTGTATAGAATGGGTGGCAGTTGTTGCAAATTTCAACTGTTAAACCTTCTACTACAGAGCCTGTTTCAATTTCGTTACCGCAAACACATTTGATTGTGGTTTTCTTATAATCCGGATGAATACCGCTTTTCATATTTTACCTCTTTCCTTCAAGATTCCAAACTTGAATATTATTTACATTCGACTAACAAAATTTTATAATGCTAAAACTCTAAAATCAAGTGTTTTTTAAAATATATTATCGTCTTGATTAAATATCCTCATTGCTCTTGGTAATATGCCTAAACAGTATGAGATTACTATTCCGTAATTTGAGATAGGAATTCCTTTTTGGTTTGCAATTAAAATTCGTGATAATACTTCACGGCGGTTTGTCATGCACGCTCCGCAATGGATTACGAGTTTGTATGGTGTAATGTCCGGAAAATCGTGTCCTGAAATATTATCAATGATAAGATTTTTTCCTGTTTTTGCTTTTAAAAGCCGTGGTATTTTTACCCGCCCGATGTCATCATCAATTGCATGGTGAGTGCAGCTTTCAAGTATCAAAACTTTGTCCCCGTCTTGCAATGTGTCGATTGCCTGAGCACCTTTTGCAAACGCTTGTAAATCCCCTTTTAATCGTGCAAAAAGTATTGAAAACGAAGTTAGCGGAATTTCATCAGGTACGATTTCAGCAACTTGTTTGAAGGCTTGAGAATCCGTAACAACAAGGCTTGGCGGGGTTTTTAAACTATCAAGCGCTTCTTGTAGCTCTGTTTCTTTGACTACCAGGCTCAGGCAGTTTGAATCCAGCAAGTCTCGCAGTGCCTGGACTTGCGGTAAGATAATTCTTCCCTTAGGAGCCTCTTTATCAATTGGAATGACAAAAATAACAGTGCTTTTAGGTTCGACTAAATCGCCAACAATCTTTGGAGAGTTGACAAAATCATCAGGCAACAGTTTTACAAGGGTCTCTTTAAACTTGAAAACTAAATCTTTATCTGAAGCCGCTGAGGTCACCAAAATATTTGCGCATAAAGTTTTAATATGCGCTAAAACCTCATTGTTTAAAGGTTTTACATCGGTCTTATTAACCAAAATTATAAACGGAATATTCAGCTCTTTAAACCTGTCAATTAGCGTAATTTCATACTCATCAACTCCGTTGTAATCACAGACAATCACACCAATATCAACACGGTTAAGTATTTTCATTGTTTTTTCAATACGTTTCTCAGACAAGGCTGTAACATCGTTTATTCCTGCTGTGTCTAAGAAATTTACCGCTCCTACAGGTAAAAGCTCCATTGATTTTTCGACAACATCGGTGGTTGTTCCAGCGATATCTGAAACAATTGAAATTTCTTGGTTTGTAATTCGATTTAACAACGAAGACTTACCAACATTTGTTTTTCCAAAAATTCCTATATGAAGACGCATTGATTTTAATGTTTTCATATTGTTATCGTAGCGCAAAACACTTTAAGCCGCAAGGTTTGTTTTATATAACGAAATTTTTTACATATTTGTAAGTCAATATAATCTGTTCATCATCAAGATTTTTAATAAGCTCTAAAAGCTCTTCCTTCACGTCATTTGTGGATTTCAGATGAGAAAATTCAAAAAGATTTTTAGGTTCTACTCCGAAAACTTCGGCAAGTTTTGATATTACAGCGGCTTGAGGCATGTTTTTACCCAATTCAATGCGGCTAAGATGTTTATCGTCTATTCCAAGTTTTTCTGCAAGCTGAAACTGTGTCAATTTGTATTTTTGACGATACTCTCTAATTCGTTTGCCAAGAAGTATTTTTATATCCATAATTTTGCCTTTTTTAAATAATAATTAACATTTTATATTTTTAATACTTTATAAAGTAAGAATATTTGACAAAAATTCGCATATGATATAGAATTAATCGCAAACAAACACGAAAATATGTTTGTAATTCGTATTTAATATAGAGGGGTAAAAGTATGATACCAATAAAAGATAACAAGGAAGCTGCATTTACACTAACCGAAGTGTTAGTAGCAGTCGTAATTGTTGGGGTAATTGCGGCTTTAGTTTTACCGGCAGTTATAAGCCATTATCAGGAAAATTCATTTGATAAAGCGTTTCAGCGTGAAACTCAAACAATTCAAAGTGCCATAGATGGGCTTGCAGTAAACGAAAACAAAGCCTCATTTTTTGAAACAATGATGTATACCTCCGCAGAACCAATATCCTACACAGATAGCGCAGAAAAATTTATAAAAATCTATCTTCGTCCGTCAAAACTTTGTGGTGACAATAACGGAGATTGTTTTGCAACAACTTATTACGAGTATAAAGACAATGACAAAAGCGTTTACAATCCTGAATACAAAGGCTCCTGTGCAAAACTCAAAAACGGTGCCTCAATCTGTCTAACTTCTCAAATTCAGGCGCAACCAATAGCAGGAATAATTGATATAAATGGTGAAAAGGGACCAAATATTTTAAATAAGGACTTGCGTCTATTTACATTGGAAACGCAAACTCAAACAGATAGAAACACTGAAGTTGCAGCTGTTTTAGAAACTCCATTTACGCCAATTCAAGAAGATGAAGAAGAGACAGACCCGTGTGAGGGCATGACTTGCGGGTGTGGTAGTTTACCTGATTGTGATCCATGTGCCGGCAAAACATGCGGCTGTGGAACTTTACCGGATTGTCCAGTTGAATGCTCCTCAAATCCAATTTATTGGAATTCAACCTGCTGTAGGCAAAATTCTTCGGCTATTGATTCTCCGTCACACCGCTGCTGTACGTATTCATCTATAAAAAGCGATATTTACAATTGCAGATACCATTGTGTGGCTACTGTTACAGGCACAATAAAAGGTTCATCAGGACGTGTAAAGTTTGATATTACAGGTAATGGTGCAGATCAATGTTTTGGGTTTTCTTATACTACTGGTAGGGAATCAAAGTATTTAGGTAGAAATAACGAATATAGTTTTAACCCTAAAAACTTATGCAATCTGTGTCTTAATGTAAATAATAAAGGTTATGGACCTTGTAAATTTTCTTTAGGAAATTATTCAAAAACTCTATATAATCTTATGGGAAACGGAAACTTTTCTTTCACACTTGAACGTGATTATGATAAATAAAAAAGAGCGATTATTATCGCTCTTTTTTACATTTTTAGCAAAAACAAACTACCAGCTTGCTTTTGTAACACCCGGCAATAAGCCTTGGTGTGCCATTTTTCTTAGACAAATTCTGCACAAACCGAAATCTCTATGGAAACCGTGAGGTCTGCCGCAGATTGAGCATCTGTTGTGAAGTCTTACTGTTGGGTATTTGCCGGCAGCAGCAAGTTTTTCGCGTCTAAGTTCTTTGTTAATCATCGCTTTTTTAGCCATGAATTTCTCCTATCTTGTACTTATTATTTATTACTACCTTTGAAAGGCATTCCTAAGAGTCTTAACAACTCTCTTGCCTCGTCATCTGTTTCAGCTGTTGTGATAACTGAAACGTTCATACCCTTAACTAAATCAACTTCTTCGTAAGTGATTTCAGGGAACAGAGCTTGTTCTTTCAAGCCTAATGTATAGTTTCCGCGTCCGTCAAAACTCTTTGCACTGATACCTCTAAAGTCACGAATTCTTGGAAGTACAACACAAATTAGTTTTTGTAAGAAATCATACATTCTTTCGCCGCGCAATGTTGCCATAGCTCCAACAGGCATTCCTTCTCTCAATTTGTATGATGCAATTGACTTTTTAGCCTTTGTTACAACTGCCTTTTGTCCTGCAATCTTTGTCAACTGAGCTTCAATTGCTTCTGCTATTTTTGAGTTGTGAGAAGCTTCACCTACACCCATGTTCAAAACAATTTTAACTAGTTTTGGTACCTGGTGATCATTTGTGTATCCGAACTTTTCTTTCATTGCCGGAACTACATCTTCGATGTATTTTGTTTTTAAGTTTTTTGTTACTGTCATTTTTCTTTTCCTTTACTATTGGTATTAATGTCGTATTCTCATTATGAGCTTACACATTAAGCATCTAGCTGTTCACCGCATTTTTTACAAACGCGAACTTTTTTACCGTCGATAACTTTTTTTACTGCTTTTGTTGCCTTTTCACAAGCCGGGCAAACTATCATTACATTTGATGAATCAATTGGAGCTTCCAATTTGATTAGTCCGCCTTGAATACCTGCAGCAGGTTGTGGTTTTTGAGCTTTAGTCACCATATTAGCGCCTTCTACAACTACTCTGCCTGTTGTACGGTCAACTTTTTTTACGTTACCGATTTTTCCTTTATCTTTACCTGCAATTACAACAACTCTGTCGCTGGTTTTTACATGTAAATCTTTTTTATCTTTGTTTGTCATTTTTTTCTCCTGGTTTTCTTTCATGGACTGACCATGATTGGTCTATTACATGTTTTGGAAACTAAATTACTTCCGGTGCTAGAGAAACGATTTTCATGTAACCTTTGTCTCTTAATTCACGAGCAACAGGTCCGAAAACACGTGTACCTCTTGGGTTGCCGTCTTTGTTGATAATTACTGCCGCATTTTCATCAAATCTGATAACTGAACCGTCATTACGTTTGATGTCTGCTTTAGTTCTTACAACAACTGCACGAACAACTTCACCTTTTTTTACAGCCATATTAGGAGTTGCATCCTTTACAGAAGCTACAATTTCGTCTCCCACTGCTGCAAATTTTTTATTTGAGCTGCCCATAACACGGATACATAACAACTGTTTTGCGCCTGTGTTATCTGCTACTTCTAGTCTTGTTTCTTGTTGTATCATTTTTCTTTCCTTTTAGTATTTTCTACTACTTTGCCTCTCATTACTCTGTGGTAATGCTGCATTTTTTAATCACTATCTAGCTTTTTCAACAATCTCTGCTACTGTCCAGCGTTTGTCAGCAGAAATCGGTCTTGTTTCAACGATTCTTACTACATCGCCTTCAGAACAAGCATTTTCTGCATCGTGTGCTTTGTAGTGCTTGTTAGATTCTATGATTTTTTTGTATTTTGGATGTGGTTCGTAATCCGCAACTTTTACGACTACTGTTTTGTCCATTTTATTACTTACTACGATACCTTGTTTTTCTTTCTTAGGCATTTTGTACCTCCGCATCAACTTTTGTTGATTTTTCTGTTATTATTGTTTTTGCTTGAGCGATGAGCCTTTTTGTCTTAGAAATACTTGAAGTATTTTCTAATTTGTGAGTGGATAATTGCAATCTTGATTCAAGTAATTGTTTTTTCCAATCTATAACAGCATTTTGTAACTCATCTACTGTTTTTTCACGCATTTCACTTAATTTCATTGTTAGTTTTCCTTTATCTTGTCCCTAAATCTTATACCGACCAAAGATTTACTTTCGATAAAATTTAGGGGTAATTATTATGCTTGTTCTCTTGGTTGTTCTACTATCTTAACTTTGATAGGAAGTTTTTGTGCAGCAAGTTCAAGTGCGTGCACTGCAACGTTTCTGTCAAAGTAATCAAGTTCAAACAGTAATCTGTTTGGTTTAACAACTGCAACCCAGTATTCTACGTTACCTTTACCTGAACCCATACGAGTTTCAGCAGGTTTTGCAGTAATCGGTTTATCCGGGAATATTTTTATCCAAACGTTACCGCCACGTTTGATTTCACGAGTCATTGCACGACGTGCTGCCTCGATTTGACGGCTGGTTATCCAGCCTGGCTCTGTTGCTTGCAGAGCGTATTGACCGAATTCAAGTTTTGTACCTCTTGTTTCAGTACCTTTCATTCTGCCTTTCATCATTTTGCGGTATTTAGTCTTTTTAGGCTGTAACATTATATTTTGCTCCTATTATTTTATACCTTAATTAGCTT
>MOYD01000036.1 GCA_001899395.1 Candidatus Gastranaerophilales bacterium Zag_111 | reverse complement strand
AGCCTGAGTAATTTCCTGTTGAGCTTCTTCAGCGGCTTTTTCACCGACTGAAGGATCACCGCCCGCACCTAAACCTTGAGTTGAGGCTGAACCTAATTGAATTCTGTGGTTTGTTTTACCGTTTACAAGAACCTGTAAATCTGTATTCATCAGCCAGAATTCAACTCCTGACAATCCTGATGAAATCATTCGGTTTACGGCATTTCCGCCGCCGCCGCCAACGCCTATTACTTTTATATTAGTAGGGTTTGCACCCAATCTTGACGGTTGTTCATTTGTTGGTTCATCTTTTCTTGCAAAGATATCTGAAACGATATTTTCCACGTTATTTACCTCTTATAGCTTATCCTAAAACATATATAATAATATAGTATTTTAAATAGAAAAAAAGTACAATAAATTTTGGGTAATTATGAACAAAAGTTAATAAATGGCTTATCTTGTTATGAAACCGGCGACAAGCCCCATTGAAGCTTGTTTCTAAGTACGGAATAGAAATCATTTTGTTTTAAAAGAGCTAAGGACGCCTTTGTATCTGACTTTTTAATAACTAAATCAGAGGTAAGCGAGAATACGACTTGCCCGTCTGCTGAAACATTGTATTTATTGTTTTTAAAAGGACGAATTTTTATTTCAACATCAGAAGAAACCACAATCGGTCTTGCGCTGAAAGTATGCGGGCAAATCGGAACAATTGTAATCACATCAAGTTCCGGAGTTAAAACAGGACCGCCGGCAGCCATTCCGTATGCAGTTGAACCGGTAGGGGTAGAAATTATAATCCCGTCAGCCAGGTATTCACAGACAAATTTTCTGTTAATTTCAAGCGCAAACCGTGAAGTCCGCGAACATTCATCACCTTTTATAACAAAATCGTTTAATGCGGTATTTGAACCGGCGCGAAGCATCATTCTTTTTTCAACTTTGTAATCGCCGGATAAAATTTGTTTAACAGAATACTCTAAATCATCGCGGGAAGCTTGCGACAAAAACCCAAGCCTGCCAAGGTTTATACCAAAAATCGGAGTATTGAATTCTGAATAAAACCTTGCGGCTTTTAATATTGTACCGTCTCCGCCGATTACAAACACAAAATCTCCGCCGGGTTTTAGATTATCAATATCGCAAACCTCAAAATCAATCGAGCTTTCATTAAGAAAACTTCTCAAATTTTCCATTACTTCAACTGAGTTTTCCATTGAACTGTTGTAACAAATTACATAGCGTTTATTCATACGTTTAGTTTATACCAAATATGTGAAAATATGCAATAATAGATTTATGAGCGAGAGACATTTTGTATATATTTTGTTGACTGAGCGCGGGACGTTTTACTGCGGCTACACAGATGACGTTGAAAAACGCTTTCAATCGCATATTGAAGGCAAAGGAGCAAAGTACACCCGCGCCAATAAACCCGTTCAAATTGTCTGGAGAAAAGAGTTTAAGACAAAATCAGAAGCGTTAAAAGAAGAATACCGGATAAAACACAAAATGACCCGCGCTCAAAAAATTGAAATGATTTGCGCTAAAGATTAAAAACCCCTAAGGAACCGGGTCATAACCGCCCGGGTTCCACGGATGACAGCGGCAAATGCGTTTCATCCCAAGCCATACACCTTTAATCACACCGTATTTTATAATCGCCTGTTTTGTATACTCAGAACACGTTGGCTGAAACCGGCAAACTGCCGGTGTGAATTTAGAAAAATATTGATATATCTTTATTAAACCTAATAATATCTGCTTCATAGTTTTATCTCTGTATTTAAGTTCCTGCCGCGATATTGCAGCGCTGATGTGATATGAGAAATTTGAATATCTCGACTACCTTCAAGGTCTGCAATGGTTCTTGCAAGTTTTAAAATTCTGTCATAGCGTCTTCCGGATAATTTGTAGCGGATTATTGCAGTTTTTAGAAGTGCTTTTGATTTTTCATCGACCTGGCAATATTTTCTGATAAGTTCAGTTGTTAATTCTGAATTTGTTAAAATCTTTTCATTTTTATAGCGTTCAGCTTGAATTTTTCTTGCTTTAATAACACGAGTTCTGATTGTGGCTGAACTTTCTTCCTCTTCATTTGAGGCAAGAAGTTCAGCAGAAGTCAAACGCGGAACATCAATTTGAATATCAATTCTATCTAAAAGCGGTCCAGATAACCTTGCAAGATACCTGCTTTTTTGATAATCAGAACAAGTACACGCCTTTTCCTTATCACCGTCAAAGCCACATTGACAAGGGTTCATCGCCCCAAGCAGCATAAATTTTGCGGGATATTTAATCGAGTGTTTAACTCTTGAAATAACTATTTCACCATCTTCCAAAGGCTGCCTTAAAACTTCAAGTACAGAGCGCGGAAACTCCACCATTTCATCCAAAAACAAAACACCGCGGTTTGCAAGCGTAATCTCTCCCGGACGCGGATTACTCCCCCCGCCGATTATCCCGTTAGCAGAAGCCGTATGGTGCACCGAACGAAAAGGACGTTTTGTAACAAGCGGTTCGTCTTTTGAGATAAGCCCGCTTACACTATAAATTTTTGTCAATTCAAGCGCCTCTGAAAGTTCAAGCGGCGGCAAAATCGAAGCAAAACATTTTGCCATAAGAGTTTTCCCTGAACCCGGAGACCCTATCATCAACACGTTATGAGCACCAGCAGCAGCAATTTCCAAGGCTTTTTTAGTCTTATGCTGTGCTTTTACATCTTTGAAATCGTACGGATAGTCTTCAAGTTTTTGTTTTGCAAGATATTCTCTAACATCTACCAATGTTGGTTGTATTTTTGTTTCAACAAAATGATTTACCACTTCATTAAGGTTATCAGCACCAAATACCGTAACAGAACCGTTTAGGGCAGCTTCTTTTGCATTAACTTTCGGGACAATAACGTTTTTTATACCCGCATCTTTTAACCCTAAAACCAGCGGCAAAACACCATTAACACCACGAATTGCACCGTCTAAAGACAATTCCCCGATAAATGCGTAATCCTTAATTCTTTCAGTGTCTATAACACCTTCCTCAATCAAAATTCCAACCGCAATCGGCAAGTCAAAACTTGTACCAGCCTTTTTTAAATCAGCAGGCGCAAGATTTATCACAACTTTTTTTTGCGGAAAAGTATATCCTGAATTTTTTATAGCGGACTTAACCCTGTCTCTCGCTTCATTCACAGCAGTATCAGGAAGTCCGACAATTGACATAGCAGGCAGCGAATTCACAACATCAGTCTCCACCAAGACTTCGTATGCGTTAATCCCTATTACTGTTGCAGTTTTTACACTATTAACCATAAGGTTAGTATAGCACAAGATATCTTATTTGTCTTTTAATAAAAATTATGATAATATGAGTTCATGGAGAGTTATAAAACATATGACAAAAGAGATTTCTAAATTAAAAAATAATATCGAATACATTTATAAACAAAACAAAAATACCCCAAGAATAGCAGTTTGTCTCAACATTTCAATAAATAAACCGGAAGTTAAACCGGGTGTTTATTCCCTGATGTCAAGACTTTTATTGCAGGGAACAAAGAATTACACATCAGAACAACTGGCAAACGAGTTTGAAAAATACGCAATAGATTTTGCATGTGAACTTTATACAAACTACTTACGGGTAAGATTTGTTTGCCTTAATGAAGATTGTGCAAAAGCAATTGAGTTACTAAACGAAGTTTTGACAAATTCTACATTTGAAGAATTTCAAAAAGAGCAGATTAAATTAAAATCAGAAATTCCGGCAGACTTAGACTCACCAAGAGTGGCGGCACTTGAAGCTTATTGCAACAAAATCTACGAAAACCACTACTACGGGAACTCTCTTACAAGAATTTTAAAAAATATCGATAATATTACAAAAGAAGAAGTCATTTCAGCTTACAATGACATTTTAAAAACAGGCAAAAAATGCCTTGCAGTTATAGGTGCATTAAATAAAGAGGAAGTAATTCCGCTGCTTGAACAAACAATCGGCGAAAACCTTCCGCCATCAGTTGACACAGATTTTCTCATTGAAAAACCTCAGCTAAATGAAGTTAAAATCTCAGAAATAAACAAACCGGCAATTAACCAGGCACACATTATGAAAGGCTGGCTTGTTCCGACATTTAATGATGAAGAATACTGCTCATTACTACTTTTAAATATAATCCTTGGTTCTTGCGGTTTATCATCAAGATTGTTTACTGAACTTCGAGACAAACAGGGGCTTGCATATGTTGTAAGAAGTAATTATGAAACTCTGAAACTAACAGGCGGATTTATGATATACATTGCAACTGAGCCTAAAAACATTGAAGTTTCATTAAATGGTTTTGACAAAGAAATAGAAAAAATAAAAACAATTCCTGTTTCAGAAAAAGAACTTAATGACGCAAAAAACAACTACATCGGTAAATGCGCGATTATGGAAGAAACAAACATTCAACAAGCTTGCAGATACGCAAAAAGTGCAGTTTTAGGAATGGGGTTTGAAAACTCAGAAAAAGTCAAAGAAAAAATTAAAAAAGTTACTCCGGAAGACTTATTAAACTGTGCGGCTAAATATTTTAACGATAAATATGTTTTATCAGTAGTAAAACCTTAACTTACCAGCTAATAGTTTTTTCTCTCAATTTTGAACAGAATTTCATTGAGAGGATTGTTAGGTGAGAAATAAAATTATAGCAATCGGATATTTTATTTTATTGACAATCCTTTCAGGATTTTCAGCAAATTCAAATGCGATTGAGCCAAACATTCAAATATCAGGACAATTAACCCAAAATCAATTCAATCAAACTTCAGAAATTGAAGCCCTTTTCCGTGCAAATATCGACTTAGGTAATGCTATTACTTATGCAAAAGTTCCGCGCGGACTGGTTGTGAGCACCGATAGCAGCCTGTTTTTTGAAGAAGGTAAAGATGAAATTAAAGAAAATGCAAAACAGATACTGGACAAATTCGGCGCAATAATCAAATATCTTGATAAACCATGTGTTATCGAAGGAAGTTCAAAATCAACCTCCATAAAAAGCCCTTATTACAACACCAATTGGGAAATGTCAATTGTTCGTGCAGAAAAAATCGCCCAATACCTTATAAAAACCACACAAATTAATCCGCAAAAAATCAGAGCCGTCGGCTTTGGAGACATGATACCTTTTGTAGATAACGTGAATTACAAAAACGAAAAGACACAAAGAATTGATTTTGTCATACTCAATTACGAAGAAAGCGATTTTAATATACAATAAACTAATGATACGCTGCTTATAACAACGTATCATTAGTTAAATTGTATAAAATTAATTTTCACCGGGAGAAAACTGTAAATAAATCCAGACACCAAGTGAAATCAATCCGCCTAAAATCGGTATTACTGCAATAAATATAGAAATAACAGAGAAGATAATTGATTTCTTTTTATCTCCGATTAAATCCCAAAATCTTTTGGCATAGTTAATAATACTAAGAGCCAGACCAACTAAACCCAGGATAATTGATATAACTGGTGCCATAGATTCTTTAAAGCCAAAAATTAAGAAAAATAAAATTCCAATTACACACAACAAAAAACAAATTAAAACATTGTTAATAAAAAACTGTAATCGACCAATAGGAGCGTCCATCTTTCCTAAACTTAAAACTGTGTCTCCAAAACTCATACTTTCATCCTTTCATTTAATTGATATCTACACAATCGCTTGCTGTAAGCGCGATGTCCTGTTTTCATTGAGAATATTTTTAAGCTTCATAATTGATTGTGCATGAAGCTGGCAAACACGGGATTCAGACATATTGAGGGTTTCGCCGATTTCTTTCATTGTCATGTTTTCTTGATAGTACAAAACCATTAAAACGCGTTCACGTTCAGGAAGTCTTTGCAGAGCATGCTGCAAATCAGTTTTAACATTTTTTTCTTCCAGCCGCTCTTGCGGGTTAAGCTTGTTAGAATCCTCAATTGTGTCAATAATTTCCATGCTGTCATCAGATGTGCCGCGTTTGTCGTATATTGAAGTCACAACAACATCTTCGGACATAATTTGTGTTACCTTTTCAGGCTCCATATCAAGATAGGCTGAAAGCTCCGCGGTTGTAGGAGTTCTGCCAAGTTCCTGTTTAAGAGTTTCTGCTGCCTGCTTAACTTCTTTAATCTTCCTTCTTACACTTCTTGGTAAAAAGTCCTGAGAACGCACTCTGTCTAAAATCGAACCGCGAATTCTGATTAGCGCATAGGTTTCAAATCTGGTGTTCTTCATCGGTGAAAAACGTTCAATCGCGTTAATCAATCCCTCTACTCCATAACCTGCAATATCTTCAACAGAAATCATTGCTGGCAAAGATACTTTAACACGACCGACTGCATATCTTACAAGGTAAATATATTGAACAATAAGAGTATCGCGGGTGTTTTTGTCTGATTTATCAGCCAAATATTTCTCCCACAAACTTGTGAGTTCGTCTTCTGACAAACGTTTTATATTGTTATAAGAAGAAAAATCAAAACTCTGTTCCATCAACCTACCCAATTAATTTGTTTTTCATCTACATATCTATTCTATAATATCCCCAAATTTAAACATCATTTAAAAAGATGAAAAGCTGCAAATTTTATTAAAGTGACTTAAAATTTTACATCATTTATTTTTGTACTAAAATAAAAACATAGATTATAATTAGATTATGAGGGAATTAATAAATGCAGGTATCTTTAAATTGGTTAAACGAATTCGTAGACTTATCAAACATTGAGACCTCTCAAATTGCGCATGAATTGACAATGAGCGGACTTGAGGTAGAGGCAATCGAAGAGGTTAAGCCAAAATTTACTAATATAAAAACCGTAAAAATTGAAAAAATCGACGAACATCCAAACTCTGACAGACTACACCTTGTAACACTGAACACAGGTTCAGGACTAAAAACAGTTGTTTGCGGTGCTCAAAACATTCAGGAAGGTCAAATTGTGCCGTATGCGTCAGTCGGTTCACAGGTATTAGACAGAAAAACAGGAGAAATGTTTACCTTAACTCCTGCTGTTATTCGCGGGGTTGAATCACAGGGAATGCTTTGTTCTGCTGATGAATTGGGTGTTTCTGAACGCGGTTATCAGGAAGAAGACGGCATTTTAATTCTTAACAGAATTTTCCCTGATGTAAAAATCGGACAAGACGTTAAAGATGTTTTAGGCTTTGAAAAAGACACAGTAATTGATGTTGCGCCAACTGCAAACCGCGGCGACCAAATGTCAGTAATCGGGGTTGCAAGGGAATTAAGTTCATTATTTAATACTCCGTTGAAATTCAACAAAGTTGAATACACAAAAGACTTATCAACAGATGAATTCAAAGTAGAAATCAAAGACAAAGATGTTTGTAAATACTATTCAATCGCGCTTTTGAAAAATATTAAAATCAAACCGTCACCAGAGTGGATGCAAAAACGCCTAATCTCATCAGGAGTTCGCGCAATCAACAATGTTGTTGATATAACCAATTATGTCATGCTCGAATATGGCTGTCCGCTCCATGCTTTTGACGCTGATAAATTAAACGGATACCTTTGTGTAAGACGAGCAGCAGAAGGCGAAAAGCTGGTTACACTTGATGAAGTTGAAAGAACCCTTACAACTGATTCTGTTCTGATTGCAACAGAAAAAGAAGGAGTTTGCCTTGGCGGAGTATTTGGCGGCGCGAATTCTGAAATCGACGACAATACAAAGAACTTAGCACTTGAAGCAGCATATTTCACACCTGCAACGAACAGAAAATCAGCAAGAAGCGCCGGTTACAGAAGCGAAGCCAGCGCAAGATTTGAACGCGGAATTGACATCGAAGCAGTAAAACCGGCTTTAATGCGTGCAATGCAGCTGCTTGTTGAGTATGCAGACGCTGAAGTCACAGGACTTGTGGAAGACGGCGAAAACAAGCTTGAACCAATTGAAATAACTTTGCGCTACAACCAGATTAAAAGAATTCTAGGTTGTGAGATTTCAGCGGAAAGATGTATAAATATTCTTGAAAACCTTGGGTTTAAAAAGCTTGGCGGAAACGATGCAGCAGCAAAATTTTTGGTACCAAGTTTCAGAGCATATGATGTCACCCGCGAAATCGACCTTATTGAAGAAATCGCAAGGATTAACGGTTATGACAAAATCGCGCCAAGCCTTCCGAATAAATCACAAACCCCGGAAATCAGCCTGGCGGAACGTATAATCAAACGCATTCATGAGCTGATGTTATCTTCCGGGTTAAACGAAATCCAGACAAGTTCGCTAATCGGAAAATATTTACTTGATAAATTCAAAATTCAATATGACGATGAAAACGCCGTGAAAGTCGCAAATGCAGCAAGCGAAGAATATTCAATGCTTCGTCAAACTCTGGCTGCAAGTATACTTAATTGCATGAAGTACAATTTTGACAACGGACAAAAAGTTTTCTGGGCTTACGAAATCGGAAGAACTTACCTAAAAACATCGCCGTCTGATGAAAAACATTCAGGGGTTAAAGAAACAAATGTTCTGGAAGGTATCTTAACCGGTGAAGTCCAAAACTCAAAATGGCAAGTTAAGTCAAAAACAGATTTCTACACAGTGAAAGGCATTGTTGATAACTTGCTAAACGAACTTGGTTTGACAAGAAGGATTAAAATTGTTCCGCTGGAACAAACAGAACTTGCCAAAACACATAAAATCTTCCATCCATACAGAACCGCGGTTATCCTTCTTTTGGGTAAAAAACCGCAGCCAATCGGCTATTACGGTCAACTTCACCCGACGCTGCAAGACAAATTAAAACTAAATCAGGAAGCATTCCTGTTTAAACTTGATTTAGACGAAGTTATTGCAGCGGTAAAAGAAACCGTGCCAAGGTTCAAACATCTTCCGCTGTATCCGGAAGCAAAACGAGACCTTGCGTTTATTATCAACGACACTGTTAGCGCGGATGATATCCAAAAAGTTATCAAAAGCGGCGTGAAGCAAAATATTTATAAAGGCAGTGAAATCTTTGACGTATATCAAGGCGAACACGTTGAAGAAGGTTTCAAAAGTGTTGCGTTCAGGATAAAAATGCAAGACGAGACCGCAACCTTAACAGATGAAATCATTGACCAGCAAATGACATCTGTGCGGGAAAAATTACAAAAAACTTACGCTCAAATAACATTCAGGGAGTAAATTTATGAAAAAATTATTCTTATTTCTTGTTTTTGCAATGCTTGGCATAGGTATCATACCGCAAGTTCAAGCAAAAGATGTAATGCCGATAAGAGTTTCACTCAATCAAGTTAATACAATTGGCATGTACCAGGTTGGTGACGATGTAACAATTTACAAAGAGCCAAACGAAGAGTCTCAAATTTTATATCGCGTACGCTGGAATAAGGATGAATTTTTCCCTGAGGATATCGGAGCAGAAAAGTTTTTCATGGTATTTTTACCTAAAAAATCCCTTGCGCTGGTTGGTGTAGTTGATATGACAGATGATTGGGTTGAGATAGTATATGATAATAACACAGGCAAAACCGGCTGGATTAAGCTTGATGACCCGTACAAATTCATGACCTGGATTAATTTTTACAACACATACGGTAAAAAATACGGACTTGTTCTGTTAAAAGGTGCTCCGGAAACTTGTAAGGACATTAAAGCGCAAACCGAAGATAATACAAAAACAATTTCAACAATGAATTATCCCAAAAAGATTAATCTAAGCGTAATCCGCGGTAACTGGGCACTGGTAAGCGTCTTAGACCTTGACAAGACCCCGAAAACCGGCTACGTTCGCTGGAGGTCAGATGACGGCATAAGATACTTTTTCCCGGACATAAAATAGAAATGAAGTTAAAAAGGATAATTAAATTATTTACTTGGCTGTCTTGGGGCACACAGATATTAACACCGGCTATAGTATAGCTCAAACTCTTACTTTTGGAGGCTGCGGAATATGGGCATTAATAGACTTCATATTTATCAGTATTGGTAAATATAAAAATTCAAGAACCCGGAATTATTTTCCGGTTTCTTGAAATAAAAAGCCGCTTTATTAAGCGGCAGGGAAAAGTTACGAAAAATAATTGTAGGGAAAAATATAAAATGATGTATTTTATGCGTTAAATACGTTAAAAGTTTTTTCTACGTTTTTGCTTATAACACCTTTTACAGAATCATATTCTGTTTGAAGTGCGTTGTGTTCGGATTCCAATTTGTTCAATTGAAGGTCAAACTGTTTGTCTTGGCTTTCAAGTCTGTCCATTTGTTTCTGATAAACCTGTTCAGCGATTGCCATTGCGGATGAGTCTTCTTTTTCGGTTATAGATTCATCATCATCTAAAGTTGTTCCGATAAACGATTTATCTGCTGTTGAATAGTAAGACAATACAAGGTTGCCGGCTTTTAATTGTTTAACAAACCAGTCGTTATCTTTTAAGTTTGTTTCATTAGAAGTTGTTGTGTAGCCGCAAGTTCTCATTTCGTTAAAAATGTTTTGGTAATAAGTTACGGCGTTTGCGTCATATGTCAAAGTCTGTGAAGTTTTTGAGTTTTTATTATTATAATAAGCTTCTGTAATTGCAACCGCGTAATCATACAACTCGCGTTGTGCAGTTGTTGCACCTTCAAAGTTAAGAGCTTTTGACTGTTTGGTTACTTCGTAAGCAGTTCCGCCCTCATCAACATAGGTATTGCCGCTTTGATAAGTTAAGTAGTTTTTCTGGCTTTCGCTAACAAGCGCGCTTCCGTCTGCTGCGGTATCAGCGTATAAAGCATCAGTTTCAACTTCTTCGCCATCTAAATTTGTATAAGTATATTTTCCGTTTTCAGGGTTATAGCTGACATTGCCTAAAACATTCCAAACTTCGGTTCCGTCTTCAGCTTCTGTTTGGTATCCGGCTTCAATAGTAGTTTCACCTGTTTCAGAATCAGTATACTGTCTTGCTTCAACTAAATATCTGTTTTTGTAATAGCCTTCGCTATCTTGATAAAGATTTACTGTTTCACCATTAACATCAGTTGTATAAGCTGTATCATATGTTACATAACCGTCATAAGAATCGCTGCTAAATGCAGTATACCCAAATTTTAAAATATGTTCAGAATCCATATCGTTAATACTTTTGCCAACAGACGCTAAATACTCATCCCAGGCATTGTGGATAGCGGTTTCTGAATTTGTATAAGCTGTAACATCAATATCAGACTGAGTATAGCCTAAATCTCTTAAAAATTTGTTAAAATCTCCGTTGTTATTTTTGAATGCGTTTGCAACCTGTGCAGTTACTAAAACTTTACCTTTGTTATCTTTTACAAGGTACTGTTTATTAGCCGCAACAGAATTCATGCCGGTAATTTGATTATAAGTCAAATCAGCATAACAAGCTTCAGC
>MOYD01000035.1 GCA_001899395.1 Candidatus Gastranaerophilales bacterium Zag_111 | reverse complement strand
TCTGTGGCGCGCTCATTATGGTTGACGGTTGGGAAATCAGAAACGATTATCCTTGGTAAATTTTATTAAAGATTTTTGAAAATGTGCCGTAATAGATATTATTGACAAACCTGAAAATTTCATTAAACAAAAACCAGAAAGGGCAGTGATATGTCATTAAATGTCTCGTGTATCGGCACATTTGTTCAGGCAGGACAAGTGTTAAGTGAAACTACCAGAAGAAAACTTCTGGCACTTGGGATTGACCCGTCAAGTGTTACATCAGAGTCTGAGGCTAAATTACTGATTGAAAACGCTCAATCAAAACGCCAGGCAGTCAACAAAACTGAAAATACCAATTCAAAAACGGTTTGCACGTCTGAGAGTGAATTGATTACCAGAGCAAAGCAGCTTGCCTCAAAAATCGGGGTTACAGTGAAGGAAAATTCGTCAATTGAGCAGATTTTATCGGATTTATCCTCAAAAATAAACCGGACTTACCAAGGCGAACTTGATACAATCAGAAACGAATACAACACGGTTAAACAAAACCAGAATTCGATGTATGCAATGCTTAATATGAGCGCAAACGTTAATAAAGTAGTGTTAGGACTTAATTAATTTTGTTATGATTGCAGCGATTAACAGGCATGCTGCACCGATGAAGAACGAATATTCATAGTGGTAATTTAAGAGTTCGCCGTTATGGATGACGGATTTATTTATAATCCATGCCACAAGCGTGCAAACAAAGACTTGCGGACCGGCGATGAATATGTTAAATATTCCCATAACTGAGCCTTCTGTGCCCGGTTTAATATAGCGGGAAAGCATAGCAAAAGGCAATGCGCAAACACTTGCCCAACCAATTCCTGATAGTGCCATACCGGCAGCAACAATTAAAGGTGAAGTTTTGAAAATTCCCATAACTAAGTACGCTAAAACCATTGATAAAAGCGATATTATGTGAACTTTTTTGTTCCCGAATTTGCCGGCAAGAACACCGATTGGAATTGCGATAATAAAACATATAAGGTTAAATATTGCAAAACAGATAGATGAATAATTTGTTGCAGTTGTTTGGGTTTGCATAAAGCTTTGAGCAGCCTCTGATGTTAATTTTGTTAAATCAGGTACCCCGTATACCGTATGGATAGCGAAGTTAGTAAAAAATATCATCATACACATCATACCAATCCAGGTGAAAAATTGCATTGTGCAGATTTTTCCAACTTCCGGGGAGAGTGCGAAAAATTCTTTCATTGACGTCCAAAAAGAAGTTTTTGGTTCAGAGTTTGATGTTTCAATGTTGAGCGTGCTTTTTTCGTGTATTGTTAAGCAAGTCCAGGTCATTGCAAGAGTAAACGCCAACGCTGCCATTATAAATTGTGCAGGAATAGACATTTGATAGCCGCAAACAAGTTTTAAAACCGGCGCGGTTGCAGCAGCAACAACTGAGCCTAAACCGATTGCAAGACTTATATAAGAATTTGCAAGAGAGTGCTGTTCACGCGGGACAACATCAGGGATTAGCGCTCTATATGGACCTTGGGCGATATTTATGCACGCGTCGATAATCCATATCATAATTGCCGCAATAATTAATCCTGTGACAGCAGGAAGGCTGATATCGAAGGTTTTTGCAAAAAAGTTTGCGATATTGCCTGAGTTTGGGAAAATCCACAGAGCAAGTGAAGCGATAAGCGCGCCACCCAACAAATACGGTCTTCTTCTGCCAAAGCGGGATTTGGTATTGTCCGACAGAGCTCCGATTAATGGCTGAACAACCATTCCCGTAAAAGGACCGGCAAGCCAGATTAGTCCGTAGATAAACGGGTCAGCGCCAAGGTTTTCTGTTACCGGCGCAGACAGAATAATTCTCATTTGCCACGCAAATTGTAGGCCTAAAAATCCTAAAGCAAAATTCAAAAAGTTTACAGTCGTAAAATTCTTCAATCCAACATTATCCGCCATTAAGTTTCTCTCCCAAATACTATCAAACCGTTATTTAATAATATTATTAACAAAAACTAAGGTCAAGAGGAAATTTTTTAAGCTTCGTAGCGTTTGAAGGATTTTTCGATTGATTTTGTGATAACTGATTTTGTTGTATCGTATTCTGTTGTGAGTGAAGATATTTCAGTATCAAGGTTTTTCATTTTCAAGTCAATCGTATCTTCTTTGTTTTCAATTTTTGCTTTTTCGGTGTTATATTTTGCTTCTGCTTTGGCGATTGCTTCATCGTCAGTGACTTCAAGTATTGCTCTATCGGTTGAATAGGTACTTTGGGTGTAATACCCGTCATCACCGATTGAGGAAATGTATGCCATACCGTTTTTAAACATTTCGCTTAAATAATCGTCATCGTCTATTTGGTCGTTTTCAACCCAACCGTTTAAGCAGATGTTGTTGAACATTGAATCGTAGAAGTTTGCATAAAGCTGGCTGTCACCGTCGTCAACTTCTACTTCTGTTGCAATAGTGAATGTGAAGTTTTTATTGTTGTTTCCGTCATAAAGGTTGCTGTCTGATATAGAACCTTTTTCGTATGAGTAGCCTTCTTCAAAGCCTGTCATATAGTCAACATAGGCAGTTAAAAAGATATCAGCAATGTTATTTAAGTTAATTGCAACTGTACTGTTGTTGTTATCTTTCGAGTGGAACCATCCACCAATACCGCCTTTTTTAGGTGTATGAGAATATGTCATACCAATGTAACTTGGAGATTTTGTTGCAACTTCTTGTTCGTAACCGTTATTATTCTTTTTCTCCCGAACTTGTGTACCAACAGTATCCATTACTTCTTTGTTTCTTGTTCCATCAGTTGTTGCGTTTGCAATATCATCGCTTGGGTATATCAAGTTATAAATAACATTATAAGCATATTGCAATGCCGTATCATTGGCTGATAACCCGCCAAGGACATTGCTAAATGAATCTAACATCCAGCTCAATATTGAATAAGAACCGTTTTCACCGTCAGCCAGTAAATCGTCTTGAAGCCTGTTAGCCTCCGCAACAGGGTAAGTGTTTGCAGAATACCCTTCTTGAGATTCATATGCAAGTATATACTGACTATCGCCTTTAAGCAAATCTTCTAATGTGATTGTTGCGCCTACTGATGTATCTTCTGAATAATTTCCAGCGGCATCTACAATAGCTAATCGTTGTTCTTTGTTGCCGTTTGCTGTATTAGAGGCATTACTTTTACCCAATAAGACACCAGAGGATGCAGAATCGTAAGATTGTGTTTGGATTAATTCTAACAATTGTTCGTATGTAATTTCTGTTGTGCCGGTTGTTGCTGAAATTGTGCTGCCGTTACCAATTGCGTTGTTGTATTGAACACCTTCAATACTTACAGCTTGGGTAGCGGTGATTATATTTTCGTTTGCTAAAGCTTCAATAAATTTGTTACGGACATCGCTTGAAGGGGTTCCAAGCAAGCCTTCTGCCGGAATTCCGGCAGCTCTTGCCGCTGCTGCATATGATGAGTTTAAAATAACTCTGTTTTTAGAATCTGTAACAAGTTTTGGATAATAATCGTTATAAACAGACGGGCTCATTAACAAGTCATAAGTTAGTGCCATATCACTTGTACCGGAGCCGTAATAATCATAAACAAGTTTTGTTGTGTTTAAAGCCTCTTGATAATCAGATGAAACTCTTTCCATGTCACGGGCAAGTGCCAGTTTCTGGTGCGATAAAGTCATAGACTGAAATTCGCAGTCAGCTTTTCTGGCTGTTATGGTTAGTAATCTAGCTTGTGAAGCTGCTAAGCCCATGGTTTTCCTTTCATTGATTTTGATTAATCGTAACTTTTTATTATTCATGTAGTTCTACGGCATTTTTGGTAAAAAACTTTAAACATGAAGGCAGTAATTGTTACAAATATTTACAAAAGCCGCTCGCCAAAATTTTGGCGAGCGGCTTTTGTAAATATGTTTTTCTTTTTATTTATAATTAATATAATCTTTCCAGTAGTTGTTTGCTCTGGTTACATCTCTGTTTCTTGCTGATTTTCCCGGTCGTGAACTGTTAATTGCTGCAACATTTTCCATTGGCTCAAAGAACGGACAATAATCTAATGCAGAGCCACCGCCTCTTCTAAATGTTCCGGCATCTTTGTTTGGTATTCCGTTGCCTAATCCGTTTCTGTGCATTTTATCTATATCGCATGGAACAATTTGACCTGAATAATTATCCACGTTATCAGGGTCATCGTAAACCCAAATGGCAACCATTTCAGCGGACATTGGCGCAAATGCAAATATATCGATATTATACCTGTTAGGGTTTGCGGAACCATTTATATCAACACAGATTATACGGTTTTCTAAGTTGAATGTCCAAATACGTCCTTTACTATCAATCCATAATTGTCCGTTGTCACAAAGGTAATTTGAAGCTGCTGTTCCTACATGTTCCGGTTGATTATTCGCGCCTAAGTTGAAATGATATGGACCCGGGCTGCCTCCGCCTTGTTTGTAAAAATCCATTAACTGTCTGACGATATTATAGACGCCGGCGTTTTCACCAAGTCTGTTGCCGCCGTTAATCTTTGACATGAATTCACTTTGCCAGGTACCGAAATCAGTTTTGTTAGCATAAATTCCGACATCACCTTTATCGTAATTAATATACGAGCCAATTTCTTTGATTTCACTGTATGTTGAACGGTACTGTTCTTCAAGAACTTTTGCTCTGTAGTTGTATGCAAGGTTTGGTATAGTAATTGCGCTAATTGTTCCGATTAGACCTAATACAACAAGGATTTCAGCTAGTGTGAACCCGTGTTTCTTATCAAAAAATTTCGCCAAAATAATCGTCCTCATACTTTTATTTATACACTTATTATACCGTATTTTTAGCTTAAAGTCTAGTGTGGGATTAGGGGAATAATTTAACGTAACTATCAATCAAAGCCCCTCTCCCGAATTTCTAAATTCGCTAACGCTCATTAAGAAATTCTGCCCTCCCCCCAAAAGGTGGAGGGAAAAAGTAAAAGACAGTGATTAGAAAAGAATTTGTGTTGCCATAATGAGTTTGTGGCTGTCTGGACGGTTTTGATTGTCACAGAATACGTAGTTAAACACAAGTTTCAGTGCTTGACCTTTTATAAACCAGTTTATGCCGATTGTGTATTCGCGGCTCAAGTCGCCTGATGTATTTCGGTTAGGGTCAAACTGGTCAACCCTGCCGATAAGCTGAAAATGCGGATTAAATTTCCAGCCTAACGTTGCAGCATAGCCGCAGGCTTTGTTTTCGCTAACTCCGCGCGAACCGTTGTAACCGTCTGCGATTGCAGCTTCAAAATTTGTCCAAAGGCGTTTATGGTGGTAAGCAACATATGCACTTGCCACACTGTAGTCAATCCTGTTGTGTCCTCCATTATATCCCGCGCCAATTGTGAGTTTGCCGTATTTCTTATGTTTATTCCCAAAAGGTTTTACGTTGACCCAGCCGTTAAATTCCGCACCGGGCATTCCGCTTGTCATATATCTTCCGGCGCTTCCTACTGAGAAGTTGTAATCCGCATACTGATAATTACCGATAACTTTGAGCGACAGTGACCTTGAATTTCCAAAATTTCTTGCAATCTGTGACCTTGTAACAAAAGGCAAAACATACGTCGATGCACCGCCTTCAATACCTGTTTGAACTCTTGAATATCCCGCAACAAGCTGGTGGTTTGGAATGCTAGTATTAACAAGGTACATGTCTGCAAATATTGAGTCCGCGTAATTTGTTCCTCCTTTTGGTATTGGGTTTAGCGCAAGTTTGAATTTATAATCCGGTTTTTTGAATTGTCCGTAAACACCAATTTGTGTTGTAAGGTTGTCATAATCTGTTGAGTAATCAGGGTTCCAAAGTGAATTTATCCCGCCGCGGTAAGCTCCGTATACGTGAAGTTTTTTGAACGGTGTTTTTTGAGGTTCAAAGGTTAAATCGTCCTGATACAAAAATGTAGGAACATCTGTTCTTGTGATTTTGCTGTGATAAATTTTGCCAAAAAGCGTGTCTTCGCTGATTTCTTTATCTTTATCAAAAAGTTTAAAAATCTCAAAATCAAGTTCAATGTTGTCCAAAATGTCATCGTCATCATCTTCATTATCAAACAGGAAAAATTTTTTCTTCTCAGGGGTTTTTGGGGTTTCGGGTTCATCCCCTGCTTGAGGAAATAAAACGATTTCGTTTTCCTGCTTTGTTTCTAAAAGTTCTTCCGCAATATCTTCCGCCGCCCTGGAATCCAACGACGGTATAAATGATAAAGTTAATATGACCAATAATCTCAGAAATTTCTTCATCTTTTGTAAAAATTATATCATAGTATATGTAAATTTTTAAAATTTTTGTAGTATATTTTTATTATGCCGAACAAAATAAAAAACGATAAACAAACAACAATAAAAGCCCCGATTGTTGAAGCTCTAAAAACAGCTTACAGCAATCCTACATACCAGTTTCACATCCCGGGACACACAAAAGGTCTTGGAACTTTGCCTGACTTTAGAAACCTTGTAGGCAAAAAAGCACTTACAGTTGACACAACTGATGAATTTGACAATCTTGGAACACTAACACCTGCCACAGGACCTATTAAAGAAGCTCAAATTCTTGCAGCCGAGGCTTTTGGCGCTGCAAAAACTTTCTTCCTCCTAAATGGTTCAACTATCGGAAATCTTGCTATTGCAATGGGTTTAACCAAAAAAGGGCAAAAAGTTATTGTAAACAGAAATTGTCACCGTTCAATTTTGACCGGTTTAATCATCTCAGGCGCTCAACCGCTCTGGATTATCCCTGAAAAACTCGACGATTGGGGGCTTTGGGGAAATGTTGACGCAAAATGTGTTGAAAAGTTATTGGAAGAGAATTCTGATGTTTCAATGGTGTGGATTACAAACCCTACATATGAGGGCGTTGTGTCTGATATTGCAGCCATTGCAAAAGTTTGCAAAAAATACAATGTGCCGCTGATTGTTGATGAGGCGCACGGGTGTTTGTGGAATTTTAACGAAAAACTTCCGCAAACGTCATTAAAACTTGGTGCAGATATTGTTGTTCACTCACTTCACAAAACCGGCGGTTCAATGAGCCAGTCATCAATGCTTCACATAAGCGAAGGTTCAAAAATTAACGCTGATGATGTTGAGCGTGCTCTTATGCTTCTACACACGACAAGCCCTTCATTAATGCTTTTAGGAAGTCTTGATGCCGCACGTGCAAATTTGCAAAGTGAACGCGGTCAAAAACAGTTATCAAGAGCAATTGCAAACGCGAAATATCTTCGTTCAGAAATTGACAAAATGAAAACTATTCACCAGCTTAAATCCGGTTTTGGGTTTAAAACTGATGTTACAAAGGTTTTTATCAAAGCTGATGGGTTGTCCGGTAAGAGATTAGAATCGATTTTGGAAATAGATTTTGGTATTGAAGTTGAAAGTGCCTCTGATATCGGAGTTCTAATCCTTTGCAATATCGGCAACAAACGTTCTGATTTTGAATATCTTGTTAAGTGTCTTAATAAAATAGATTCTCACGACTACAAAGATATTTATTACCTTGAAAACAAAAAACATATGCCAATGCTTACTCCGATTATTAAAAAGAGCTTGCGTGATGCGTATTTTTCACCAAAAGAAGTTGTGCCTACAAAAGAAGCGGTCGGAAGATTATCAGGCGAAGTTGTTGCAGAATGTCCGCCGGGAATTTCGATTTTGCTGCCGGGTGAACTTATTACTGAAGCTCATTTGCCGTATTTGACCGATTACAAAGAAATTGAAGTTCTAATATAACTAATTTTTGCGTCGAAACATGGATTTTAACATGTCTTTTAAGCCCTTTTTGACCTCTTCAACAGTTTCCGGAGCGCTATTGTCTTCTTCTTTTTCAGAGTGGTCTTTTGACATTTCTTCTTCCATTGAAAGAAGTTCTACTCCATCGTCTTCCGGTTCATCTTCTGCAAATTCACCATCAACAGGCATTGCCATTTCAAGCAGGTTTCTGAATTTCTGTTTTCTGCGCGGGGTATCTTTCTTGGCTTCGTCTGCTTCACCTTCCATTGCAACTGCTTTATCTTCATCTTCTGCTTTTACAAGGTCACTCATTGCAAGATATATTTCTTTTAAATCAGCAACGACAGTACTGGATCCAAGCCATTTTCTAACGTATTTTTCATCCGGTCCAAGTGAACCGTCTGTTTTTGTCCCCTCAGCAAAATTAAATACAGCTTCTGATATCCCGATACAAATAACAATGTTTGGAAAATGTAGTTTTGTTTCCATTCTAAGTTTTAGATTATTGTATTTTGTGATGTTCATATTTGTCTGGTTATGCGCATCCTGTTGGGATTTAATGATATAATCCTGTAGTTTTATGGCTAATTCGTGGAGTGTTTTCATAAGATATTCCTCTATTTTTTCTTAGATTTATTATCAGCTTCTTTTTTAAGTCCTGCAAATCTACGCTTCTTACGTTCCAGCTCCTGTTTTTTGGATTTATCAATACCTGTTCCTGTCATATCAACATCGAGGTTGTCATTACCGGCACTTGCTAATCTTCTGGTTATCATGCTGGCTGTTGCCTTCTTATTAACATCTTCTGATTCTTCTGCTGCAATAAGGTCTTTTAACATTTTCCAGTGCGCTTCAAGTTCTTTGTGGATGTTTGTTCTGTCTGACCAACGTTTTACGTATCCGTCTTCATTGCCTAATCCGCCTTCAAGTTTTTTGCCGTCCTGTATCGAAAAACAAGCTTCCGATATTCCGATACAAACGTAAAAATGCGGTTCTGCAACACGTTTGGGATCCATATAGACTTTTAAATTATTGTATCTATATGCGTAAGACTTTGCATCTCCGTATTTGTCTGACATAGCATTTATCAGAAATTCTTGTAATGAGTTATCAAATTTTGTAATAGAAGTAGCCTTTGACATTTTAGTAATCCTTTTAGTTATTTAAACTATGAATTGGTGCCGGAATTCTTCCCCCTCTGTTGACAAAAATATCAGATGATAAATTGTTCACCGGCATGATAGGTGCTTCACCAAGCAGCCCGCCAAATGAAACTTTATCCCCGACAACTTTGCCGCAAGCAGGAATTATTCTCACTGCTGTAGTTTTTTTGTTAATCATTCCAATTGCCATTTCATCAGCGATAATTCCGGCAATTGTGCTTTCCGGTGTGTCTCCCGGGATTGCAATCATATCTAAACCGACAGAGCAAACAGAGGTCATTGCTTCAAGTTTAGAAAAAGTAAGATGACCGTTTTGAGCAGCCTCAATCATCCCGGCGTCTTCTGAGACAGGAATAAATGCGCCGGACAATCCTCCAACATGAGAGCTTGCCATAATTCCGCCTTTTTTACCGCGTCATTAAGCATTGCAAGCGCGGCAGTTGTTCCGTGTGCTCCGGCATGTTCTAAGCCCATTGCCTGAAAAATTCCCGCAACACTGTCCCCTGGTTCCGGCGTTGGTGCTAAAGATAAATCGATTACACCAAATGGTATATCAAGCCGTTTGGCAAGTTTTCTGCCAACAAGTTCGCCGGTCGAAGTTATCTTAAATGCAACTTCTTTTATTTTATTTGCCAATTCGCTCATGTCAGCGTCTTTTGGCAAAGCTTCAACTGCCGCTCTTACAACTCCGGGTCCTGAAACCCCAACATTTAACGCGCATTCAGGCTCGCCCATTCCGCAAAAAGCGCCCGCCATAAACGGATTGTCCCCAGGAACATTACAAAATACTACAAGTTTTGCAGCCCCAATTCCGTCGCGGTCTTTGGTTAATTGCGCAGATTTTTTAATGATTTCGGACATTTTTAAAACCGCGTCCATGTTAATTCCTGCTTTTGATGATGCAAGATTAACTGATGAACACAGCCTTTCTGTTTGTGCAAGAGCCTGTGGAATGCTTTCAATCAAAAGTTTATCGCCTTTGGTACAGCCTTTTTCTACAAGTGCTGAAAATCCGCCCACAAAATTTACTCCAACTTCTTGTGCTGCTCTGTCCAGAGTTTTGGCAATCTTTACGTAATCCGGGTTTTTACAGGATTCGCCAATTAATGAAATCGGTGTAACAGCAATTCTTTTATTAATAATCGGAATTGAATATTCATCAGCCAACTCATCAGCGTATTCCACAAGGTTTTGGGCGTATTTTTTAATCTTGTTATAAATATTTTCGCAAACAACATCAACATCGTCTGCAATACAATCTCTCAAGCTCAGTGCTAATGTCACAGTCCTGATATCAAGATTGTGGAGTTTAATCATATTAATGGTTTCAATTATGTTATTTTCGTCTATCATGTTAATCTTTCTTTAACCCAAGTGCTGTTGAAACATTCCAGTCTTTGACTTTTAATTTTAACTCAACCCTACGGCTTTTGTCAAAATCTTCAATCCCGTTTACAAGTACAGGTTCATTGTAACTCTTACCTTCTACAACGACAATTTTTCTAAATTGTTCAGAATATTTTTTATCATAGTTTGTTTTGAATATATATTCTGCAACAGAATTTGCACGTTTAAGGCTTAAATCCATATTCTTCAAGAACTGTTCGTCTTTTGTATTAACGCCTGCAAACATCTGAGAATCCGTGTGTCCCTGGATTATTATATACTGAATTTGTTCTGCAAGTTCTTTGTCTGCAAAGATTGAATTGATATAAATCGGCGCAACTTTGTCAAGCAGCTTTTTGCCGTTGTCAGACAGTTCCCAGCTTGAAAGCTCGAACAACTCAACGTCCGAAATCTTTAAGTCACCGGTCATTTTGTCAACATCGACAGCAATGTTTTCTTTTTCAAGTTCGCCGGTGATTTTTTTAGAAACTTCCATCTGAACCTTCTGCTGCTGGATGTTTTGCTGTGAAAATCCGGTCATAGCAAGCACAAACAGCGTTATAAAAATAATAGCCAAACCTAATAAAAGGTCTGCCATTGTTACCCAGAAGATATTTTCTTCGCTGCCGCTATTTGATTTTGCTCTAAATCGTATTGCCATTTATGTCCTTTTTAGAAAAGTTCGTCCACAACATCGGAGGCTTTCTTTTCTTTCAGTGATTCTTTTAGTTGTTTGTTTAACTGGTTAAGTCCGAAAATCAGGTTTTCAAGATACGGAACAAGGTTTGTCGCCATACTTGCATTAAACTGTGTTTTCATCTGTCCCGGAATATCTGTTATAAGGTTTGAAGTCGAATTGTTTTGGATTTTGGTTTCTCTTAACAGTTCGTAGAGAAATTTTTCAGCCGAAATGCTTGCAAATAAATTCCCCATAATTTCTTGAATTTGGTTCATCGGAGTTTTACACATTTTGTTATATAAAATTCTTTCAATCATCAAATACACAAGCGATGAACCAACCGCGATAACTGATACGAGTGCCGCTGTCTGCATGCTTGTCATAAATGAAGAAACAGATGCGATTGTTTTTTCTTGAGTAGAAAAATCAATTCTACCAAACGCAACTGCAATATTCAAAAATGTAAATAGTGGTCCAAAACCTGTCAAAACCGTTGGAATTGTCTGTATCATCTTGAAGTTGAATTTTGAAGTTACAAGAGTTTCTTCATTAAAAAAGTACAACGGGTCAGCGGTTGTCTGGATATTTTGAACTGTTGATGAGATGTCCTGGTATTTAAAATCCTTGCCTTCGGTTTTCAGCGCAATTGATTCTGAGAAAACAAGTGTGTTTTTAAATTCCATCCAAATCGCAGACACGTAAGGATTTTGGCTCATCCAGCCATCAATCTCTTTAAATCTGAAATTCAAGTCATTTCGTTTAAAATTCTGCATAAACCCGATAAGATTTTTGAGGTTTTTTTCGGTCTTTGCGTACTTTGTAAAACAATATATCGTCGATGTGATAAAAACGATTACAACAATTAATATTGGAATATCAGCTAAAATTTTAAAGAAATTCATTTCCACTCTCCATTATACGGTAAATATTGTACCATATTAGCATTCATGTGGCAAATATTATTTTGTAATCATTGCTCCAGAATGAATTTCAGACCCTGGTGGAGGTATTTGCCAATGAGGATTAGGATGAATGATGAAATGAGGTCATAAACAATTTTCAGACCGCTTTGGGCTGATATCCAGCCGGAGATGAAGTCAAGACCTGAGTGTTTGCATAGCGCAATGAATACCATATAGATTATTCCAAGCAGGTGAATTGTCAGGACACCGGCAAAAACGACTTTGAGCATAGCGGGGAAGGTATATTTTTCGCCTAAAATGTTTCCGGCAAAAACAACTGCCGGAATGTATGCCAAAATGTAGCCAAAACCGTATTCAAAAACGTATCTTATGCCGCCGCCTAACGCGAATACAGGTACGAAAAACAATCCAGCAAGGATGTATAAAATTACGCTTGTTAAAGCCATTTTTTTGCCTAAAACTGAGCAAATAAACATAATTACGGGGATTTGCGGGATTAGGTAAAACGAGTATATAAAATCGTCTGCAACAAGTTTATTAGATGCAAACATGTCATCCGGTAAAATGTAATGTTTAATATTTAGGTTGATAAATGTTGACATAAATATTAACAACACGCTGAAAAACACAACAAAAATGTTTGCCCACGGAATTTTGATTTTCCGGCGGGTTTTGTCTTGTCTGGTCATTTTAGGTATTAAAACTTCCTGACTCATTTTACAATAATTTTTCCTTCTAACTCTTTTGAAACTTCTTCATAATGGTTTTTGAATTCGTCAAAGAAAATATTCTTTGTCCACATAATAAGCGCATCTTCGTTGTTGTTCTGGTAGTAGCCCTTGCGTGTTCCAAACGATGAGAAACCGTATTTTTGGTAAAGGTTTATCGCTGCTTGGTTGCTTACACGGACTTCAAGGGTTATGTATTTGATTTTTTTTCTGTAGCAGCCGTCAATCACACGCTGCAAAAGTACGCTTCCTAACTTTTGCCCGCGAAATTCCGGAGCTACCGCGATAGTTGTTATATGCGCTTCTTCTAAGATATGCCAGCAGCCCGCGTATCCGGCAAGTGTACCATCCGGGGTGTAGAGCGAATAATAATGCGCTAATTCGTTATTTATTTCGTTTAAAAAAGAGTCTTTTGACCAATGGTGCGAGCCGTATGATGCTTCTTCAATTTTTATAACCGCGTCAATATCAGCAGGTAACATTCTTTTTATAAAAACAGTTTGAAGGTTTGTTTGCATATTAGTATGTTAGCACGAGATTTTGAGTGGTGCAAGTAGGAGATTTTTTCTCTCCCCAAGGGGGAGAGAAAAATTTTAATAAAACAAAGGACGAACAAATGTTCGTCCTTTGCCGTTAAACTATATAAATATTAACATTATTTAGCAGATGTTAATACATATTTAGCAGCGTTAGATGCCGGTTCAACAGTTGAATCGTGGAACACGATTGGGAATACGTCTGTCATGTGGTTAGCATCGTTTTTAACTGCACAAGGAGTTTGAACTTCTTGGGTAGTGTCACCTTCAGTACAAGTAACTTCTTTGTTAGGAAGAGTTACACCGTTTACGTCGATAAAGCCTAAGCAAGATTCTAAAGCACCGCCAGCAGCAAGTACTGTATCAGTCATTTGTGTACCGATAGCAAGTTCGCAACCTGTAGCATCAGGGTCAAATGCTACGATAGAACCGTCTGCCAATGTGTAAGCTTTATATGCTGTATAATCAGCAGGAATTGTTGCAGTTGAAACTAATGTGTAAGTTTTTTCTTCACCGTTAGCGTTACGTTTCAAATCATTAACTGTACCTTGGTAAGTTTGACCGGTTAAAGTACCGTTTAAGATTGCGCAGAATGACATTGCAACATCCGGGTGTTGTTCAGCGCCTGTTTTACCGTCTGAGTCTGCTGTATCACAAGTAAGTGTTGTACCTGCATAGTCAAAGTCGTACTGTGCTTGTGCCATCAAACCTGCCTGGTTCAAAGTTGATAATGTCTTTTTAAACTGAGATCTAAATTTTGCACCGTTAGTGTTTGCAATCAATGTTGGAATAGTCATAGCAGCAACTACGCCAATAATACCAAGAGTAATCAATACTTCTGCCAAAGTAAAACCGAATCTTTTTGTCATAATCTTTTCACCTTTCTTTTAAATAAAATTAACTATAACATACGCTTTACATGTCGATTATATTACTATTTTTTTTGAAATCTGTCAACCATTTGGATGATTTTTCCCTAAAATTGCCATTATTCAGTGTTAAATAGTGTGTAAATTTTCAAAATTTGTATCCTCATAATGCTACAAAATTACTAAACCCAAATTCAGTAGTAAAATAACATTAATTACAAAAAACTAATTCTAAAGGATTAGATTTTTGTAATTTGTAAATATAATTTTAAGCTATATTTGAATTTGGGCGATTGTAAAATATTGTTAAAATTAATGGATGTTGATAGGAAGTGTAAAGAAATGTTAAATAAATCTCTTTGGCTTGTTTGATGATTGATGTGTAGCCCCTCTCTTGAATTTGTAAGCTCATTGGCATTCGCTAACAAATTCTGTCTCTCCCCAAGGGGGAGAGAAAAAAGTTATGTTAAATCATCCCCTCGCCCTGCGGGAGAGGGGTAGGGGAGAGGGGGCGGCTTTTGTTATTTTTCATTGGCTGCCAGTTTTTGCTCAACGTCCTTTTTAACCTGGTATTCAGGATTGAATTTTCTTACAAGAAGCATTATTGCAGGTGAAAGGATACCAAGGGCTCCGATACATGCTCCGATGTTTTTCAGGATTGCAAATTTCTTGATTTTTCTTACTGATTTAAAGAATTCGTCAATGGTTTCGCCTGATTTTTCGTACTGGTTAAGAAGTTTTTCAAGTTTTTTGCCTACGCCCCTTAGATTATCAAGGTCAATGTATCTTCTTGTGTCAACCATTTCAGATTTTGGCACAAGTTCAATGATATCAGAATTCTTTGCAAATTCGACAACAAGGTTTTTGTTGTTTGGTTTTACTGCAAATTTGTAGATATCAACATCTGATTTATCTGTTGCATTGAATTCTGCAATATGAGCTTTTAACGAGCCGTCTTTGAATGAGTTTTTAAGCGCGTCATTAAAGATTACCCGCGCGTCAAGGTCGATTGATTTACCTTTTTGGTCTGCTGATTTTTCCAGTGCTTTTGCAATCAGAGGACCTGCAAAGTACATAAACATCCAGAAGCTGCCTTCTTTTATTACGTACCCTAAAAAGTCCTGCGGATTTCTTGAATGGGTCAATCTTTCACCTGTGATTGAGGCGTCGACTATCATAAGGTTTCTTACCGGGTCAAATATAAAGTCCTGCAATCCTCCTGTGAAGGTAACGGATTTTTTATTATTTTTATGAACTCCTGCAAATGCTGATGAAAACGGAATGTCAGAGGTTGTAAATTGATTTGCGTATTCGTTTTCTTTTTGAGCTTGTTGTTTTGCAAAGTAGTCTTTTTTAATCTGGTTTTCTGTGTATTTGTGTCTGAACTTTGTCAAACCAAGATATGACAGTGTTGTCAAAATTGTAGACGCTGCAAATTTAATTACTGTAAGTTGTTTGAACTTAGCAGAATGTTTTGCCGCATTTTCAATACTTGCTTTAATTGCGGCAGTCGGTGCAAATTCTTGTGCCGCTTTTAGAATTTCAGGGTTTTTAAGAATTCTTGCATCAACCAGCGGGTCAAGTTTTGCACTCTTAAACAGTGTTAAATCCATGACCTTTTTGTATGCAGGAATTCCCCAAAGCCATATTGCCTGGGTTCCGAATTCGTCTATAAATCTGTCTTTCCCTTCAACCTCGTCCCCTGATATATATGAAGCTGCTGTTAAACCGCAACTGTTTGCAATATCTTTTATTGCCAGCGGAACAAGTGAATTATTATTTCCTAATTTAGAGTAAATTGTGCTTGCTGTTATTATTGGTATCATTTTCCTATCCTTGGAGGGGGGGTAAATGTCTTGGCTGCTTTTATTTTTGCAAGTCAATGACAGTTCCCCGCTCGACTATGTACGTATTACAAGCCCCAGATTAAATTCATTAATTTCACGATTGGGGCGTTCGCTTTTATAGTTGAGCTTCGTCGAATATTTCTGTTTTTCATATGTAAAACCTTCACCTTTTCTTTAACTTTCCTGAAAATATTAATTGCCTTTTTTACAATTATTATTAATCATTTGTAACAAAACAAAACCCTTGAACTTTTTCAAGGGTCTTGTTTTTAAACTTTATTCCAACACAGTTTGTGTCTTGTTTACATAAACAAGTCCCTTAAATGTCTTCTGCTGCGTCGGTTTTGTATAAACATTGTTTCTTCCTTTTGTTACAAGATAAACTCTAACACAAACTCTCAAAAAAATCAACAACTGAAATGCTAAAATATTGTTACATTAGTGCCAAGTCAGAAATAATAATTTATAATAAACCAAGGCGATTTTGTTAAATAAGAGGATAAAACAATGTCAGATATGGAAAATGATTTCCAAAACCAACACAATGATGAGACTTCAGTTGAAGAGTTTTTAGGCAAAGGCGATAAAATTATTATTGAGAAAAAGCCTCAAAAAACTGTCACAATAATTAAACATGACAATAATTCCGGTATGGGCGAGGCGGCACCGTATAGCATTTCCAGAAAATTTAATTGGGGCGCCTTCCTATTTAACTGGATTTGGGGCATTAAGTATAAAAAGTTGGTGCTTTTGCTTGTTCCTGTATTTTGTTTTATCCCTTTTGGATTTTTGGTTAGTATTGCAATCTCGTTCTATGCCGGCGTAAATGGCAACCAATGGGCATGGGAAGAAATTCAGTATAAAGATGAAGAAGATTTTCATCACGCTCAAAAATCATGGGTGAAAACGTGGTTTATTCTCGCTGCAATTTTGCTGGTGCTTGCAATACCGATTTATTTATACAAAAATCATCAAAGCCCTGAGGAAACTGTTTTGCCGGAAGATATTTACAGTTTCAGCTCATTAGAGCTTAATATTCCTCCGTATGTGTTTGAGCAGACAACTTCACAGGATTCGCATTCTGATATTATTACGGCAGATAAAAATGTTATCTACTGGCTAAGACCTCAAAATGCCCATACACAAAAAGACAAAGAGTATATTGAAACTGTCTACAATTCAAATGACAGGGTAAAACAGAGTTATATTCTTTATCCGGATTTGAAAGTCTTAAAAGATACCTCCGCAAGTATGGTTAAAATGGAATTGGAAGCCTCTTGTGAAAATGAAACTTGTATTGATACCTGGCTTTACAAAAGCTGTAATACCGGTTTTTGTATCATAAATCCAAAAGCCAGAAAGTATTACAAGGTTCGCGGCAAGTCAAACGTTATTCCAAAAGCTTTGTATATTAAAAACAAATGGAAATAATTTAGATTTTGTGCATGTTGTCAACGATTTCTTTTTTCTGAACCCAGATTTCCATGCCCATTTTTTCGCCAAGGTTTGTAAACGCTTCTTTAATTTCTTTAAATGAATACTTTGACTTTTCTATGTTGCAGAGCATAAACATTACAAAATGTCCCTGCATAAGCGTTTGTTTGATATCTTCGATGTTGACTTCATACTTTGCCATCATTGCGGTTACTTCTGCAACAATACCAATTTTGTCAACGCCTGAAACCGTTACGATTATTTTATTATCTGACATTATTTTGTCTCCTTAGCTTCTGCAGCAAACCATTTTCTGTTTGCCCAGCGTCCGATGTTGTGTTTAACGCAATATGCTTTTAGTTCTTTTTTAACTTCCGGTGCCAAAATGTAAAGGACAATAATGTTAGGTACGCACATTGCAATCATCATCGCATCTGTAATGTTAATAACTGATGCCACGTTCATTGCAGAACCAATTACGATAAATATGCAGTAAATAATATTGAATGTCAAAACGCGTTTTTTGCCTTCTCCTAAAAGGAAAGTCCAGGCTTTTTGTCCGTAATATGCCCATGAAATCAATGTAGACAGCGCAAACATTATTGCTATTATTGATAAAATATACGGGAAGAACGGAATTACTGACTGGAATGCGTTTGACGCAAGTTCAATCCCTGAAATTTCACCGATTTGGGCATTATTTAAAACACCTGAAAATACGATTGCAAATGAGGTAAACAAGCATAAAATACCGGTTAAGAATGTTTCTAAAAGTGCAACAAAACCTTGTGAAATCGGTTCTTTAGTCTGTGCTGTTGCGTAAACGATTGCAGCAGCACCTGTTCCGGCTTCATTAGATTGAACAGAACGTCTTAACCCGATAATAATTGTTCCGAAAACCCCGCCGGCAACTGCTGTCGGGTGGAATGCTTCTTTAATAATTAAAACAAGCGCGCTTGGAATGTTCGGAATATTGGCACAAATTACGATTAATCCAGAAACAATATATAAAACGCACATTGTAGGAACCAGGATTGTTGTAACTTTAGCTATACTTTTAATACCGCCAACTACAACAAGCCCGATTATTATTGCAACAACAAGCCCGAAAACCCAAGTATAACCGTGTAAAAAACTGTTAGCTCCGCCTGTAATAAATACAAGCTGGTGAGCAGACTGGTTAATTTGTATCATGTTCCCGCCGGTAATACCGCCGCCGATACAAAGGATTGCAAATATTACAGAAAGCGGCTGTCCAAGCCATCTCATATTTTTTCTTGTAAGACCGTGTGCTATATAGTGCATAGGCCCGCCTGAAACAGAACCGTCAAGGTTAAATCTTCTGTATTTGACAGCCAAAGTCGCTTCAACAAACTTGATTGACATCCCTAAAAGTGCGCCTACAAAAATCCAAAACGCTGCTCCCGGACCTCCGATAGAAATAGATATTGCAACACCTGCAATACTTCCTATACCGATTGTGCCGGATAGTGCAGTTGCAAGTGCCTGGAATGATGAAACTTCACCACAGCCGTCCCCATGACTTTCTGAAGGTTTTGCAATTAAATCAACTGCATGTTTAAATCCCCATATCGCAACACCTTTATAGTAAAGTGTGAAAAATATTCCCGCAATAAGTATCCAAAAGATTATCAAAGGAACCTGCGACCCGAAAACCGGAACAGGGAAAAAGATTAATTTGGCAACCGCGTCTGATATAGGTGCAATATGTTTATCCATAAAAGCATCTACATTCATCGCATGCACACTTTGCATGCTGCATAGCATCATTGCCAAAAAAGTCATAAGTTTCTTCATATTTACATCTATCCTTTCGAACTGTTTAAATAAGGTTCCATACCTTACAGGGTAAACCAACCAAATTCTGCTAATATTATAGCAGAAACATGGTTGATTTTTTCTTCAAGCTTTACCAACTGTTACATGAAAAATTTTTAGTAGACCAGCATGAACGATTTTAACATTCTACCTGCACCGTCACCTTTTGTGGAGACGACTTCTATACTTTTCTTATAATTTAAAGACGTTGAGCTTCCGCCATCAAACGCCATTGCTCTGTCAAGTTTATATTGGTTGCAAAGTTTTTGAACTTCGTATAAGTCCATAGGATTATCATCGGTAATTATAAAAATATGGCACTCATCAGTTCCTTTAAGTCCGATAACGGTTCTTGATGTTTTATGCAAAACAGATGCGGATTCTCTTGTAACTTCGCCTTGAGCGTTTTTAACAATAAAACCTTCTTCTTCCATGCGAAGTTCCGGTAAAATTAATGGTCCGCCTTGTGCTGATGTTATAAGTCTGCAACCAAACGGAACTTCTGCTTTATGTGAAACAATTTCATACTGGAATTTGTTTCCGCACTGCATCACTCTGAATTCGGAACGGTTTAAAACTGTTGTCATGTTTCTTCTGAAAAACGGATTAGCCAGAAGTGCCTGATTAAACATCGGATCAGCAGCAGTTATCCCGTCTGTTACAACGTAAGATATAGTTTTGCCGTTTTTAGGGTCAAAAAATCCGGCGTTAATTGTTAATGTGGCATTGCCTTTGATATGGGCTTCGCGGTTTGTTATTAAGTCTTCTGAGGCGACAAATTTAATTTTTTTCTTGATTTTTTCGCCCTTTAATATAATGTGATAAATCCCGTTGTCTTTATCAATTGAAATATCTCCTACCGCAAATGCCGGACAGGTGAAGATAATTGACACTAAAAATAAACATAATAATTTTGCTAAATTTTTCATATTATAAATCCTTTGACTTGTAAAATGCACATATCGCAGCCATAAAAGCAAACGTTGGGAATGTTGCCGTTATATATGGCGATAAAATTTCTTTTTCTGCCAGTAAATCAAAAAACGGCAGAGTTATGTAATACACAAAGATACACCCAACTGCTATGGTAAACCCAACAAGCCTTTGCTCTCTTGGTTTAGAAAAACCTAACAAGCAGCCAAGGATTGCAAGCAGAACGCATACAAACGGGTGGAAATATCTTTGCAGATATTTGTTAAGTGTATAGTTGTATTCTTCTGACAAGTTTTCGGACTTTAGAAGATTGACATAGTTTTTTAAATCATGATTATTAATGTCACGCTCTTTCATTGTGGAGTAATTCATTAAGGTAAAAGCGTTTTTGGCTGAGTCTCCTTCTAAAACATTCATTTTGTCAATGTGTTGGATATCAATATAAATCCCGTCGTTTGAGATTGTGTAGTTAGAAATGTCGTTTAATTCCCACCTGTCGTCATAGGCGTAACCGGTTTTTGCTGAATAGATATTAGACAACTGGTGCACATCCTGGTAAACCTGGCTTGAAAAGTCAAGAACAATCACGTTTTTTAGCTGGCGTTCTGAGGATTTAGACACGATTACAGCCATTAGCGGGTGACCTGTTTTGTCTTTTTGGGTGTAGATGTATTGCGCTGACCTAACATTCCCGCGGATTGCCATCATTTTTTGAGCAGCCAGAGGAGTTCCCCTGTCACCTGTCATAAAACATAAAATCGTAAAAATAAAACTTAACACGACAACAGGTGCAATAATTCGCGGGAAAGACATTCCAACCGCTCTGAATATCGTAATTTCAGAATCTTTACTTAATTTATCAAAAGTAAACAAAGTTCCAAGTAAAAGCCCTACAGGGAAAGCTTTGTCTAAGATTTTCGGTAGTTCATAAAAAAGTAAAAGCAGCGCGGTTTTAAACCCGTAATCTCCGGCTAGCGCGCCTTTTATTGTGTTTAGCAAAATCTCCGGAGCAATCCAGACTATTGTAAACAGTAAAATCGCAACAAGTGAAGCCATTGTTACCTGTTTAAAAATATATCTGTCATAGATTGTTATCTTCGGGATTTTCAAATTCATTACAGAGAGAAATCCTTTCCTAAATAGAATTCTTTAGCAACAGGATTTACTGCAACTTCTCGACTTTTACCCTGAATTTTGATTTTTCCGTCAAAGATTACATAGGCTCTGTCTGTGATAGAAAGGGTTGCTTTCGGGTTGTGGTCAGTGATTAGAACGCCTAAACCTTTGTCTTCTGAAAGTTTGCGGATATTTTGCTTAATTTCTCCGATAGCAATCGGGTCAATACCTGTGAACGGTTCATCGAGCAAGATAAAATCAGGACTTGCAGCAAGGGCTCTTGCAAGTTCTACACGACGGCGCTCACCACCGGATAATGAAATGGCTGAGGCGCTGCGAAGTCTTGCCACACCGAATTCTGCTAAAAGCTCTTCCAATTTGCGTTTCTTTTCGCATTCTGTTAGTTTGTTGTTCATTTGTAGAACAAGTTTTATATTTTCTTCAACAGAAAGGCTTCTGAAACTTGAGGCTTCTTGCGGCAGATAACCAATCCCGGCGCGCGCTCTAACGTGCATTGGCCATGTTGAAATCTCTTGTCCGTCAAGAGTTATGCTGCCTTTGTTAGGTTTGACAAGCCCTACAACCATGTAAAAAGTCGTGGTTTTTCCGGCTCCGTTTGGTCCTAAAAGACACACAACTTCGCCTTTATTAATATTAAACGAAACGTCATTAACAACGCTTCTGTCGCCGTATATTTTGATTAGATTTTTTGCCTCTATTCTCATTTTATCCCCTTGCATTGTTAGAAACATTTTACAGAAAACAAATTAATAATGCAAATGAATAAATTTAAACTGTTGTTTATTTATAAAAACATTACGTTTTGTAAAATTTATTCTGATTAATGTTACTTTTTTGAAAAAATCGGGAATATATACCATGTACACAGACCATTTTCTTTTTCTTTATTTTCTCCTACACACAATAACCTTTTACCGAAATAAGCCGTTCATGCGGCTATTTTTATTGGGGTTTATTCATCAATAAGTTTAAAATCTTTGTCTATTTTCTCTTCAACCAATATTACAAGTTCTGAATATTTCATCCCAAGAGCTTCCGCTATTTTCCAAAGGGTTGTAAATTTACAATCAACAAGACCATTTTCAATCTTGCTTAAACCGCCTTTGTTTATATCATATTCATATGCTAATTTACTCAATGATATATTAGCATTTTTTATTCTTTCATTCTTAATTATTTCCCCAAGATTTTTAGTCAAATATAAATTTTTATTTTTATATTGCATTTTTTTATCTTATATAATATGATTAGATTATTGGTTTCCTAAACTAAACGATAAAGCTTTAGATACAAGGAGGTGTTTATGTAAAAGTCTACTTATTATGTTTTGTCAGGAGTGCTTGTGATTGGTTAAATGTTTTCAAAAATATCTTCCAATTTGCAGCCAAGCGCTTTTCTGATATCTAAGATAATTGCAAGGCTGGGAATTTTTTCTGCCCGCTCTATACATCCAATATAGCTTCTTCCGCTGTAAATTCTGAACGCAAGTTCTTCTTGGGATATCTTTTTAGCTAGTCTAAGGTTTCTTATATTTTTTCCCAAGGTTTTATACGATTTAAGATGTCTGCTCTTATCTTTTTCCATACCACCTATTATGGTGTATTTTTATGATCGCTTCTACATTCTATATGGGCACATTGAAATTTTACAAATCTAATATGAAAGGAGAAAAAATGATACAAATAGAAACAAAAGTCGACCACAAATTACAGCTAGAGAGATATAAACAATTTTCTCAAATAGAAAAGGAAGTTATTTATTATGCAAGTCATGCTTATACAACTAAAGAAATTGCTGAGAAATTAGATATCTCAAGCTGTATTGTTAGAAAACACATTACTCATGTATATAAAACATTCAATATTCGTAAGAGGTACAATCTTGTTATAATTATGGTTTGGCTTGAGGAACTTTATCCTGAGCACGTTTTGAAAATCAATGAGAGCGATTAGCTCATAATACTGACTGAATAACAAACTTTTCTGAGCCTCTTTTTGACATCAACCGGAGGCTCTTTTTTTAGTTAATAAAAAAGGGGTTGTCATTTTTGTGTGTTTATATAACAATAAATAGAGATTGGTATTATATTTAAGGAAGGGGTATTAGGGTATTAATGCTTAAATTTGATTATAAAAATGCTGATGCACAAATTATCGGGCAAGAAAACGGACTTAATATATCTGAAGAATTTTCACAGTATAAAGCTCGTATAGCAGAAATTATTGCAGATTTAAACAAGAGGAAAGATAAACCCGGACAGTGGCTCCAGTGGATGAATTTAGGTTACAGCGAAGAGACAGTTTGGTATGTCAAAGAGTACGCGTCTATGGTTAGGAACCGTTTTGAAAATATTTTGGTACTTGGTATCGGCGGTTCAGCATTAGGCGGAATGGCTGTAACTGAGGCACTTTTAAAACCTTACTGGAATTTGCTGACTCCTGAGCAGCGCGACAATTTCCCGCGAATTTTTTTCCTTGATAATATTGACCCTGACACTATTAACGGACTTTTAGATGTTTTGGATTTAAAGAAAACTTTAGTAAATGTTATAACAAAATCAGGTTCAACCGCTGAAACAATGTCTCAATTTATGATTGTGAAGTCTCGTTTAGAAGCTGAACTTGGCGAAGATGAGTACCGCAAAAATGTTGTAGCTACAACTGATAAAGAAACCGGAGTGTTAAGACAGATTGCAGAACAAGAAGGCTACAAGACTTTTGTTGTGCCTGATGATGTTGGCGGAAGATTTTCGGTATTTTCAGCAGTTGGGCTTTTGCCGTTTGCGCTTGTCGGAATTGATATTGATGAAATTACAAACGGCATAAAAGATATGGATTTAGCGCTTAAAAATACTGATATTAATGAAAATATCGCGGCACAAAATGCGTTAATTCAGTATCTGATGGACACGAAAAAAGGTAAAAATTTATCGGTTATGATGCCGTATTCAAGCAGATTGAAATATGTATCAGATTGGTATGTTCAGCTTTGGGCAGAGTCTTTGGGCAAGGATTGTGACAAATTCGGCAATCATGTTCACGTGGGACCAACTCCAATCAGAGCGCTTGGTGCGACTGACCAACATTCACAAATTCAGCTTTACAACGAAGGGCCAAACAATAAAATTATTAATTTTGTTCGTGTTGAAGAGTTTGACACTAACCTTGAAATCCCGCGGATTTTTGAATACACGGGAATTGGTTATCTTGGCGGTAAAACTATTAATGATTTAATTAATGCCGAAGCTGATTCAACGCGTGTCGCGTTAGCTGATTACGCAAGACCAACTGTAACTATTACATTACCAAGGATTGACGGGTATCATGTTGGACAGCTTTTGTATATGCTTGAGGTGCAAACTGCAATTGCCGGCGAATTGTATAATATTAATACATTTAATCAACCGGGTGTTGAGCAGGCAAAAAATTACACTTATGCGCTTATGGGCAGAGCGGGATATGAAGATTCCGCGCGTGTTTTACAGGCAAAAATGGCTTCTGTTTAATCATGAAAAATAAACTTTTTAGTCTTATCATCGGAATTTTTATGCTACTTGCCGGAGTTGCGGGGTATGCTCAGGTTTTGCAGGGTTCTATAAGTGCGGTTCCGGAGGCGTTTTACGGATTGTGGCGTGTGAAATCTGTTCGGATTGATACGGATTCGCCTGCTGTTTTTAAAGAAAAAGGGGTTGATATTTGGAACATTTCACGTGAAAATAACGTCATATTATTGAGTAATCCTTTTTCAGGAGCATCAGCACAGGTGAAGGTAAACCATTCAGAGCAAGGCAAAGTTGTGTTTACAAAAAACGGTAAGTATGATAATAAAATACTTAATGACACTGTAAGCATTAAAATTACGGGGGACAGCTTTACCGGAGAGGATGAACTGATTTTGGATACGGTTTCAGATGTAGACGGTAAGATTATTAAAACTGAGAAAGCAAGATACTCACTCGTTGGCGAGCGAATTGCAGGGAAAATTTGAGGATAATATTATGCAGATAAAAGAATTTGATACAGTAATATTAGGAGGGGGTCCGGCAGGGTTTAGCGCGGGACTTTATGCGGCGCGCGGGAATGTTTCAACCGCAATAATTGATGTAAGTATGCTTGGCGGTCAACCTTCAAATTATCTTGAATTGGAAAACTATCCGGGGTTTTCAAAAATCGGCGGGTTTGAGCTTATGGAAAAGTTTGAAGAACATGCGGACAAATTTGGGGTTGAAAAACTTCCTATGCAGGAGATTGACAGGATTGATTTAATCTCTAACCCTAAAATTATTCAGACAAAGGAACTGGAAATCAGAGCAAAATCAGTCATCATTGCAACCGGAGCAAGCCCGATGAAACTTGGAATTCCGGGCGAGGCGGAATTTGTAGGGCGCGGAGTTAGTTATTGCGCGGTTTGCGACGGCGCGTTTTATAAAGATAAAGTTATTGCGGTTGTTGGCGGCGGTAATTCTGCTGTTGAGGAAGCCATGTATCTTACTAAATTTGCGGCAAAAGTTTATCTGATACATCGACGAGATGAACTTCGTGCTGATAAAATTATTCAGGAACGCGCGTTTAAAAATGAAAAGATTGAATTTATTTGGGATAGCTGTGTAAGGGAGATTATCGGAAGCGACTTAGTTAATGCAATTACGGTCGAAAACGTTAAAACTAACGAATTTTGCGAAATTCCTGTCAACGGTATTTTTCCGTATATCGGAATATGTCCGAATGTAGAAGGGTTTAACGGACAGATTGCACAGGATAAAAATGGGTTTATCATAACTGATGATACGATGAAAACCTCAGTTGAGGGCGTATTTGCAGCAGGCGATGTTCGTGTAACTCCGCTAAGACAAGTTATTACAGCAGCCGCTGACGGAGCTGTGGCAGCGGTTTATGCGGTCAAATACGTTGAAGCTCTGGAAGAAGTCAAAGTCTAAAGGTTTTTTAAAAAACGTAACAGTTTAAGTTACAAATGTAGTTTTTTAAAATTTATATTGTATAATTACAATTGATTGTGTAAAAAATACATTATTACCTACAGACATAAATTAATGGGAGAAAAATATGACAGAAACTTTAGTAAGAGAAGAAAAGAAACTTTACCCTGAAACTTCTTTTGTTGGCGGAAAATGGCAGCAAGAGATTAATGTTAGGGACTTTATTCAAAAAAATTATACTTTATACGAAGGCGATTCAAGCTTTTTAGCTGAACCAACCGAAGCTACAACAAAATTATGGCAGGAATGCTGTGATTTATTTAAGATTGAACGTGAACGAGGCGGCGTTGTTGATATGGATACAAAAATTGTATCTTCAATCACATCTCACGGCGCCGGCTACATTGACAAAAGTCTTGAAACAATCGTTGGTTTGCAGACAGACGCTCCTTTAAAACGTTCTATGCAGCCGTTTGGCGGTATCAGAATGGCTGAAGGCGCTTGTAAATCTTACGGTTATCAGGTTGACCCTGAAATTTCCGAGATTTTCACTAAGTACAGAAAAACTCACAACCAGGGTGTATTTGACGCTTACACACCGGAAATGAGAAAAGCCCGTCATGCTGCAATTCTTACAGGTCTTCCTGATGCGTACGGCAGAGGCAGAATTATCGGCGACTACAGAAGAATTGCGCTTTATGGTATTAACAGACTTATCCAGGATAAAAAAGAACAACACGCGTCACTTGATGGCGAAATGAATGCTGAAAAAATTCAATTAAAAGAAGAAATTGCAGAGCAAATCAGAGCTTTGCAAGAAATGATTGAACTTGGTAAAACTTACGGCTTTGATATTTCTCAACCGGCAAGAAACGCTAAAGAAGCTATTCAGTGGTTGTATTTCGGGTATTTGTCAGCAGTAAAAGAACAAAACGGCGCTGCAATGAGTATTGGTAGAACTTCAACTTTCTTAGATATCTTTATTGAAAGAGATTTAAAAGAAGGTATTATCACTGAATCCGAAGCTCAAGAAATGATTGACCACTTCATTATGAAATTGAGACTTGTAAAATTTGCAAGAACTCCTGAATACAACGAATTGTTCTCAGGCGACCCTACATGGATTACTGAATCAATCGGCGGTGTTGGGGTTGACGGTCGTCCAATGGTTACCAAAAACTCATTCAGATACCTTCACACCTTGGAAAACCTTGGAACTGCACCGGAACCTAACATGACTGTTCTTTGGTCAAAAAGACTTCCGCACAATTTTAAACAGTATTGCGCGCATATTTCTATCAAAACTTCATCTATTCAGTATGAAAACGACGATATGATGAGAGTTACACACGGTGATGACTATGCAATTGCTTGTTGTGTATCATCAATGGTTGTAGGTAAAGAAATGCAGTTTTTCGGAGCTCGTGCAAACCTTGCAAAATGTTTGTTATACGCAATTAACGGCGGTGTAGACGAAAGACTAAAAGAACAAGTCGGACCAAAATACCAGCCTGTAACTTCTGAATACCTGAATTATGACGAAGTTATGGAAAAATACGAAAGCATGATGGAATGGCTTGCAGGCTTGTATGTTAATACTTTGAACGTAATTCACTATATGCACGACAAATATTGCTACGAAAGAGCACAAATGGCGCTTCACGACAGAGACGTAAAACGTTATTTTGCAACCGGTATTGCAGGTTTATCAGTTGTTGCGGATTCACTTTCTGCTATTAAATATGCAAAAGTTAAGACAATCCGTGATGAAAACGGCATTGTCGTTGATTACGAAGTGGAAGGCGATTTCCCTAAATACGGAAACAACGATGACAGAGTTGACCAAATTGCGGTTGATTTAGTTAAGAAATTTATGAATATGATTAGAAAACATCATACTTACAGAAACTCAATCCCAACAATGTCAATTCTTACAATCACATCAAACGTTGTTTACGGTAAGAAAACAGGCAATACCCCGGACGGCAGAAAAACCGGTATTCCTCTTGCACCGGGTGCTAACCCTATGCACGGTCGTGATTCTCACGGTGCTGCCGCATCTTTGGCTTCTGTTGCTAAACTTCCGTTTAGTGACGCGCAAGACGGCATTTCAAATACTTTCTCAATCATACCTAATGCTTTAGGTAAAGATGAAGTATTTATGGGTGACTTAAATATCAGCCTTGACTGTGGTTGCAGTGAAGCTGTATGGCTTTGTAAACAATAAGAAATCGAAAGGATATAATTATGACAACAATGCAAGAAGAAAACTTAATAAATTTACTGGACGGATACGTGGAAAAAGGCGGACACCACCTTAATGTGAACGTTTTTAACCGCGAAACTTTGCTTGATGCACAGGCTCATCCTGAAAAATATCCGCAATTAACCGTAAGAGTTTCAGGATATGCTGTAAACTTTATCAAATTGACAAAAGAGCAGCAGGATGATGTAATTTCAAGAACTTTCCACAGTGCAATGTAATTCTAATTCTTAATTCCAAAATACAAAAAGCCCTTACTCATCGTAAGGGCTTTACACTTTTACCGAACAAATTCCTAATTATTGCTTAAAACCAGTCTGAATGTTGCCAGGTTTTTAATAGATAACATTGTATGTTTGTTATGTTGTTCTTCTGAAATGTCAAAAATTCTTATTATTCTTTGAATTTCTTCCAAATCTCTATATGTTTCTATTTTGTACACGTTTTCAATAGGATCTGTAATAACTGACATTAACGTGTTTAATTCCTGTTCTTTCATGACCTGGTATCCTCTTTCCTATATACTCTTATATAAAGTA
>MOYD01000034.1 GCA_001899395.1 Candidatus Gastranaerophilales bacterium Zag_111 | reverse complement strand
TAAAAATTTTAAGTGTAAATCTTAGTAAGAAAACTATTGAAATCCCGGATATAATTGCGGGTTATGAGTTGGAAAAGGATTGCGCGTATCAGCCTGAACTTTTAGAAAACGAGAAAATTATTTCAGAAACAGAAGAAAAATACATAATTGAAATAACTTCTAAAAATAAATTTGACATTGTTCAAAGAGTTTTGTCTCATATGAACAAATGCAAAGTTCTTTATCCTGAAATTATAAAAGAAGAAGTAATTTTAAACTTGAAGAAAATGAAAGAAGGTTACCTTGAGCAATAAGAGTAACTTTGAACGAGAGAATAGAAAAACTAACGCTGCTGTTTTAAAGATTTTTGAGTTTTTAAAACTTCTTTATCAGGATGAGGCAACTTATGAACGGGTTGTTGAAATCTTTAAAGACGAAATTACCAAAAATAAAAGCGAAATTAATTCAAATAATATTCAGGTAATCCTGAACAAATACATAAATACTTTGAAAGTTTTCGGCATAAAAATAGTAAAAGAAAATAATAAATATAAATTGCTAAGCAGTTTATATTCAATAAATTTTACCGGAGAGGATTTAAAAGCAATAAGTATTATCTTATCGTCCGGAGAAAATATTCCGGATAAAACTCTTAACGAGAATATAAAAAATTTTGTTTCTACGCTTGAAGTCAGAATGAGTCACGAAGATAAAAACACGCTTAATTGTTTAATGAAAAATGTTAATTATGATTTTTCGTTTTACTATACAGATTTAAAAGAACAAATTAAGGTCTGCTTAGATTTATGTAACCAAAGTCAGATGATAAATATAATTTTCCTGAACTATAAGAAGGAAGAAACCGGATTAAAATGTATAGCACAAGAAGTCGTGTATAATTCCAGAAGTGCTTTGCTAAAAGTCTATGACACTTTGGAACGACGAGTTCTTGAAATTCCTTTGCAAAATATTCTTTCGATTTCTAAATTGTCAAATGTGAAAAATTCAGTTGAACTGTCTCAAACAGTTGTCTACAAGCTGAAAAACAGATTGGCAAAAACATATAAACTAAGACCTGATGAAATATTAGACCACGTCGAACCAAATGGTGACATAGTGATAATAAATAAAAATGAACCGTATGATGTCTTGCTCAGCAGATTAATGCGTTATTCATATAATTGTGAAATTTTATCACCAAAATCACTAAAAGATGAAATGCTTTCGTTGATAAATAAAATGTTGAGCAGTTACGATGAACCTCAAAAAGCTTCATCAAAACCAAAAAAACATAGGAAAAACAAAGATAAGGAATAAAAAAATGCAAAATGAACCGGAAATTATTCAATACCAAACACATGGTACTTGCTGCCAGATGATGCAGGTTGCAGTACAGGACGGAAAAATTCTTGATGCAGAATTCTATGGCGGCTGCAATGGAAACCTTAAAGGTATTAAAGGACTTATTAAGGGCATGGACATAGATGAGGTTATAGAACGACTTCAAGGAATAACATGCGGTGCAAAACCGACAAGCTGTCCTGACCAGCTTGCCAAATGTCTTATTGAATATAAAAATAAAAAAGCTGCAAGTGTATAGGGTTAATTGATATTAAAATAATATAAAGTTTTTCGATATCTTGCCCATTTGTACTATAATTGAGTAATGGACTAGTAAGAAAGAGGGTAAACCATGATAGACAAAACAGCAATTATCCATCCGTCAGCAAAAATTGCAGATGATGCAATAATCGGACCATATGTAGTAATCGGAGAGGGTGTAGAAATCGGCAGCGGAACCAGAGTAATTTCAAATGCTCATATTGAACATTCAATTATTGGTAAAAACTGTACTATTTCACCGTTTGCAACAATTGGTTCAGAACCGCAAGACTTAGGTTATAAAGGCGAAGATACAAAGGTTGTAATCGGTGACGAAACAATCATAAAAGAAAATGTTACAGTCCACAGAGGCGCTGCTTGCGGTGATTTTACAACAAGAATTGGTAATAAATGTCTTTTAATGGTTGGCTCTCACGTTGCTCATAACTGTGTGCTTGCAGACCAGGTAATTTTAGCAAACCTTGTTACTCTTGGCGGGCATGTTCACGTTGGTTTTGGCGCGTTTGTTGGCGGAATGAGTGTATTCCACCAAAATATCAGAATTGGTGATATGGCAATAATAAGCGGTTTTTCAGCTTCTCGCCAGGACATCCTTCCGTATTCAAAAGGAGAAGGCAGACCTCCTGTTCCGCGTGGCATAAACGTAATTGCACTGAAACGAAGAGGTGTGCCGCTTGAAATCAGAACAGCAACTAATGAAGCGTTTAAACTCCTTATCTCAGAAGATTACAACACCTCTCAGGCGATTGAAAAAATTAAAGCTGAAATTCCTATGAATGAATATATTGAGAAAATGATAGAATTCATCCAGACCTCAAAACGCGGTGTTCTTTTAAAATCACACAAAACAGGACACGAATGTCTGGAAGATTAGTTAAATCAGTTTTTACAAAGATACAGCAATGGGTGAATTTCAGGTTGATGTAAACGGAAATGATGCACCAAATATTGTTGGTCGTGATGTTTTTCTTATTTATATTACGAAAAAGGGACGTATATATGGCTATGGAGCTAGATCGAATATTACTGATATCAATCAATTAACTAATCGTTGTAAAATAAGCTCTTATGCTTTTTGTTTGGATGTAATTATGAATAGCGGTTGGAAAATGCCGTATTAGTTAATATCCACAACACTTACGCCGTCGCCGCCTTCGGTATCTTCGCCCGGGCGGAATTTAGCTACGTACGGCGATGTTGATAAAAAGTCCCGTACTGCTTGTTTTAGCGCACCGGTTCCATGTCCGTGGATTATGTAAACCGGTGTCAGGTTTGCAAGGCTTGCCTTATCCAGATATGCCTCGACTTCGTCAAGCGCCTCTTCAACCCTGTATCCGCGTAAATCAAGTGTCGATGACATAGACATCCTGCGAAGTTCAAATTTGCTAAATGATGTTCCGGGTATTTGAACCTTTTTCGGCGCCTGGTAATTCTCATCAAGCACTGCAAGTTCGTCTTTTTTTACTTTCATTTTTATGTTGCCCATGTCAACCATTAGACGTTTATTTTTATCAGGAAGTGTTAAAATCGTAACCTTTTGGTGCATATTTTTAAGCATTACAACATCGCCAATAACAACTTTCTCCCAGTCAATTTCGATATATTTTTGCTTGTCGCTTGTTTTGTCAATTTCTTCATTAAATGTCTTTTCAAGTTTTGCAAGTCTTGAATAAGCACGTCGCGCAATCTTTTCAGACTTTTCTTTTCTTAATTCGTCTAAAATTTGTTTAATTTCGCCTCGTGCCTCAAGCATTTGCATATCAAACTTATCCTTGATATTTTTCAACGTTTTTTTCTTGTCTTTTTTAACCTTGTTTAGGTTTTCTTCGTACTCTTTTTTGATTGTAAGCTGTGTTTCTTTCAATTCTTGTGCCTGTTCAAGATTTTTGGATAATTCCTGATGAGTATGTTGTAACTGTTCAACTACCGTAACTGTTGGGTCTTTTTGGGTAACCAAAGTGTTTTTAGCCTTGTCCACAATTTCTTTATCAAGCCCTAAATTTGCTGCAATTGATATCGCATTGCTTAGCCCCGGAATTCCAATAAGCAGTTTATACGTTGGTTTTAGCGTATCTGTGTTAAATTCCACAGACGCATTTTTAAAAAAGCTGTTCGAATATTCAAGTGCCTTTAATTCTCCATAATGCGTTGTAATAACGCTTGTCACCTGTTTCTGAGCAAGCTTTTCAAGAATTCCTCTGGCTAGAACCGCCCCTTCAACAGGGTCTGTGCCTGCACAAATTTCGTCTAACAGAACAAAACTATCTTCATCACTGCGATTGAGAATTTCAATAATATTTGTCATGTGTGATGAAAATGTTGAAAGACTTTGTAAAATACTTTGAGCATCGCCAATATCCGCAAAAACCTGTTTAAACGGATAAAGCTTTGCACAAGTGCAAGGTAAAAACATGCCTGCTTTTGCCATTAAAATAAACAACCCGATAGTCTTTAATGTTACGGTTTTTCCGCCTGTATTTGAACCCGTGATTATCACGGATTTATAATCTTTGCCAATTTCAAAATTATTAGCAATGACATCCTCACTGATTTTTAATAGAAGCGGATGTTTCATATTTTCAAAATAGATGTGTTTTTCCGCTATGATTTCCGGCTCAACCGCGTGAAGTTGTACTGCATAACGAGCTTTTGCAAAATGAAAATCAATTTCTGCCATGACTTTTTCGCAATTTTCAAGCTCGTTCATATGGGCTTTTACCATATCTGTAAGCCTAACAAGAATGCGAATACATTCAGCGTGGATTTTTGACTTGACTTCACGGATTTTGTTGTTGAGCGGGACAAGCTGTGCAGGCTCAATGTAAAAGGTTTTTGCCGATGCCGATACATCATGAACAATCCCCGGGATTTTTGTCTTATTTGATGCCATTACTTGAAATACAATACGCTCATCCCTTTGAGTGTAAATGTTTTCCTGGAGATATTTTGAGAAATTAGGATTGTTAAGAAGAGAGTTAATTTGGTCTCTGAGATTTTGTTCAGTGTCTTTCAGAGACGAGTACAAACCTTTAAGCTCAGGAGTTGCATTTTGACGAATTCTAAGACTTTCATCAAAAGTTTCAAATATTGTTTTTTCAAGTTCGATATCTGAAATCAGTTGTTGCGCAAGATTTTTTATTAAGAAATCTTCTTGTGAATTATCAAGTATAAAACGTTTTAAAAGCCTTGAAGATTTAAGAGTTTTAGCGGTGTCATTTAACTCTTCTTCTGTCAAATAGGAAATGGCACAGTTGTTTTTGATATGTGAAAAATCTGCAATAAACTCTGTTGGAGTGTCTTTTGCAAGGTCAAGAATGTATTTGGCTTCGCGCGTCAATTCAAGCTGGTGTTGAATTTTTTCAGACGTATTTTGAGGTTGCAGCCTGAGACATAGCGATTTACTCTGGTCAAATTTTGCAAAATTTGCCAGTTCGAGCTTGATTTTATCGAATTCGAGAGTAGTAATCGGGTTAGTTAATGTGTCCATAAGAGCATTGTAGCATAAAGGGAAAATATTATTAAACGAAATGAAAAATAAGTTCTTGACAAAGCATATTGAATTGGTAGAATAATAATACATCTGAACAATTGCTTGGAGGAGTGCCAGAGCGGTTGATCGGAGCGGTCTTGAAAACCGTCGTACGTGCGAGCGTACCGTGGGTTCGAATCCCACCTCCTCCTCCATTTAAAGCCACCTTTCAAGGTGGCTTTTTTAAGTGCATTTTGGGCATATAAACATTTCCATAAAAAAAGAGCCAATTAGGCTCTTAAAAATAACTGGAAGTATGAAAAAGATTTTTTGTTGTTTTCATAATTATTAAACAAAATAAGTCTTTTGTTTACAATAATACAACTGGATAACATTTTGATTATAAAGTTATCCTGTTTACTTAAACAGGTTTGTAAATTGTTTGTAATTATATGAACTGGTATGATTATCAATGTTCAGAACATGAGGAAGATTACAAACCTGTGCATAATGTTTTTTCTACGGAAAACCGGTTATAGGTGTTGGCGGTATTATTGCAATAGTTTTAACACCTGTTGTTCTCCACCACCGGTCTCAAGTGTTCTAAGTTCTCCATTAATGAAATACAATTGATAACAATCGACAAGAGAACTTTTTTTATTGCTTACCTGCAAACCTGCTGCATCGTCCCCTGCTCTGTTAATTGCGTAGGCTGGTTGTATAAATAAGCCCAGTAACTCTAAGTAACCCTGTGATAACCCATTATTAGGCAGAGATGTACCGTTGACATCTACAAAAATCCTGTTGTTGTATGCAATTGTTGAATTTATTGCCGGTGAGAATGCAACAATTGCACCGTCTGCAAATGCGTAAGCAATAAAATCTCCAATGCTGCTATCGTAATAACTTTTCCCATTTTTGTCTTTAAGGTTTTCTAATTTCCCCAAATATGTTTGTCCCTTTAATGTACCGTTAAATAATGCACATAGAGACATTTTTTCCGTAGGTTTTTCTGTAGCAGGATTTTCTCCGCATGGAGAATTTATGTCGCTAAATGTCCACTCATATTCAGTTTGCGACATTCTGTTTGCTTGTTGTAATGTAGAGAAAGCTTTTTTAAATTGGGTGTCAAATTGCTTTTGTCTGCTTTTTGTTATCAGTCCCGGAATTGTCATTGCGGCGACTACCCCGATTACTGCAAGTGTGATTAATACTTCTGATAGTGTGAATGCTTTTTTGCCCAAACTCATAATCCTCCATTCTAATATTTTATAACTTTGACTTAAATAATATCAATTTGAATAAAATATTATCATTATTAATATTATACACTGTAGAATAATGTTTTTCAAGTCTTTAAGATAAAACTATGAGTATTGATATAAATGAAGTCCATGAAAAGTTTTCTCAGAAAATCCAAATAGAGCGTGTAAAACATAAGTTATCACAAGAAAAGCTTGCGGAACTTGCAAACATACATCGTACAACAATAAGCGCTATAGAGCGCCAGGCAGTTTCTCCAAGCTTGGAAACAATTTGTCATTTAGCAAACGCTCTGGAATTGGATTTACAAGATATTTTTAATTTTAATTTTTAGAATAGATTTATCGATTATTGTTCAGGTAGAATTTGTCACTTGTCATGTCGATATAATCCTGTAAATCTTTTTTGAACCCCTCACTTTTAAGATATTCTAAAATTTCTGCTCTGTTGCCTGAGACGATATTTTTGGACTCATGTTCAAGGCTTCTGGATTCGTTTTTTGCGAAAAATCTTATGATACGGGCAGATTTATCGTCTGCAGCTTCGGGCTTTATCAAAACTCCATATGAACTTAAATATTTAACAGGGTTTGTGTTTTTTTGCTCAATACGAACTGAAAAATGTCCAACATCAGTTATCCTTGCTTGTGCACTATCCAGTACTTTTTTTATAAGTTCGGTCACATCGTCCATTGTTTTGCCCTTTATTTTTTTTATTCCTGTTTTGTTTGTTACAACAGGTTTATAATCTTTACTGTTAAATTTTATCATAAATATGCCCTTTATTTTATTATATTAAAACAGGTTAATTATTTTTTTGCTATTTTTATAAATTTAGTGCGCATGTCCTGTTTTAATAAGGTTAAGCAGGTAATTCATATCCAGAACTTTGTCAATTCCGGTTGGTAGAACCGGTTCTTGAGCTTCAATTCCCATTTCTTGTTTTCGTGAATAGTCGTACCATTCGCTTATGTAATCAGAGTATTTTGCACTTAGTTCAGGGTTTTTGTCAAGTTCGTTGTAAGCTTTTTCGACTTCTGCCGGTCCGCCTTCTTTTTCACGGATTTTGTAAAGAATATGTTCTGCTTCTGCAAGGTCATTAATTCTGCTTCCGCGAACCTGGATTTCAATGTATGTTCCGTTTTTTAGTCTGAGTACAAATTGTGTTGTTGTGTAGTTGGATTTCTTTGCAAGCGGAAGCGGGTTAATTTTGCCGTTGGTGCCGCCTTGTGCTTGTGAAATCCGTTCGGTTTGCTCTTTTGAAAAATACGTGTAATCACTGTTTTTGCCGTAGTTTTCAAAGTCTATGACTTCAATTTCGCCTGATTTTACCCCTTCGATAATTTTTTGTGTTAATTCTTCAATCTTTTCAGGGGTTGGATTGTCCATAACTATTCTTGCGCCCTGCGCGTCAGCTAAAACGTCTTCGGCGGTTTGCATATCAGTTATAAGTTTATTTTTTTCTGCAGTTAATCTGTCGATTTCAGCCTGTCTTTGTTCAGATGTAAGCGGTTTTTTACCGGCAGCGATTTCTTCCGGTGTAAGTTCGTGTGTCCGGACTTTTTCAATCATTTCATCATATTTAACGACTTTTCTGTAATATTTTTTATTTATGCCGTTTTCACCTTTAGTACGATACATCAGAATATCGCCATTAGGATTAGCACCTTTTTTAAGTCCAAAAAGGTTTTCTACTATTTCAAGTGATTGAGCGGAACGGGTTTCAATATTTTGTGAAAGCGCGGTTGCGTTTGTGTTTATTGTTTTAACTTCATCCGGCGTAAGTTTTTCTGCACCTTTAATTTTGGGAACTGTAGGTGTAGGCGCTGTAGCTCTTACCGGTTTGTGTCTGTCTACAACAACAATCGGAATACCTTCATTTTGGGCTTTTTCCAGGTATTCATGAGGAAGAGAGCTTAAATCTTTTGTATAAATTCCGCTTATTTTTGGGTTTCCGACTAAAACTTCGTTCCAGTAGTCGTTTCTCATAAGAGCGGTTTTGCCGAATTTGTGACCTGAGTTGTCAAGAGCAAGGAACTGTTCATAAGCATTTGCAAGTTCAGGGTCTATGGCTTTTATTTCATCAATGTTAATTTGTTCTGATGAAACTTGTTCTTTAACCCTGTCAATTCTTGAGATGTAATCGTCATTAATTTGTTTTAGTTCAGTGTCGATTTTTTCAATCTGTGATTTGATTTCAGCGGCTTGTTGAGTGTCTGGGGATGCGTTTTCAAGTTCAACTGAAAGTTTTCTTCTGGAAGAAACCAGGTCTGAATATGAGTTTTCTGTTACGTGTAGAAAATCTTTTAAGCGTGATGAAACAAACGAGCGGTGAGAGTATTTGTAGCCTTTGCCTGAAAGAGCTTTTAAGCCGCGGTCTCGATAGTATTCCGCAATCATATCAGCTTTGTTTTTACCAATGGAGAACATATCATGCCCCATTCCGACGTATTCACTGCCGGATTTAACATCAAAGATAAATCCGTGGTCTAGCCAGGCTGCTGTTTTATCTGCACTAATGTAACTTGTACAGATTACAGCGTCTGAGTCAATATTTTGGAACTCTTCAAAGTTGCTGAATTTAGTTGTTCGTGATGCGTGGTTTACCGCCCCTGCTTCTGGAGTGTGGATGTATGCGTAGAAATTCGGAATTTCAGAGGCTTTTGCAACCTGTACATTAAAGTCATCAATATTTTGTGTTTTTGCATGTTCATTTATTTCATTTGTATGCGTTTGCGGCAGGATAAAGTCATCTTGTTTAATTTCGTATATTCTTTGTTTTAATTCGGTTTGGAGTTCCGGTGAGATAAGTCTGTTTTCGCCTGTTGCATATAATAGCGTTGACAAATCGTCTAAATGGTTATCTTTCATATTGAATGCCAGAACATCGAGTGCTTCTTCTTTTGCATTGTATTCAATTGAGGACATTCGAGTATAAATATAACATTTCTCATTCGGGTTCGCGTTTTTGTATGCAGTTATTAAGTCAGGCATTGATAACAATCTGTAAAGTGTTTGCCTGTCTTGACCTGAAAGGTTGAATTTCCCTGACAGATTATAAATATTGTAAGCTGTCTCTTTAGTTGTGCCAACGTTTGCATCTTTTAACAGAGCACCAAGAATAAGAACTTGTTTATTGTTGTCGCTTAGTGTTTCAAATGTAGGTTCTGCTGTCGCTGCTTTTAGTGATGCCAAAGCCTGTGCGGCTTTTTGAGGGTCGCTGAAGGTGTTATAAATTTCTGGTACAGATTTTGAAATTGAGGTTAAAATCTGTGATAATTCCGGATTATCACTAACCGTAATTGAGTTATTTTGCTTGAAGTTTTCGATTTCACCTGTTACGGCTTGAACAACTTTTTTAGTGAAAGAATCTGTAATATCAGTGAATTCTATATTTTTGCCAAGATTGTCCGGAAATCCTGAGATTTCTCCGTTTTTAACAGTGAAACCAAAGTAATCATAAATTTTGCGTTTTTCAGATTCAGAAAGCCCTGACATCTTGCTTTGAATTCGTTTCAGTAAGTCTTTGTATGTCATATTGACTGAAACTTCACCCGTTGAAGTATCTTTTAAGCTGCGGGCAAGTGATGCCATATCGCTGCTGAGGTTGTCTAAAACAGGTTTATCAAGAACAAAATCCGTTCCGCCTAAAGACTGTGATAATTGCTTCATTAGTGAACTGTAGCCGGTATCAGTTGTTGGGATAATATCTGATTTCAGTATTTTTTTAATTTCGCTTAAACCTTGTAAATCACAGTTATGACTTAATAACAAGGATTGTAGATTGCGTTTTTCGCTTATTGACAAGTCATGTACGAATTTTTTATTCTGATACGGCTTGAAATCCTCGTATAAATCAATAGTATAAGACGCTTGATGTTTATCAAATCCGTGTTTTTTAACAAGCATAACCGCGTCATTATATTTTTGAATATCAAGGTTTCCGTTTTCATCCTTGCAGGCGCCTAAGAAGTTTCTTATTGTTTTTTGATAATTCGGGTCACTTACCCCGTCATCGAGATATTTAAGTTCATTGATTTTGTTGAAAACATTTACATCAAATGAGCCCTGCTTGTTTGATGCTGTTTGCAAAAAGGAGGTAAAGCTATCCTGGTCTTCAGGTTCTAATTTTTTGTACATCTCTGCTAGCAATGATTGATTGCGTTTTAGAGCTTCCGGATTGATATTGCCGGCTTCATCAGAACTTACTTTAATGAGCTCTTTAACCATTCGTACATTGTCGCCGCGTTCTGATATGTATGGGGAATCAACTTTGTCTGGTTCCCATAAAGCTATACCGCCAAAATTATTTTCTTGCTGTCTTGGTTTTGGTGTACAGAGTTCAGAGTCTTTGTATTGTTTTAAAAGCTCTAAAACCGTATCAGTGTTATCTTTTAAAAATTCGCCTTTATCTGTTGTCAAAATTTCAAGGAGGTTGTCCATCTCTCCTTCAGGAATTCCTTTGTTTTTCATATCAATTATGAAATCTAAAGACGCCTGATTGAGTGTTCCGTCATCAAGTCTTGCTTTTGCAAGTATATTTTTTAAATTCCAGTCAAATCCGGCTTGTTTTAGCTGTATTGCCGCATCAATAACGTTTTCAGGAACTACAGCACCATAGTTATTTTTATATACAACAATATCTGACTTTGAAATGTCATATAACCTAAATCCGTTATTAATAAGCTTTTCAACTTGTGCAAGCACGGCTTTTTGGTAGTCAGAATTTCCCTGATTTAATAACGGAAATAGGAATTCTTCCATAATAAGAGTGTCTTGTATTCTTAATAATTTAGATATCGGTATTACATTTTGTAGTAGTTCAGTGTTAAGTTTTCCTTTTTCAATACATTCTGCTAACACATTTCCGATAATTTCCTGTGATATACCTTGATTTTTTAGCTCAATTGCCTGGTTTATAATGTCTTGAGAATATAATTCACCTTCTATTTTTGTTGAATCAGCATTTTTGGCTGCCGCCAAAATATTAGTTAAATCTTCATTCTTAAACCCGTTTGATTTAAGCTTTGTAATCATATCTATTGCACTTTGATTGTAAGTGCCGTCAGCGTTTTTAAAATATTTAGCGTCAATTCCGATGTTGTTTACAGTCTGCGCTTCTTTTATTTGTGAAAAGTCAAGTCTACCGTCTGGAGTAAGGCTTTTTTGCAGTACTGATGCGATGTCGTAACGGTTTAATTCGTTTGGATTTTTGGCGAATTCTGTCATAAATTCGTTAATATTTGATTTTGTTATTTCTATGTCATTGTTTTTCAAAGTTTTAAATATTTCATTAATGTATCGTTTGTTTATGCCACTTTCAGCCATTTTTTGTATGCTTTGCCAGTATTCAGGTACAAAATAGCCTTCTTTATCAAGACATGTCTTGTATAATTCTTTTGCTTTGTATTCAGTACCAAGTCCTCCGGCTGTTTCTTTTACAAAGTCGCTGTTAAGAATTTCTGTGTAAGCTTTTCTTCCGTCTTCGCCTTTTATACCGCTTTGAATAAAGTTTTGTGCTTGTTCAAATGTGTAACCGGCTTCGATTGTTTCGTTGTATTCTTTTAAGGTTTCGAGCGGATTTTTACTCCATAAAAGGTCATTAACCGTTCTATCGTTAAAACTTTCTTTGGAAGATTTGTGAAGTTTAGTTATTTCGTTTATTATTTCTAAACTACTCTGGTCAAATTGTTTGTTATCATGAGATAAATTGTATAAAATGTTTTGGATATCATTATCTCTGACTTGCATATCTTTAAATGTTTTAATCGATTTTAATATGCCATCGTAAACTTCATCAGACTCTATAGGTGTTTTTTTAAGAAATTCAACAACACTTTCTCTGTTAAATTTATTTTCTATGCCCATATTTTTCAATTTACGGTCAAGAGTAGCTTCATCAATTACCCTGCTTATGCCTTTGAAAACTCTTTTTGTGCCCTGATAAGCTTCTGTTGTTTTATCTGCAATATAGTTTCCGGCTCTTTTTACGCGGTTTAAGTTTCTTGAAACTTCATAACCAAACCTGGATGTACCGTCTACGCTGCTACCTTGTCTCTCCTCAAGGGGCAATCTGCCCCCCCCCTCAACTCTTTCAGCTTGTCCCTCGCCAGTTTCCGCCGGCTTCGCATTCTCTTTAGCGACCAACCCGGCGAACTCTGCCCTCATCATCACATCACAGTTGAGAACGACATCATTAAGCGACCTTGCAACCTCCCTGTTGCCATCAGGATAAGTCACCTCAAAAATGTCCCTTCCGTTGACGTTAGC
>MOYD01000033.1 GCA_001899395.1 Candidatus Gastranaerophilales bacterium Zag_111 | reverse complement strand
CTCCTCTATGACATTAAACACATCTTTTCTACCTGCAAAATTGTTGTTATAGTATTTTAGAAATAACGCCTCGAATATTTTTTCCATTTCTTTGGTTTTATCTTCCATAATTTCTCCTTCTCTTAATTTACTTATTAAATACGATAATAATTATTATATACAATAAATATTATACAAAAAGGCAAACTTTGTCAAATATGAGTATAATTATTAATTATGGATATAAAAACACAGTTGAAAATATTACTCACACTAAAACACATGTCTATTGAAGAACTGGCAAAGCGTTTAACTATAGAAACAAACCACAATTATACTGCTGCAATGATTTACGGAAAGTTAAACAGGGATACTATTTCATTTACAGAGTGTCAACATATTGCAAAAATCTTAGGTTATAAAATAGAATTTGTTGAAGAGTAAAGAATTTACATGTCAAGACTAAAATTATTAGGTTTAAATATTAAGAAATGCCGCGAAGCAAAAGGATTAAGTCAGGCTAATCTTGCAGAAAAACTTGGTTTTTCATACGAATATGTTTGTCGGGTCGAGAGAGGACAAAAATATATCAGTTTGCGTAAGCTTTTTGAACTGGCGGATATTCTTGAAGTTGATTTTTGTGAGTTGACTAATTTTAAATAAAATTTATAATAGGTTTATATGAATATTAGAGCTCAAATAAAATACTGGTTATCACTTAAACAGTCTACGTATGAAAAATTGGCAGAGCAATTAACGCATACAACCGGTAAAAAATATACTAGGGGCAGTTTGAATGCAAAAATCGTACGAGGAACATTGAGTTTCAATGAGTTTGAAACTATTGCGAAAATTCTAGGTTATAAAATCGAATTTGTTGAAGAATAATCAACATAATTAAATCATCCCAAATACATTTACCCCTAGATGAGGATTTTGTTTCTGAAGTTTTCTTGTTGGACGATGTTGATTAGTTTGTTTAAGAAGGCTTTGTAGCGAAGTCTTTCGGCTTCGCCTGAGAGTACGATATCAGCGTCTTGTTTGCACGGACGGATGTATATTTCGGCTTTTTCTGAGGCGTTTTTGTAGATGCCGTCGGCGGAGTCGCCAAGATCTCTTTCTGCTGCACGAACGTAAAATCTCTCTTTCTGGACATGCTCTCTTACATCAACATAGATTTTGAAATCAAATGCACTTTTAATTTTTTCAGTTAAGGTAAAAAGTCCTTCTGAGATAATTATTTTTGCAGGATTGGCAAGAGTGTGATTATCGTATCTTTTTGCGGTTCCTGACATATCATACTTAGGAAGGAAAACAGATTTACCTGTAATAAGCTCTTTTATGTGACTGCTCATAAGCTCAAGTTCAAGGGCTTGTGGCACATCAAGGTCATAATGTTTTGCAAATTCCGCAAAACTTCCGGCTTTTTTTACCATATCTGAACGGTCATAGTAGTAATCGTCTGTATTAACTCTTGTTATTGCATCTTCAATCTCAAATTCAGTTGCAAAGGATTTAATTGTTTCAATTATGTCAAGTGTGATAGTTGACTTACCGCTGGCGGTTTCGCCTGCAATACCGATTGAAGCCGGACGGGTAATGTGTCCTGATAAAAACCTTGCAAGCTTAGAAATTACTGCCGGTTTATAGCTTAACAAAATTGTGCCATCGGATTTTAACTCTTCATCAAAAATGTTTTTTAATTTTTCTTCTACTGCCTGAACTCTATTAAACGGAACCGAAACATACATTTTTCTGGCAGGTTTTTGTGCCGGTGATGTTTCTTCGGTCTTTTGAAGTATGTATTCTACCATTTGTACCCTTTTGTATTACTACATTTATAGTCTTTTACATGAATATACCAGAATTAAGTCGAAAAAAAAATATTTTTTGTCAAAATATTAACTCATGTAAATATAATTTAACAATTGCAAAATTTCAGGGCAATAATTTTGGAAAGATTTTCTTTAATAATATATAGGTTGGAATTAGAAAGGAATTTTTATGTCTTTAGGTATTAGTGCAATAAGCAATGGTTATGACAGAGGAACTGTCCTACAACCGTTAGTTAGTCGTGATAATAGACAAGAAAATATGGTAATTGTTCATACTCCAAGCGGTAAAACTATTGCGTTGACAAAAGAAGAATATATACGGCTTTTAATTGAGATGAACCGCAGACAAAATTCTACGCCTGAAAACAAAAAGCCATACGAACTTGGACCGGAGAAAAACGGACACAGAATAATTGATAGCGATAATGTTTCAAACCCGAAAGCACCGGGGTCATCAGAAGCAACAACACGCGACACAGCACCGTCTAAAATTGAAGAATACAAAGAAAATATCGACTCGCCAAACGGTAAAATCGACGATTTTAGACAGGGAAAACGCGGTGACTGCTATCTTCTTTCCACAATCGAATCCATAAAAGGCACTGCGGACGGACAAGCAATTTTATCAAAAAATATAAAACAAAACAAAGACGGTTCCATTACAGTAACTCTTCCCGGAGCAGTAGCGGTTAAAAACCACTACAAAGAAATGGGTTACGAAGACAAATGCGCGATTACAGGTCAATACACCATTACGCAAGCAGCACTTGAAAAAGCAAAATCAATGGCGGGAAAATCATATGCGTACGGTGACATCGAAGTCATAGCATATGAGCTTGCAATGGAGGCTTTGCGCGCTGAAATCAATCAAACAAACAAGGCTATCGGGATAAAAAGTGAAAGATTTATTGCCGGTCAAATTGGTCCAATGTCAGAAAATGACACCTTAGCCGGCGGGTTTACATATGACGCGGTTTATCTTTTAACAGGTCAAAAATCTGATTTATACGAAGCCGGCAAAGAAAAACGCGCAAATGCTAAACTTTACCGCCCGGGAGAGTTTGGTTATGTTGGAGAACACAAAAAAGGATACGCTCTTGGCAAGGCTAAAGGCATTGTTGAGATTGAACATTATTACAACAAAGAATCTGATCTGCAACGAATGTTAGACAAATACAAAGGTCATGAAGACGAATTCACAATAACTGTAGGTGTAATCGTTGCCCAAAACGGTCCGGACGGAAGTACAAAAGCCGGCGGCGGTCATGCTCTAAGTGTTTACAAAATTACAGATGAGTATGTCGAGGTTATAAACCCTTGGGATACTACAAAACACGAAAGAATTCCGCGCGGCGAATTTGAAAAAATGGCAGTAAGACTGAATGTTGCACCGGTTTCAAAAGAGCATTTTGATGACTTTTATGTAATCAACGGAATTGATAAAAAGCGCAACAAAATAATTGATTTTTTCAGAAACTTATTTGGCTAGAATTGATTTAGCCCTCAAACAGTGCGTTAATTTTATCTGTAATATCTTGCGGGTCAATTTCGTTTGTAATTTTATTAACGTCTTGAGCAATCTGGTATAATTTTGCAGCCTCGATTTTATCGCCGGTGATTGCTATTGAACGTGCTAAGTTAAAATGTGCAAGCGCGTAGTTAGGATTGCATTCAACGGATTTTTTAAACATCTCCATTGCCTTTTGCACCCTACCTAAATCATCAAGATAAATAACGCCAAGATTATTGTATGCAATATCATAATTTTTATCATATTTTATTGCAAGTTCGTATTCGCGTATAGCTTCATCCGTATCGCCTTTTCCCCAATAAAGGAACCCTAGATTACAGTGAATTTTTGCGTTTTCAGGTTCTAAGTCAAGCGCGTTTCTGTATACTGCCAACGCGTTCTCATAATCTTCTTTATCATAAAACGCACTACCTAAATTTATATAAATATCAATATCTTCCGGAGTTAAAAGGTAAGCACTCTGATATGATGTAATCGCCGCGTCTAAGTCCTGTTTTGCTTCCTGGAACACAAAACCTAAGGTCTGATTAACAACGCTTGTCCACTCTTTGCCGGGGTTAAGCGTAACAGCAGTCTGAAAATGTGAAACCGCTCCTTCAACATCGCCTTTGACATAAAGTATATTTGCCAGATTTGAATGAAACTCAGGCATATTCGGCATTATATGAATAAGTTTTTTATAAACTTCAACCGCATTATCATAATCCCCTAAGTCTTCATACGCTTTACAAAGATGACGATATGCAGGAATATTAAGGTTGTCAAGCCAGATTGCCATTTTGTATTCAGTTATAGCGTTTTCAAACTGTCCAAGCGCTGAATAAATATCACCCAAAAGGCAATACAGCGGCACAAACCCCGGTGCTTTTTCAATCGCGTCAATATAAATATCCAAAGCATCGTCTAAACCTTTTGTCTGAACTTTCATATAGCCTTTGAAAAGTATTGGCATGAATTTTATGTACGTAAGTCCTTCTTTAACCTTTTTCAATGCGTCTTTATCAAATGGTAAAGTCAAAACTGACATTAGATATTCATATGTCGATTTAATTTTGTTTTTAAAAACTCTGAAAGAAGAAATTTTGTAAAGGTTGTGAAGCAGATAGTGCGATGAAGAACTTGCTAAAGGCGCGTATTTTATGGCTTTTTTCGCGTTTAATTCAGCGTCTAAAAATCTGGCTTTTTTAGTATAAGTCTCCGCAAGCATATGATAAGCCCTTGCAAACTTTGGATTTTTTGCAACTGCATTATCAAAATAGTTAATCGCCTTATCCAGGTCACCCTTGTAAAACTGTGCCATACCGATTTTGTAGTATATTTCGTAAGAATCAATGTAGGATTCCAGCGCAATTTGGTATTCTGTTATAGCTTCATCAATATACTGGCACGAGGAGTAAATATCCAAGTGCCATGCCAGATATAAATCGCCCAAACGCAAGTGTAAATCAGGATTGGTCGGATCTTTTTGCAACCCAATCTGACACAATTCTATTGCAGATTTAACATTACCGGTTTTTACTTCTTTTGTTATTTTCTTATCTAAAATTTCTGTTTCGTTTTTCATAGTCATAATCAGCTCTTAACTTATATTTTAATTAATTTTACACAAAAAAGCAAGTATAATAAGTTAATCAAAGACTATCAAAACAGAACTTATGGCGTTTTGAAATTCCAAACATCGCCGGGAATTTCCCAACCGTTGTCTTTAACTCTTGAAAGACAATAATAACCGGAATTAGTACCGGTTGCAGAAGCACTGCAATTTTTCGCGACAGTCTCTTTTGTCTCATCAACACCAGCCGGCACAAGACCTTTGTCCGGAGTAAACGCAACAATAAAAATATCTTTTCCGATAACGTTAGGCGGTCTGTCTCCATTTGCATCAATATAAACAACCAGCCCGGTAGAGTCCGTTACACTTGTGCCAAACCAATTTTTCATATCGCTTTTAGTAAAGCCATCCAGACACAAACTCGCCCCATTTGTAAGCCTGATTGTAATAATTCCTTGACCAACCCCAATACCTGTACGGTTCCAACCTGCAGTGCCGCCCAATAAGGTTTTGGTTGCAGTTTTTGATTGCCAGCAACCCGCCTCATCATAACAAACTTGTGCGTATTTTAAATGTGGCTGTAAAAAAGTAGTAAACCAAAGTTTCATACCTGAAATATTATCAGGAATATTTATATCCATTGAAACATCATCATACTCAGTAAACTTCATAGTCTGCTGCAAAATAGAATAAGTTTCCTTCAAATTAGCTTCAATAACATGTTTTGAATAATTATTTATCAACCCCGGAATTGTCATTGCAGCAACAATTCCGATTACGCCAAGTGTAATCAAGACTTCCGCAAGCGTAAATGCGCAAAACCCTTTACTGGAGAGCTTTAACGGTGCCCCCCCCCCCGTTTTTCAAGCTATGATTGAGTTCTAGCATACTTTACTCTCCTTTTTGTTTTTACATAACAAGTATAACACTTTTTATAGTTTTTGTAAAGTTACCAGATATCTTCCTGTGGTTCTTCACCTGGTTCTGTTATGTGTTCGCCCATTTCAAGCATTACTTGTAACGACAATTTTAACTGCCGTTTGTAATTTTCTCTTGCTCGGGCAAGAGTTTTAGCACAAAACGTAAAACTTGGAATTTCTTTTATCTCTATAAAGTAATAAGGATTTCCGTCAAAATCTAAGTCCTGACCCTCAACGAGTGTCCAATTCAAATTCAAGTAATAATCTAAATCTTTCTTCTGTTCCATACTTACTAATTTAATTTTCTAATGAAGAATTACTCAACGGTTGAGACAGCATAATGCCTTCTCCGCCCACAACATCAGCTCTTTGTCCGTCGATATAAAGATATACAGGCAAAGTAGAATTTAGTTTTGCAGTTTTTATAAGCTGGTAAAGCCGTTTGTAAAGACTTTCTGTACCGCCGCCTGTGACAAATGCTGAATTCAGATTAACAATAACCTTATCCGGCTGCTCCGATATACTGATAACTTCTGAAGCTGACGGAACTTCTGTATAAACTCCGCGTTGTTTTTCTTCGGTTTTTGGTCCACGAATTAGGGAACTAATTGCAAATTTTATCTTGGAACCATCGACATCTTTGCTGTATTCGCGTTTCACAGCCTTATAAACCTCTTCATTATGCTCGTTTTTGCCGATAAAATAAACATTAACGTATTCTTTTTCCTGTTCTTGCGGCTTTTGAGGTTCCTCAACTTCTTCTATTACCGAACGTTCCGCAACCTCTATTTGAGAAGGTTTGATTTCAGGCTTTGGCATAAGTACATTGAATGCAATCAAGCCGATTACAACAATCATACAAAAGCCGATGAATAATAAAAGAATTTTTTGGTTTCTATCCATATTTTTACCTTTAGTCTTTTGGAATTACAATAATACCGTTTGAAACAATCATATTGTTTTGAATATCAACATCTTTTACTGTAACCTTTGCATCCTTATTTTTCAATATATTAACAGAAAAATCAAGCGGGTTTAAATAGTTCATAATGAAATCAATCTTTTTCAAGTCCATAGAGAAATGACCTGAAACAATTTTTGTATTATTGTAATCTATTTTGCCGTTTCTAACTCTTATATCTGACTGAATAACAAGTTTTTGTTCATTTCTTACAAACGGGATATCAAACCCAATGATATAGTAGAATTTGCTGTTTTTAATCGCAACCTTTGTTGAAGAAACTTGAAGTCCACCTGCATAATTCTTACCAAGTGTGTTTAAATCTCTTATAATTTTCCGGTATTTTTCGTTTTGCATTGTTTTATTGAGATCATCCTGGCTCATTGTAAGGTCAAATGACATTGGAAATGCCTCTTTAAAAACAACATTTCCGTCAGAAGTTGATATATAGTTAAAATCACATAATGATTTTAAATCTAATGTAGTAAGGCTTATGTCATTAATAACAACATTTTTCCCTTTAAGCGACATTGATTTAAAAATACCGTTTTTCAAGTCGCGCGGGCTGAATGATTCCAGGTCAACATCAAGTTCATCTGCTGAAGCTATTTTTAAAACTTCTTTTTTAAAAACGGATTCTATTTTCTTTTCAGTAATAGAATTGAAACCGGTTGCAGCACCTACAACAGTTCTGAATTTTGAATTCATATCATAAGGCGCTACACATTCATATTCGCAAGCCGCAAAGGTTGCAGAATTCGCTACGAATAACATTCCTAAAATTAAAGCAATCTTTTTCATAATACCTCAAATACTTTTTTGACCAAAATTTTGTCTTTATCTACCATACCTATAGCATATATTTTACCACCATAAACCAAAAATACAATAACCTTATCATTAAAATTTTTATTGTGAATAAATCCGCCATGGCTCACACGTTCTTTTTCAGTGTCGTTGAGGGAATATTGCGGATAATCAGTCACATCAATCGGGTTTATCAATCGAGATTGGACATCTTGCGGGGTTTGCAATTCATCTAATTCAGCCGAATTTTCTATTAAAAATCTGCCGGCTTTTGTTCTTACAAGTCCTGTCAAATACCCGCCACAGCCCAAAGTTTTACCTATATCATAGGCAATTGAGCGAATATATGTTCCTTTTGAACAAGCAATCAGAATTTGCGCGCTTTGTTTTTCGACATCAAAACTCTTTAGTTCAATTTTTGAAATAAACACTTGCCGCGGTTTGATTTCAACCTCAAGTCCCTGTCTTGCGTAATCATAGAGTTTTTTACCATTAACTTTTATCGCCGAATATATGGGTGGAAGTTGCATAATTTCGCCTTCAAAATTTTTCAGCACAGAAATCAGGTCATTCTGGCTGATTTTTTTATCAAAAACCTCAGTTACTTCACCTTCAACATCGTAAGTCTTTGTGTTTTTTCCAAACTGAATCGTTGCAAGATACTGTTTATCATCATCAAGATACTCAATAAGTTTTGTGGCTTTGCCTATTGCAATCGGCAAAACTCCCGTTGCAAAAGGGTCAAGAGTTCCTGTATGACCGATTTGTTTAATATGCAAAACACGACGCAAATAAGCAACAACATCATGGGATGTCATTCCTTTTGGCTTATTAACATTCAAAAATCCAAGGGGTAAATTATTTGAAACTGTTGACACTTTATTCATCCTCCGGCTTTAAAATTTACCACAAACAAACTACAGTTCGCCTCTGGAGATTTTGTTTATAAGTTCTGTTACTCTTGCTCCTTCTTCAAGACCGTTTGAATAGATAAAACGAAGTTCCGGGGTTAATCTTAGACGTAGACGTTTTCCAACTTCATAGCGGATTTTTGAAGTACTTTTTTCAATGACTTCTTTTGATTTTTCAACCTGTTCAGATGAACCCAAAACGCTATATATAACCTTTGCAAAAGAATTATCATGTGCAACCTCAACATCCACAATTGAAACCACACCTTCTAAACCTCTGATTTCTTTTCTCAAGATTTCAGAGATGTCACGCATCAATTCTTTTCTTACACGTTCGTTTCGTAATGTCATAATTATTCTCCTTGCTCAAAATTATAACATAAAATAAAAATTTTTATCGCCCCAATTGGATTTCATCTATATCAATATATATTCTGTATCCTAAAATCTTACATATTAATTTCATCTCTGTATATTTCAGAGACTCACTTGCCAATTTATGAGAAATCAAACTTTGTGAATAGTTTTTTCCGCTCAATCTGGTCATTTCCTTTGCCAATTCAGTAATTGTCATACATTTTGAACCGAGCATTATTTTCAATTCTTCTCTGACTTTCATATATCTTATTATAATTTCAGTTGACAAATTATGAAAATACTTATATAATCATGAATATTATTCATAAAACATGAAATATATTGATAGTTTATTAATGGAGAAAGTTATGAAAAAAGGTTTTACATTAGCAGAAACATTGATTACGCTTGGAATAATCGGCGTAGTTGCAGCAATAACTCTTCCAGGGCTAATGAACACATATAAAGCACATAAGTTAAGGTCACAGTTTCTTAAATCATATTCAACTATCCAGCAAGTCTTCAGGCAAATGGAAGCCGATGATGTCTCATTAGACCCAACAACATTCAGCGGCGGAAAAATGTATGATACCTTTAAAAGATACCTGACCGGTATAACTGAATGTGGAAAAGGAAACAACGCATCAAACAAAAAATTTCGACCATGTTATGACTATACAGACAGCTCCGTTGGTTACAAAACTTATAATGGGAAAAACAAGGTCCCAATCAATAAGTTTGACGACGGACAACTTGTTTTGCCCGATGGGTCACTTATAGCGTTTGAAAACCCTAATTTGCCATCTACCAGCACCTTTTACGTCTGGGTCTTTGTTGACTTAAACGGATTTGACAATCCGCCAAACCGCTTTGGATATGACCTTTTCACATTTGAATTTTTAGACGGAGAGCTGCGTACTATGGGTGATAAAGGGACTACTTATAACGATCTGACCACTTATTGTGATGAAAACAGTTCAAAGGATCTAAACGGAATTGCATGCGCTCACAATGCAAAAATCAATTCAGATTATTTCAAAAAAATTGTTAAAGAATTTAAGTAAACTTTCTTTTTAGTTTTTTGATATTAATTAAATATCCTAGTGTCACAACAATTGCTGCCGTCACCCAAGCGATTGGTCCGGCGTAAAATACCCCGAAATATCCGTATTTTACAGCCAGATACACCGCAGCATATGAACGAACTAAAAGTTCCGCGCAAGATGATGTCAACGGGATTAAAGGTTTTCCCATGCCTTGCAACGTGTTTCTGAAAATGAAAATCTGTCCAAGAAAGAAGTAGAAAATAGTGCTTATCCATAAGTAATCATGAGCAATTTTGATAACTGCAGGACTTGCTCCGCCTATAAATAATTTGACGATGTCGCTTCCGTAATAGCGCATAACAAACGCCATTGCAATACTCAAAACAATATTTATTACAGAACCTCTTAAAACACCCTGTTTTATCCTTGAAACATTGCCAGCTCCGTAATTTTGTGCAGTAAACGACGCAAGAGCAACACCAAACGATATCATAGGCATTGTTGCAATCTGTTCAATTCGTAATGACGCAGTAAAGGCAGCAATTACATTTGCACCAAAAGAATTACATACGCTTTGAATAATTAAAATCCCTATACCCAAAACCGAAAACTGAACAGCCGCGGGAATTCCAACATCCAGATGTTCTTTAGCAAATAACTTATCCTGTTCATTATGAAAAAAATCAAAAATCCAGTCTTCTTTTTTTGTGTGAAGTATCGGGAATTTATATCTTATATAAATAAGACACAAAACACCGGAAATTATCTCGGAAAGAACAACAGCAATTGCAGCTCCGGGCACACCCCATCCAAAATTTTTGATAAAAATTAACGCAAGTATTACATTTAAAATTGAAGCAAAAATAAGAAAATATAACGGAGTTTTGCTGTCGCCAAGCGCCCTGATTATACTTGAAGGTAAATTGTACAAATTAACAGTAACAAGTCCGATTGTACAAATTTGAATATACCAGTAAGCGTCACTCATAATATCAGCAGGAACATTCATCATAAAAAGTATCGGTTTCATTAAAATTACAAAAATAATTGAAAAAAATACAGTAAATCCCGTACTCAAAATTGCAGACAATGTAGCAGAACGCTTAACCGCCTCATAATCACCTGCACCAAATTTTTGTCCGGTAATAACCGCAAAACCGTTATTCATCCCGATAACTGCAAACATTATAAGAAAAAATAAAGGTGCAACCGCACCAACTGCAGCAAGTGCCTTAATTCCCAATAGTCTTCCAACAAGCACAATGTCAGCAAGATTATACAACTGCTGAAAAATATTCCCGATTAGCAACGGGATAGAAAAAAGAACAATCAGTTTTAGGGGTTCGCCTTTTGTTAAGTCTTTAATCATAATTTGATTATATATTAAACAGGTAATTATATTAACCGGATTTGATTTCTATCTTTAAAATTTCATTAACATCCACCTCAAGATAATTAGCAAATTCCACAATCTTTCCTACAGAAAGGTTTAGTATCCCTGATTCAATTTTTGCCACATAACTCCATGAAACATTCATAAGTTCTGAAAACGTCTCCTGTGTATATCCCCTTTGTTTGCGGATGCTTTGAATATTTTTCCCGATTTGTTTTAAAACATATTTTTTGTCCATATTAATATTATCTAATATTATAGACATATTTTTGTATTGACATATAATTATATTCAATTATAATTGAATATATGAAAAAGAATTTTATTACAGCATTCACTTTAGCAGAGGTTCTAATAACCCTTGGCGTAATCGGTATAATTGCGGCAATAACAATTCCCGGATTAATTACCGCATACAAGGCGCACCAACTGCACTCACAATTTCTTGAATCTTATTCAACAGTTCAACAATTCTTCCGCCAGATGATAGACGATGAAGTTTCACTAGATCCAAAAACTTATACAAATAACTCATTCTATTCAACCTTTAAAAACTATGTAAAAGTTGCCGTGGATTGCGGGAATTACTTCAGCACAAAAAACAACTCTGTTTGCTACACCAAAACCAGTCCATACGCTTACAAGACACTGGACGGAAAACAACAAGCTTACACTGAAGACTTTGACGACGGTCAATTATTATTAATGGACGGCACGACCATACTTATTGAAAATCCCGGTACCAACAGAACCTGGATACACGTAGATTTAAACGGGTTCAAAAACCCGCCAAACCGCTGGGGAATTGACCTATTTACATTCGATTTCAAAGACGGTGAACTCCTTACAATGGGCGACAAAGGAAGCACATTCACTGACCAAACACAATACTGCAACATAAATGTTTCAAACAACAGAAATGGTATAGCCTGTGCACATCGAGCTAAAACAGAAACAGATTATTTCAAATGGGTTTTAAAAAATACAAAATAATATTAACAACAACTGCCATAAAAGATTTTCTATAAAAAATGCTTGAAAAAAATTTTTCTTTATGCAAAAATAAATTTACGCGGTCATCCCGCGTAAAAATTACAAAATTATGGCAAGGTAGCTCAGCTGGTGAGAGCGCACGGCTCATACCCGTGAGGTCGAGAGTTCGAATCTCTCCCTTGCTATTACAAATAAAGAGTTTCGAGATTTACGAAACTCTTTTTTAATGCTTTGTTTCAGTTTGTTTCAATAATTAAGTATAATACTAGACCTATTTGTGGTAGATTAATATTGCAAGGAGTTCAATTTTGTCAATAATAAATCCAAAAAATGAAGAAGATATTGAAAATATTAGAAAAAAGGTTATAAAAGCTCTTGGAAGTATTAAAAAAATAGATAAGGACACACAAGCTGATAATAATTTTTTATTTAATGCAAAACTTGCATTATCTTGCAATCAACTGCCTCCCTATTATTTATTGTATTTCTTATTTGTTGATCTATTAGGATTTAAAAATTTAGGTCAGTTTGAAAAAGTAGCTTGGTCTATTCCATTTGATTATAAAGGTAGGGCATATTTGCTTGAACATCAAAAATTTGGCGTCTGCTTATTATCACATAATCCAACAAAAGAAGAAAAAGAAATAAATGAAATTTTAGAAAATATAAATAATGCAATAAAAATTGCAAATCCATTTTTTAAATACATGGCACAGCTTAATTTAAAAAGTGATAAAATAAATGTAAAAAATTGTAGTCAACTACTATATTCTAGATATAAATATTTTTTAAAAAAATACAAAAGATGTCAAAAAAAATTAGAACTTGAAAAACAAAAACCTCCAACGATTAAAAAAATAGGAAATTGTACGCAAATTAGCTATAATAATGTTTATCTTTATAAACATGAACGATTATATTTATTTTTTGCTCTTTTAGAATCTTTTTTTAGTTGGACTGAACACGTTTTTGTATTATTGGCTGTTATTAACGGTAAATTCAATACAGGGCAAGATGTTATTACTTTTATTAAAAAAGGCTGGACAGAAAAATACAAAAAAGTTATCAGTATAAATGAAAATGAAAATTTATATAATGAATTATTAGAAATAAAAAAATTAAGAAATTATATAGCGCATGGTGATTTTGAAAGCGAGGGTAAAACTTTCTATTTTCATTCTGGTGCAGGGGCAGTACCAATATATTTAAATGAAAAAGGAAATAATTTAGTTGCAGCTTATGAAAATAAAAATATTGAACATATTGAAAAAATTACTTTACCAATAATAGAAAGTTTTATTAAACTCTTATGGAGTGGCGAAAGAAAAAATGCTAAAATTGTAATTCAAGAGTATGGATTTGATTTAATTTTAAGCTATTCAACTATAGGCAAATACAAAAAAATAATAAAAAATAAAAAAGCGACATTAGAATTTGCAGAAGAGATGTGCTGGAAAATTGACTGTGCTACAAACATGGATTTTTAAATCTTATTAAATCACAACATCATTCAACGCATTAGCCCCCATGTCGTACAATTCAGGCATTAGATATCCGTATTTGTCTAGCGTTACTTGAATTGAGCTGTAACCCATTTGCTGTTGAATAAATTTTTAATAGGGATTTTCTTTGCTATCATTAAACTTGCGTAGGTGTGGCGTAAATCGTGAAATCTTATATCTTTTACCTCTGCTTTTGCTATACAAGGCTTAAAGTAGCGTTTTACAACTCATACCCGTGAGGTCGAGAGTTTGAATGTCACCCTTGCTATTACAAATAAAGAGTTTCAACAATTGTATGAAACTCTTTATATTTGTATTGTCCCCATTTTATGGATGTATTTTTCGTCCGGCATAGGAAATCGAGACAGTTTGCGAAATTTGCCTTAAAGTAGTGATTTTATTGGGTTTTATTTTGGAAAAATTAACAAGAATAAAATTCTCAAACCAGACGAAAACGGACTGGTAAAAACTTTTTAGAAAAGCGATAATAACAATATAAAAAAATTTGTTTTTATATATTATGTTTACTTGCTATATTTTAAGCTTTTGTGTATGTTTCTTATATGATTTTCTTTTTAATAATTTTGCCTACGATTTTGTTTTATTTAATAGTAAAATTGAAATTTTTACATAAAATTTTATTATCAACAGTATTTTATATTGTTCTTTTTATTGTATCTGCATTATTTGAACATATTATATTTAATTTACATTGCAATTTGACAGACAAAATCGGTTATAATGATATAACCGATTTCACCCGAAATTTTTCTAGGGTTTCAGCTATTTTATTTGTTATAATCATTACATTTATAATGATTATTTTATATAGAAAACTAAAGCACTAAATTTATCTTTTTCTTTTTAATCTGTTTTCAGCATAATTTGAATTTTTTTGCCAATCATTTAATAAGATTTGCAAAAGTTGTTCTTTTGTTGCGTTAGGATATTTTTGAGCATATTGCCTCCCAATTTCGTTATTTAATTGATCTATAGCAGTATCATAAGCCCCACTTCCTGTATTACTAAAGTGTAAATCTTTAAAAACATTCTTATTATAATAATTTTTTGAATAGTCTGCAAGAGGGTATTTTCACCTATCCATTTGTATAATTGACAAGATTTTTCATGCTATGACATGGTTTTAAACAAAATTTATAGACTTAAAATTTATATTAATTAAGAACCGCTATTATTTAGATAATTATTGTAGTGTATTATGGAGTTTTACAGAAAAGCCGGAAGTCACTGTTTAATACAACAATCTATATCCAGAACTGTTATATCGCCATCGCCGTCTAAATCTTCACAATTCAAAGTCCCATTGCATTCATGACAATGATAAATTGTTTTTAAGTATTTCTTTTCTACCAATGGATCAATAATATCCTGAAATTTCTTTTCCTCAGGGTGCATATCACGATAAAAAGTATATAAACCCTTTGTTCCTTTGCCGTTAGCACCGTTACAGTTTTTACAAGCCCATATTTGATTGTGTATTCCTAATATGTGTTCACATGTTTTACATTCAGGTTTAATATTTATGCAGCGAGGAACAATATGTTCTTTTTCTAAATTTTCCGTACTCCCGCAATAAAAACATTTTTTCTCTGCTTCAACAAATTGCCAGTCTTCTCTTGAAATATCAGACCACTTCTTTTCGCCGCTTATAAGTTTGCGTACAGTATTTCTAATAAAACCAAAACTTTTCTTTTTAGCTTCTTTTCCGTCAGCATAGTTAAAACTACTTTTGGCAATAATTTTTGCATATTGATAAAATATCATATGCTCAATTGTTTTAATTTCCGGTATAGGCGGCATGTACTTTTCCCCTTATGTAAATTATCTTGCAATAATACACAACTCGTTTAAATGACTTAAAATTATTATAACACAAAGTTAAATTGTATACGATAATTGAATATCTTGTTAAGAGTACTATAAGTCAATAATGCAATTAAAGAAATCAACTCCGCCTGACATTCCATAATCAACTTTTAAACCTTTATGTAAATCTTACATAAATGAGGATGCTTTTTCTCTATTTAGCAAAATATTTTAAGTTTAAATTAATCATACAAAACTATTCTATACACTTGGCTAGTTGTAATTTGAATAATATTGTGTTTATAGTAACTTCTGTGGTACAATAAAAAAAGGGGGAAGTATGGTTAGTGATAATTTTACATGGATACCGTTTTTTGAAGAATTATTAGATGTAATTTGCAAACGCTATAATCCTTCATCGTTATATGTTGAATTTAAAAAACTCGTGCCTGAAGACAACTACACAGATATCGATAAAATAGACCCATTAACATTTATCGGCTGTATTTGTGCAGGAAATAATGTCGCAATACAAAGAGCTAAACAGGTTAAAGAAAACTTTAATCTAAAATCCCCGGAATTATTAGATATAAAAGGTATTCCTAATTTTGTACACGCAACATACAAATTTTTTCATGAAATTTATGATTACAATGAAAACGAAAGACCGGAAATTCTTAACTCTGTAATGCAAACCCTTTGGGATTTTGCCAATCAAATTAATCAAAATAATATAAATGATGATTTATTTAACAAAATTGTTAATTTCAGAGAAGTCAAAGTCGGCAAACTTTCTCAAATAATATATATCTGTAAACCAAAACTATATTATTCTTGCGACAGCACTATGTTATCCTATCTCTATAAAAATGTTGACAATAACTATAATTCATTTTTGTCAATTCAAAACTACTGTAAAAGTTTAAATATTAATCCATGTACTCTGTCTGTTTGCGCATGGGATTATTCTTTAATAAGAAGTAACTTTGCTAAATACTTGAAAAAAACAAATAATAAATCTTATCTGAATTTTATAAAAAACCATATAGAAAAAAAGAAATTTGACCAAACAATCTTTGACTTAACAAATAAAAAGTTATTCAACATAAAAACTAATAGTGAATTGGATATTTTATTAAACACTCTAAGCAACAATGACAACTGGATTACATATAACAAAAACAACGGAAACGGTATTCCTTACGCAATATTGAATACGCATTACAGGAAATTTATTAATATTAACCAAGAAAAGCCAAAATATTGGATTTTTTCAGCAGGCGAAAATTCATACAAATGGAATGAATTTTATAAAGACGGTATCATGGCTTTAGGTTGGGATTACCTAGGCAATTTAATACAATATAATTCGCAAGAAGATATCGCCAATAAAATCACTCAACATGAAAATCGGACAGAATATCCCATAAACGATAGCAAAGCAAACTGGGAATTCGTAAAAAGTATGCAGATTGGTGATATAGTTTACGTGAAAAAAGGACTTGATAATGTTTTGCTTGGTCGAGGTATTGTAAAATCTGATTATATTTATGATGAAAATAAACAAGAATATAAAAGTATAAGAAAGGTTGATTGGACACATAATGGTACCTATCAAGTTGATTTTAGCAAGTTAGAGATAAAGCAATGGGCGCGAAAAACACTTACTGACATTAGTGAAGCAAAATATGGTGATTTTTGTTTAAAAATTGAGGAAATATTTATGAAAAACAATCAAAAAACAGATAGTAAAAATATCCCATTAAATCAAATTCTTTATGGACCACCCGGAACAGGGAAAACTTACAATACTGTTATAAAATCAATGGAAATAATTAATAAAAATTGTATAGAATATGATGAAAATGGTAATGTACTGAATTACGAATTTGTAAAAAATGAATTTGATAAAAATAAACAAAATCATCAAATAGAGTTCTTAACTTTTCATCAATCATATTCATATGAAGAATTTGTTGAAGGTATTAAACCTAATTTTGAAGACAAGAACTTAACTTACTCAAAACCTGACGGCATCTTTAAAAAAATATGTAAAAATGCTTCTAAAAAATTATACCAACTAGCTGATAATCATAAAAGTTGTGAAATTTCTTTTACTGATGTTCTTGATAGATTTAAAGAAAAATATCCGGAAGGTAGTGACCTAGGAAACCTAAAAAATATTTCTTATAAAAAGGATGAACTAATATATCATTTTGGTAAGCAAGAACAAAATCGCAAGATATCATTATCAAAAATTAACGAACTTTTTATTAATAATAAAGAATATAAAACTTCTATTGATTTTAATAAAGATTATGAAGGAAATATTGCACTAAAAGGATATTATCATACTTTTTATAAAGAATTAATGTCCGTAAAAAATGAATTAGAAGACGAAAATCAAATATTAATAGAAAATGACCAAAAATATGTAATCAATGAAAACGCACCTAAATATGTGTTAATTATTGATGAAATTAATAGAGGGAACATTTCTAAAATATTTGGAGAATTAATTACTTTAATAGAACCGGATAAAAGAAAAGGGGCAGAACACGAATTGAAGGTATCTTTACCTTACTCACCTACAGAAGAACCTTTTGGTGTTCCAAAGAACCTGTATATTATTGGTACGATGAACACTTCTGACCGTTCGATTGCATCTATTGATATTGCATTAAGACGCAGGTTTAAATTTGTCGAAATTATGCCAAAACCTGAACTGGTTGCTGATTTTGGGTGTAAGTTTAATGTTATTTTTGAAAAATTAAATAAACAAATAAGTGTTCTGTTAGATAGAGACCATCAAATAGGGCATAGCTATTTTATCAATACTAAATACAATGATGAAAACGGAAATAACAATATTGATACATTAAAAGAAATCTGGTTTAGCGAAATTCTTCCGTTACTAAACGAATATTTTTATGGTGATTGGGAAAAATTATGTGCGATATTGGGTACGCCTAAAGCTAATAATAAATCTTTTATCAAAAAAATTGAAGATGTTCAGTTTGCTAACAATTATTGTTGTGATGAAGATGACAGATATGATTTTGTTCCGAAAGATGACATTAACTTTGAGGAAGCTTTAAGAAACGCTTTTGGCAATATGGTAGAGAATAATAATTAAGAGATTTCGCCGTGTCAGAACCTATTGTTGTTAAAGAATATTCTGAAAAAAGACTTGATAATTGCGATTTAATTAAATTGCAGAAGTATTTGGAATGTAAAAATTTAGGTTCTGCCATAACCGTGACACCAACAGGTATTAAGACCAAGTCTTGGGTTGGAGTTATAAAATATAAAAATGCACATTTGGAGATTTTACCAAAATTAATTTGTGATAATGAAGACGATAAAGAATGTATCATCAGAAACTTAATTTATATGCTTTCATACACAAAAGACCTTGATATTAAAATCAATGATAATGCAAAACTTTCAACAGAGAAAAATCCTTTTATTGAAGTTTTGATTGGGGAATACGCAAAATCACTGTTTGATTGTCTAAAAAGAACGACACCTAAAAAATATGTACGTGAAGATGATAATCTAAGATATTTAAAGGGTAAAATCAAATTTGCTGAAAATATTCGTTATAATTGTACTAATAATTCAAGATTTTATTGTGAATATGACGAATTTTCTGAAAATAATAATTTAAATCAATTATTCTTATTTGTAAGCAGTTGTTTGTATAGCATTTCAAATAACAGTAAAAATAAAAAGATTTTAAAATTTATTATAAATTATTATTCAGATATAAATTTAGTCCGATTTGATAAGTTCAAGGTGCAAAAAATAAGATTAAATCGTAATCAAGAATTATTTAAAAGACCGTTTAAACTGGCAAAAATGTTTATTGAGCAGACAAGTGTTGATTTATCAAGAAACAAATTTGAGAATATAACTCTTGTTTGGGATATGAATTATTTGTTTGAAAAATTTATTTTTGAGATTATGAAAAAACACGAAGCTGAGTTTGGCTGCAAATTTGATAAACAAAGAAATAAACTTTTACTTGCCGAAAACAATAGACGCACTACTAAAGTTGATATTATGGTGGAAAAGGACGACGAACAAATTATTATTGATACAAAATATAAAAAATTTGAAAATGAGGACAGTTTTTCAAATTATGATGTATATCAAGTTTCAACATACTGTTTGCTGCACAAAGCAAACCATGCAATACTTTTATATCCGCAATGGGGCAAAGAAAGACTTGAAATTCCTAAAAATCATCTAAATACAGGCGATAATAATTATCAAATAGACTTTAAAACAATTAATTTGAAATACGGTAATTTGAGAAACAATATAAAAAATATTAAAGATGAGATTAAAACTATTTTAGGAGTTTCTTAAACATATCCCTCTCCCTCTTGGGGAGAGGGGCTACAAGGTTTGAACAAACTTACATATATAAGCCCCTCTCTGAAATTTGAAAATTCGCTCCAGCTCATTATCAAATTTCTTCTCTCCCCTAATGGGAGAGACTATTGTCCCGCAAAACGCGAGGGGGTTCCCTCGCCCCTACGTGGGAGAGGGTAAGAATTTCAACTTGAGAGCCTTAGCTCGAAAGTTTGAAATTCGGGTGAGGGGGATACAAGGGTTGAACAAGCTTACATATCTAAGCCCCTCTCTTGAATTTGTAAGTTCACTGGCGTTCACTAACAAATTCTTTTCTCTCCCCTAATGGGAGAGACTATGTCCCTCGTTTTGGCTTACAACTGTCGCAAGGTTCCATTATTGGTGGTTCTGGTTGTGTTCTGTGGTTTTGCACCTAGGGCAGTCTTTTGGGTTGGTGTTAGTTGTTTTACGATTTTGCGCTCCGGTAGTTGGGCTGTTTTTGGTTGTGGGGTGCTTACCTTTTCAGTCTCTTTCTTTATCGGTGCACCCTCTTTGCCCAAGCTCCAACGGAAACCTGCTGTTAAGGATATGCCGTTGCGTCCGCCATTACGTAGCATTGCCTGGCCATATGCCGT
>MOYD01000032.1 GCA_001899395.1 Candidatus Gastranaerophilales bacterium Zag_111 | reverse complement strand
AGCGCTGCATAGTTGTTGATAAGATTTCTTTTGATTTTTCAAGTGATATTTCTTTAATTTTAGCCTCATTTTCGCGGATTAATTGCATTTGCTCCTGAGCTAAATCGTTTTTCAACTGTTCTAATAAAGTTCGTTTAGCATCTTCTGTTGACATGCCTGAAATCCGTTCCAGTTCTTCAGTTTGCTTCTGAACAAGTTCAGCTAAATAGTCTTCTTTTTCTAAAAGTTGATCCATTTTTTTCTGGAGTTGAATGTCTTTGTCAGTATATTCTTGAATTTTATCTTCAAGCATATCCTCTCGTTTTGCTAATTTTTGTTCTTGTCTTGCTAACTCCTGTCTTCGTTCTCTTTCTTCTTCGTTAAGTTTGTCTCTGTCATCTTGCAATTCTTCTACTGCTTTAATTTTTGCTTCTTTGTAGAGAATTTTTTCTTTGTCTTCAAGTGCTTTTTTGTCTTTCTCTACGGATTCTAAGGCACTTTTCATTTTGTTTTTTTGAATAATCAGCATGGCGGCTAAGACTATTACTGAAATAACCGCAATAGCTAATAACAAGGTTTTTGCTTCCATAAAGTTAATTACCTTATCCTTTTCTATTTTTTTTATAATACACGCAATGGCGGGTACATATAGCCTACCCGTGCGTTTATTTAAGATTTAATTTAAATAAAATTCATTGCATATATTTCAAAAAAATTTTCCTACTACATCTGTGTATATAATAACATGTAAATTGGTTTTTGTCGAGTGGCAAATATGCGCAAATAAGTTCTTTAAATTTACTTTTTTAACCCCGGGTCTAAGTAGGAACCGGTGATAAGTTTGTTAAATCCATATTGTGCTTTTGGAAGAACTCCTGCAAGTAAGAAACTTGAAATTCCGACATTTGCTAAAATATTCAGGCATTTTACAGTCTTTGCTTTTTTGGCAAATTTTTCGATATTTTTAGAATTTTTTGCGGATTTTATAAAGTTTTCAAACTCATCTTTAAAATCGCTTAAATCCTTTATATTAACGTATTTTCGAGGGTCGCGAATACCGCATTCAAGGTAAGAAATTTTCTTCATTTTTTGAGCAAATTTTGAGAAAAAAGTATCCGGTTTTGTATCAATAAATTCAAATAAATCTTTTGCGGAATTTGATTTTGGAAGTTCGACCGCATTATTTTTTACAGCCTCGATAAATTCCTTATCATTCAAAATCAACGGGTCTAAATTAACATTGACCTTAAATAATTTGTTTGCCAGTTTATCAAGCCCACGCGCGATATAAACCGGAGTTACAAAGTTGAGTATCATAGAACCAATCATTCTAAACGCATTGATATAAGCTTCTTCCTTGTTGCGGGAGGTTGAAACACGACCAACAGTCAAACCGCCGTCAGAAATTGCCATTTTGTCAACCGTTCTCAAATTCGCAATAGTTGAAGTAAATGAGCCGGTAAATGTTGGATTTTTGCCTGTAAATTGTTCAATTGTTGAGCGCTGCTGAGTGTTAGTTTGAGTTGTAGAATTTTGCGCTTTAGCTTTTCTAAGTTTTCTTGTGAGTGCAAAATTCAACGGCGGCAAAATAAATCCCATTATTATTGTAGGAATTATTGTTGCGGCGGCAAATTTTTTGGTCAAAAGTTTTTCATAAGCGCCTTTGTTATTCTTAACCTTGATTAAATCAGCAACCGCTTCTTGAACTTCTTTTTGAGCATATTTACCAAATTTTTTGATATTATATTCAACACCTTGCAGAACTTCGCCTGTTGCATTTTTCGCAGCTTCAGCCTTAAATAAATTCAGATTAACCCCTGCATTGTAGCCTTTTTTCTTGATGTATTTATCCATAATGGCTTCTGTTGCAGGAATTCCGCCAAGCCAGATTGCTGATGTGAAATACTCATCAATGAATTTTTCACGTGTTGCATCGTCTGCAATTTCTCGAGATTCTTTCATATTTTCGCGTCTTGCAATCAAAATTTTAGACGGAGCTTCGATAAAACAATCCCTTACCAGTAGCGGGTAAATGCTGCTGTTATTTCCGATAGCGGATATTATACTTGTTACTGTCATAATTTTTATACCTCAATTCTTTAACTAAAAAACAACTTCTTCGCTTGATACCTGAAGAAGTTGTTTTAAAGAATTGATTTATAATATTTTTACAAGCGCATCATCAATCTTACAGCTCCTTCAGGCTGATATGATTGTGATGATGATGTTTTTGTAAAAAGTTTTGAGTCATATTATTCCTTTTTTTAGTTATTATAACTTAAAGTTACTTTTTGTCAACTGCCTGAGCTGCTGCATTAGGGTTTTGCGCAAGTTCATCGGCTTTTGCAGCGCGTTGTTTATTGATTGATTTATCCCACATTGCACCGGATATGTACCAGAAGACTAAATCACCTGCAACACCTAAAACTTCAAGCAGAGTGTTAAATTTTACAGGACCGGTTTTCTTACACATTTTCGCTATTTCTTTCACCAATGCACCGGTTGTAAACATTTTTGAAATTCTGTTTTTTGGAAACGCATATGTTGCGGCATTAATAAGAACTGCTCCTGCTAACAAACCTGTTTTTGCTGCATTAGATTTTTTATAAGTGTTACCTTTTTCTGTCTTAGCTTCGTAACCTATCGGATTTAACCTGGAAATATTCATCATTTTCTCCTTTTGATAATATTAAATCATGTCAAGTTAAATTTTGCTATGTTCCAAAACTATTGTAAAGTAATTTTAACTTATCTTCGTCTTTTGTTTCAAAAAGTATGGTTTTATCTTTTGAGGTTTCACCTTTTAGAATTTTTATGGAAGTTTTTGGAATTTTGAAATTCTTTGACAGAAATTCAACAAGCGATTTATTAGCCTTGCCGTCAATGGGTTGAGCGGTAATTTTAACTTTTACAATATCACCGTCTTTAACAATTTCGTTTTTCTTCGCGTTAGGTGAAATCCTAAGAGATACAACTACGCCGCTGTCTGTTTGTTTAATCATTGTAAAAATATAACATAAAATTAAACTTTTCAAAACTGTTATTTTTGCAGCCAACTTTTATATAAACAGTTTCCCTGCGGACACCAGCGACCTTTGTCTTTAATATCGTTGTGAGGCATAATCGTATTAATTTCATTCATATCATACACACTATTTTGATCCAGAGAATCCGCAAACCTTAACACAAACCTATCCCTCCCAAGCTGATTTGGACGGCGTTTTCCATTAACATCAATTAGAATTGGGTATTCTAAGTTTGAATATAGATACCAGCCTGTCCCGTTCATATCAACAAACGCGTAACTATTTCTACTACATCCAAGCCACTTAGGAGAACTCCCGTAAAGATATCCGGCTTCGCCGCTATCGCACTCCCAACATTCATCTGCATTGTTTTCAAAACATGTTTGAGCCGGTTTGATATAATATGTGGCAAGTTTTTTGAAATTCTCTCCAATTGCTGATGTATAATGTGTACCGTTACTATCAACTGCTGAGTTTAAATCTAAAACTTCACCATCATCAACCATTGTTTTGAATGCTTGATTTATAACACTGTAACCCTTTTTATATGCAGCACGAAACTGAATATCTTGCAGCTTTGTTATCAACCCCGGAATAGTCAACGCTGCAACAACACCAATTATTCCAAGGGTTATCAGAACTTCTGCCAGCGTAAACCCGCTAATGGAGAGCTTTAACGGTGCCCCCCCCCCCGTTTTTCAAGCTATTACTGAATTGTAGCATATCTTACTCTCCTTTACTTTTCTACATTTGAAGTATAGCATTTTTTACAATTTTTGTAAAGTTTTACCCGCTTACAGACTTATAGACTTTCTCAAAAAAAATGGTATACTAAAGAAATGGATATTAATATTTTAAAAAATTTATCATACGGAGTTTATGTTGTTTCAACGCCAAACGGCGCAAAGTCAACCGGCTGTGTTGCAAACAGTCTTATGCAAATAACATATGACACAATCGCTGTCAGCATTAACCACAAAAACTTCACCAACGAGTGCATAAAAAAGTACAAAAAATTCGCTATTTCAATCCTTGGGGTTGAAACAGACGAAAACGTAATCCCTGTTTTTGGATTTCAAACAGGACATGACACAGACAAATTTGCAGGCATTAAAACAATAAAAGTCGACGGAATTGACATTATTGAAAACTCAGTCGGCTACATAATTTGCGAACTCATTGACCTTATGGAAACAGAAACTCACACACTGTTTTTAGGAAGAATTACAGACGGAAAAATTCTGCACAATCAAATTCCAATGACATACGCATATTATCATTCCGTTAAAAACGGTACCAGCCCTGAAAATGCACCAACTTATATTGAAGAAAAAACCGAAGCAAAACTTGCTTACCGCTGTAGAATTTGCGGTTATATCTATGAAGGCGACATAACAAAAGAACCTGACACTTATGTTTGTCCGGTTTGTAAAAAGGGCAAAGAGTTTTTTGACAAGATTTAATTTTACAATTGTCATTTTTCATATATAATCAAGGATATGAAAACTAGAGATAATGTAAGAAATTTTTGTATAATTGCCCACATTGACCACGGAAAATCCACATTAGCAGACAGGCTTTTGGAAAAAACCGGTACTGTTGCACAACGCGATATGCAAGAGCAGCTTTTGGATTCAATGGATATTGAGCGCGAGCGCGGAATTACAATAAAGCTTAATGCAGCCCGAATGAACTACAAAGCCGCTGACGGAAAGGATTATGAACTTAACCTTATTGATACCCCCGGACACGTTGATTTTTCATACGAGGTTTCAAGGTCGCTGGCTGCTTGTGAAGGCGCTTTGCTAATCGTTGACGCAACACAAGGGGTTGAAGCTCAGACGCTTGCTAACGTTTATCTGGCAATAGAACAAAATCTTGAAATTATTCCTGTTATCAACAAAATCGACTTACCATCTGCTGATGTTGAACGGGTAAGACAGGAAATCGAAGAAATTTTAGGAATTGATGCGTCTATGGCAATTCCTGTGAGCGCCAAAACAGGTGAAGGTATCGAAGATGTATTAGAAGCCGTCGTAAATTTTGTTCCAGCACCTGCTGATAATTCTGACAAACCACTACGAGCACTGGTTTTTGATAGTGTTTACGACCAGTATTTAGGAACAGTATGCTACTTTAAGGTTGTTGACGGCAGCATAAAACTTGGCGACAAAATCAGATTTATGGCGTCCGGCAAAGAATATGAAGTTGTTGAACTAGGTTATCAAACGCCAGCCAGAATGCCTGTAAAAAAACTTACATGCGGCGATGTTGGTTATTTTGCAGGTTCGATAAAAGAATTAACGCGGTTTGTGGGTGACACAATCACAAATGTAGAACGTCCGGCATCTGAGGCTCTTCCGGGGTATAAAGAAGCTTTGCCAATGGTATTTTCAGGGATGTATCCGGTTGATAATGAAGATTACGGAGATTTAAAAGAGGCGCTGGAAAAACTTAAACTAAACGACAGCAGCATAACTTTTGAACCAGAAACTTCAAGCGCGTTGGGCTTTGGGTTCAGATGCGGATTTCTAGGCATGCTGCATATGGAAATCGCTCAGGAACGACTTGAGCGCGAATACGACTTGTCACTTGTAACAACAGCCCCATCAGTTGTTTATAAAGTTCACAAAACTAACGGTGAAGTCGTTGAAATAGACAATCCGGCAAACCTTCCGGCTGCACAGTATAGAGACTATATTGAAGAACCTTATGTTAAAGTTCAAATAATTACCCCTAATGAGTATGTCGGAACACTGATGGATTTAGCACAAACTAAACGCGGTATATTTATTAATATGACTTATCTGGATAAAGTTCGTGTAGATTTAGCATATGAAATTCCGCTAAGCGAAGTTATCACGGATTTTTACGACCAATTGAAATCGCGTACCAAGGGTTATGCAAGTCTTGATTACGAATTTAGCGAATACAAGCGTTCAAAACTTGTTAAGCTTGATGTTATGCTCTCAGGCGAAGTCGTAGACGCGCTGTCAGTTATTTGTCACGAAGATTCAGCATTTTACATCGGACAAAAATTAACAACTAAATTAAAAGAAATTATCCCTCGCCAGTTGTTTGAAGTACCTGTTCAAGCAGCAATCGGCGGCAGAGTAATCGCAAGGACAACAATTAAAGCAATGCGTAAAAACGTACTTGCAAAATGCTATGGCGGCGATATTTCCCGTAAACGTAAACTTCTTGAAAAACAGAAAAAAGGTAAAAAACGCATGAAATCTGTTGGAAGTGTAGAAGTACCGCAGGAAGCATTTATGGCTGTACTTAGTCTTGATGAAGATTAAATATACCATGCTCTATTGCGTACATAGCTGCTCCTAATCTATTATTCACCCCGTATTTTTCTAATATAGACGCAATATGGGCTTTTACAGTATGGTGAGTTATCATCATCTTATCTGCAATTTGATTATTTGTTAACCCCATTGCAATATACTTTAGAACTTCCAATTCTCTTTCCGTAAGGGGTTTTTTCATCTTTTCCATTTTCCTACCTATCCTTATAAAAATTTACGATTATATATTACATGAAGATAGGAAAATTTGCTATTACCCATTTAGCTAGTATATCAATAGGGATAAGGTTATTAGCCCTTTATCCAATCTCTCACAAATCCGGCAATCGTATCAAAACCTTCAAGTTCTCCAAGGTTACCTTTTGACGGAAGAGATTTTGAATACAGTAGCATAGGGACTTTTTCTCTGGTGTGGTCAGTTCCCGGAACAGTTGGGTCACAGCCATGGTCAGCAGTTATTATAAGAAGGTCATGTTCATTCATTGATTCAATTATCGGGGTTAAATACGTATCAATTTCCTCAATTGCAGCACCGTAACCTTTCGGGTCATTGCGATGACCATAGAGCATATCAGTGTCTACAAGGTTTGTAAAAACTATTTCTGTATCGTTGTAATCTTTTCCCTTGATATACGCAATATCTTCAAGCGGCAATTCACGTTTGACGGCACTCAGCGTCAATTCCAAGCCTTCTTTATTAGAACCTGTGTGGATAGCATGTGTAATACCTGATTTTGAGAAAATGTCTTCAATTTTACCGATACCAATGACTTTGCCGCCATTGTCCTTGACTTCATTTAACAAAGTCGGAGCAATCGGCTCTATTGAATAATCACGTCTGTATTTTGAAATCCTTGTTGGCTTATTGTCAATTATTCTGTAAGGTCTGGCAATAACTCTTGATACATAATAATCACCATCCGTTAGAATTCGACGGGCAGTCAAACACCAGTCATAAAGAGTTTCCAAAGGAATTAAGTCTATATCAACTGCAATCTGAAATACGCTGTCAGCAGAAGTGTAAACTATTGGGAACTTTGTTGTGTGATGTTCGTCATTAAGCTCTTCAATAATCGCAGTCCCACTTGCCGGACGGTTTGCAAGCACACCGCCGCATTTTGTTTCCTGTATAAATTTTTCAATAAGTTCAGAAGGAAATCCGTCAGGAAAAGTTGCAAACGGTCTGTCTAAGGTAATTCCGGCGATTTCCCAATGACCGGTTGTTGTATCTTTGCCTTTTGATTTTTCAACAAGAGTTGCAACAGTGCCAACAGGAGCTTCAACCGGTTTTATACCCATAAAGGTTTGAATATTGCCTAACCCAAGTTTTTCAAGGTTTGGAACATTTAATCCGTTATTAAATTCGCAAACATGTTTTAACGTATTGCATTCAGGGATATCACCAAAATCTCGGCAATCTTTCATAGCGCCAATACCCATTGAATCAATAACCATTATTATCGCTCTATACATAAACACAATCCTTTTCCTGAACAAATTTTACCACATTTAACGGAATTTGTCACCTGATTTTACCATGGATAATCCTTAGAAATATTCCAGCCGTCTTTGAAAATCAAAGCAGCGCAAGCCGCACCAATACCCGGACGGGGACTACTGGCATTATAAGAATTCTTATTGCAACTTCTCCAAGTTGATTGGTCTAAAAGTTCCTCTCTGGTTAAAACCGCATGCGGTATTCCTCCTTCTGCATAACCACCCGGGTAAACCCCATTTTTTATATTTTTATAACGTAAGTCTGTCTGTCCGATTTTTACAGTGTCCTGATTAAAAAGGTAAAATGAAAATACATCCCGTCCCATTACGTTTTTTGAACTTTTTCCATTGATGTCCACTATAATTGAAATAAGATTGTAAGATCCGTCTGCAACCTTATTAAACCCGAAAACCATTCCGTTATTCAACACCAGTGAATATGGTACGGTATCAGTCTTCTTGTTGCCTGCAAGGTCGTAATATCCGTAGAAATTTCCTGTTTTCCAGCAGCCGTCTGACATTTTCGTACAAACCTGTGCTACATTTAGATACGGTTTAAAATATTTTTCTGCAAATGTCTGGATTGGAAGTGTTGTGTCAAATGCTGTCTCTCCTTCATCATCTGACTCATAGACATACATCTTTATTGCCTGGTTAATTATTGATTGTGCTTCCTTTATTCCGGCTATTGCTGCTCGTTTTTGATAAGTCGATATCAAGCCTGGTATCGTTATAGCTGCTACTACACCTATTATACCAAGAGTTATCAAGACCTCTGCTAGCGTAAACCCGCTACTGGAGAGCTTTAACGGTGCCCCCCCCCCCCGTTTTCAAGCTATGATTGAATTGTAGCATTTCTTTCTCTCCTTTACTTTTCTACATGTGAAGTATAACATTTTTTGACTACGTTGTAAAGTAAAAAAGATTGGGGCAAATTTAAAGTTTGCCCTCAATCTACAAAATTAAAATAAATTGTTATCCCATGGAGTTGATAATGGATCATTTGTATTAAATGAAAATGGCTCATAATTTGGACTGAGTGGATCATATCGGTCAAGAACCGAACTACCAATATTATCACCTATTTCATATGAACGTTTTGGACTTTCAAAACCGGTATATCTGATTGTGCTTAATTTTTTGTTATCTCGTAGATATTCTGTACTGCAACCACTATTCATATCAAAGGGGTCAACTTTTTCGTATCTACCTTTTCTTATTTTTCCGTTAAAAGTATTTTTCCAGCTCAGTAATTCGCCATTAGCATTATACAATTTCGTATACTTCATCCCTTTTGCAGTAATACCTGTTTTTGCAGTAATTTTCTCCCCGCCAAGTTTAAATACACGCATTACCGGACTGTTACTTCTAAAAACTTCGCGAACAACTCTACCAAAAGTTAATGCCATTTCATTTCCTCCTAATTTCTAAATTTTAAACCCTTACATTCTTATAAAAAATTTTCGGCTAAAATGATTGCTACTCGCCCATCCCATCATATCATATCATATCATATAGGGCATTATAACAGGGTTTCAGCCATTTTAAAATTCATCTTTACATTTCATTACAATTGACATATATATCAACTTTTCTAGATAAATAAAAAATAGACTTGCAAGAAAAATTTTTCATGCTAATATAAAAATACAAAACCCCAACAACAGTTTTGTAATTACAAAGTAACTGCAAAAGGTTAGGGTTAAAATTAAATAAAACTTATTATGCGTCTGTAGCTCAGCTGGATAGAGCATCTGCCTTCTAAGCAGAGGGTCCCGCGTTCGAATCGCGGCAGGCGTATTTTTATTAGATGTTTACCTCTATTTCAAATTTTTCACAGCCCATTTAAAATAATCACTTTCGGTTTTGGCGCGATGTGCACAGGCAATACCGTTTGTTTTAGTAGAAATATTAATATTACAATATTTATCTATGTCGTTATATTCTGTTTCTTTATCGCCCATTGTTCTCAACTCTCCGTCAATAAATTGAAACACAAATAAATCATAACCAAACCTGTTAGGTGGTGTAGCATACCCATTCAAATCAACAAACAGCCAAAGAAAATCACCCCAGTTAGGGTTATCAATCATCAAAAGCGAACCGTCCGGCAAGACTAATTGTCCGTCTGTAAAATAATCATCATAAACAACAAATTTCCCATCCAGTGATTTATAATTATTTTTCCCATACGGCATCCCCATACAAGGTAGAGCATCACTTGTATCATAATAATACCCACATTCATGCGCTCCTTTAAAATATTGTTTATAAGTATTATAAAACGACCCCATTTTTCCTGAATAAGTAGCAAGGTCTGTAGAAACATCATCAGCTTCCATTTGTCTAAACGCCTGCTGGATTGTTGAATATGATTTTAAAAACTGAGCCCGCAACTGATTAGCCTTGTAAGCCGAAATTAAGCCAGGTATTGTTATAGTAGCAACAACGCCAATAACACCAAGGGTAATCAACATCTCAGCAAGCGTAAACCCGCTACTGGAGAGCTTTAACGGTGCCCCCCCCCCCGTTTTTCAAGCTATAATTGAATTTTAGCATATTTTCTCTCCTTTATTTTCCTACCAGTTCAGTATAACATATTTTTTTACCGTTGTAAATCTTGAATTACCCATATGGCTAGTTGTTTGCTGTTTTCTTAATTGCTATAATTTAATTTTGGAATTAAGGAAGGAATAACCAAAATGACAAATATATCAGTAACACCGCGACAACTTGAAGTATTAGACTATGTCTCGAAAGGTTACTCTAACAAGGAAATTGCGAAAATCCTTCATATTGAAGTTTCTACAGTTAAATTCCATGTCGCAGAACTCCTAAAAAGGTATCAAGTTCGCAACAGAAATTATCTTATAAGAATTAGCGTAAGAGAACAAGTTATTGCTGAATTTAAAGAAGGTAAAATTAATATAGACGAAATATAAACAATCTTACCCCACCAAGGTAAAATCATCTAAATTCTTTTCAAGCTCGATAATTATCTGTGACAACGGAATATCCAAAGCCTCTGCAATACGCCATAGTGTAGACAATTGCGGGTCTTTAATTGATTTTTCTAAATCCGCCCACATTGATTTTGTCATACCAATTTCTGCCGAAATAAGACTAATTGATTTATTTTTTGCAAGTCTGCGTTTCTTTATAATTGCAGACAATGCGTGCTGCATTAATTGTTTATTTTTCAAATAAATATCTTGCATAAAATAAATTTTAGTGCTAAATTAAGAACAAGTTGTGCTAATATTAGAACGGTTGGAGTAATATATGAAGTATTTAAAAACAGGATTTACACTGGCAGAGGTATTGATAACCCTAGGTGTAATCGGTGTTGTTGCTGCTTTGACTATTCCGGGGTTGATATCTAAACATTATGAGAAACGAACCATAACTCAGCTAAAAGCAGCCCAATCCATTTTATCACAAGCATTAAGGATAGCCGAAGAAGAGTATGGTACCGCAGACGGTTGGGAAATTTCCGGATATGACGAAGAAAGCGCAATAAAAATTGCAGAAAAGATAAAACCGGGATTAAAACTTGCGCTTGATTGCGGAGTTGAAGACTTAGAAGGAAAATGTGCACCTAATCTAAATTATAAACACCTGAGAGAAACAAATGAAAATAATTATGCAACAGACAGAAGACACTATAAAATAAAACTGGCAAATGGCTCAAGTATTTATATTCGCGGTTCATCAGGAAATTCAGTAGTTGTATTTTACGTAGATACAAACGGAAACCATTCTCCCAATACGTTTGGCAGAGATATGTTTCAATTTATGGTCGATACAAATGGAAGCTACCTCTTCCCGATTGGCGATCCTCAAAAAACTACTCAAACCACAGCAAATTCCTGTAACAAATCCGACACAGGGTTTGGTTGTACATATTATGTCTTACACCATGGAAATATGAATTATTTACACTAATGATTGTCTTTTTGATTTTATGCTACAATAAAATTGTTATTAGTTAAGGGGATCCGCCCTGGGGTAAATAATTCTTTCAAATGTTTTTGACTGAAACGGGTTGACCGAAAAGATTTACAATAACCCAAAAGGATAGAAAGTAGAGAAATGGAAAAGAACAACGAAACTTTGAGTATTTTAAGACACTCAACCTCACACATCATGGCACAAGCCGTTCAAAGCCTGTTTCCGAATGCAAAGTTAGCAATCGGACCGGCTACAGCAGAAGGCTTTTATTACGATTTTGACCTGACTGACGGTCACGCATTCACAGAAGATGACCTTTCTAAAATCGAAGAAAAGATGAAAGAAATCGTTAAACAAAATCTTACATTTGAAAGATACGAAATTCCTGACGTTGACGCTCAGATTAAAGCATTCAAAGATGAAGGCGAAATCTATAAAGCAGAACTTTTGGAAGAACACAAAAACGACAATCCTACTTTGTACATAACAAAAGACAAAGACGGTAATGCTTTATTTAACGACCTTTGCGCAGGTCCTCACCTTCCAAACACTTCATATATTAAAGCAAACGCATTTAAACTGCTAAAGGTTGCAGGTGCCTACTGGCGCGGCAACGAAAAGAATAAAATGTTGCAAAGAATTTACGCAACAGCTTACTGGAATAAAGAAGACCTTCAAGCTTACTTAACTTTTATTGAAGAAGCTGAAAAACGCGACCACAGAAAACTTGGTAAACAACTTGACCTATTCTCTGTAAGAGAAGAACTTGGCGGCGGACTTGTTTTGTGGCACCCTAATCTTGCAGTTGTTAGAGAACAGATTGAAAACTACTGGAGAGAAGAACACAGAAAACGTGGTTACGTTATCGTAAACACTCCGCAAATTGCTAAATCAAAGCTATGGGAAATTTCAGGTCACATGGATCACTACAAAGAAAATATGTTCTTTGTACAAAAAGATGAAGACTCAGACGAACAATTCGTTGTAAAACCAATGAACTGTCCGTTCCACATTTTGATTTATCAGGCAAACAGATACTCTTACCGCTCATTACCACTTCGTATGGCAGAACTTGGAACGGTTTATCGTAAAGAAAAATCAGGCGCACTGTCCGGCTTAACCCGTGTTCAAGGTTTTACACAGGATGATGCCCACATCTTCTGTACCCCTGAACAGTTAGTTGATGAAATTAACGCTATTATTGACTTTGTAGCTGATACAATGGCAATCTTTAAAATGGAATTTGAAGTTGAGTTATCAACCCGCCCTGAAAGCTTTGTAGGTGAAATTGAAAACTGGAACAAAGCAGAAGCAGGTTTAAAAGAAGCAATGGAAAGACGCGGAATGAAATATGAAATCAACGAAGGCGACGGTGCATTCTATGGACCAAAAATCGACTTCAAAATCAAAGACGCGATTGGAAGAACCTGGCAATGTGCAACCATTCAGCTTGATTTCAACCTTCCTGCAAGGTTTGATATCAAATACCAGGATAAAGACGGTCAACTAAAAACTCCGTTAATGCTTCACCGTGTAATATTTGGTTCAATGGAACGTTTCCACGGAATTTTAATCGAGCACTACGCAGGAGCGTTCCCAACATGGCTTGCTCCAACACAGGTCAACATCGTTCCGATTTCAAATGAAAAACACGTTGACTTCGCAGAAAAAGTTTACAGAAAAATGCGTGACGCGGGAATTCGAGTAAACCTTGATGACCGCTCTGAATCAATGAATTACAAAATCAGAGAAAGCCTTCAAGATAAGAAAATCCCTTACGTATGCGTAATCGGCGATAAAGAAATTGAAGCAAACGCAGTTGCTGTCAGAGCACGCGGAGTAGGACAAATCGGTACCTTCAGTGTTGATGACTTCATTGCTAAAGTCAACGACGAAATCAAAACCCGCGCAAACTAAGGGGAAATAAATATAAACAAGACCTCCGGCTAAAAAGCCGGAGGTCTTGTTATTTTACAACATAAATGAACAACCCCAGCCGCTTCCATGAATACAGTCTTCTATATAATTGTCTTTAGTCAAAGTTGGAGTAGCATTTTGACCATTTCTAGAACAACCATTTGGTACAAAAGTTTTAATAGTGCTAAACCCGATGTTTGGACTTGTAGTTCCATTTGCAAAAACCATAAAATAAATATCTCTACCAATTGTATTAGGTTTTTTATCACCATTCACGTCTACAAAAATCTGATTGTAACAGTTAAAATTAATCATCATACCATTCATAAGTCGAAATGTTAATCCAGTATATCCACTATTTAACATCTGTGGTGTTTTATTTTTATCAAACCAATTATGCGACTTATGCCAATAGGTCGTATCCTGAGCTCCCCTATTTAAAGGCCAAGCTAAAGTGCTCGTATACACCAGCTCATCCGAAACCTGTGAACAATCAATCCCCGATGAGTTGACTTTCATATACCTTTGCAATTTACAAATATAAATAGGCATCTGTACAAAATCAACTGACGTATAAGTCTCTTCTGTTTCATTATAAACTAACTTCATTGCTTGAGATAAAATAGATATAGATTCTTTATAAGCAGCCCTGAATTGTCTATCCTGAGCATCAGCAATCAACCCCGGAATAGTCAAGGCAGCGACCACGCCAATAACGCCAAGGGTAATCAATACCTCAGCAAGCGTAAACCCGCTAGTGGAGAGCTTTAACGGTGCCCCCCCCCCCGTTTTTCAAGCTATTGTTGAATTGTAGCATATCTTCTCTCCTTCGCTTTTCTACTCATTCAGTATAACACCTTTTTCTCTCATTGTAAAGCACTAAAAAAGAGGAAATTGGTTTTCCAATTTCCCCTTTAAATTAGGTGCTGGCAACTAGTTATCTTCCCAGGAGGTCGCCCTCCAAGTATTTTCACCACTATGAGTCTTTACGACCGTGTTCGGGATGGGTACGGG
>MOYD01000031.1 GCA_001899395.1 Candidatus Gastranaerophilales bacterium Zag_111 | reverse complement strand
TGGAAGAAGCAGGAATTTTGGTTAGTCTTTTTGTTGACCCGACAGAAGAACAGATTAGAGCTTCAGCTAAAACCGGCGCTCAGTTTGTAGAGCTGCACACAGGACAGTATTCAAACGCTTACGGCACACCTGATGAGCAGGAAGAATTTGAAAAACTTCGGGAAATTTCAAGATTAGCACACGCTCTTGGACTAAAAGTCAACGCGGGTCACGGACTTAACTATGAAAACGTGCACAGAATGCGTCAAATTCAAGACTTAAACGAACTAAACATAGGACACAGTATTATTTCACGTGCGGTATTCACAGGGCTTGAACAAGCAGTAAAAGATATGGCAGCACTGGTCAGATAGGATTTTGTTATGGAAAAATCAAACGAAGAAATTATAGAAGAAATGCAGCTTGTTGTTAATCAAATGGTTGTTGATGACTTAGAGGAAAATCCGGATCTGGCACAGGAATATTTTGACTGTGGCTGCTGTGGTAAATCAAAAAGCCTAGCCGGTTCAATTCAATATGGGAATTACAGACTGTGCAACGATTGTGTATTATTAGCGGAAACAGGTTTTGCACTGGGCAAATTCACAGATATTCAGGATTTAATCGATGCAATGGAAGATAAACGTCTTGAAGAACTGTGTAAATTCATCAAAGACGAAGAAGCACGCAAAAAACAGTTAGAAAACTAAAATCTACTTAACCTTTACTTTGCCTCTCATCAGAAGCGTAATAGCAGCAATCAAGGTAGCACCAAGGGAACCCATAGCACCTCTGATAAGCGATATTTTTTTAGTCTTACTGTCAAGTTGTTTTTTAAATTCATCTACAGTAATTGAACCATCCCACATCTTACCGTCTTTAGTTTGACCGCCAATAGGAATTTTCCCGTCTTTTGCATGTGCTGAGGCAACAGCCAGTGCTGCTTTATCCATTTTTTTCTGCAAATAATATGCCGAACCTGCCGCCCCGATAAAGCTGCCGATTGCCATTGTTCCTAAACACTTAACTACACTTGCCACGCTGACCACCTCCTGATAAACCAATTAAACCCCAAACATATTATTTTTTGCTCATAATTTAATCTAATGTAAACAAATATTAACCACACGGGAGCTTGCATTTTTTGCTTGGTGAGCGTATTATAAAAGGGTTAAGTTTTCTTAATTGAATGTTTTAATTTTATCGTTATTAGGGTACAATAGTCTTATGGCAACAGAAGAAAAATTATATTCAGACATACCGCCTACAAAATTGAGGAACAAAGAGGAGAAATTTAAGCCGGCAAAAACCAACCGTTTTTGGCTAACTATTGCAAGCTTATTTTTCTTTAATATGCTCCAAAACAGATTTTACGCATTCCGTTACACCGGTGAAGAAAATTATACCCAAAGGGACGCAAAATACCCGACAATCCTTTTTGCACCGCATTGCAACTGGTGGGACGGCATTGTTATGTATAATATTACCCACAGAATTTGCCATAAAGAAATAAGATTAATGGTTGAAGAACTCAACAGATTTCCGCTTTTAAGACGCGGCGGAGCTTATTCTGTCAACAAAAAATCAGCACAGTCTGCTATGAAAGCTCTTCAATATTCTGTTGATTTATTGAGTGATTTAAGAAATGTTTTGTGCATTTTCCCGCAAGGAATTATAAGACCACCACATTTCCGCCCGTATAAGTTCCAAACAGGATTGACTTACATTGCACAAAATGCAGTGAAAAAATACGGAAAAGTAAACTTAATTCCGGTCTCAATTGACTATTGTTTTTTAAGAGACAATCGTCCTGAAGTTATTGTCGATTTTGGCAAACGCATTGAACTTACAGACACAAACATCGACAGAAAAGATTATACAAAATTCCTTGAAGCCTCGCTAATTCAAACCAGCGATGAACAGTTTAAAAATATTTCGCAAGGCAACATGGATTCATACAAAATTCTATTCAAACAACATCTAAAATGGTACAGACGCATAGAACAACGGCTTAAAAGCATTGATTTAC
>MOYD01000030.1 GCA_001899395.1 Candidatus Gastranaerophilales bacterium Zag_111 | reverse complement strand
CGTCCGGAAGACAGTTTCCACACTTCAAACAGAAAGAGTTCAAAAAAAGATATTGAAGGGCTGGAAGGCTTGATGTATTCGTTTGCAATGTGCTGTTCTCCAATTCCGGGGGAACCTATTGTAGGCGTAGTAACAAGGTCAAAAGGTGTTTCTGTACACCGTGCGGATTGTAAAACCCTTGAAACCATTCCGCACGAAAGACTTATGGACATCCGTTGGGCAGGGATAAATACTAATAAGACTTATACAACGACAATAAGAATTGAAACTGCTGAAAAATTGGGACTTTTAAAGGATGTAATTTCTGCTGTTTCAGATAATAATACAAACATTGTTAATGCAAATATCAAAACAAAAAATCACGTTGGAATTATCGAAATAGGACTTGAACTGGATAATATAGACACACTTAAAAAAGTTATTGCATGTATCCAATCACTTCCGGATGTTTTTAGCGTAAAACGTATACAAACATCCTCCAATATGGTCAGAAAAACAACAGTACAAAAATCGTCAAAAGGTTTTAGACAAAAACGTAATGACAGTAAGAATAAATAAAGGAGAAAAACTATGGCAGTACCGGCTATTACATTGGAAAACATTTGGAGAATTTACTATTGGGTTGCAATGTTTGCAACAATACTTTTTATTTTGAAGCTTATTATGTTTACTGTAGTTGGCGGTGATACTGAAGTTGTTTCTGATTTTAATACAGAAGTTGATACGGATTGTTCATTTACATTTTTATCAACACAATCAATACTTGCATTTTTAATGGGTTTTGGCTGGATGGGTTATGCAGCTCTTCGGCAATTCGGTATGGAGCAGCTAATATCTTTTGGACTTGCTTTTTTGGTAGGTTTCTTGTTTATGGGAATTACTTCTTATTTGATGTTTATGGTAAGAAAGTTGGAAGAAAATGTTAAAAAAGACAAGACTAAAGCAATTGAGCATACAGGAAAAGCTTATACGAGTTTTGCTCCTCACGCTGCAGGACAGGTTGAAGTAGAAATTAGCGGTCAATTATCTGTTGTGAACGCTATGAATAATTCAGATGAACAAATTAATGCGTTTGATTTAGTAAAAGTTGTCAAAGTTGTTGATGACTTGTTATATATAGAAAAAAGAAAATAAAAATGTATAAATACTCAACTAACTAAAGGAAGGAGAAGAGAGTATGTTCGGATTAATGTTTACAGGGGCATTGGTACTGATTTCAGTATTCGTGTTTATTGCATACCAGTACAAAAGGTGTCCGTCAAACAAAATTATTGTAGTTTACGGTAAAACAGGCGGAGAAAAGACTGCAAAATGTGTTCACGGCGGTGGTACATTTATCATCCCGTTAATTCAGGATTACGGAATATTGTCATTGGAACCAATGACAACTGATATTGACCTTCGCGGTGCATTGTCAAAAGGCAACATTCGTGTTGCAGTTCCGTCAACTTTTACATTTGGTATTTCAACAGACCCAAGAATTATGATTAACGCAGCAGAACGTTTGTTAGGTTTAACAAAACCTGATGTAATTACTCAAGCGAGCGATATTATTCTTGGTCAATTACGTCTTGCAATTGCAACATTGACAATTGAAGAAATTAACCAGGATCGTGAAAAATTCTTGGAACAGATTAACGCAAACGTAAACACAGAGCTTAATAAAATCGGGCTTGAAATCATCAACGTAAACATCAAAGATATTACGGATGAATCAGGCTATATTGATGCAATCGGTAAAAAAGCAGCAGCAGAAGCAATTAACAAAGCAAAAGTCGAAGTTGCACAACAGGAAAAACTTGGTGCGGTTGGTGAAGCATCTGCAAACAGAGAAAAAGAAGTTCAAGTTGCAGAACAGGCTGCACAAGCGTCAATCGGTAAAACAAACGCTGAGAAAGAACAACGTATTAAAACCGCTGAACTTGAAGCAGAAGCTGTTGAAGGTGAAAACATCTCTAAAGCAAATATTGCAGAATACAACGCAACATTATCAGTTAAACAGGCTGATGCTTATAGAGAAGGTGAAGTTGCAAAAGCAAACGCTCAACGTGATGTCTTGTTAGCACAAAAAGAACAAGAAGAAGCAAAATTGAAAAAAGAAGAACTTGCAAGACAAGAAGTTGAAAAACTTAAAATCCAAGTTCAAGCAGATGCAGAAGCAGAACGAGCAAGACGTATTGCAAACGGTGAAGCTGACGCTATCAAAGCTAAATACTTTGCAGAAGCAGAAGGTGTTAAAGCTGTGTTGGAAGCAAAAGCAAAAGGTTATGAAGACCTTGTTAAGATTTCAAATAACAGACCTGAAATTGCAACAAGCTTCTTAATGATTGAAAAAATTGAAGATATCGTTGCTAAACAAGTAGATGCAATAAAGAATATCAAATTTGATAAAATCACTGTTTGGGACGGCGGCACAGGTTCAGCTAACGGTTCTACTACCGCTAACTTTATGAGAGATTTAATCAAATCACTTCCAGCAATGCACGACCTTGCAAACCAGGCAGGTATTGAATTACCACAAATTTTAGGTAAAGTTGATAACGGACTTGACGAAATAAAAGTTGTTCCGGAAACTGAAACTAAGAAAAAATAACTCTTTTTAATGAATTAAAAGCGGCACCGGCAGAATGCCGGTGCCGCTTTTTTATATCCTAATTTTTACCACAACTTTTTTGACCTGCTGTGGTGAATTCTCATATGCGACCTGAGGCGCGTGTGCTTCATGCGGAAAAATCATGACAAAATTTGTACTATCAAGGGTTACGTAATTATTTCCTTCAAGGTTTTCTTTAAAGAAAACTATGTCTTTATTCTCGTTGTAGGGCTCAAATTCTATCATTCCGGAAACATCCCGGTAATAAATATCTTCCTTTCCTGATAAAAGTATTTGAATATCTATATAGTTTTTGTGTGCCTCAAATTTGGCGTTATTTAAGCTTTTTGTTGTATAAGTTTCAATATTTGCATAATCCGTATCTGTTAATTCTTGCCTGCCGTAAGCGATGTCATTAGACAGATTTTTGATAAATAAAGCTGCCTGTTGCGGAATATTTTTATACAAAGATATGTTTTCAAGTTTATCAATTATCATAAATTTTCTCCATAATAAAAAGGGTTTTGACGTATTTTGCCAAAACCCTTTGTTTGTTTTGTTAGAATGTCCTTAATTTCTGTCTTACCGTGACAAAACATTTGTTCTTATCGCAAGGGTTTGTGTTGCCAGCAGATGTTCCGTCATCGTTGTCAATGTAAGCTTGACCTTTAGAGTGTTTTTCACCGATATTCATACAATAAGGTGTGTATTTAGAAAGCAGTCTAGCGGAACAAACACCTCTTGCGTAAGAAACACCCGGGAATGCCATTTTCTTTTCGCGAGCATTTCCGTCTGCATTTGCTTCGTAGTAGTAAACGTCAACGGCAAGTTGTTTTTCACTGTTACCGCCAAGGTATAAGGAGTTCGAGCTGCTATCCTTACCTTTTGGTGCATCAAGCGGATAAGCCGGATAAACAGTTCCGTTTGCCCCGATATAGAACGGGAATACATCGTCCCAAAGTGTTCCGGAACCTTTATTTTGACCGTTTATATCGATAAATACGGTAAATCCGCTGACAGCATAAGAACGTCTGTCTTTTTTGTAGTCGTCGGTGTTATATGTTGGATCCGTTTGTGTTACTGCAGCCAATGTTGACAAATCAGTAGTTTGACAACAATTTCTTGCATCGCCCATTGCGGTTATGCCTGCATTATCTAATGTGAAACAGGTATTTTCAGCTTTACAGAAATAAGCGTCTGCATCAGCTGTTTTACAAGCTGAATGTGAATGTTTTCTCAGGTTTACACATAAATTTTGTGTTTTTGTAGCTCCTGTTGGTGTATAGGACAACCCGGGAATTGAAGCGGCTTTATCTGCTAAAATCCACATAGGCAGCCCGTTAGAAAATATTACATTAGGCGTTAATGCTTGGAATGCGCCGGATTTTGAATTTATTGATAAATACTGACCGGTTGTACTTGTTGCAGCATTATAAACGCCTTCGTTATAATTTACATTAACATTTTTTATACTTGTACTGGTAAATCCTGCAGTACAATTAGATGATTTTAAGTTGTAGTAGTTTTCTATTAAAGAACAAAGTCTTGAAGCTCTAATAACAGGCGGATTAACTACACAAACACCGTCTTTTAAAGTCATACCTGTTGGGCAGTCTTCAATAGTATCGCAAACCCCGGCAGGACCGTAACCTGTTAAACATGTACAGGTGCTTCCGCTGACATATACAGAGTGCTCAGGGCAACAAGTTCCTGTTACAGGGTTAAAATCAGTTGTACAACATACGCATTTACCGGCATTTGTTGTAGCTAATGAATTATAATAAACCGTAGCATTAGAATCAGAACATGCCGTGCAGCAAGCCCTGTCATTATTTGCTGTTTCTACCGGATGAGCAGAATCGCATACGCAATCAACTGATTCAGTAGCAGCTGCGTTAGTCATATTAAATGTACCCATGTGGGTTGTGCAGTAACTTGCCGGGAACGAAGGTTTTGCTGATCCTACAACCCCTGCACTATTATTATTTTCAGACACACTAAATGTTCTTGTAATCTTGCAGTTTCCTCCGTCTGTAGACGTACCGGTTTGAACCATTGATGAATAATCTTCATCGTCATCGTCGTCATCATCATCGTCGTCATCGTCGTCACTGTAATCCTCTGCATCCTCTAATACATAAGAAACAGCGTAAGTATATGCAACTCCATCAATCGTCTTTGTTCCTGAGCAGCTGGAAAGGGTTCCTGTACAAAACGATTGAGCATTTGGGTCTGATTGAGCTATAATAATATTTGCTGCAGTTGTGTCGCTAAGACTGCATGATTCAGGGATTATATTAGATAGTACTTCATATTTTTCATAATATATACCATCTCTGGTTCCTGAAACCCCATATCCATAACAACCATCAAAGTCCGACCATCTGTAATATCCAGTAGTAGTGGTACTTGATGATGTTGTTCCGTCCTCGTTAGTAGTTGTAGTAGTCTCTGCTGTTTTTGGAAATTCGTTTGTTCCGTCCGGTTTTGAGCAAACTTTTAATGCCAGCCAAATTTGGTCATAAGTGTCAGATTCCCATTCCATTTCTGTCTGTGTATAAGTATAAGTCTCAGCCAAAGCTTTCGGGAAAAGTTTTTGGAAGAAGTATTCTTCTGATTTTGCAAATTTTTGACTTGCGGAGGTGAAGAAAATTTCTACTCTTTTGCCGCTGTCTGCAATAAATGTTTTAATTTTATCTGTGAATTTTACTTCAGGCTCAGCCATTGTAATCTCATCAGGGTCGCCCATTGCTACAATTTGACCTGCCATTTTTTCAACAGTTTTGTATGCCAGATAGTAAGAATATTCATCAGCTTTGTCAAGCTGTTTTCTTATAATAGGAATTGTAACTGCTGCAAGTATTGCAACTATGAATACTGCAATTACAATTTCCATAAGCGTAAATCCGCTTTTCTTTGCAATGTGTTTAAATCTCATCATGCCTCCATATATTTTAACTTAACTCTAGTATTGCTTTTTCGTAATCTTGTTTGTTCGGAGCTTTCCCGTGCCAGCCGGCATTGTTTTCCATAAAACTTACCCCTTTGCCTTTTATTGTGTTGGCAATTATTGCTGTCGGAGCTTCCGATTTTTTTGATTGTTCTATTGCTTCATAAATCTGATTTATGTCGTGTCCATCGATTTCAATCACATTCCAGTTAAAAGCTTTAATCTTTTGTGCTAAATTATCAAGTCCTTTAACGCATTCGGTGTTGCCGTCGATTTGCAGTCTGTTTCTGTCAATAATCGCGGTCAGGTTATTAAGTTTTCTGTGCGGTGCCTGCATAAAAGCTTCCCAAACGCTGCCTTCTTGCAGTTCCCCGTCGCCAAGCAATACAAAAACATGTGCCGGATTTTTATCAAGTTTTAAAGCAATTGCAATTCCGCAAGCTATTGACAATCCTTGTCCAAGCGAACCTGTTGCAACATCAACCCCGGGACATCCAGGTATTGGGTGTCCTTGCAGGCGTGTTCCCAGTTTTCTAAATGTTTTAAGTTCAGATTTTTCAAAATATCCAAGTTGGGCTAAAACTGAATAATAGATAGGTGAAACATGTCCTTTTGACAGAACAAACCTGTCGCGTTTTGAGTAATCAGGTGTTTGTTTGCCTTTTGGTGCTGTATTCATACATTTATGAAACAGTACGGTCATAATTTCACATGAAGATAAAGATCCTCCGATGTGACCGGATTGAGCTTCATAAACCATCTCAATTATGTTACGGCGATTTTCAAGACAGTGTGCTTCTATTTCTTTTATTTCGTTATCGGTCAACATTTGTGTTTTGTAAGCCTTTCTTTAAAAACATTTAATACAAATAAAGGAAGAGTTGGAAAAATTCTTTTAAACCTTGCGGGTTCTTTTATTGTCCTGTAAAGCCATTCCAGACCAAGTTTTTGGTAAATGACAGGTGCTCGTTCAACCACACCTGACCAGACATCAAAGCTCCCGCCAAGCCCGATTAGCACAGCCTGTGGAAGTCGTTGTTTCAGTTCGCTGATAAAAAATTCTTGTTTTGGAGAGCCAAGAGCAACCAGGACAAGGTCTGGTTTTGCTTCTGCTGCTTGATTTAAAACTTCTTCATCCTCGCTAAAATACCCGTCGTGAGAGTAAACAATATTTAGCTGTGGAATTTCTGATTTCAGGTTTTGTATGGCTTTTTCTATGATTTCAGGCTTAGCGCCAATCATTGCAATGGATTTACCTTCTTTAGAAAACTTAACTATTAATGCTTTGCCAAGTTCGATACCCGGAATTCTTTTTATGCGCCAGCCAAGCAGTTTTAAACCTATTTCAACGCCAATACCATCCGGAACCACAAGTTGAGAGTTGGTAATTATTTTGGAAAAATCAGGGTTTTTAGCCGCGGTTGAAATCATCTCAGGATTAATCGTCACAATCTGCCCTGGATGTGAGTATGCGTAGTCTACAGCCTCGTCAAAAGTAAAACTGTCGACCGGACAACCCAAAATTTTAACCAAATCTCTATCCATAAGTATATTATAACATATTATGGTAAATTATGCTATAATTTGAATATGAAAAAGATTATTTATGGATTTTTATTTACATTTTGCATGCTTATCGGGTTGGTTATGCCATCACATGCTGTTCAGTTTGATGTTGTAGTATTACCGGCAGATATATTTAATGTATGTGACAATTATTTTTGTTTTCCGGAGCCGTCTGAAATCCTTGCCAATGATGTCATTCAGGATTTAGATAATTACAAAGGGATAAATATTATTGAACTTTCGCGGGTTCGTTCGTATATGAATACTAATCCTGAACTAAAAGCGGAAACAGAAGCGATGCTCAAAACTTTTGAACAGACAGAAAGGATTGACTTTGACACTCTTGATAAGATATCAAAAGCTTTTGGGGTTAAATCGGTTATAATAATATCGTGTTACGCGATAACAGACCGTTCCGCAACGCGGCGCGGGCTATGGGAAGTTCTTGAGATATCAAGCGCGTTTAAGATTACATACCCATTTAACCTTACAACAACCGCGGTACTAACTGATACTGTTAATAATGTTGTAATGTGGAGCAGCAAGTATAACAAAACAGTTTCGGATTCTAACGGATACTTTTTAGCACTAAATCAGGCACAAGCGGTTTCACATCTTGAAAAAATCAAACAGTATTTCAAAAACAACGTTTCTAAAAACATAAGCCAGAATGTTCATTTACGGTTTTTCCCGAAAGATGTACGGACGTTTTCCGTTAATAAAAAAGAAAATAATGAGGGAAAACAGTTTATACCAAACGCTTTAGAACATCTTTCAAAGCCTAAAATGATGAAGAATTTTGAACTGGAAGACGATAATCCGGACGACTTCATATTTGAATTTTAGACACGAATTCAGACTTATGCACTCTGATTAAATTTGAAGGTTCTGTCAATATTTTTGGATATAACGCCTTTAATTGAGTCATATTCTGTTTGAAGTGATGTATGTTCTGTGTCGATATTTTTCAATTGGATATCATAGATATTGTCTTTTGCTTCAATATCATTCATTGCTCTGTTGTATTCAGCTTCAGCTTTTGTTACAGCCTCGTCGTCTGTTTCTTCAGTAATTCTTGTACAGGTTTTGTAATCTAAACCTGTCCAGTTGTAAGACTTGTCAACCTGTTCCATAGATACGATACCGCTTTCAAGTGCATATTCAATCCATTGTTTAGAACTTGCTAAACCGTTTTCAAGCGTTTTGTAACCTTTTTGCATTCTTTTAAATAGGTTTGTATACCATTGAGCTTTAGCATCAGCATTTCCGGTGTTACTTGTGTCGTTTTCATCCACCCAGGCATATTTTGGTTCGCCGTATACTGCTATCATGTCTTCAATAATGAAACTTTTACATACAGTTTCGTAGCTTGATGACATTTGTAAACCATAATCCTTAATCATTTGAAGGACTGTATCAACATCGGTTAAACTTTCGGCATCAATTGTACCTGCTTTCATTGCCTGTTCAATATATTCATATGATGAAGCATAAGATACACCATCGATAGTAACCGGTGTTGTTTCGTCAAATATATTGCCGATAAATGCGCTTTTCATATCAGCATAATTATCTAAAACTTCTGATAGGGTCATATCACCGGCTTTGGCAATAGATTCATTAGGGTTAATACCGTATTGAGAACTTAATGCAGCTAATCCGCTTGCGGTATTTTGTGACAGTAACCAGTCTGCAAAACCTTCATAGTTAGCATTTGAAACGATTTCTCTTATTATTGTATCTATTGCATCGTTAAGAAGTTCTTTAGCCGCGTCAAGATCAGAAATCAGGTTGTAACCATAGTAAACGGTATTTCCTTCAGTATCTGTTCCTGTTTCGTAGTAGCAATCTCCGGTATTTCCGTCTTCATCTGTTATTGTTACTTTTAAGTTGTTTAAATAAGCGGACAGACTTTGACCGGTTGCTAAAGCAGTCCCGTCTTTAGTTCCGAATGCCAGTGTGCCATCTGTTGATATTGCAGTTGCACCTACTGTAACATTACCGCTTGCATCGGTTGTTATAGTAAATGAATTGTAGAAATTGTAAGTTGTAGCAGAGCCATCTTCACTTGTTGTGCTTGTAACCTCTAGCGCTTCTTTATATTTAAGATTACTGCCATCCATTGAAATATTGTTAATCAATCCTAGTATTTCAGTCTGGCTGGATGTTGTAATAAAGCCGTTAGCAGCTAAATTATTGATATTATAAGTAGTGTTATTTACGGTAAATCCATTTTTAAATGTATTGTATGCAGCACCAATACTTCCTGCATTAGTCACATCGTCCATAGAATAAACACCGGATTCTATTTTAATCTTTGGATTATTTGCACCCGCTAATAAGTATTTTTTCATTGACTCGCTGGCTGCTGTTGAAAGCAAACTGCAAGCAGAACGGTAGTTGCTATAACTCTGTTCATATCTTTCAAGTTCGATAGAGTTTTCATAGCTTCCGTATTGTTCGTAGTAAGTTTGTAATGTGTCTTGGTCAATTACATTAAACGGTTCAGGGTATTTGTCGTTTGTGATAGAACCGACTTCTTCAAAATAAGATGTTGTGAATTCAAGTCCGTGAGATTTTAAATACGCATTAACATTTCCTTTAGAATCTTCAAATAAAGCAGCTTCTGTTTCAGATACTAAAATTTGACCAGATGAATTAACCAAGCCGTACTGAGTATTATATGAACTGTATGCAGTTAAGGAATTGAATGTTAAATCCTGAATTAATGAATTTCCTGTTTCATCATAGTTAGAGAATTTCATTGTTGCGTCATTAAGCGCATTAATATAGTTTTCGCTAGCCTGAGAACTTTGGGTTGCCAGACGCATTTTTGCGTTGTTAATGGTTTGAGATCTTAACTCGTTATCAGCTAATCTTGCTGTTATAGTTAATAATCTGGCTTGTGATGCTGCCATTCCCATAGTTAGCGTGTCCTTTCAATTTCCTTGTAACTTTTCTTATCTTTCATGTCGGCATATTTTGCAGAAACTTTAGGAATTTGAAGGTGTTTGTTAAGAAATTGTTACAAACAAAAATTTATATTGAAACGCAAAACAAAAGGTCAGACATTAATCTGACCTTTCAACTCATCCATCATATAAATAATCTAATTAACCAACTGAAGAAAATGAAGAGCAAGATGCTCCTGATGAAAATCCGCCTGCTGAAAATGACGAACCGCAATCAAATGAACCGCCATCTCCAAGCATTGCAACCGCAGCAGAGAATGTTCCCATAAAACCTTCGCTGTCGCTTGTGTCGCTGTCATAGTTTGAATACATTGCAAAATCAATTGCGTAAGGGTTTGAAAATACATATGTGTCATATTCGCCGACAGTTAAAAGACTTTTTGCCTCGCTTAACCCCATTGCTAAAATCCCTGAATTTTCTACCGGATGATTTTTAACGTTAGAGTTTTTCTTTGATGCGGATGATTTTGCTGCTTTGTCGCCGAATAATAAAATCATTTTTTAGCTCCTAATATTCTCGTTTCTTACACTTATATAAAGTTTTTTGATTTTGTCAGATTTCAGAGTTAATAAATTTCGTTACATTTGTTAATATTTTTGTTCCTAAAAATACCAACCCAAAGATTGATGTACAAGCATAAAAATAGTTGTAGTATTAAAATGTGGATTAGGGAGGAGAAAATTTTGAAAAAATTATTTTTAATATTCACATTCTTAATTACATATATTTTTACAACTTTGACAGTACACGCTGCAGGGAATTACTTACATACAATCACACTGGAAAAAAATAATGACGGATACAATATAATTTTAGGAACTGATGAAGTTGCAAAGGTTGTAAAAAAATCACCTTCAGAAAACGAATTAGTAATGGAGATTAGCGGAATTACATCTGCTGAAACCGTAAACGCTATATACAAAGGCTCAAATAATATTGACGGACTTGTTATAGAAAACACTGCTCCGAACAAGTTAAAAATTTATATTACGGCAGCAGACATAAAATCTTCAACAATTATGATTGAACCGATAAACGGGGTTACAACGATTGTTGGTGAAAGCTTTCCGGTTGACAAAGTTTTATGGGGAATATTTGTCCTTGCATTGTTTGCGGTTATCTTTAAAATCTCAAAAGATATAACTGATGAAGATGATAAACCGCTTACTAAAAAAGATATTAAAGACAGAGAAATCGAGATGTACAGAAAATATAGACAAGATTTTGTTACAAGCCCGATTAATATAGAAAATGATTACCGTATGAAAAAGATAATGAAAAAGATTGATAGAAAAATAGATGAACGATTAACATCATCTATCAGATAGCAGGTTTAAACCTCAAAACTTAAATATATCCCTAAAACATTTTATATCTGGCAAGTTTTAATAAACTTGCTTTTTTATTTTATACTCCAATCCAGTTAAAATGCCCCAAAACAAGTCCGATAACTGCAGAAACAGCAAGATAAAAAAGCGGGTCACGTTTATTTATAAATCCTGAAATTAGTAATGCCGCAAGAAGCAAAGTTCCTAAAAGATGCAGATTAGAAGTAAAAATAAGTCTTATCCCAACTGCAGATAAAAGTGCACATCCGGCAGCCTTTAACCCTCTGATTGCCCCTTTTACTGCTTGGTTTGACTTGAATTTGTCAAGCAGTTTATAAACAATAGTCACGATAATATAAGACGGGAGAATAATTGCCGTTGTTGCAACAAGCGCCCCTAAAATTCCGGAGGTAGTAAATCCGGCAAATGTTGCCATATTAACCCCGACAGGACCCGGCGTAATAGATGATATAGCAAGCATATCAGTTAATTGTTTTGTGGAGTACCAGTGATATTTTTCCGCAATATCGTATAAAAACGGCAGTGTTGCATATCCGCCCCCGAAGGAGAATACACCAACATGGAAAAACTGAAGAAATAATTGTAAAAATATCATCCCTTCACCTCCGTTTTTTGATTAATAATTCCTGCAATTACTGCTCCTATAATTATTAACGAAAGTGAAACCTTACCGGTAAGAGCCAAAATTAAGCAGCCAATGTAAATTGCAAGCGAAAATTTGTCACAAACTGATTTTTTCCACATTTCTTTAACTGCAAGAAACAAAAGCGCAATCACACCAACTCCAACGCCCCAGAAAATATGCTGTACAGAAGGTTTTGTAATAAGTTCCGATAAAATCGACGCAAGCAGTACAATTGCCAAAAACGACGGCAAAACCATTCCTATGATTGCAACTATTGCACCTTTTGAACCCATAAGTTTTCGTCCTGTAAATATGGCTGTGTTTGCTGCAATAATCCCCGGCAAAGATGCTCC
>MOYD01000029.1 GCA_001899395.1 Candidatus Gastranaerophilales bacterium Zag_111 | reverse complement strand
ATTCAAACAACATCTAAAATGGTACAGACGCATAGAACAACGGCTTAAAAGCATTGATTTACCTGATGTCTCAGGGGTTTAATTTGCAATTGTAACGTTATGTAAATAATATATAAAAATTATATAAATTTAGGCAATTTTCTTGCACGAATTTTTTTTATATAGATGTAACGAGGAACGACAGATATCATGGTTGAGAAGACTGAACAAAACTTAAGAGTAATCGAAACAGCTCAAGAGATGAGAGAAAAAGAAGTTGTTGAACAACATCAGGCGTCTCACCAGACAAATCCTATTGCAAGAAAGCTGCTGGACTTTAGCATGTCTAACAAAACCCGCAGATTTTCAGTCAAAGATTTGTTTAAACGATAGGCTCGCGTAGCACGGTTTTATGAGGATCGACACGCACATAAATTTGTGTGGTTTGTGAGGAGCCGAAACCCTGTAGGTTTCTCGTTACTTCCTTTTTTATTTAATCCTGCAAAGTTTTGAATATACAGCACTTACAGCCGTTCCATGAACAATCGGCTGAAATTTTGCATACCGGTTGTAGTCGCCATTTACAAAATTATCTTCATAACCGTATGAATCAATCACCCCGATTTTGTAAGTCTGTTTTGAACAGTCAATTGTATACTGAGATATTGTATACCAGACAGGTTTGCCCATAACAGGCTCATACTGACCTTTATTAAATGATTTCAGCATAAAACTAAATCCGTAAATATCTTCAAGCCCCATAATCCCGTCAGTGTTTATAAAACTGTTTGGTGCAACACTTTGCCACTGCACATCATCTTCAGATGAATATGCGACAGCAACCGCACAAAATAAAAACACAAATATAAGAACTAATCTTTTCATAACTATTTTAATTATACTTAAAATTTTCTAAAAATCATCCTATCTTTTTTGGAGAAGCATGTAAGTATAATTATCTTTGGGATAAGTTTTTATCTCATCAAAATCATTGAAAAGCATTGCTCTCATATCATACGTGAATTTTTTCAGCAAAATATCAACGGGTCTGTCTTGCACATCACGAATTGAAGTCACAGAAGTTCGCAATTGTTGCAACGAAACCAGCGAATTTGCGTCAGTGCCGAAAAACGCTATTAACACATATCTTCCAGGTTCTACTTTATTATTAACATTTTGCATAAAATACTTATAAAAACTATCAGAAAAAACTCTATCCACAAAAACCATATCATATATAAGACTATATCTTGCCTCTGTTGCAAGCCGGTTTTGTTGAGATTTATCATAAATCTTATCATTATACGGATTTCTAACCTGTTTATGAAAATCAAAATCAAACACTCTTGGCGTATCAGACAGCCTGAAATAATATGGAGCATCCGCGCCAAACGGCATAATAACAATATCATCCGCCCCAAGTTTTAATTCTTTTGCTTCCTGAGCAACCGCCTTAAATGCCAACTGCTTTAATTCTTTTGAATGCGGAATGTAATTTATCAAAAAAACTATTGAAGAAATAGCAAAAAATGCAGTAAAAATCTTCAAATGAATTAGTGAAATCTTATCAGAAAGTCCGATTATTCCTAAAATTAACATTGGCGGCAATAAATATAAAATATACCGTACAGTAAAAATATTTACCTGGAACAATGCAACAACAATTGCCAAACCAAACGCCAGCAAAGTCAAAGCAAACAAACACCTGATAAGCGGATTAGAATTCCTACGGCACTGTGCAATTCCGTAAATAAAATACACACAAGGAACAATTACTAACATTGCAAAAGCAAAATTCACAACATAAGAATTAACCGCCGGCCAGTAAAGATTATCAACCAACGTAATTCCAAAAAAGTTTCTGATTGCTTCAAATACCTGTGAAAACGCCAGAGCACCTTCATGCCTGATAACAAAAACACTTCGCATTTTCGCGTAATAGCCAATCTGAATAAAATAAGGAATTAATAACAAAAATTCCGCCAACAAACCTTTTTTATAAAGCGCAAATTTTTCCTTGTTATTTTGGAACAAATATTGTCCGTAACAAACAGCAAGCGCAACATTATAAAATATCCCGCCAACCAGTGTATAAGGGATTAAAAGGTTAGTTATAACAAGTTTTATCAGCGATTTTGTGTCATTGTTTTTTTGTTCAAAATCAATGAAATAATTCAAAGACAGCAAAACAAGAAAAACCGCAACCGGATACATTCTGACTTCAACAGAGAAAAATACCAAAATCGGACTAACCGCAACAATTGCAGCAGCCAAAAATGCAACCGTTTTAGATACAAGTTTTCTTGATACAACATACGCCATAGGCACAGTTGCAATTCCGAAAATCAAGGATAAGCAACGTAATGCAACTTCGCTTTCTCCAAAAATCTTCATCCAGAAATGCAGTAAGAAAAAGTACAACGGCGTATGCTGCAAATCAAGATGCAAAAGGTTATCCATAATCCCGAACGGGAAATCACGTTTCGCGCTAAACCATGAGCATGCCTCATCGTACCACAGCGGGCAGTCAATACCCAAAAGTCTCAAATAAACAGCAACACCAAGTACCAAAATAACTAATAATATACCTAAAATCTTTTCCTTTTTCATAATACCTTTATCCCAAATATCTTCTTATAGTATATTAAAACTATTACAAATTTACAACTTAAATTCTACAAGATTTTTCAACTCAACCCCAAGCGCATCCGCAATTTTGTTCAACGTAGTAAACTTAACATCAGTTGTTCCGCACTCAATCGTACTAACAGAGCGCATATTAATATTTGCAAGTTCAGCAAGTTTTTCCTGCGAAAGATGTCTGCGTACCCGCTCATAGCGTATTTTATTCCCTAATTTAAGCAACAATTCTGTATCTTCCATTAAAATATTATAGTTATAAATTTCTTTGTTTTCTATGTAGACAAGATTGTATTTATGATGTATAATACATAAAAATGATTTATAAGCAGAATTGGATATAGGAGATAAATATGAAAAAAGACGGATTTACTTTGGCAGAAGTTTTAATCACACTGGGCGTTATCGGAGTTGTTGCCGCAATGACAATACCGGGATTAATGACAAAATACCGTAAATCAGTTGTTGAAAACAAATTGAAAAAATTTTATTCCACAATAAATCAAGCTGTTAGGTTATCAATCGAAGAGCATGAAGACATTATTTTTGACACATCTTCCCTTGAAGCTGATGAAAACGTCGATTTTGCAGTGACAGATAAGAATTGGGAAAAAGAATGGTTCAAAGAATATATACTAAAATACATGCAAGGAGTGACGCTTCAAGATACACAACAAGACGGCAACCAAAGAGGGGTAAAAGTTTCACTTAATGACGGTTCCGGATTTACGTCTTTTTTGTATTATGTGAATGCAAACAATATTGATTTATATCTATTTTATTGTATTGATGCACAAGACAAATCTTGCGAATTTAATAACTATGACGGAAAAAATACATTTATGTTTATGTACTCGCCGGATAAAAAAGCTTTCTTTCCGTCATATGTAAACTCACCGGCATCAGTTGAGACCTTAAAAAACAGTACATCTTATGGTTGCTACAAAGGACACAAACAATATTGCACAAAACTAATAGAAATGAACGGCTGGAAAATCCCTGATGACTATCCGTGGATAAAATAGCAAATTTAATTTTTAGGAGCTTTCTATATTCTATAAAATTGAAACAAATGAAAGAAATTCTTAATGAAAGTTGCTCCTATTTTAAACACAAACAAAAGTAATCGTACTTTTCCAATAAATACCCATACTGACAAAAATATCTCCCCGGCATTTTGCGGTGTTACTGACACTATGCCGAAGTTTACGTACCCCGCGCTTGATGCCTTTTTTGAACGATTTATCTATTATACACATAAATATTTATATAGATATATATTCAAAAACTCACAAAATGTAAAAACAATACAAATACCTTTAAAAACCCGGGGAAAAAATTCAGAAACCATTTTGGGCGATTTAGTTGAATTATACAGAAAGGATATAGCAGGACATTCATTTAAAATAAAAAATAAAAGAAAGGTATTGGGGGAAAATTACATTATTTATCAACCCCGTGAAACCGAATATATAAAAGGTACAGATATTGGCATAACTTTTTCCCCTAAAATTCATGTTTTATTTACAAACACTCTTGCGGGACGAAAAAAGTATAAAAATTTGTTTAATATTCTAAATCAGGCTGTTTTAGAAAAAGGAATTTCTAACGGATATATGCCTAAAATAACATTTACTCCGGTCAAAATGGGAAACAGTCAAAGAAATTTAGGTATGGATACATATCAACATTTTATTGGAGCAAGCGACGGGAAATTTTCCAAAGAAGTAATTATAGATAAGTTAAAGAAGATGGTTGCTGACGATAATTTTCTATTTGAAGAAACACCGCAAAATATTCTAAATCTTATAAAGAATGAACAACTCATTTTACCGGATACAGAAGCTAAATTGAAACAAATTACAAAAACACGAATATAAAAAAACAGACGGTTTTATTTGCTAAATAATTTAATTCTAATTTTTCTCTCAAGCTTGTTATCTGTTTTTATGCTACAATTCTATATAATTGATTTTTGGAGGGTGTTTAAATATACAAATTGAAACATATTGCGACAAATACAAAGATGAGATGATTTCCCTTATTCTAGAAATTCAAAATAACGAGGCCGGAATTGATTTACCGCTTCAGGAGCAGCCGGATTTACTGGATATAAGCAAGTCATATCAGCAAGATGGCGGTGAATTTTGGATTGCTTTATCTGATGGGAAGGTAATTGGAACAATTGGACTAATGCTAAAAGAACGGAATTGTGCAGTTATGAAAAAGTTTTTTGTAAAAAAAGAGTACCGTTCACAAAAGATAGGGCTTGCTTTGTATGGAGAACTTTTGAAATTTGCTAAAGCTGCGGGCGTGCAGCATATTATATTGGATACACCTTCAGTAGCTTACAAATCACATCAATTTTACGAAAATGCCGGATTTCACAAAATTGATGCCTTGGAATTACCAATTCCATATACATACCCGGACAGAAATAGTATTCTATATATGTTAGATTTATAATTACATGGTAGAACCAAAGCTCCGACTATTGCAACAATCGCTATGAGATTAAGATACAATTGAAATCTGCATAGGAGTAACTCCAAAGTTATAACATATAATTCCTAACAAAAAATGACGTTTTGAAACGTCATTTTGTAATGGGCGGGTGATAGGATGTTACATGAACTTTTTAATAACGTTGTTTATCCTGCTTTCTCTTCAAAAGAGACGTTATTATTATTTAATATTGTGTAATACATTTTTATTCAAAGAGATTGTAAAAATTTGTATTCTCTTTTTAAATATTGTCATTATATATATTGACAAATTGGTCGTAATGTTATATAATGACAATATGAGTAATGTTGATAAAATTATTAAAAAATTTAAGTCTTCACAATTCGGACATACGTTTGAAGATTGTAAAAAGGTTCTTGAATCTATAGGATTTGTTGAAAAATCTTCTAAAGGTTCACACCACAAATTTACTAAACCGGGTTTAAATAGGCCGTTTATTCTTGCCAAACACCGGCCAATAGACCCGGCGGCAATAATCGAGATTTTAGAATTTGTTAATAAGGAGTACAAACATGACTAAACAAGTTAAAGATTTAAAATACTATCTTCAGTTGCCTTGGCAATTTGAATTTACTAAACACCCTAATGGGGAATTTTCAGCCCGCGTACGCGGCTTGTCCTGCTATTCGGGCGGTAAAACCTTGGAAGAAGCTAGTAAAGAAATTCAATCAGCTTTAGAATTTTATTTAGAAAGTTGTTTGGAAGATAACATGCCGATTATTGAGCCGGAAGATATTGTAAAAGCTAACGGCCGTTTAAATGTTCGCACAAGCAAGGCTATGCACCTTAAACTTATTGAAATTTCAAAAGAAGAAGATGTATCAATATCACATCTTATTAATGATGCACTTATTAAGCAATATGGCTAATTATATATAAAAAACTATTAATATTATTTTTGCTTTGCTCGAACTTTTTTATGACGGTGAAAAACTAGTAATAACAATAAAAGAGCCGTTCAAGGCTCTTATAAAATTTGTTATTTTTAAAAATGGGGCGGGTGATGGGATTCGAACCCACGCATATCGGAACCACAATCCGAGGCCTTAACCGCTTGGCGACACCCGCCATATCTGGTGCCCTTTTATCATACCAAAAAAAGACTTAAAATCAAGAGGATGTTTAAATATTAATTAAAAAATCGGCTCGAAAGTAAAACTTTCGAGCCGATTTAACTTTTTTAGAAATAAGTTAATTACTTAGCGATGCTTGCATCATCAAGTAAGATAACTTGGATTTCTTCGCCTTCTTTAGCACTGTAGTTTAGACCAGGTGTTACTAAACCTGTAATCAAACCAACGCCGGCACCAACAGGAGTACCAATAGCGATACCGGTACCTACTTTGTCAGGGTCAGGAATGAATGAGAAACCAACACCTGCGCCGGTACCAACTGCTGAACCGCCAACTGTGTACAATGCAACTTTACCTGCTGTCATCCAAGGACCTTCTTTTAATGCGTAATCTTTGTAGAATGGTTTTGCATTAAGGTCAACTGTTTTACCGCATGGAGTTACAACTTTGTTCAACTGAACGTATACTCTTGCGTTTTTATTAAACCATTGCGGGTCTTTAATATCAATTACGTTGCCGTAGAATGTTGAACCTGCCGGGAATAATAAAGTACCTTCATCAGTTACGATGTCTTCAGGGTTAGTGAATGTAACACCGTCGCCTGCTGCATGAAGTTTTGATTTGAATTGTTCAGAGAATGCAACTTCTAATACGTTACCTTCTTTAACGATATTTCTTAAATTAGTAACAACAACTTCGTTGCATTCAGCTTTTTTAGTAACACTTAGGTGTTCAGTACCTAAAACTGTTTCAGCTTGGTTTTTGTATTGATTTTTAACAAGGTCTAATCTTTGTCTTAATCTGTATAACAATACAGCAGCTTCAGCTCTTGTTAATTCATCAGTTGGTCTTAGTTCGTTTTCATCAGGGTGATTTACGTAAATACCATAAGATAGAGTTTTTGCGTAAACATTTTTAGCCCATGCCGGAACTTTAGCAGCGTCAGAGTATTTAGAAACAACAGACGCATCAACCGGAGCATCAATTGTGATGTGGCTGATTACAGATTGAGCTTCATCTCTTAAAACTGCTCTGTCCGGTTTGAATGTACCGTCCGGATAACCGTAAACTAAACCTAACTGTTGAGATCTCGCAATCGGAGCATAGATGTCAGATGATTTTTTAACATCTGAGAATTTAACTTTTGAATTTACTTCTAAGTTTTCGTTACCTAAAACTTTAAGTAATGCTTTAACAAATTCAACCCTTGACATTTGACCTTCCGGATTGAAGTTGTCACCTGTTAATGTCATAACTGAATCACTAACAACACTTGAAATTTCAGTTTGTGCCCAGTAGTTTTCGCTAACATCAGCAATACCAGCGTATGCAAATGCAGGCATAACGTTTACTGAAAGCATACCGCAAACTAATAAACTTGCTAACAATTTTTTCATTTGTACTTCCTCACTTTCCTTATTAGTAAATCTTTACCGTTTTGATTATAATATAATAGAAGCAAATTGTAAAGTGCTAACCATGAAAAATCGGAGATAAAATGAAAAACTTGACACCTGCAAAAATTGTATCAACGCTAGGACCGGCAACAAATAACGAAGAAATGATAAGAAAACTTTATAAAGCCGGAGTAACAATGTTCAGAATAAATTCCTCCCACGGAGACATTGAAACCCACGCAAACACTCTTAAACTTATCCGCAAAGTAGAAAAGGAAGAAGCTGCAATAATTCCGGTACTTTTGGATTTACAAGGACCCAAAATCCGCATTGGACAACTTGAAACACCAATACAGATAAAATCCGGTCAAATTTTAATGTTCAAACACACCAAAACTTATGAAAACGGGATTATTCCGGTTGACTACAAAGGAATTTCAAACGATGTGCACCCGGGTGAAAAAATTCTTATTGACGACGGCAAAATCCAACTTATTGTAGAAAAAGTTGAAAATAAAATTGTTTACGCAAAAACACTAACTTCAGGCGAAATTAAACCGCGTAAAGGTTTGAACATCCCGGGAAGTACCGGAAGTATTGACATCTTGACCAAAAGAGACCTGGAATTTGTTGATTTTGCACTAAAAAACGACATTGATTACCTTGGATTGTCTTTTGTAAGAAATAAAGAAGACATCAAAACCTTGAGACGAATATTAGATAAAAACAATTCGCCAATAAGAATAATTTCAAAAATCGAAAAGCCGCAAGCGCTTGCAAACATTGATGAAATAATTGAAAATTCAGACGCAATAATGGTTGCAAGAGGCGATTTAGGGATTGAAATTGAGACCCAAAAAGTTCCGATTGCACAAAAAACAATTATCAAAAAAGCAAATATTGCAAGAAAAGCAGTTATTGTTGCAACACAGATGTTAGAGAGTATGACGGAAAACCCGATACCGACGCGTGCAGAGACCTCTGATGTTGCAAATGCAATAATCGACGGTGCTGATGCTGTAATGTTATCAGGTGAAACCGCAACAGGAAAATATCCGGTTGAAACAGTCTGTCTTATGAAAAAAATAGCGCAAGATATCAACAATTCTAAATTCTTGCAAAACAATTGTTTCCCGGCGGAAATCCAAACAGAGCACGGCAAAACAGAAATTGCCATAGCGCTTTCAATCGCTGATATTATAAAAAACATGCCAAAAATAAAAGGAATTGCAGCCGTGACAGCAACCGGCTACACTCCGGCGCTTATTTCTGAGTGTTCTCCGTCTGTTCCGATTTACGCACTTTGTCATGATATTAAAGTTTGCAGAGTTTTACAGCTTTATAAAAGTGTTTTCTCAGTTCTGATTCCAAACCGCGAAATCAAACTTGACAAACAATCCGCATCAACTCTGAATGAATTTTTGCAAACAAATCTTGGACTAAATAAAGGCAATATTGTAATCATAACAGGCTCCATGCCGCATATGATGTCCGGAGCTTCGACAAACTTTTTAAAAATTCATGAAATCTGATTTCTATGAAAATATTTCAAAAAACACATAATTTTTCATGTCCGCCATGAAAGCTTCTTCTGCTGCTTTTCCGGCTTCTCTGGCTTTTCGCTCCATGTAATTCTTTTTCATATATTCACTATTATGCCGCAGCGATTCTGCTGATAAATCCCGCGGGTAATTATCTCTTGCCGTGACATATTTTAAAGCTTCTCTGACACCTTCTAAATCAAGGTCTCCTTGTTTCAGCAGAGCTTCCGTCTCATAGCTGCTTCTGCCTTTTCCAAGTCTACCAATCATCGAATACTGAAACGCGTGCTCAACTTCATGTGCAGATGTATTTACACTGAATAACGAAGGTCTGTTTTTCAATTCTTGTGTAAATCTTATTGTACGGTCACCTAATGAAAACCACCCCAAATCCCTTTTATCAAGACTTATTGATGAAGGCGCCACACAAACTTTTAACGGAGCCAAACCTCTCTTATTCAAAAAATATTTTGTCAACGCTTCTAAACCTTCGTCATTACGAACTCCTGCAAACCGAAATTTCAAAAATTCATCGTCCAAAGATAAATCAAGATTGTCACTTTTTTTAACATCAAACAAATTTATAACACCATTGTTATTTGTCATTCTGCCGGATATTACACGTTTTAAACCACTGGCTGATGCAGCCTTCACCGGATAATCGATGAATGTTATTTTACGCATATTTCCGGAAATCGGATTTTCATATTCCGTTGTCTTTATATAAACTTTTGGGAAAAATTTACCATTACTGCTTGCACAAGGTGGCTTAAAAATCTTTTGAACTTCTTGTTTAAAATCAACCCAACGACCAAGCACATTCTTTACACTCGAAGTATAAATTTCATTATCTTTATCCGGAGCAATAAATTTTTTACTCGTCACAACCCTTGTAACCCCGTCCGGATATTCATAAACGGACATTTTTTCATTTACACCGTTTGTCAAAAAATATCTCTGAATAATTCTTTTGCTGTTATCAAAAAAAGTTATAATCTCTTTAGACCAAGATTTATCACCTGATTTACACAGTCTGGCAATACTGTATGTTGCCGCGTTATTTGTCATATTATCCAGCCCCAAACGCAGCAAATATACAGGAACATTATCTTCTTTTGCCTTAAGATACACTTTTCCCGGTGTACTTGGAATTATCGAATTTATTTTCAACATTTTTCTAAACTTACTTTATTCTATATAAACCCGGACAAAATAAATTTTGCATGCCGGTTAAATTCTTTTCCCCATTGATTTTGAAATCTTAGAATGAATAATATTTGCCTGATTAAGATATTCAGTCAAACGTTCATAATTTTGAACCTTTTCACCATATGGCACGTTCATACCAACAAGCTCATCCACACTTTTACTGATTTCCGAAAGCTGCTCTAACGAATCCGTCAACGTTACAACAGAGTTAATCTTTTTTGAAACCCTTGCTAAAATCTGTCTTGAAATAAATTCCTGAATTTTATAAATAACAGGCATTTTTCTTTTGAATTCCTGATGAGAAAATCCCGCTTTTTCTCCAAGAACACGCCCGCCATACATCTGCTGCTTTCTTAATGTATCAAGTTCCTGCAAAATTCTGTGTTTTTTAGCTTTTAACCCAAGTGCTTCATTTTGGGTTCCGTAATTATCAGCGATTTTGATTTTCCCGTCAAGGTCTTTGATTATCGCCTCTTTTTCTTTTATGCGATATTCAATACTTAACTCTTCAGTTTCTCCGCCTTGAAAATTTGTCTGGTTTAAAATAGCAGAATCATAACCATTCAACCGTTTAACAGGATTTGTGACAGAATTATTTACCGGAGGTTTTGACGCGGTATCCGGATTAAAATCTCCACTAAAAGGATTTACAGCCGAAAATGGATATTTCTGGCTGAAAACATTTCCATTTATTTTCTGATTATTTCCACTATTGTCCATACATACATTTTAAAACAAGAAAATATATTTTTTTACCATTAAAAGTATGATTTTACAAAAATTTTAAGAAATTGTGTAAACTTTCTTATAATACAAACATACTCCCCAAACAGTAAGTATAATATTAGGCAGCCAGGCAGCTAAAAACGCGTTCATTGACCCTGCCGTACCAAACGATATCGAAAGCGCCCTAACAACGTAGTATGCAAAGATAATCAAAATACTAAACAGAAAACCTCTGTTATACCGAACCCGCGGCGGTGTTATAGCAAGCGGTACACCAATTAACACAAAAACAATCGTCGTTATCGGCAATGCAATCTTGTCAAACAATTCTATGGTATAACTCTGTCTCTGCATTGGCTCTAAATTAGTTGTAGCAAGGTATTTTGCTAAAGACAGAAAATTCTTTTCCTTTGCGGTTTTCTTGTTCAATTCTTTTGATAAGTCAAGCCCAAACTGCACAGTCGATGTTTCAAATAACGTAGTATTCAACACTTGCCCATCATCAGCAATAGTGTAAGCCGCGCCTTTATCAAACTGCCAGCCTTGCGGGGAAGTTTTCCCCTGTCTTGCCTGAAGAACCTGAATTGTTCCGTCTTTTGAGTTATCCAAAACAGTTACGTTATAAAGAGTTTTCTTGTCACAAAGACTTACATAAAATAACCGCTTCAAAAGCCCGTTGTCATTTGTCTCTTTGAATACAAAATTCTGTTTCCCGTCAGGAATATTCTTCTGCATCAAAGCCCATGACGCAAGTTTTTGTGACTGTTGCGTCATAATAGGTACAACAGTTTCATTAATAACAAAACTAAATAGCGCCATTACAATGGCAAAACAAAAGACAGGCTTAGCAATTCTATTTAAACTTATCCCGCAGGCACGCATAACAGTAATTTCCGAAGACAGACTCAAACGATTAAGCGTCATAACCGTTGATAATAATACACCCATCGGAATTGTCATAACAATAACGGCAGGCAAGTTCAATAAAATCATAATAAACGCAACCTTAAAAGGAATACCGAATTTAGCAATTTGTTTAATTAAAGTAATGAATGTATCAGACGCAAAAATAATAGTCGTAAAAACGAATACCCCCATTAAAAACATCTCAATAATTTGTTTTAAAAGGTAACGGTCTAAAATTTTTGTGCTGTAATACTTCTCTTTTATACCTGCAAAAAATTCTTTAAACATAATCTCATTTTACGTAATAAAAATATCATTGCAAGCAAAGACTTGCAAAGAAAATTTTTTGATGTATATTTTAAATATAATCCCGGATCGTCTAGCGGCAGGACGAAAGATTCTGGCTCTTTTAACGGTGGTTCGAATCCATCTCCGGGAGGATTTTTTATGTTTGACTGGTGTTCAAAAAAAAAGAGCCTTGCGGCTCTAATATAATTGGAAGTATGAAAAAGTTTTTTGTTTTCTTTTATTATTTAATCCTATAAGTGTTTTGTTCACAATTGTACAACTGGATAATTAATCATAGTTATTTGGATAATGTTAGGTAGTATAATCGCTACTGCAATGCCGATTATATCCAGCGTAAAAACCCCTCTATAAAAGTAAACACAGGGGAAACATGCTAATAGCAAGACAAATTATCACATAAAATTCTAAACTTTTCTATTTATATTTGATTTTATTCGATTTATTTCATCGTTAATTATAGCAATTTCTTGTAGTAATACTGATTTTGATTCTTGCGGACATTCAGGGTGATTTAGTATTGAAATCTTTGCCAGTATTGCTTTTTGCTTATCTTCAACAGTAGTTGTCCTATCCGGAATTCCTTGATATGCACGTGCAACAAATTCATCAAAACTTTGACCGGATGCTTTATAATCAAACATTGGTTTGTATTCCTTATTATTCCTTGTATTTAATGACAAATTTGTTGTAACTGTATCTTGAATTTGTTTAGGTGCGTCAATTCTATCCATAGCCATATTTAAACTCCTTTTTATTTCTTATATGCTAAAAATTTTTAATATAAATAGTATTTCACATGAATATTATAGCATTTTTTACTAATAATTTCAATATTTAATAGCATTTTATATAATTAAATTTACAAAGTCTGGATATATCATGATTTAAAGGAGCAAATCATGATGTCACTAAAAGAAAAACTTGGAAAACGCATACAAGAAATCAGAAAAAGCAAAAAGCTGACCCAAGAAAAATTGGCAGAAATGATTGGACTTGACACTCCTAATTTAAGCAATATTGAAAGAGGAAAAAGATTTGTTACTTCTGAAACTTTAGAAAAAATTATTACCTCATTGCAAGTTAGGGAAAAAGATTTATTTGATTTTGAACATATCAAAACAAAGCAAGAATTACTAAACTCGATTAACAAAATATTGTTGGATTCAGATATAAAAGAGCTTGAATATTATTACAGAATGATAAATTTATATAGAGAGATTTAATTTACACCCTTTTATGAATATAGATGTCATAATCCAGAATATTTAATATTTCAACAAGCTCAGATACTCTTATTGTTCTGTTGCGAAACTTGTTGCTTAGATTTCTGTTGCTGTCTGTTTTATTATATCTTTTGTTTACTTCTTCTTTTACTTTAGTTACAGTAAGCCCTTCAAGTGCAGCCAGATACTTTATCTGGAGCGCGAGGTTTTCTGTTTCAAGTTTTACTTCTCTTTCCATGAAAAAATCATACTAATTTTAATGAACAAAACCAATATATATTGACTTAATTCATTATATAGTGTATTAATACATGTGTTAATGAATATATTTTACAATAGGAGATGAAAATGAGAAATAAAGCTTTTACTTTGGCAGAAGTCTTAATCACCCTTGGCATAATTGGTGTTGTTGCAGCGATTACCATTCCTTTGATGATAAATGCTTATAACAAAAACATAACAGAAACACGTTTAAAGAAATTCTACTCACTTTTCAATCAGGCTATAAAACTTTCAGTAGTTGAAAACGAAGAATATGAAGGCTGGGATGATTATTGGGAAGCCAGCAAGAATACATATGACGATGAAGGAAATGCTACTGACCGAGTTGAAAGTGTAGACGCCGCGTTTGATAAATATTTAGCACCTCATATGAAGATAATGTTAAAAAAACATATTAGAGATGAAGAAAAAAATCAAACTAAAACTCTTTATATTTTAGCTGATGGAAGTGCATTTGCTTATAGAGGCTGGGATACAAGAGATATTTCGTTTTTCCCCAAAAATCCTGAAAAATGCCTGGCTAAAAAAGAAAAACGAGCCGGCAGATGTGAATTTGTATTTCTTTTCTACCCCATATCAAACACTTCTAGCTGGAAACATCATTATGGTAAAGGTTTAGAGCCTTATATGTACACCTGGGACGGAACAAAAGAAGGTTTACTTAACAATTCTAATTACGGCTGCAATGAAGATGGTGGTAATATGTGTTCAACTTTAATTAAAGAAAACGGCTGGAAAATCCCAAGTAATTATCCGTTAAAAATTCAATATTAGATAATGTTAAAATTTTGCAGCTCTATCCATTTCACGCTGCTGGTCTTTTTTTGCAAGGGCTTCGCGTTTATCGTGGAGCTTTTTACCTTTTGCAAGCCCGATTTCAAGCTTAGCAAACCCGCGCTCTAAAAAAAGTTCTAACGGAACAATCGTATAGCCGTCTTTTTTAATTTTGGAGTGCATTTTTAAAATTTCTTTTTTGGTCAACAGAAGTTTTCTTACACGGTCAGCCTTATGGTTGTAGCGGTTTCCTTGTTCATATGGGGAAATGTGACAGTTGTACATAAAAATTTCATTATCTTCTATTTTGCAAAAACTATCTTTTAAATTCACGGCATTTTTGCGGATTGATTTTATTTCCGTTCCGGTCAGGACAATTCCGGCTACATATTTGTCTGAAATTATGTAGTCGTGATAAGCTTTTCTGTTTGTTGTAATAACTTTTCTGTCCATAAATTTATTATATCACAGAGTTTTCGTATAAAAAACACCTGCACTTGTGAGTTTTAGAAAAATCAAAATCTTTCGGGTCATTATTTTTACAAATATCCATAACGTAAGGGCAGCGTGTATGGAATTTGCAACCGTCCGGGAGGTTTTCAGGGGTTGGAAGTTCGCCGGTAAGTTTTATTTTTTGTTTTTGCATTTCAGGATTTAGTTCAGGAACAGAACTCAGTAAAGCTTTGGTGTAAGGATGTTTCGGGTTATCAAAAATCTCACTTGTTAAACCGGTTTCAACGATTTCACCAAGATACATAACCGCAATCCTGTCAGAGATGTATTTTATAACGCTTAAATCATGCGAAATAAACAAAAATGTCAGATTAAAATCTTGTTTTAACTGTTTCAACAGGTTTATAATCTGAGCCTGAATACTTACATCCAGCGCACTAACAGGCTCATCCGCAATAATAAATGACGGGTCTAAAATCAAAGCCCGCGCAATTGCAATCCTTTGGCGCTGTCCTCCTGAAAACTCGTGAGGATAAAGGTTCAAAGTCGAATTATCAAGCCCTACTTTTGCAATTTTTTCTTCTACAATTTTGCGAATTTGCACCCCGGTTAAATTTGTATTAATTTCTAACGGTTCAGACAGAATTTCACCGATTTTCATTTTTGGATTAAGACTTGAATACGGGTTTTGAAAAATCATTTGAATATGTTTGTAAAAATCTTTTGAATTAAACTTTGAATTTTTGTCCAAAATATTTTTGCCGTTTAAAAATATTTCGCCGCCTGATGTGTCAACAAGTTTCATAATTGCTTTTGCTAACGTCGACTTGCCGCAACCTGATTCACCGGCTATTGCAAGAATTTCGCCCTTATTTATATCAAGATTAACCCCGTTTACTGCATGAACTTTTTGCGGGGTTCCAAGTACGTCTTTCTTTGTTATGTAATCCACATAAAGATTTTTTATTTGCAAAAGATTTTCTGGCATAATGCAATTTTAGCGCAAGTTAAATATTATTACAATTGCCTTAATTACATAACAAAAAGGACTGACTATAAAAATCAATCCTTGTGTATATATGAGAATGAGATATGATGGTTATGCACATAATTTTTCAAGAGTTTGAGCGTCTTTTCTTGCCTGTTTTGAAGCTGAAAGGAATTCTTCCAAATTTGCTTCCATTTCTTTTTCTTCTGCTGTTAAGTAGTCTTCGTTGTTCATAGATTCAACATATTGTTTAACAGTGATTAAAGATGAAACCTGATATTTTACACATTGAGTTTGAAGAGAAGCTGCATATTGTTCTGCTGTCATCATTTCGCTTTCTTCTGCTGCGTTGTACTGTTTTAAAGTTTGTGCGTATTCGCTAACTGTCATCATTTTTTCATAACCATTTCTCATAATCAATTTTCCCTTTTTTCTTTTTAATGTATCCCTTACATATTAATAAAGTATTTTCTGATTTAAAAATTGCATAAATTGTATATACTTGTTACATTTCTTTACATTTATCAAAATGACAAATTTATTTTTTAGACGTTTTTATATAAAAAATCGGCATGGATTTTCTAATAATTCGTTACAAATACTTATATTCAGATATTCAGCAAGTAGAATTAAGATAACAAATCAAGATTTTGAAAGGATTAGGATATGAATTCACCAAAACGCAGGAAAATAATTTCCGGAATATTAATGGCTCTATTCATCTCAAACACAACACTAAGTGTTTTATCAACAGAAATAACCGGCGTGAACGGGAGTAACGGGGTTTATAACATAAACCCGACCGCAGTAATAACCGGCACCGGAATTGGCTACAGAAAGTACAAAGACTTTGACCTGTCAAGAGGCGATATCGCAAACCTAATCTATAAATACGGCGCAACAGACATTGAAACATTTATGAACCTTGTTGACAACAAAATCAACATTAACGGGATTGTAAACTCAATGCGCGACGGCAAATTTTATAACGGAAAAGCAATATTTGTTTCGCCAAACGGTATGGTAGTAGGTTCATCAGGTGTAATAAACGTTGGCTCACTGTCTGTCACAACCCCAACGGATGACGCGTATAATTTTTATAAATCAAACCCAAATTCTGACCTTTCAGGAATTTATGCAACAAACAGCAATGCGTCTGTAAAAGTTGACGGTAAAGTTATTGCAGCAAATGATATTGATATAAATTCAGGCAGAGTAATCGTTTCAAAAGCAGGAAACCTTTTAGCCGGAACCGGTAATAACTCTTTTGTTACCACAAACAACGAAGCTGACGTGCTTTTCAACAATCTTGTAAACACTGATAACTTACATTCCGGCGAGAACTTTGACACACGCTCAGGCAATATCAAAATTACATCAGGAATTGGAACAGATATAACCGGCAGCGTTCAAAATCTAGGCACCGGCAATATCGAAGTCTCAAACTACGGAGATGAAGGCATATCAGTAACAGGAAACATAACAAACGCTGATGGCAAACTTGCAATGTTAAATACCGGAGCTGCCGGAATAAAACTAAACGGCGACATTAAAAACACAGGTACATCAGAAATCACCAACAAAGCAGGCGCGCTAATGATTGGCGGAAGCTTTGTTAATAACGGGGATTCTGTTTTCTTAAACGACGGCACTCAACTGGATGTCTCAGGTAATATTCAAAACAACATCGGTACTCTAAAAATGACTAACAACGGTGCCGGTGGGTTTAACACCACTGGAGATATCTATTCACAAGGCGATGCTACTCTTGTTAATACAGGGGATGCAGGGTTTAATCTCGATTCTTCCGGGAGAATTAACGGGGATACTAACATTAAAATCACTAATTCCGGTAAAGACGGGGTTAATGTCAAAGGCTTAGTCAACGCTAAAAACAACGTTAATGTTAAGTCTACTAACAGCAACGTCGTTATTGGCGACAACTCTGAAAACAACAACTACATCACTGCAGGGAACAACATTGACATCGTCGTGGTTGACGGTAGTCTGCTTAACTACGGAGTTGAAAAAACTCTACTTAAAGCTGATGGTAATTTAAATATGGATGTCACTAACGGCACCATTGGGCTTGGCGTTCAACAAAATGCCTGCACAGGTTCTGGTTGTACAGGGGTTGGACCTAAAGAGGACGGTTCACGTGATTTTACTAAGTCTATCAATGCCAACATAAAAGGCAAGGTTAATGCGCGCACTACCAACACTAAAGACGCTATTAAGCCGGATGACCTTGTCATCAACTACGCTGCTATTGATTCTGATATGAACATTGATTC
>MOYD01000028.1 GCA_001899395.1 Candidatus Gastranaerophilales bacterium Zag_111 | reverse complement strand
ATTATAACATATTTTAAACTAATAGTAAATCAAAACTATATCAAGCTCATAAAGTTCTTGTTTTATATTATAACATATTTTAAACTAATAGTAAATCAAAACGGTTTTCCATTTATTCCACAAAGTAACGGCATTATAACATATTTTAAACTAATAGTAAATCAAAACTGTCGCCGTCTTCTTTTAATGCTTTTGCTTATTATAACATATTTTAAACTAATAGTAAATCAAAACGGTGTTCGGTGCTGCTTTTGGCGGCTTTGGATTATAACATATTTTAAACTAATAGTAAATCAAAACTTTTAGGGATGCAAGATGTTTCATACGGATATTATAACATATTTTAAACTAATAGTAAATCAAAACAGGCTTCTGCTGCGTCTGTTAATTCTTTGTATTATAACATATTTTAAACTAATAGTAAATCAAAACAAGTCCTGATACTCTACAGGATATTCTTTAATTATAACATATTTTAAACTAATAGTAAATCAAAACATCATTTCAAATTACCTCTTGAAATTTTTGTAAAATCGTTTAAAATAAGAATAAAGGCAAGGGTGCAGCGAACACCCTTACCACCCGATTAACGGGTTTTGATTGTGAGAACTAATGCTATAATAAGTATTAGTTCTTCTGCTGTAATTTGTATCAGCATTTTAACCTTATAACATTTTACCCCAACAGCAACTCAACCTGTAAATGAACGAACATACCCAATCCGATTGTAACCTTTCCCCTAACACCACATTGACCCATGCTTGCTTTCGGTGTAGATTATATATATGAAGGTATCGATAGTAGTTCCGGTATATAATGTAGAGAGGTGGTTGGCGCGGTGCTTGGATAGTTGCTTGAGCCAGACTTTTGGGGATGTTGAGGTAATTTGTGTTAATGACGGGTCGACGGATGGGTCGTTGAGGATTTTGGAACAGTACCAGAAATTAGATAGCAGGATAAGGATTGTAAATAAGGAAAACGGGGGACTTTCGTCGGCGAGGAATGCAGGTGTTGCGGCGGCAGAGGGGGAGTATGTATTGTTTGTGGATTCTGATGATTATATATCGTCGAATGCAGTTGAGCGGCTTTATGATAATGCCACAAGGAACAATTCAGATTTAGTAATTTTTGATTATGTAATCTGGAATTCTGATATGAATGTTGCAGTTTTTCCTGTATCGTCAAAGATTGGCAAAAGGTATGAGAACACTGTGTTTAATGCAGAGACTTTCGAGTTGGATAATTATAGATATATGGCGGTGATGACGTGGTGTAAATTTTATCGGCGGGAGTTTATTAAGGACATAAGATTTTGGGAAGATATGGTATATGAGGATGTACCGTATTGGGCGGAGGTTTTCACAAAAGCGAAGCGAATAACTTATTTACCGGAAGCATATTATTTTTATTTTTCGACCAGACCTGGCAGCATTATGGCACAGAAAGATGAGCGTAATTTTGATGTACTAAAGGCATTTGAGCGTTTTGAGACTTCATTTAAGCAAGCGGGATTGTGGGAAATGTACGGTAAAGATGTTCAACTTATAAGTATAACGAACTATTTGAATAAGATTAATATTGTGAAACCTGAGTTAAAGGAGCGGATGTATAATACGTTTAAAGAACTCAAGCTGGATATTGATTACGAGTATTATTATAATGAAGCACGGTTTGGCGCGATAGATAGGTATTGGCTAAAGAGTTTCGAGTTGTTGAATAAGTCAAAGGACTTTAACGAATTTTTGATACTCCAGAACGAGGTGCGAAATGAACAGTAATCCAAAGATTTCCGTAATTGTACCGGTTTATAATAACGCAAAATATTTGCGTAAGTGCTTGGACACATTGGTGTTGCAGACTTATGATAACCTTGAAATAATTTGTATTAATGACGGTTCAACAGATGAAAGCTTGTCGATTTTGAACGAATATAGCGCCAAAGACGGGCGTATAATTGTTTTGTCGCAAGAAAATGCCGGAGCGGCTGCTGCAAGAAATCGAGGCTTGGCACTTGCAAGCGGGGATTATGTATCTTGTATAGACGGAGATGATTGGGTTTTTCTTACTTTGTATCAAACTTTTGTAAACGCGATTGAGAAAGCAGGTCAGGAGCTTGATATTTGGATGTTCAATGTTGCGGCTTATGAAGAAGGCAAAAATGACGTAGTTTGTAGAACCTTTTTTAATAAAATTGACTGGAATAATCATAAATCAGATGATACAATTCACACATTTGATGACTGTGTGAGACCGTTTACAAGAAATCTTTCTGCTGCTAATAAGATTTACCGCAAAGCGTTTTTGGATGAGTTTGATATAACCTTTGCTGCAGGACTGAAATACGAAGACCAGGTTTTTTCAATAAAGACCTTTTTGCGTGCAAGGACAATAATGTTTACAGAGGATGTTTTTTATAAGTATAGAAACTTCAGTGCTGGAACCGCGACAACGGTTGTTGGCGAGAAGGTTTTTGACATATTTAAGGTAGTTGACCTGATTGAACAGGAGATTAATAGCCTGAATGTGTATGAAGCTTATAAGTATGCGTTTTTCCAGTATAAGTATACAATATTTGCAAGCCATTATAAATACTGCCCTGCCCACTTGCGGGATAGATATTATAACGAGATGAAACGGCGTTTGCTTGAGGCAGCGGGGCGAAATATAGACCTGAATATTGCTCAAAGGTTAAGAAACTTTAAGATTTATGAAGTTGTGAAAGCAAATAATAGAGCGGGTTTTGATAAATTTGTCCAAAATGTAATAACTACAGCCAAATCGAATTAATCCTAAATGGTTGCGACCTTATAAAAACAGTGTTATAATATTAGTATATAGTTTAATCCAAATTGTAAAACTTTGTAAACACAACCCTAAAAACCCTAAAGATTAATCATTCTGTTGCCGATAACAAATCAGTGACAGAAGGTTGAAATATTTGTCAAATACATCAAAATACATAAAATGTGACATATAATTGAAACAACGAGTATGTGCGTATTTTGGAAACTTATTAGTGTGTCTATTTTTAATTCCGTCACTTCATCCGGTTTGAAACGCTTGTGTATTCTGGTTTTTATCCAATACATCATTTTATGTAAAATGATGTACTAAATATGAGGATATATGCTAATGAAAACAAGAAAGATGAATGGATTGACCGGCAAAGTACTGACATCAGCACTATTTGCGGGATGTATAGCGCTAGGTGCACAAGGAACAGAATTGACCACACTTGGAGATAGCAGTGCCTACACCTTAACACGAGTAGATGCAAAAGGCGAGAACACAATAACAAAATTTGAATACGACGCCTCAACCGGGACAATGAACCCTGTCTATTACCGGATGAATATGAAAGATGTTGAGTATGGCACAGGGGATTACCAGACAGTAAAAACAGTGTCAACCCCACAGGGTGATTTTACAGTTACCCTAAATCATCCTTCTTCTGATTTACCAAAAACATACGAAGATAAAGTATCTTCTGGTATATTTGCTGATAGTTTTGGATTGACACATGATGATATAAAAGAAGACAACGTAGAAATACAAGGGATATTCATAGATAATGGTCAGCATTATATTGGTGGTGCTTTGAGCTATGTTAATCGTGCATACATAGGTGCCAACTTAATAGTCAGTAATATAAACGCCGATTTTATTCGTAATCGTGTTGGCTTTGACTGTAATTTCGGAAATGGTGGGGCAATAGCAACGGTAATTGCAGATAATATTACAGGTAATTTCATTGGCAACAATGTCTCAGAGTATGACACTTGGAATGACGATTATATTATCAAAGGTAATGGTGGCGCAATAGCATATAGTGATATAAAGACATTGAAAGGAGATTTCATTGGAAATGCTTCTGGTTATGGAGGAGCAATAGCAATGTCTAATATAAAAAACCTGACCGGCGACTTCATTGGCAACTATGCTCATTCAATAGCAGAAGATACACAAGCATTTGGCGGAGCAATATATTTAGATAGCGCTAGCAGATTGAATTCTAGCAGCGACCTTTCAATCACCCTCACGAACTCCTCATTCTACCTAAACCATGCAACCTCAGAAAATGGCGAAGCCAAAGGCGGAGCAATCTACATGGAAAGAGGTGAAATAACGCTCAACTCCGTAGACGGCTACACCTCAGTCATCGCAGGCAATTACACAGAAAGCTCCGGCGTGCGGGATGACAACGCAATCTATATGCAAGCTTCATATAGCATTAATGACTACGACATTTGGGACAACGGTAATATTATCCCGGCATTCTCTAATAGAGAAGAATATATACCAGTATTGACCTTCAACACAGAAACCTCCGGCAATATCGTAGTATCAGATAAAATTACTGGCGAAGCAAGCTATTTAGCCAGTAATAATGAAGGTGATGTAGAGGCATATATAGCCGCCATGGATGAAAGATATAGTTCATCCTATGATGGCGGTTCCTTTGCAGGCTATGCAAACAAACAAGGTTATGACACAATAGAAGAATATGTCGAAGCAACTTATGGTCGAACTTTAGAAAGACAAGCCGCAACCGCAGGTTATGTCATAGAAACAACCCCAACCCTCCCAACATTTAACATCACCAGTGACGGCACCGGCGGAGTATACCTGTATAACGATGTCCGGGGTCTGGATGTCAACCTAAACGGCGGTAATGTCTACCTAGGCTATGATAGCGTATTAGATAATAATAAACTAACCCTAAACGGCGGCACGTTATCCATGGTAAACAACGCGACCGGCGAAATGTCATTAAACCTCCTGGAAGCCAGTGAAGAAACCTCAGTATCAATTGACGTAGATTTAACAAATAAAACCTCAGACAAGATAATCACCTCGAACGAATCAACGGGCACAGTAACAATAAGCACAATAAACCT
>MOYD01000027.1 GCA_001899395.1 Candidatus Gastranaerophilales bacterium Zag_111 | reverse complement strand
CTCCATTATAGCCTTAATTTCAATTCAACATCACAAAAAGAATAAAATGTGACATTAATAAAAATTAATACATGAGGAATTGAAGTATGGCAAGAGTAAGAAATAGAGTATTTTCGGGGCTTAAACTATTTGCAGCAGCGGTTTTTGCAGGTATGATTGCTGGGCTGCCGGATAATAACGCTGCACTTGCTGCTGATACAGATATTGTATTGGGCAGCGAAGAAGCAGATACAATTTTAAAACAACAACCAATCCAAACGCCAACATTAGACTACCTCAAAGATAATAACATTCTTATCCCGCAAAAGGGAGAATATAACTCAACAGATAAAACCTGGACAGAAGGTACTCCGATACCATCACCCGGGAGCGGTTATACCTTGACAGAGGTTTCTGTCGACGATGACGGGATAATTACTAAATATGAAATTGTTGAGACAACAAACTATTACGATATAAAAACCGGTGCTCCGGTGTCAGAAGCAGACCGTATTGAGGGCGTAACGTACAAAATAGTACAGGAAAAGACGCTTGTACCACATTATTATCAAGTTGGATTAAGTAAGAACCAATATGGTAATGAAGCGACCGCAACAGAACAGAAATATTATCAGTTTGTGAAAACCGATAGTAAAGTGAATTTGACTGAGGGCACGGCTGATAGTCATGATATTATTTATTATGTTGATTCAAATCGGTTAGGTAATAGAATCTACAACAGCAGCAAGGCAGACATTGATAATGATTTCATTGATAATACTGCAACCTCCGGCGGAGCGATTTATAACTATAATGGCACTATTGGTAACATAACCGGCGATTTTATTAATAACTCGGTTACCGGCACCAGCTACACCTACGGCGGGGCGATTTATAACCAAGGCACTATTGGCAACATTACGGGCGATTTTATTAATAACTCAGCTACGGTTACAGGCTCCAGCTATACCTACGGCGGAGCGATTTTTAACTACGGCAAAGGCACCATAGGTCATATAAACGGTAATTTTATTAATAACTCAGTTACGGATACTGGCTCTAGTTATGCCGAAGGCGGGGCAATTTATAACGGAGGAACTATCGGCAATATTACCGGTGATTTTATTAATAACTCAGCTACGGCTACCGGCACTCGCTCTGCATACGGCGGGGGGATTAATAACAGAAACGCCAGCACTATCGGCAATATTACCGGCGATTTTATTAATAACTCGGTTACCGGCTCTAACTCTGCCAACGGCGGTGCGATTTTTAACTATGAAAAAAGTACCATAGGTAATCTAACCGGTGATTTTATTAATAACTTGGCTACCGGCTCCAGCCATGCTAACGGCGGGGCGATTTTTAACGGAGCCACCATAGGCAATATAATCGGTGATTTTATTAATAACTTGGCTACCGGCTCCAGCTATGCTAACGGCGGGGGGATTTATAATGACAACCAAGGCGTTATCGGAAATATTACCGGTGATTTTATTAATAACTCCGCTACGACTACCGGCAGCGCTCACTCTGCCTATGGCGGAGCGATTTTTAACGGAGCCACCATAGGTAATCTAACCGGTGATTTTATTAATAACTCCGCTACGGCTACTGGCAGCTATAGCTATGCCGTAGGCGGGGCAATTTATAACCAAGGCACTATTGGCAACATTACAGGCGATTTTATTAATAACTCGATTACTGCTACGAGCAGCTATAGCTATGCTAACGGCGGAGTGCTTTATAACGGAGGTACCATAGGCAATATAACCGGTGATTTTATTGATAACTCGGTTACTAGCTCTAACTATGCCTATGGCGGGGCGATTTTTAACGACGACAACCGTACCATCGGCAACATTACAGGCGATTTTATTAATAACTCGATTACTGGATCTAGTTCTATCTATGGCGGGGCGATTTTTAACGGAGGCAATATCGTTGGCGGTTTAATAAACTCATCATTTATAGGTAACTATGCAAAATCAGAGTCCGGCGAGGCAAAAGGCGGCGCGATATATACAACAACCAATTTGAATATCATAGCAAAAGACGGGTACATAAGTATATTCCATGGCAATTACACGGAAAGCAACGGGGTAAAAGACCAAAACGCAATATATGTAGCCAGCTCATCAGCAGGAATAACCCTGAATGCAGTAAAGAACGGACAAATAACTTTTGATGACACAATTAACGGCGTAAGCGGATATAATCTGGCAATGACAGGCGATACAAGCGGAAAAATCACCTTAAATAACCTTGTTGAAAATGCTAACGCAACACTGGATTTTAATACCTTAACACTTGGCGTAACAGACAGAGCAAATAATACTTCAGATGTTTTCAAAACGTCAAACCTGAATGCAGTATCAGGGGTGATAGATACCACAGACGGTAATTACACAAACTATAA
>MOYD01000026.1 GCA_001899395.1 Candidatus Gastranaerophilales bacterium Zag_111 | reverse complement strand
GTCATATTTGCCAGCAATGTAGGAATTGTCATTGCAGCAACAACGCCTATTATTCCAAGGGTTATTAAAACTTCAGCTAAAGTAAAACCTTTTTTCATATAAAAATAGCTCCTTTATCTTAATTTTATCGTTCGTATTTGCTTACTAATAACTTAATACGATTAATAATATATGTTAATTCATATAAATTGTCAATAGAGGATATAATTACTCTGTTATGAACAGAATTAAGACCAAAATAAAAATGCTTGCAGTCTCGCGAGGAATGACATTAAAAAATCTGGCAATAAAATTGAGTGAATTAAAGGGAGAAGAATATTCATATAGCAGTCTTCTGGGAAAACTTAACCGCGAAAGCTTGTCATTAAAAGAAGCCGAAGAAATTGCACAAATTTTAGATTACAGACTTGAATTTGTAGACAAAAATTAGTTAGTTAAAAAAAGACCTCAAAAAATGAGGTCAAGCGATTAATTGATATTATATAAGTCTAAAATTTTAGTATCCTTTAAAGTGAGCGATAAGAAACATTGCAACAAAGACAAGCACCGCAAAAATTAATGTGCTGATAACCCCTGTGCCTTTCGATTCAGAGTATGTGTTTCCATAAGCTGCTGATTTAGCAGTTTCATTTTGTACATCATTCATAATTTTAACCTCCATAAATATTGAATTAATCCTGCACAATAAATGCCAGATTATTTTGTGCAGCAAAGTATACTATCTTTAAAAAGATAGTTTTCAAATAGTTGTATCCCAATATCTACGGAGCTCTTGTACAAATTTCACTTGATAAATAAGTAGAAAACTTATAAGATTTTTTATTGTTTATTTTATTATATTTAGAATTAAAAAATTTATTAACTGATTTATTCTGAGCGCTAACCTTGTCAAAAGAACCTCCGATTTGGTCATCTTTTTTCTGGTTATTTGCAAAAATTTCCTGACCTTGATTGTTTACAGCTGTAATATATTTTTCATTATCACCCGGATCAATATTAATTTGAATTTGAGCTGCAGATATTGTGCTGATATCAAAATCAGGCTGTACGAAATCATTGGCACTTACTGTTGCAAGCGACAAAAAGAAAATTAAAACTGTAAAAAATAGTTTGACAAAATTTTTCACAATAATATTTTACCATAAAAACAGCGGTTTATGATATTGAATAACGCGGTTATTTAAAAATCTTATAATAAGAAAAAGTTTTTGAAAAAACGATATTTTTGTTGTAGAATAAATATATCTTTGAAAATTGAATATTATTTCACAACATGTCGAAGTGGCACTCTGCCGCAGCAAAACGATTAATTATCGTTTTGCGAGAGGGTTGACGAAAGTCAACTTCCGCCGCGTAGACATTACAGTATTTTTGATAATTGAATATTACATGACAAAATGTCGAAGTGGCGGAATTGGTAGACGCGCACGATTCAGGTTCGTGTGGTTAACGCCTTGTGGGTTCGAGTCCCATCTTCGACATTTTTTAATACTAATCCTTTTTCTCTACTTGCTTAGCTTTTCTTTTATTAGGTAAAAAGTTTTCATCAGTTATAACAGGCTTACCTGTTTCCAATTCAAGTCTTTTACGAGCTTCTTTTGCTACACTACCGCCTTGTTTAGCAACTGATTTATTTTCATCTAAAGTTTTAGGGTTTCTCTGTTTTGAAATTTCTGTGGTTGAAACTTCTGCAAGCATATTCAAAACAAGCTCCATATTAGACATGTTATCTCTAAGACTTTCCTTTTTTAATCCCTTAAAATCTTTGTATTCACGAGTTTTCATGCCTGACCATTCCTGAGTTAGAATATCAGTTAAAACAGCATATTCGGTATTTTTTACTCCGCTTCTTTGCCATTCATCGGTTAAGGCTTTTCTGATTTCGATAGATTTTAATCTTTGATTAACCCATTCAGGAGAATATCCTTTAGCTAAATAATATTGTAATGCTCTATTTATAGCAATTTCAGGGTCTTGCATTTCGTCAAGTCGTTCACTCCCGACTTTAGCAAGCCACAGTTTAAAAGGTTCTGCTTTAGGGCTTGGAATGGATTGAACAAGTCTTAAAACGCCCTCAGTATCAAGAACATCAGTCTTATAGAATTTACCATCAGAAGATTGCATTTTCAGTTGGTTACAAGTTGTAACCAACTGACTACCTTCCTTGCGTAGTCTATTTTTTAGCACTTTCCAATAATTGTTAGGATTGACACTTTCTGACAAAATCCCTACAATATCTACAACAGAGAAATACCATGTTTCTTTTTCTCTATCCCACGAAGTTCTTACTTTGTAATCTTCAAAAAGTTTAATTGAAGTTTTTTTGCCCTTGTCTTCCACTATATTATTCCTTTTAGTCAATTATCCCACAAAGACTAATCCTTTTTCTCTATTTGCTTAGCTTTTCTTTGATTAGGTAAGAAATTATCGCCTGTTACAACATTTTGTCCTGTTGTTTCTTCAAAATCAATTCTTGCTCTGTTTGCAACTTTACCGCCTTTAATTGCGGCTTTTTTGTTTTCATTCAAGCCCGTTGCATTTTCACTTTCTGCAACCTGTCTTGTAGATAATTCTGCCAAAGCTGTAAAAATCAATTCAGCTTCGCTCATGTGGTCTCTTAGATTTTGGGATTTTAAACCTTTAAGATTTTTGTGTTCTTTAACGCTCAACCCACTCCATTCTTGGTGAATAATATTAGTTAAGATAGCGTATTCTTCACCTTCCGTAATTTCGTGGTCTTTCCAGTAATCAGTAAGTTTATTTCTGGTTTCCTGCCCTGTAATTCTTTGGTGAATCCATTTATCAGAACGACCAAGTTTCTTGTAGATTTCTCTTGCTCTATCTATGGCAGTTGTTGGGTCTGCCATTTCCTGAACTCGCTCTTGACCGACTTTTGCAAGCCATTGTTTAATAGGTTCAGCTTTTTTGGAAGGTATAGACTGAATTATACGGAAAATCGTCTTTATATCTGCGACATCAGTTTTATATTTTTTACCGTCTGTCGACTCTAATTTCAGTTGGTGACAATTTGTCACCGTCTGCTCTGAACCCTCGTCACGCAAGCGTTGTGCCAATTTGTTCCAATATTTCCTTGCACTCTGATAATCCTTTTCAATCAGAATTGCAACGATATCCACTACAGAAAAGTAATAAGTTTCTTTTTCTTCATAATAAATATGTCTTATTCTTCTATTTTCAAATAATGTTAAATCTTCTGCCATTTTTAACTCCAATACATTCATGCTATACAATTATGTTTGTCTTGTCAATCTATGAAAAATTTTAAGGCTTTGAATTAAGCACATTGATAAAAGAAAAATTCAATAGATATTATATTCTCTATAACAAATTACTCATATTACTATTCAAAATTTATAAGTTTATTAAGCGGAACATCTAAGGTATCAGCAAGTAGAAATAATTTTCTTAAACTTATATACTCTTTGCCTGTTTCAACACAGGCAAGGTGTTCTCTTGAAAAATCCAAAATTTCGGCAAGCTGATTTTGCGACAATTTTTTTGATTTTCTATAAAATTTTATATTTTGCCCTAATGTTTGAAGTCTTGACATGACTTTATTTTGCAACAATAATATAATAAAATATGTAAGGTGATACATTACAAAAAGGAGGTAATTTATGCGTAAATTTTTTGGATTTACTTTAGCAGAAGTATTGATTACACTTGGCATAATAGGTGTTGTTGCGGCTATGACTATTCCTACATTAATTGCAAACACCAGAAGTCAGCAGTATCGCTCAAAATTCAAAAAGACAATTAGCACCCTATCGCAAGCTGCCAGAATGTCTCAAGCTCAATATGGTTTTGATTATGCTGGCATAAACAGGGTATGCGGAGCAAACGGCGGAACTGAACATCCTGATACAACAATGTCTGTTTGCGCAATTCTAAACGGTACATTAACCGGAGCGCAATACTACAGTAGTGCAGGAGATATACCGAACTACACAGTCACACCTGATTTATTTCTCAATGTCCAGTCCGGCGGGAAAATTGATACATATCAAGCTTATATCTTATCGGACGGCACAATAGTTGCTATACACAAACAAATGGGATACGTTCCATGCTCTTTACTAATTGGTCACAAAATAGAAACAGAACTGGCAAACGGAAACGGTACAAGTATGTGTCTTGGATTTATTGATGTAAATGGTGTAAGTCTTCCCAATAAAGAAATCGGATGTAAAACAGGTTCAAATTCACTTTCGGCAAATAATTGCATAGTAAAAGATATTACAGATATTTATCCTATAAGACTTTATGACAGTGTTGTTGTTCCCGCTACAGCTGCTGCAAAATATGTTTTGAATACAACAAAATAAATCTTATTAAGTTTAAAGATTATGTTTAATAAGAGTGAAACCATTACCACATAACTTACCATATGAAGAATTACTTTGTCCAATACAAAGCACCCTAGCGTTGTTAAGTAGCGGATCCTTACAAATATACTCTGTTCCATTTGCCAACTCCAATTCTAGATAACTTCCCGGAGTATTGCGACTTAATGTATATTCAAACGGTCTCCCATATGAAACAGGAGCAGTAACATGCCCGCAAAAATTAGAACCTACACAGTTGTTTTCGTCTTCATATACTTTTTGAATATATTCACAGCTTGGAGTCATAAATGCGTTAAAAGAAGCATCTGACTGAAAACTACCATAAAATAATGTTATTTTTGTATCTTCTCTCATATCACTAAATTTACCATTTTCTGCTCCTATTCTACATATTATTCTATTCGAGCCAAAGCCAACATGATTCATGCATTCAACACTTAAAGTCACCCCAGGTTTACAAGCTGNNTGTTATTCTGGACGGATATGCCTGACAACAAGTTTCATCCCATTCATTAGAATTTAGTAGATTACAATCCGGAAGACAATCCGGCAACGTTCCACATCCACAAGTCTTTCCTTCACATGGGTCACATGGCGGCAAGCTGCCACAGCCACAGGTTTGACCTTCACATGGGTCTACCGGTTCTCCTTCGTCTGTTCGGATTGGCGCAAATTCCGTTTCTAACACCGCCGCTACTTCTGTGTTTCTCCCTGCTCGAGTTTGGACATCTATTGTAAATGTACGTAAGTCTTTTCCTAATACGTTTGGAGATTTGGTACCGTTTATATCTATTAGTCCTTTTATTGCCTGAGCGCCGGTTTGAGGGGTTAGACAGATTGAAGCACCGTTTTTAAGTTTCGCACATGAACCTTTGTACGTTGGGGTGTAAACTTTTTTGTCGTTGTCTTTGTATTCATAATATCTTGTTGCAAAACAATCGCCGTTATTATCGCCGCATAATTTGGATGGGCGTAGATAGGTTTTGATAAACTTTTCCGCGCTATCTGTATATGATGTTGGCTCTTCCAAGGTATACATCATTGTCTCAAAAAATGATGCTTTGTTTTCGTTTACGGCAAGACCTTCGACGGCGCTTTGGATTGTTTGAGTTTCGCGTTTGAATGCTTGCTCAAATGATTTTTCCTGATAATGACTTAATACGACTGGTAAAACCAATGCCGCGATTACACCAACGATTACCACCGCGACCAGTACTTCGGTTAGTGTAAATGCGTAAAAGCCCTTAGTGGAGAGCTTTAACGACTGCCCCCCCCCCGTTTTTCTTGATATAGTTGAATTTCAGCATGTTTAACTCTCCTTTTTCTTTGTTCAAAATAAGTTTAGCACTTTTTGCTGATTTTGTAAAGTGACCCAAATTTTACATAACTTTACACATGCGCAAATTTTTCCAAGATAAATACTTTATAATATTAGGTAGAATTTAGGGAAAATACGTGTTATGCAAGTTTTGGGGCAAAATACAAACCAGATAAAAACTCAGCCGCAACAGTTTAGTGCTAATAGTTGTACTAATCCGAATATTTCAAATGCTGCACCACAAACACAACCTGCACAATATCCGCTATATCCGACAGGTCAACCTCAGCAAACTTCAAATGTTTGTCCGCAGCCGGTCGCTCAGCAACAGTATCCGGCTTGTTACAATCCGGTTCAAAATACTGTTTATCCACCGGTGCCGCAACAAACTCAAAATATGCCGCTTTCGGCGTCAGGTGTGACAATACAGATTTTTAACCCTTCTGTCCAAACTCCGGGAGCCCAAGCTCCAACTTATAATGTTAATGCACCGTGTTACCCGTCAGGTTATTACACCGGACAAATGGGTGCAGACGGCAAAATTCACACCAGCGGCGGAGACATTAACAACTCCGGAGGAACCATAAATGGACCTGTTAATACAGGAACAAACACCGGTACAATGGGTGATAATAATAATAACAACAACACAACAATAACAACAAATAATAACAATACATCAACCCAAACAGACGAAAAGAAAAAGACTGAAAAACGTAAAATTGTTCAACTAACAGACGATTATATAAGAAATCTTGAAAGTTATCTGAACAGTCAGGAAAAAGCAGTTCGTCTGTCTGCTGCAAAAGAAGTTTACGCAAGACTTGAAGAAGATGAATCAAGGCATGATGACAAGGCTTTGACAGCTTTGATTAACAAAATGCTCCAAGACCCTTCAGAAGAAATCAGAATAATTGCCCTTACAGCGCTTGATTCAAGAATTTGTAAAGGCGACGACTACACAGTCGGAGTTCTACAAAACATCCAAAAAACCACAGGCGGATACGGTCAAGACGCAATAGATGCAAGCAATGTACTGCTTAAAATGTCCGGCAAACAGGTAGAAAAAGAATTTGAAGTAAAAGACAAACCAAAAAAAGAAACATCAACAAAGGAAACTAAAAAGGCTTAACCATGCAAATAATGCGAAGCATAAACAGAATATTTAACAGGGCAAATGCCGGCAATCTTCTAAGAAAAGGCGCGGGCTTAGCCGCACTTGCGTATGTTGGGTATGACGCGCACTATATCGGTAAAGTTCAAGCAGACCTCTATGCCAGCGAAAAAGACGCCTACTCCAGCGCTTTTTATCTAAATAATACTCTCTACTCAACAAACATGAGTAAAATCCAGGAAGGTATTAAAGACGCTTCTTATAGGATGGAACTTGACCAGGGTTATAAACGATTTATAAATTCCGGAATAGGTTATATTAAAGGATTTTGCTCAATGCTTGTAAGTCATATTGTTCCGCTTGGTCTTGGCTTAGGGGCACTATTGACAAAAGGACTTCCTTCAAAAATCTGTGCCGGCGGTTTGGGAGTTTATGCTGCTTATGAATTTGTGAAAAACTTCTTTGGTATGGGTGTTCCGCACGGACCATTACATAAAGAATAATGAGCTTTATTGTAACGAAATATTACAAAAAGAGGGTAAGTTATTAAAGTTTTTGGCACTTCCTGCCGTCTTATACTCCATAGGAAACTCAAGTTGAAAGGATTTTATCTATGGGTATGGCAGCATCGCAAGCGCGTTTTCTTAGTCTTACAGCTAGAAAAACTAACGTCGAATACGAAGGACAGCAAATTAACCAACAAAGAACTACGCTATCTAACGAATCCTCTAACTACTATTCGCAGTTATGCAACATGACTGTCCCTACTCCGCCGTCTTCTGAAGATTACACCAAGACTACTTACACCTTCACTGACGGCTCTGAAACCAACACAATAAACTCCCTCATTGCTCAGAAAAATGGCTACTACATTCTCAACTACACGCAATCTTACGAAACTGAAAGTGTTGTAGCTAACGGCTCTGTAGTTACCACAAGAAAAGCGGATGATGAAGGTAACTATTCTTACTACGTAGGTGCTACCGTTCTTAGAGAAATGAAAGCAGGGACTACTTACGAAGATGTTAAGAATGATCCTTATTTTGCAGGTATGGAATCTTCTGAGGTTGAAGACATTCTTAAAATGGAAGACCAATATCTTACTATGCTTACTGAAAAATACGGGCAGGCTGAATGGTTTGTTAAATACCAAAAGAATTCTTCTACAGGGTCTTATGAACCGGTATTCTTCAACAAAGATCAAGTTGTTAATGCGGACTACTCTGACAAGACTGATGCCTCTTTATCAGGGATTAAGTCTTACGTTTATGGCAACACTACTGAATCGCGTGAAATTAAAAATGCGCAAGCTAGGGTACAGCAAGACACTTCAGGCAGGTACGTTAGTGTTATCGTTTACGAAACCAACGCGGATGGCTCTATCAAGCTTGATGACAACGGCAACGAAATCGGTACCGAATACACTCTAACTGCCACCACTGAGTGTGATGACAATGCCTACAACGATGCTATGAACCAATACAACTACGACAAGACTGTTTACAATCAAAATATTCAATCTATCAACGCTAAAAT
>MOYD01000025.1 GCA_001899395.1 Candidatus Gastranaerophilales bacterium Zag_111 | reverse complement strand
CTCATCATGCTATATTTCTTCTTTTATATATCTGTCTAATCTAATATTAGGTGCGGCGGCGTGTCCCCATTGAGCAACGCCGACCATTTGATTATTATCCAATCTAAATATTCCTAGATTAATCTTTGCACCCTTAAAAGCATGATGTGAATAATGATACTGGCAAGTAAACTAATATGCAGGAGGGAAGGGAATTTGTTTAATAAAGTATTTTTTATTTTTCATTTAATTTATTTATTGCCTCCTGACTGAAATAAGGGTCTAATCGACTCTTACGTTTCTTTGGTTGTTTTGTAATATAGACTTGTAATGTTTCTAGTAAAAACTTAATTATAAAAGTTCCACAAACACAAGCCACTAGAAAATAGAAAAAATTTAACATTATTCTTCCTTTCCAGATTGTTCGATATTTAGGTGCTTAACCCTGTCGAATATGTCTTCAGCCCTTCCTCGCGTCACTTGGGTTAGATTTGATATGTATCCGCATACCCTATAACTTGTTCGTACACGTTCAGTCTCGCCGCAAATGGGGCATTGCCATTTAATACCATCATCTGTTACAATTTTTTTGAAATCATACCCTTCAAACATACATTCAGGATTTTCACAATGAGATATCTCAGAGTTTATTTCTGAATATAAGCAATTATCACCTATAAAATTAATTAATTCTAGCATTGCATCAATATTTCCTGACATATTGGGTGTTTCTATATAGCTGATACTCCCGCCAAGTGTTTTATCAGAGAACTCTTCTTCAATTTTTAGCTTGTTAAAAGCATCAATATTAACAAACACTGGAACATGATATGAGTTTGTATCATAGTGTCTATCTGAGAAATCACCTACATGACCAAAATCTCTAATACAAGCTTTAGCAAACTTATCTACTAAAGTTTCTTGCGGCGTACCATATAAAGCGACTGAAGTATCTAAATCTTCTGAAAGCTTCTTATTATTTTCATTTAGTTTATCAAGAACTTTGTTCGCAAAGATTCTACCTTTTTCTTCCCAATGTCCTTCATCTGTAATATACTTAGTACATTCATAAAGTCCACTATACCCTGTTGTAACAGTTGCATAGCCGCCATATACTAAACTTGATAAATCTTGTCCAGGCCTTAACTTTGCTAAGCCGCCTTGTTGCCATAGAATTGGGCAAACATCTGATTTTATTTTTGCTACATGATTAACACGCCAAATCGTACATCTATTTACAATTGATAGGTAGTGGTCTAAATTTTTCCAAAATACTTCTTCTGAACGTTCTGGGTTGTTTTCCATTGCTATATAAGGAAGATTTAAGGTTGTAACGCCGCAATTAAAACGGGACCAAGTAATTAAATCACCATTTTCATCTTTATAAGGACTTAATAAAGCTCTACACATTTATTTCTTTTGTCACCAAAAGCACTGACTATATCATCTATGTTTCTTGTTTCGCCGCCATAAGGTAGCTACTTCCTTTCGGAATAGTCGATACACATTTTTATTAGCTCGGCCTCAACTTAAAAAGTCCTAGCCGAATTAGAGAAATTTGAAATGGGCTGTAGTTTACGCTTACCCATTGATGGCGTTACAACACCTTTTAGTTCCATATGTTTCTTAACGCTCATGTAATCAGGAACTAATCTCTTAGCACTACATTCTGCACATAATCTTGTAACATCGTAATACTTTCCGCCTTCCATTGTATCTTCATCTAGCATATAAAGAATCTTTGGAAAGTTTGGATTTTCATAAACGCCATTTTTATTTTTTAATCCTTGAATTCTTTGCCGTAACATTTCCTTAAAAATCAAAATTAAATCATCTGTATATTTTGGGTCTTCATTCAAATAAACAGATACAGTTAAAAATACAGCTTGTCCAACAGATGAACAAAGTGTATTAGTTTGATATTGAAAAGTTTGCATACCTTGAGCAATTTCATCGTTGAGCCGCATATTTACAATTTGATTAATCTTATCATTAAGATAATCTGGATCTGATATTCCTAAAGGCAATAAACTAATCTCTTGCATTACTTGTCTACGAATCTTTTGTCTACTTAAATCGACAAATTTTGCCAGATGCAATAAATTGATTGTGCATCCCCCATAAGTGTTCCCAGCTACGTGCGTGAGCACCTGCGTGGCAACGGTGCATGCCGTTCTAAAGCTTTTTGGCTTCTCAATCCAGACAGAGTTAATCTCACATCCGTTCTGCAAAAGTTCGTCCAAGTTAAGTAACTCGCAATTTCCAGTGGGAATGCCCCACTCGAGAATGAAATTATGAGAATCTTCAACTTGTAAACACCATACTTCATCCTCTCTTACAAATTCTTTGTTTTTTACAGTATAAGAACAATGAAAATCAGGATTAAAACTAAAGCTAATTGTATATCCGCGTGTTGCTAAGTTAGTACGTCTTCCTGAATAATCTCTCTCTGATGTTATATAAAATCCTGCGGTATCTGCATATTGTCTAATAAAATCAATTACTTTATTATTACTTGACTGAATAATTTTACTATTGTTATTCTTTTTGGGGGTACGTCCATCTGCACAATATAGTCCATTAATAAAACATTGAAGTTCCAATAAATCATTAAAATCAGGAATTTCTTTTTGATAATTAAATATTACAACCTCTTGATCTCCATTATCAAAATATGTGTTTCTTTTTTTACCATTTTTTATTGATAAGAGTCTATTCAAATATTTATTTTTCTTCCCGCATAATCTTATATGTGTTCTTTTTGCAAATTCTTTTGTTCCATCTGCATGATAGTTCCATTCAACTACACCGTCACCTAATGCAAAGCCTTGACACCATCGCTCTCTGTAATTTTCATTTAATTCAAAAAATTCTTCATCAGTTATGTATGTTTTATAAATCACAGGTGGTTTAATTAATTTATCGCCAATTGAAAGATTTGTTGTTTCTTTTCCGTCTTTAAGTATCCATCTATGATTTTCTGTTGCAAGTACATCATGGGTATGCTCTTTCTTTAGATTATAAAAAGTATATCTATATAACTTTTGTTTTCCAAAACTCTTAACAATTGCATTGTGATATTGACCGTCAAGGCTTAAAACAGAAACTCTATCTCCGTTTCTAAAATCAGCAAAAGACTTCAAACCATCTGAAGTAATAAATTTAGTATTTACATCAAAACAATTATGAATCGGTCTTATGCTATAACTACTATCATGAAAATGAATCGCACCACGATCATGCGCTTCTAAGCAGTCGGCTGGCAGAGCCTCTCTCATGGCTTGTTTACTGGGAATCTCCGCAAGATATGCATTTTTTATATGTGCAAATTGAGTATTTTTATTAGCATTCTCTTGGCTTACTTCTAAGCTATTTAACAAAACCTTATCAATTTCAGACGGATTTTCTATTTGCTGTTCTCGTTTAATTTTATAAGCTGAATAACTCCTAGCAACCTCAGGCTCTAATCTATATAAATACGACATTACTAAATTCTCAATCTCCTCAACAGGAATATTCTCATTCCAATTGACAAGTTCCTCAGTAATATCTCTGGTAATCTCATTAACTTGTTTAAAATTTGGCATTCCAACTTGATTCCAAGCCGCAATGATAGCATTTCTAATCTTGTTTTGTTCAAATTCAACAAGTTTTCCTTTTTTAATTACAAACAAGAGTACTCACCTCTTTCTATTTTATAACTATATTATATCATAATTTTGTTCAAAAGTCAAATAAATGAAGTAGACAAATTTCTTTATCTACTTCAATGACATTTATTTGACATTCCATGTTAGCATCTCTTCATATATTTGGTGAACGTATGAGTTCCCATGTAATGAACAATAGACTTCATATAAGCTACATAAGTCTTGTTTTGTCGTTAATGGAAGTACTTTTTCTTTACCATAGGTTTCATAGATTTCTGTAATTTCATGGCGTAACATAGCTTTAGTAGCTTCTTCATCTGTTCCTTCTGTTTTTGTTAGTCCTGCCAGTTCCTCCTTTATCTCCTTCAGTTGTTCACCGACAATTTTTTCAACATTTTCCCTTGACTCCTTTCTAATCCACTTTGCGGGCCACTTGCACAATAGAGTTAATAACCCTAGTATAGTTACTATGGCGCCGCAAATAGAGCTTATAGTTAGAAGAACTGTCATCTCAAATCACCTCCCTAATACTTTTGATAAAGTAGAGTGTTGTGATTTTTTGAATGAACACGATATGAAGGTTCTGTTAAAATTCTTTGGAGATTCAGTTTATCAAAATCCCAGTAAGGAATTCTTATAAGAGGAATATTCTTTCTTAGACAGTAAGAATTCTTTTTTTGATCTCTATTCAATTGATAACGAAAATCACTAAGAACTTTATGGAAATAAGAACAATAGTGGAAATGTTGTTCTCCATCGAAGTCCAATAAGAAAACTAATTTTCTGTTCTTATAGACAGCGAAATCAAATCTTAATGGTTTTCCTTTTAAAGATTTTAAGTCTGGAAAGCTAACTTCCTACTTAAATTGAATCTTGTTCTCCCTAAAAATCTTAACAATTTTCTACTCTCCTCTCGACATCATAAGTCCTTGCGCCGCCGAGCCTTTTTCTTAGGATTTTCTATAGGACAATCAGCAACACCTGGTTGTCTATACAAAGGAGAATATGGAACTGGTTTATCTTCAACATGATATGTTACTATATGATATAGCGGCGAAGCAGGATCATTATCATTTAATGGAATTCCATTTGGATATTCAAGAGATAGGCGTCTAACCGCATCGTCATAAGATTCCTTTGTCCAGCTATAAACATCACAATCAAGAGAAGCTGAGAAATGCGTTGTATCTATAATTTCTTTCTTAGGTGGCGGCGGAACAGGCAATGCTTTCTTACTAAGAACTGCTTTACGCCATTCAAGTAAACCACTCAACAAATCTTCAGTTGACTCATCTGTTAAGTCAAACTCAACTCTATAAAATGCTTCTTTTGAAGATTTCAACTCATATGCTTCATTTTCCTCATTGTATTCAAACTGTAATAGAATATAGTATTTTTGTTTATTATAAATAATATTCACGAAGTTAATACCATTAAATTTTGCGGCATAGTAGTATCCCTTTTCAGTATTATAGAATTCAATTTCTTTTGGAAAGAATCTAAGTCCCTGACCGATACTAAAACCAACAAATTTTGGAATTGTGAGATATTTGTCGGTTAATTCATAATCTATAGAGGGCGCGCCAAGAGTATTTTGCATTAAAGTAATTGTTTTCAGATAATGTTCCTTATACTTACACATACTAAAATGCTCACAAGTAACACAGCGTGGCTGAATTTGTGTATGCTTTGGCGGCGCAGGCTCTTCAATTCTCTTTAGAACTGGCGGCCGCTTAACTGGCTGAGGGATATTTGGATCTTCATGTGTGTATTTCATTTAATCACCTCACAACTATAAAAAATTGAGAGACGATAGAAGTCTCTCAAAAGTATGTGAAGTTTTGCCTATTATATTTTAATTTTTAGAGTTTACAATCTGTTCGAAAAAACAATCCTTTGGAAGTTTATCATCACGGAATTGTAAAATTCTTCCATGGCGCAAACTATAATGTCCATCTATTTTCTCTATTTCCATTGCAGTTAGTTCAGCTACTTTATAAATAAGTTTCTCAGGGGCAAAAACAATATCTCGTTTAACTTCATCTGTAATTCCACTAATATAGCCAATATGAACTGCTTCTCCATTTTCTTTATACACAGAGAAACTAATTGCTGAAGCCCAATCATTGAACCAAGCTTTTGTTACTGGAATGATAGGTTTGCCACTAACATATTCTTGATAATATTGTCCTTCAATTTTCTCTTGCGTCTTTTGGTTATACCAATAGTTCCAAGTGTCAATTGCTTTTCCATTGTATTGTTGAGTAGCTGGTTTATAAGCGCCATCAATAAAAGCATCAATTGTGTCTTGAAGTTCCTTTTTCATCTTCAAAGTTTTCCAAGCAGTTCTCTTTCCAAACTCATAAGTATAATCTTTTCTGGTAATAACAATTCCTTCGCCGCCTTGTTCAAGAACACTATGATAGAGTTCCCACAGTTCGGTTCCTTCTTTGTATTCAGCAATTTGAACATAAGTTGATTCTTCCAATTGATTTAATATTGCAATTCTTTGTTCAAAAGGTTTGTTATTAATTGCTTTGCCGCCATATGCAATAATATCAAATGCATAAAAATGCAATGGTTTTTCCTTTTGGCGGCTAAGTGATTTATCTTTAAGACAGTTGAGAATTGAAGTAATCTTACGGCTGCCTTCGTCATTAGGCAGATAAATTTCTCCAATTAGAACTGTTCCATTTGGAAGATAATCTAGTTCTGCTGTAATCTGAGGAATCCACTCAGCTTTATCGGTAAAGCCTCCATTAACTGATTCCTTACGGCTTCTCAAATGAAAGTTACCATCTAGGTCTTTAATAAGACAATTCCACGCTCCATCCATCTTGCGTGCGCCTAGATAGCGAGTAGACAGACACATTTCACGAGCTTTTAATTTACGTTCTTCAATTGAAGTTGATTTTGGAAAGCTCCAGTAACGAGCGGCTT
>MOYD01000024.1 GCA_001899395.1 Candidatus Gastranaerophilales bacterium Zag_111 | reverse complement strand
GTCTTATTCAATTCCTCAATGACTTGCTAAGCTTTAGTATCGTCTAGATTAAGTTCGGCTGTTAATTTCTATTGAACAGCAGTAGCAGTTTGTCCTTGAATAACTTGAGAACCAGATGTCTGCGCAAAGTCCTAATAAACCTATGGCTTAACTGCATTTCGATTCCCTGCTGCCGCTGTAGACTCTTCTTTACGAGCTTGCTTTGCTTTCTTAATAGCTTTTTCAAGATCTCCATATTTCTTAATAGTTTTTTGAAGCGTTGTTATTTCAGAATCAGAAAATCCCATTGCTTGAAGATTTGAAGTTAAATTATCAAGTCTAACTTTTGAAAGTTCTGTTAATTTTGTATTTGCTTTCTCCAAGTTTTTCGTCATTGTATTGACTTCACTGTTTGGGAAATTATTTCCAGAACTACTAGCTTGTTTTAGTTTAACTCCCAATGTTTGTGCTTGTGTAGTTAATTTAGCTACTTCTTGTTCATAGGATTTAATTGATTTTGAATCAAGAACTCCTGCAGTTCCTTTTGCACTTAATTGAGAGAACTTTGCTTGAAGCTAAGACAGTTCTTTTTGTAAACCTGACATTAAAGAGGTTGAGCCGCCTTGTTTTTGCATTTGAGATATCATTGATTGATATTGTTTTAGGGCGTCATCAACGTTAAGATCAAGGTTTAAAGTGTATGTTGATTGATTACTTGCCATTTATATCACCTCTTTGTAAATAATCTGCAATCTAAATCTTTAATCCAGTAAATTTTATTTTTAATGCAGGAGAAGAAAAAATATTTTCAAGTAAATTTCTTTCAGGAAAATCTTCTTTTTTTGTCTACATTTTTGAAGGGAAATCTATATTATTTATTTGAAAATATTTAGATATTTCATTATTATCTTCACTAAAAAAATTATAAACTTTTTCGAAAATCATTGATGAAGGAATAACTAAATTATTAATTAAATAAAAAATGTTTTCTCTTCCTGAAAGTATACTATACTCTCTGATAAAACCATCAAAATGAATACTAGCTTTTTCCTTTAAACTATTAGAAAAATTGTCAAAAGTCATGCTTTCTTTAAGAATATTCTTATTACTAAAAATAAATCTAAAAACTTCTATTTCATTACTACTAAGATATCTTACGATATTTCTTTCAAAAAGAGATACACCCTCATTTCCTTTATAAATTTCAACGCTTGTGTCTTGTGAAACATAATGCTTAATATTTACACCTAATTTTTGCTCTTCAAAAGAAAACCCAATATCTGATATACTTTCACCCACATTTGTTTTTGCTCCTGTACTGTTTGTATATACTTCCTAAACAGGGCCTAGGTGTTCAATATTCTTAAAAGAAGAAAAACCTTCATATCTCAAAACTTCACCAACTAAACCTATTGTTCCACTCTCACTCCCTTTTGAGAAAGTAATTTTATCAAAGTGAATTTGTCCTACATATTTTTTAGCTTTTTTCTTATATTCACTTAGTATGTCCTTACCATCATTTTTATCAGTTATAGTTATTGTGCCTAATCCTAATTCATTAAAATCATAACTATTATCCCCATTCTTATTTATATTAAAAAGTTCTATCGCTGATAAAAAAGCATTTCTTAATTCTTCGCCCTATTGTCCCTCTTCACTATTCTAATTCTCTTCTAAAGTAACTGTAATAAAAGGTTTTTCACTTCCACTCTCACCTATCATTAAATAATATACACCGTTTCTCATGCCCTATTTTTTTAAAGCTTCTTTAAAAGACTATTTCATCATTTTTCTCCCAGTTTTGTCTGATTCTGTTTTAATTCCGCCAACTCTTTTTTTAAAGTCACTAATAAGTTCTTCTTCTGTTCCATTTTTTAAATTATTATTATTTTCTATTGCCGCCTTAAAGCTAAAAGGAGTATTTTCTATTTTATTTTTTACTTTCTTAATATCCGTTTGCTTAGTACCTTCTTTTTTAGGAACTTTATTTTCCCCATATAAAGTTGATAAACTTATCCTATTTCCTGCCAAATATTTATCTAAAAAAGATGAAAAAGTTTTTTCTCCTACAATAAGCTAAAAACAAGTTTTATCATCAATTTCAACATTCTTATCTTCAATTTTCTAAGAATTTAACCCATATATAGAAGTCCAATATGAAACTTTATTGATACTATCATAATTTCCTGAGGAATTGTTTTTTTCATAAAGCTGTCTTTCTAAATTGTAACTTCTTTTTTTCATTTCTTTTATCTTTTCTAAAAAAAGATCATTAAGTTTACTTTTATTATTCATGTCACGTGAGAGTTCATTATATGTAGATTTTATATCCTTTTCAAATTTTTTGCAACTTTCTAAGAGAGGATTATCTTCATTATTCAAATGACCAAAATAATATTTACTTATATTACCCTTGATATTATTCAAAAGGTTTTCACTCATAAATACTCACCACTCAACTCCGTCTCCAAAAACGTAATCTTGCAAACACTCCCATTATTTCTACCTTCCTCAGGATACCCAGTAAAATAAAAATCACTAGTAACAGCACTCTCATATCCACTTCCCAACTTAAGCGCCAAATTACTGCTCAATCTTAATCTCGGAATCTCTAATAAAACAGTCCTCGATTCTCCATTCCCATAATCCTTTGCAGTCATTTTCCCAGCTAAACTCATCCATCCATTAAATAGTCTATTCCCCACATCAAGCTCTCTAACACCATCATCATAATCAAAAGTATAATCAACCATTACTCTCCTATGTTCAGCTTTAAAAATAACTCTATTCTCAACTATATCAAAATTCATTATTCTATTGCCTGTCTCAACATCATAACAGAATATAAATCTATCACGGCATGGCGGCAAAGGTTTCAAAAGTATCCAAGGCTTTCTACCCATTGGTAATTGTTCTCCATCTGGATTACCCTGTACTCCCCATTTGCCATCAACATGATTTGGTATATATTTTAGATCAGCAAACCAATATCCATCATCTTCAATAACATTGACTTCCTCCTAAAAAGAAATAGATTTATTCTATCTCTCATTTATTTTAGAATTACTTAACATCGCTAAAGATAAAGGAGATAAAATTCCATTAGTTATTGCAAATGAAACCTCTTTATCAATTTCCCAATCTAAAAGTACATTATTATTAAAACCACCCCTTGCAGTTTTTAAGCTTCTACTTTCCTAAAGCTATGCAATCTCAGCAGTCTTAAAACTAAGAATTGTCTCATTAATATCATATTTCCTCTTGCCGACTTCAAGCGGCTAGTTCAATCTAATATTAACATCGTACAATTCTTTCATACCAACATATCTATCCATCTTAACATCTCCATTCATTTCAATTCTATAATCAATGTAATTAAAACACTACTTTATTTTATAAAATCAAGAGGGCAAATCTTGTCAAGAATTCGCCCTCCTTTATTATTAATAAATTTCGTTGTTGTCTATAGGTGTAATAATGTCTCCATAATCTTCCATTGCTGGTGTATAAGTAAGTTTTGTCTTTTGCGGCAAAATTCTTGTACCACCTTGGAAACGATCTTCTTCTGTGTCTAGTTGAATCATCTCCATCATTATGTCATTCTCTGGAACCAACACATCTATTGTCATAGAGAATGTCGTTGGATCTCCGTCTGCCTATAAAGTTATTGAAGTATCTGATGATACATTTGCTTTAAAAATTGTGATTTGATATCGCTGGTCTTTACCTGTTTTTTGATTTCGTATGTAGGTTTCTCCAACTATTTTATAATCATCTGGGAATGTATCCGCATCAATTGTAAAGCAAGAACCAAGAACCGCATCATCTTCGTATTCTTGATACTTTACAGTTCGTGTCCATTTGTAATAGACAGTACCGAATTTGATTTTGAAAATATCATTCATCCAAGAAAAATCGTTTTCTCGTAAACCAATTGCTCTAACAAATGCTGACCATCCATTTTCAGTACTATAATTCAAAAGCAAGCTGACACTACGTGGCAAATAATAATCTGGCTCTTTTGTTAAAACACGATTTGTTGCTATTGAAGCTAATATCTCATATAAAACTTCATAATCCAAAATAGAATTCTACGAAATATTAATTCCACTCGAAGCAGATGCTAAAGTATAAGTATAAACATTATCTAAAGAAAATGTTACTGTATAACCCTTTGAAGAACTATCTCCAAGAGATGATGAATCCCATGTTGAAATTAAATATAATAAGTACTAGTATAATTTTGAATAAGAACTATAAACGTCTAGTTCCTAATAATTACCATAATCATACCTATTTTCACTTACCAAAGTTGATGTTTCCCAAAACTTCTCTAAATTATATCCCTAAATTTCATCATCCTCAATATGAAGCAGTGGTAACATAGTTTTAGCATCATAATAAATACTATAAGTTTCACTTCTATCATCCGCATAATATCTAAATAGATTATCAAGCTGTTCTTTAGTACTAATTTTAAATCCATCTCTCTTAGTTACCAAACACTTTTCCATTCTATCTACAACTTCAACTTCACCAATATTAGTTTTTATATTACCAATATCACTCAATTCTTTCAGTGAATTTCTAATAATATAAATAACATACTCAGGCATTGCTTTAGCTGAATACCACCGATAATGTCCAACTTTAAGCACGCCATTATCGTCATAATGATCATTTATATTCTCATACCCTTCTAAATTCAATTGTGAAACACTTAAGTAATTGGCGCCAAAGTAAGTACCAAAATTCTCTAAGTCGTAGGTATAAGTCCAAGGTTGAGATAAGTCATTTTTCCCAGTATCACTGCCAACATCATTGACACCATCAAATAGAACAGGTCTATCATAATATCTATTAATAAAAGCAGTTTTCAAATCATCATCTAATGTATTAGCAACATCATTATCTAAAATATCCAAAGTAGTTCCTTCAAGCTTATTTTGAATAATTTTAAATACAATATTCCATTCATCATTAGTTAATTGCGGCGAAGGATAAGCTTTAGTAGAATACCTCAATCTACCATATACATTTGCATAATTAATTTTTGCTACTAAAGAAGTTGCATCACTAAAAGTACTATCTAACTTGCCGCCCCATATCATACTCATAGACGCTGGCGAGAACAACGCATCTTCTAATGTCAATTGAACTGATTTTCCAAAATTCCACTTAATCAAATTCTTATTCTTTAAACCACCAGTAGCAAAAACACTCTCAGCAGTTTTTTCATAAATGGAAACTTTTAATGTATCTAAGTAAAGAACAGGAGTATAAACAATCTCATCATCGCCAACCTAATTCATTGAATAGAACACAACATCAGCAACTTCCTTAATACCATATTTTTCAAATAAATTCAACTCTTTCACCTCCTTAATAAATCTCGTTGTTATCAATAACAGTATCAACGTATTCCTGATTTGTAGGAGTATAAGAGTATCGTTTATCTTGAGGTATAATTCTAAAGCCGCCCTCTCTCTTATCCTCTTCTACATCGAACTATCTTAATTCCATCATTACTTTATCTTTCGGCATTAAGATATTTACATCTATTGAAAAAGTAACGGGGTCACCGTCAGCTTGTAATTTAATATCTGTTGCTGGAGAAATTTTTGCTCGAGGAAATACGATTTGACATCGCTAATCTTTTCCCGTTTTTTGCTCTCTTATATAAGTCTCTCCAACAATTCTATATTCACTTGGAAACGTATCTGCGCTGATTATTAAATCCGTACCAATTGTTGTAAAAATACTACCAGCTTCATCTACAGTACGTGTCCATTTATAATAAATTGTATTGCGTTTAATTTTAAATAGATTTGGATTCTTTTGAACATATTTGATTAATAATGAATTAGTGTCAAAAGTAATTTTCGTAATTGTATATCCATCTGTTTCAACAGTAATTCCTACTGGCAATCCATTTTCATCTAGACCACCAATAAAGATTATATCTTCCAAATGATCAAAATCTTCAACTTGCGCCGCCACCCAATCAGCAATTGAATTGCCTATTAGACTAATCAAATCAATACCAACTAATGCTATTTGATAAGCAACTTGATATGGAAAATCATAGTAGCAAGCACTTTTTTCTTCAATTGACTTGGAAATACTCAATAAAACAGTTGAATCAGTAATTTCAATTGATTCAGTATTTTTAATATATTGCTTTGTATAAGGTTCAATATTAAAATTCTCACCAGTAAACAAAGGCAACATTGTCTTAGCATCATAATAAATTGTATAGCTCTCATCTGTAACATTATTATAATACTTTACTAGATTTTCTCTTTGCTATCCAGCATCAATTGTAAATCCATCTCTATTTGTAACAACGCACTTTTCAAATCTATCTATATACTAACTGTCATAGAGATCGTTTTCAATTTTTCCAATCTTATGAACTGAATCAATCTCTTTAACAATTTCATTTATTACTATCGGCGGCATAGCAAGATAGAATTTATCTTGCAAGTCGCAATAGCACAAATCTATTATAGTTCCTAAATAGTTTGGGAATAAATAGTAGAATATATGGTCATTAAACGTGTCACGGCCGCAGTAAGGATTATTCAAAACATCAGTTGAATTAGAAAATTCTAAATAAGTTGCTCGGCAGTAAAAACCTTGCGCTGTTATACTAATCCAAGCAGTTATTGTTCCTGTTCTGTAGCAAATACTTCCATTCTAAACATAACGTACGTAAATATTCTTTTTCAGTACTAATGTTTCAACGGTATTATTAGTTGCGGCATTATCAATTCTTGCTTTTATATATTCAGCCGCAGCCTCCTCTGTGTACCAAGAATTTGACGATTCTATATAGATTTTTGTTCCTCCAGTCTCAACACTTTCAGTAAAATCTGTATCAACTTTCTCATCAACAATTCTTATGTCAACACCAGAATATCCATCGTTTATATCATAAAAATATGCAACATTTCTTGATTGCGGCGACAATTGATTTCTATTCATATATTTTTGTGTCAGATATTTTCTATTCTCAGCGACAAACTAATCGCCTTCTTTATCACCACGAATGGTATCATACTAATATCTATATGAATATTCTTTATTATCACTGGCGTCTAAAGTCAATCCTGCGTCTCCATACTTTGCACTATAACCAGCTTTCTCTGCGCATCTAAAAACGATCTCCCATTCACTCATTGTCAATTGCGGCGAAGGATAAGCTTTAGTTGAATAGTGTAATCTACCATATTTGTTTGCTGTATTAAGCTTTGCAATTACAGAAGTCCAATCAGCTAATTTTGTCTATATTCGTCCATTTAAGAACATATCTAACGATGCATCTGAAAATAAAGCATCTTCTAAAGATAAAGTAATCTCTTTACCGAAGTTCCACGATATAACTTTACCGTTTCCTTTTCCTCCTGTAGCATTGACTGTCTTCACTGTCTTTTTAACAGTGGAAACCTTCAATGTATCAAAAAATAAAACAGGTGTATAAAATTCTTCATCTCCAACTCTGGTAATTGAATAGAAAGTAACATCTGCGACTTCCTTTATACCGTATTGATTGAAAATGTTCATTTAATCACCTCTTTTATGTTACTGGTTCTAGAGTTGCTTCATACTCATCGGCATCCAAATAGATTGTCTATGCAGATGTTGACGATGAAGTTGAGCTAAAGGAAACAGGTTCATCTAAATCCTCATCACGAGTCCATGTTGTTGATGTTGTAGTTGTTACTTGTCCTGTGGCAGCGACTTCAATTGTCATTTTATCATTGTCACCTTCACCAGAATTCTTAGTTAATGAATCCTCCCCATTAGATAAGCTATAAACTGTCCCTTCTTCAGGTTCAACAATCTCTAAGCTAACAATTTTTGAACTTGTAGTCGTACTCTCACTAGAAGTATAAGAAACATTCTGCTCATCTAACTCTTCATCAGTTGGTTCATAAGTACTATCATAAGGAGTAATTTCAGTACTACCACTAGCATATTTACCATATTTCTTCTCTGCAACATCATACTGTGTCAACTTCATCATAACTCCATCGGCACGACGCATTGCAGTTAAAGTCATTGTAAATGTTGTTGGATCGCCATCAGCTTGAAGGGTAAAACTGTTTTCAGTACCCATCTTGCACAATGGAATCTCAAACTGGAATCTCTAATCCTTACCCGTCTTACGACTTCTAGAATAAGTTTCACCAACTAATCTATAAGTACCAGGGAAGTGAGTTGCATCAACAACAATTTGCTTGCCCAAAGTAGTATGTTCATATGCTTTTGTACGAGTCCATTTATAATAAACTTCATATTGCTTAAAAGCACGTAAGTTACCTGTGATACGTTGACCATTTCTGCGATAATATTCTGCGGTATTAGGTTCATATGGTTGCATTGTCTTAGGGTCTATAAATACTGTTAGCTCAGTATTTGCATATTTTTCCATATAACGATAATTACCGTGTTTCATATTAACATCAGTATCAATACAGAATCTAGATGAAGCTTTACATTTTTCAATTCTATCAAGATAAACTACATTATCTAAATCATGGTCAATTTGATAGATAACTTCTTGCGGCGGCGCAATATTCGTATTATAAACTACATCGACAGATGCGTTATAACGATATGGTTGATATCCAGCAGTTTCAACTAGTGATTCTTCACTTTCAGTTAATTCACTATAGAGTCTATTACGTGCGCACTTATCTGTTCTATATCCATCGATATATAAATTCTGTGTTAAGAAAATTAAATCTGCGCCCATTACATTATATATTGGTCCTCTATCATATTCTTCGCAAGGTGCATCCTCTACCCAATCAGCAATGGTTTGTTTTGCAACATCCTCATACTCTGTCCAACGATAATTAGATTCTGTATCCTAATTATAAGGATCAGCAACACCATTTGTCTCTGTATCAGTCATAGTTGGAATGCCACCATCTGACCAAGTGCCAGCAAGATATTTTTGCCACTTATCCATATTATCGCCGCTTAAATTATCACGAATCCATTCAAAAGCTTCACGACCATACTGGACGTTGATATAATAAGGATCCTCTATTGTATCAATATATCCATCAACATCTTCAACCGGTCCTTTACCATTGTAAAAATACCATTTCTAAGTTTGTTCTCTAAAAAACAGAATCAAATCTTCAACATATACCCTTTTCTTCCCATCATTAGAAACAATATTACCACTAGTAAGCCAGCAGTAAATTGATGTGCCGCCAACGTAACCAGTAGTATTCTAGTCACTTTGTGAACCTTTTAATTCATAAGTTGGCCATCTATCAGGAATCTCACAGAAATCTGAAAATGTTTCAAGCGTTAGAACAGCACCACGTAAGTTTGCATTTGGGTTCTTGCTATCTGTTCCTCTATCAAAGAAATTTCTTAAATAGAGTTTAAGAGTCTTTGTGCCCATAGTGCCGCCCCAAGTCATTCCTTGAGAAGCAGGAGAATAGAGGGCATCTTCTAGAGTTACAGTTATCTCTTTTCCAAAATCCCAAGTAATTAGTTTTGGATTACCTAATCCTCCTTGTGCAGATACAGATTCAGCCGTTTCCTCAACAGTAGAAACTTTTAACGTATCTAAATAAAGGACTGGTACATAAACTTCATCGTCGTTTTCATCGAGTTCAATTGCATAAAGGCAGACATCAGCTACTTCTTTAATACCATATTGCTGAAATATATTCATCTAACGTCACCTCCCTTACTGCGCACTTACTCGTGTTGAACCATCCTTTTCAACTCTACTACCATTGCAACTTGAAGTCATTTCCTTTTCAACATCGTAAAATGTAATTTCCATTGCAACACCATTTGGCGGCACAGCAACTTCAACATCTAGATTAAAGGTTGTTGGGTCACCATCTGCTTCAAGCGTTAGTGTTTGGTCAGACTTAATTTTACATAATGGGAATGATAGTTGAACACGTTCATCCTCACCTGTTTCACGAGATCTAATATAAGTCTCACCTACAATCTTATACATGCCAGGGAACTCTCCAGTGTTGACAACAATTTTCTGAGCTTTGAGCTTAGAATTCTTAGCACTTAATGATAGTGATTTCTTAAGATATGGCTCACCTTGATGGAACCAATAATCATCATCATAAGGAGACATTGTTCTAGGATTTACATATGCCCAAATTGCACGACTTAAATTAGCTTTCTTACAACACGGAACACAGGTTCCACTATCAATAGCGAGGTTTGAATCTGTTAAGTCATAATCTAAGCCAACTACACCATTTGTAGGATTGCTTGGGTCGCCTAATCCAACATGCGCGTCACCTGCTCTAACGTTTGTTTGTGTGACACCCGTGGTTGTAATGCTACTACTATCAATCTCATTAAACTAAACAGATAAAACGCCAACATTGTAAGTCACTTCTTCAGATGTACTATCTACTACGCAGTTATCTGCACTAGAGTTTTTAGTAATCGTATAATAAGTAATATTAGAATCATCAGTTACGCTCTCAATATCTACGGCACCATATGCATACAAAAATGCAATATATATAGCTTCTTTCTCACTGTTCGCTGGAACATTCAAATCTTCTGTCAACGTGAAGGTAACTGTTAAATCTTCAGGAACTTTATTAATAACATCATTTGCTGTTGTTTCATCCATTGTATCTGAATCAGTACCATAATCATACACTTCTATATTAACAACCTGTCCTTCTTTTATTACAAAACTATAACTGCCTGATGGTACGGTATAATAGGTAATTCCAGTATATGTATTTAATGGGATACCTGGTTTAATATCTTTCGGACCAATAGAATAAATATTCTCCTCATATTTAGTAATTAAATAATAAGAAAGAGCATTAATGCTATCAAATCGTTCCCACATATCAATATATCTAAATTGCTCAGTATTAATATATGGATTTTCTACCCAGTATTTATCAGCATCAGCTACAGTTTCGTCAATGGTACGTTCCAAATCCCAATCAACAGATTCAGTACCAAGATATGCTTTAATTGAACCGTCAAGACAAACCCTGATCTTTAAGAAAGGATATGTTACCATATCATCTAACATAGAAATTGCTTCAAGTTGATCCCAGCAGGCTAAGGTTTTTTCTCCTTCTTCTGCTGCTTGTCTATTATAAATAATTTTAGCTTTTGGAGCTTCAAAAGGATAGTTATCTGCACCACGTCTATAAATTATCTCATATTTAAAAGACTCTGAGGGCTGATTAATCCCTACAGTCTGGAATTTCTTAATCGGATATCCTTTTCCAAGAGTAGAATAGAATCTATCTGGAACTACAGCCACAGACTTAACAGCAGTTTCAATCTCTAAATGCCATTTATAAGGATGACTATCTACATAACCAAAACCTTTTACTACTGTACCATCAAGAACAGAAGAACGAGTTAAGTAAGCTAAATCGCCATTCCAATCTTCTGCAATGTCTTCTTTTCCATCACGAGGGAGTAAAGAACTAACAGTAGCATTTGCCATATCATTTCTAGGATAGAAGCATTTTTCCATTCTTGAAATTCTTTCAGTGCCACAACCACTATCAGTAATTCCATACTGGTGATTAACTTGCGCATCTTTCCAATCAGAACTCAATACGCCGCCCCAGCATAGACCAAGTGAAGCAGGAGTACAAAGAGCATCTTCAAGAGTCATATTAATTTCCTTTGAATAATCCCAAGAAATCAAACGAGAATTGCCTAGGCCGCCCTGTGCCCAAGTATTTTCAGCAGTCTTTTCAGTTGTAGTAACTTTTAAAGTATCAAGATACAAGGCTGGCATATAATATGTTTCGCCGCTACCATCTTCTTTCTTATGAATACTATAGATTGTTACGTCAGCGACTTCTTTAATACCATATTGATCAAATAAATTCATTATTCCATTCACCTCCGTATTTAATTATGATAAGTAAAAGCAGCCATTGGACCATTAGATCGCCAATGGCTGCAACTTACCATTTTACCTTATTTTATATCTATTAATATTCAGTAGCACCAATAGCTAGGTCTTCCTCTGTATCACTACTAATCTTATACATTTCTGCATCGTCAAGTAGGTTGAGGTTTTCAGTATCCTTAACCATTGTAGAACCATCGTTCTCTTCTTCGTTTTCTACTGTATCAAACTGAATGAACTTCATCATTACGCCATCGTCTGGACGAAGGACATCCATTGTAAAGTCAAACCAATTTTGTTATATCTCTATCTTTCAATAGAAGTTCAGACTATATCTTTACTTTTCAGTAATTGTCACATCGAAGTTATTTAACTTCTACTTCCTTACGGAATAGTCGTTGAACGTTTACCCTTTAAGGTACTACGCTGCTGATTGTCCAATCTAATAAATTTTTAACATTCACACTTATCTTTTCAGATTATGTTGTAGTTTTATTAGCTCTAAGGAGTTCCCAGCAATTAAGCAATTTTACAGTCGCATTTGATTTTACTGTTTACGACTGGATCTCCATCCGCTTCAAGCGTAATGGATGTATCTTCTGCTGACATTTTCATTTATTTTTTCAAAGTATTCGTATTACTTTGTCTAGAACTTTGCGTCACCGCAAATGATAAGACTATATCTTTACCTTTTCAGGTATTTAATATTTCGAGATTACTTAACCTCTACTTCCTCTCGGAATAGTCGTTGAACGTTGCGATTGCTGTCGCCGCGCTGCTGATTAACTCTACTATCAAATAATTTTCAAACCTTCACGAATGCCATTCCTGACTGCGTTGTGGTTTATTTGACCTAAGTTTTCCCAGCAATTAATTAATTATTGCCTTAAATGTTTCCACTTAAGCGACCAAATGTTTAGCCTCTGGAATAACGAACTGGAATCTCTGATCTTCACCAGTCTTCTTATCACGTACATAAGTCTCGCCTACTACACGATAAGTACCAGGGAATTTCTCCGCAGAAATTTCAATTGTATTACCAATACTATTATCATCATAAGCTACAGAACGTGTAAACTTATAAATCACTTCGCCCTCTGCAATTGGAGTACCATCTTGGAATGGTTCCATTGTCTGAGGATCATAGTAAACAGCCTGAGCAGTAATATCGCCTTCAGTAGGAGTACCTAGGCTATTACCTGCTGGTACAATGAAGCTTCTCTTAGCAGTGATCTTTTCCATTCTATCAATGTGATGTGTATCCTTAACGCCATTCTTAACATCACCATGTTCGCCGCCCCAAATAGCAGCCATAGATGCTGGTGTAAATAATGCATCTTCAATAGATAGTGTGATTTCTTTACTGAAGTCCCAAGTAATTAGTTTAGCATTGCCACGACCACCAGTAGCATCTACTGTTTCAGCGGCTTGCTCAATTGTACTAACCTTAAGAGTATCTAAATAAAGAACTGGAACATAGTGAAGAACGCTCTTCTTGGTCTTACGAATCTTGATAGAACCTACTGTGCAAGTTGCATCAAAGGATTCGTCACATACTGTAACATCTACTGTATGGATTAGACCATTAGCAACAATCTTCTCAGCTTGTTTATTTGTTAAGAAGCCACCGTCACTTACCATCCAAGCGATCTTATCAATATTCTTTGTTCCGTGTCTTTCAACAACAAAGATTAGACCAGACTGACCAATGGTAACAAGTGCTAGATATTCTGTGCCAGCAAAGATTCTATCTTGATAATGAAGCTTATTGCCCTTCTTATCATAGAATTCGAAAATACCAGCAGAATCAGATGTAAGTTTCTTAGCATTGATATTTCTTAGCAAGTAAATATGAGCGCGCGCAGATGTAGAAGCAGATGCTGCATCAACGTAAATTGCTCTATTGGACTGAATTAAGAAGTCATTATTAACACGTAAGTGCGCCCCCTCAATCTGAGATTCCATAGATGCAATTGCTTCTAGTACAGAATCAAGAGGATAACCGCTATATACAGCAGAATCATCAATTACACTTGTTACTGCTTCGCCATTAACTTCGTATCCATAAACGCCCTGTCCATCATTGAATGGTAGACCAGCTTTTTCTTTCTCGCCATCATCAGCACCAAGTACCTTGTAGCCGCCAAAGATTCTTTCAAATCCAACAGTACCAAGATCAACTTCGCCATCGATAACTCGTTTTTCTTGCTTCAAAGCGTCAATTGCGTCATTAATACTATAATGCTTATCATTACCCCAAGTACTAACTGCCGTACTAATACCAATATCTACACCCTTTAGTGCAGTTGCATATGCAGTATAGCCGCCATCACCAAAGAATTCCATTTTCTTAGTTGTTCTATTGTAAGTACCAAGTTGCTGTGGTAAATAGTAACCCATCTCATCCTCAACAACAAGCTCTGCATAATCGGTATATACAATATCATAAGCTTTCGCATCAATTGTATCAGTTAGTTGAGTTTTAATGTATTCATTAATTTCATCCAAATCATATAGATTTTCAGAAATTTTATCTGCTAAACCAGCAACCACAACTCTTTCTGAAGAGTTAGGTGCCGCTGCAAATTCATCACTGAATTCAATGTCACTAAAGGTGGTGTTTGCATCGGTAAACTGATAACGAGTACCACGTTTAGTAATTAGATTCTGTGCTTTTGCAAAGATTAAGCAAACTTGTTCTGCATAGGTGAATTCATGAGTACCTTGATCTGCATAATCTGGATCGGTTACGTAATGACCTGTATTTCCAGTTGCGTTATCAGGTGATTCAGTAGTTACATCAAAAATACCCGTAAGAGCTTCTTCGGCAGACGCAAAAACAATCTCATAATTAAAGCTATAAATCGGATATAGAACGATAGTAAGGATAAAAGTACCACTTTCATAGCTATCATCATCCATAGGAACGATAGTATAATTAAAGCCTTCTATATATGAAAAATCAATCGATAGTTCATCGCCATCTTCGTAATCTTCTGAAAGTGTCTAATTTTCTGAATCTGTCACATCCTCAGGAGTTACTGTAACACCATCTGTATTATAAAGAATTTCTAGTGCCGCAACAACATCTTCTGCATCAGGTTCAGTAGCTGATGCACCAGTCAAATATTCTACAACACTTGTAGGCAAAGCAACCGATAGATATTCTTCATCACTATATGACAAATTCACACTAATTGAATTACCATCGCCGTCTGTATAGGTAAAATCAATATTAATAGCTGAAACATCAACAGTTGTCAGGGCTGTAGAAGTAGATTCTTCAGTTGTAGATTTAGGAACAGTATAAATTCCATAAACGTCCGTTTCATCAATATCGATACCATAACCTTCGCTTGCGTCAATAGATAATAGATACTCTGCAATAGCAGCTCTTACTGCTACCCAGTTGTAAGCATCAGATTTTGCAACCGTAAAATAGATTTCTGGGGGATAAGAAACTTCATTCCCCTGAGTGTCTAAAGTTGTAGCATCACTATATGCGGACTTTAGATATGATACATAAGTAATTAAAGTTGATCCATCTACACTAGCATTACCATCTAAAGTACTAGAAGTATTATAACTATTAGAAATCGTAACATCTGAAATTGTAACTTCACTGATTTCATAATCTGTACCAGCTAAGTAAGCTTTAACAGAAGAAAGAATATTTCTTAATGAATTTTTATCATAAGCAGAATTAATTGTCAAAATACTATTGGTATAAGCTTCTGTAAAAGCATCTGAGTCTGAATAATAGCTTTCAGCTTTAGTAGGATAATCACTAATTACTTCACCAGTATCAGCATCAGTTTGAGCTTCTGGTTCCTCGCCTGGAACATCAAGAACATAACCCTTACCAATAACCGTAACTTCATCATCACAATCATAATTATAATGAGTCAGCACATCGGCATCCTTAAACACATAAGCTTCATAGCCCTCATCTGCACCCTTACCATCTGTATCAAGAGGATAAACAGTCTCTAAGGTCAATGCGCTTTTTAGAATAGAAGATACAGGAATCTTTCTTTGAGATTCATAAGTTTCTTCTTTCCGTTCAATACGAGAAAGCCACACATCAGCAACTTCCTTAATGCCGTATTTTTCAAAAAGGTTTTGTGCCATAATCATCAACCTCCTTTATTAAATTTTCAAGTTTTATCGGGATCTTCTGCCCAATATTTCGGTTTTAGTTTCTTAGAATCTGCGCCAGCACACATCATCATAATATCCTAATCCCATTTTTCTTTCAACTAATGCCGCCTAATTAATCCATAGAAGGCATAAATTGATTTCTATTTATAATCAACACCAAAAGTCTCGGCGATTTCTAACAAATCAACCAAATCCTAACCTTTACCTTCCTTCTACTGTTGCTTTCTCTTTACAGCATCACGCTACTCACGTAATAACCTCATTTTTCTAGCAACTGCTGACTCGTTTTCGGGAGGTGGTTCAGGAACTTCCTTCCTGTTTTGAATTCTCAGAATCGTCTAGAAGTCGCCAAAGTTTTCCTCCGTAATCAATCGCTTTTCCGACATCGGACCGACCAACACCGAATTAATTTTTGGTAACAACAGTACATCTTCTGTTATGAATGTAGAAAAAGCCTTCTAGAGTTCCAATAAAAATGCATTGCTTGCATTCGCACTCTAAAGTAAATATGATAACACATGGATCTCTTCAAGGGGAACATTCTATCCTGTTTTTGTTTTCACTATTTTAGCAATTTCGTCTTCAGTTAGTAATAACAAACCAAGCCGTGAATTATATTCATCACTACCCATCTATAAGAACTCACTCATTAAACAAGGCTTAACATAGCAAATATTTCTAAACTTCGATGGATATCCAGCATAAGCTTGTTCTTTTACCACAGCAATCTAATTAGCTGAAAGCATTGATACGAAACCTCATTAAGTAACTGCCCATTTGGTCAGTTAATGATGAAATATCAAACCCCTCGTATCTGATTTCTCCAAGTCCATTAATTCGTTTATCCTATAAGCTCTTTCGGATTTCTGACATAATAGCAAAAGGTCGAAGCTAATCACCAGTAATCTGCCATTCCTTAAACGGCGAATAGATATAAATTAGTAAACTTAAGTTTTCGTTACTATAATTATCTGAAGGCGAGCCATCAGCAAAAATTAGAACTAATTTGCTCGTTGTCGTCTCATCATCATTAGTAACTAGAGGTATAACTCGTATGTTCGTTCCGAACAACGTCATGGGATCTTCAATATCCTAATGTAATTTTGGATTTATTGGATCTAAGTCCGTGTTTACTAATAATTTACATAAATTCTAATTATTTAATAGCTTCTTACAAATTTTAATTAAGTTTGGTCCAATCTCTTGACCATAATTAACTATTGATTCCAACTGCCGCCACCTCTCATCTATTATTCAAGAAGAAATTCTCATCTTCTCCCACTAGTATATTCTCTGAGGTATTAGGCTCAGGTTCTGTTACTAGCTTTTCGGAAATTGAAACATAAGCGACTCCATCAATGCTTACATTATCAAAACCGACAATCTCCCATCCTCTGTTCTTATAATCAAAGTAAATTCCTTTCTTTAAGAAATCAAAATCTTTGGTTATCATTTTTCTATCGGCTTTTGGCTCTCTATATGAAACACTGCCATAAGATGAAAATTTATCTTGAACAAAAGTAGCAGTAGCACTTACAAATTTTACAGGTACTAATTCTAACGTTTGTCCATATTCATCTGTATAGTTCATTGTTTCATCTAAACAAATTGCTTTATAGCCCTGGTATCCATGTGTTATATCATCATCCACATAGACAATAAGCCATTGTTTATCTTGCTCATTGTCTTTTACTTTCTAATATATATGTAAAATATCACCAGTATTAAGTTTATTAGCTTTTGTAGAAACGAGTATATTAGATAGCATCTAATCCTCATTCCATTTGTTCGGCTATAATGAACATACAATGTTCGCCGTCGAATCATCAATCTAATAAATCAAACCTTGATATTTGGTCTTTTTTAAAAAGGGTTCGTCAAATTCATGCTCCTTCCTTGTTTTGGCTCTCTCTTGAATCGTGGTTCCATCCTTATTCATTCTCTTTAAATAAACATCTTCAAAATAACTCATCGGCGCTCATCTCGTCTACCATATTCATACATTCAAAAATGTTCTTTCTATAGAACTTATAAGATAAATAGCGGCAAGCATTAAGTTTATTAATCAACAATTGATATTTATAAATCTCATCTTTCTCGCCATTAAACTTATACAAGTCTATAAGAATATTATCAAGGAATTCTTCCCATGTTCCATCTTTTTCCTTCTCACAAAGAAGTCCATAAAGCCGATTTTTTAATATCTCACGGCGTTTAGCGGCGTATTCTTCTGTCACGTTTCCCGCCACCTCCTGCCAATCGGCGATACTTAAAAGGCTGTTTTTCAATTGAGCGGTAGTATATAGCTTCTACTTTTCTTGCTTCTTCCGTGACCTAATCTTTTAAGTCCATGAAATTGCTAAGTAGATTTGCCTAAGAAAAATCAGATTCATCATATTGTGTTTTAATATTTTCCCAACTATCAACTGTTCTTTTTAACCATTCCTATTTCATAAAAACTGCAAGAACTTGAATTTCATCTTGGCTCATTTTATCATCTATGAAACGTTGATTTTTCTCATCAATTTCTAAACTACACCGTGGGAATCTAAAATAAGGAAGTGCAGAATTTAAGAACGCCCGCCAATCTTTTAGAAACCAGTCTAAGTCCTCTTTTGAGTAACAACGTGACCAATCGTCTTCATTAACTTTTGCAAGAAAGGCATCATAAACATCCATTAAGCGAACCATCTGCTTCACCTCTCTTAGACTCTGCGCCCATCCTCACGAGCATATGCAGCTTCTTTCTCTTTTTGAATCTTATCCGCTTCTGCCATTTCGTGCTTACGAGCAATTAATTTTACAATATCTTTGCCAGTAATTTCTTTCAAAATTGCTACCTTTTGAGGTTCTGCAATTTCATTCGCAACAGCATATTGAATTAGAATATTAATCTGTTCAATTGGATAAGTTTTAATTTCTTTTTCAAACTCTTCAGGAGTTCTAATCTTTAACAGCGTCAACATTTGAGAATTATTAAGAACCTTATAATTAGTTGGTTCTGTTGTACCTTGTGGCTCAAGACCTAAATCAATCTTGTCTTGCATATTATCAATATAAAGTGTGCCGCTCTCTAACATATTTCTAAAGCCCGTTGACCACAATAGTTGCTCAACCGTATCAAAAGGAATAGCGTGTTCCATTCCTCTCGCTGTCCAAATTCTACGAATATTAAGATTAGGATCTGAAACTGCGACTGTACTATTTGCTGTACTCTTTATTTTAACTAGTCTATCTGACAATGTAATTCCTCCTTTAACTCGTTTAATAAAATGGCGGCAAGTGAGCAGAACTCACTCACCGCCCTTAATTTATTAAATTAATCAATTCCCTCAGATATCGAGAATTTCCTTAAATTCATCTTGAATAGCATATTCTGTAGTTTCAAGCTCGCGGTTTCTATAAATACACCAGTTGTTTGTAGACAGAATTGCTACACCGACTTTCTTATATACTTCAACCTCGAAGCTACGATCACGGTGCTGCCAATCATCAATCTGAGTTGGACCTTCAAATACTACCTTAACAATCTTTTCCTGACCAGTCGGGAATACATAAGCGATTGAAGGAGGTACTTGATAAGTATCGTTATCTTCATCAACGAAGGACTGTGGCAACTGAACAATTGGAGTACCACGGAATGTAGTAATATAACCAGTTGCGGCAATATCCTGAATGTCCTTAGGACTATATACAGGAGTTGCATAACCAGCAGCAGAACCAGCGGTTGGATTTGCTGTTAGTGCATAAGGACCATATACTGGCATACCAATTGCATCTGGACCCATCTTAGCTACGAACTCAGGTGTAGCGAAGATTACAGCAGAGCCGCCGCCATAAGACTTAGCAATAGTGCAAGCCTTTGCCATTAGTTCAGCATCGAAAGATGTTACATCGAACATATTAGCAGCAGGCATATCTGCGGAATTAACCGTAGCAAGCAAAGCCTTTAGAATTTCACGATAGATTGCTTCTTCCAAGCCTTCGAGCAATAGGTTAGTAGACTCAGTAATATCTTCGTCACCAGTTAGATAACGCTCAAAGTCAATGTAAGCTGCGCCACCGATAGCCTTAGCAGATACTTCGAATGTATCAACATCTAGTCTAAAGCTCTCATAAACGCCTGAAAGACCTACTTCAGTAATGAATGTCTTTGCACGACGGCGGCCACGCTTACGAATGAAGGATGCCTTCTGACCATTTGCTACTGTTTTAATTTCAGCAAATGAACCAACGAAAGAACCAACATAATCTGGAATAATATCGTCATAAGCTTCCTGAAGAATTTCAAAAAGGTCGAGCTTATTTCTACGATAGGAATTATAATCATGTGCGATAGCATGAATTTCATCTTTTAGAGTTTCCTTAACGTCTGTGTTAGAAAACTTTGTCACGTCTGGGGAAGTTCCCTTAAATGCGTGTACGTATAAATCGCGGATTGCATTTTTATCCATTGTATTTTTCACCTCTCCTTTTTAAAATTATTCAGGCTTGTTGATAATCTGGAACATGAATGAACACGTTCTATCAGCATTAGTATAAGCCTTAACTAGCTGCGCATATACATTGCCAATTGCATTAGCAGGATCTGCACCAATTACTAGTTCACCATCAGAATCGTCAGTTACTACTGCATAAATTGGTTCAGTAGTGCCAGCTTCTAGAGTTTCCTTGATTTCAGTGTAGAAGTCAAAAGAATCATCAGTAGATGTATAATCTGCATAAGTAGTTTCATCCCACTGAACAGTATTGGTAGTAATTCTCATACCTGGCTCAACATAACCAATACGAGGCAACCAATCCTCAGTTGTTAAGCAGAATGTACGTCTCATAGGAGCATACTGATCATAAATTTTTTCGGTTGAATAGTTAATACCCATTGGATAACCATAAGCACTCATATCCGCATTAGGAATTGTAACTGTACGATTAGCCTTATCAACCATTAGAAAAGCACCATTCTGTGCTACGATTAGACCGTCAGCAGAGATAGTAGCAGCTTCAGATTCAGAAGCAGCAAACTTTTCTGGATCAAGCTTGCACTGTGCTTCAACCATACCTGCACGGTTAAACCAAGTCTGGTTTGGTTCAATCTGACCATACTTGCCGACTTTTGCGGTCTTACCAGACTTATAAAGTGCGCGGTTAAATTTAATACCCATTACTTATTCCCTCCTTTTCTATGTTTATTTAAAAGTTTCAATGCACCTGTTTCATTGGTTTTATCTTCTGTAATCTTGTAAACCAAATCGTCTGAATCCTTCTTGCTAAACATTGAGGGATCAGCATCATATGCAGCAGTGCAAACTTCTTTCTTAAAGTTCTCAACTGTAAAGTCGTCCATTTTTTCCTTATAGGAATTAGACTGTTCTTCAGTTAGATAACTTGCAAACTCTTCGAGGATTGCAAGTTTCTTATCAGTATCAACTGACTTCTTGAATTCCTCTAGCTGAGTTTTTTCATTAGTAATGTCGCTGTTAAGTTGATTCAATCTACTAATTTCAGCATCTTTTTCAGAAATTTTTTCCTCATAAGACTGAATTAGAGCATTCTTTTCTTTTTCAGCTTCTTTCTTCTTATCTTCTGCATCGTCTTCATCTTCTTTCTCTTCAGGCTTTGATTCATCTTCTTCAGACTCCTCGTCATCCTCTTTCTTTTCATCTGACTTTGCAAAAGCTTCGAGTTGAGCCTTTAGAGACTCATTTTCAGCTTTAAGAGCTTCAACTTCAGCGGCAAAAGTATCTTCAACTTCAACTTCTGATTTTTCAGTAGAAGCGAATTCCATAATGCAAGATTCTGTAGTGGTAATAGCAACACTATCTTTCTCAGAATCGAACGTGTAATCAGCCCGCTTAAAAGTTTGCTCAGTAGTATCAAAATAAACGACATATTCACAGTGAACATCAACAATAATATTGCAGTCAGTTTCACTAGTATTAATAGCGTCATATAAAAGACCAACTTTATGGTCGTCTGCCAATTTGAAAACATTCTTATCCATTGCCTTAATCTCATCTCCCTTTTCAACAGAATTTTTAATGTAGTGGAGTAGTTCCTCAGTACTCTGAACTAATGAATAGAAGGCGGCGCCCTCAAAACATGGCTCAGTTTCCTCACCAAGCACTTGCAATCCTAACAAATGTCCATGAAGGAATTCGTAATAAGGCATCTAATCCTCCTAACATATCTTCCATTCTCCCGTCAAACCACTGCGGTGAATCTCCATTGATTGAGACTTGCCGCTAATTAGATTTGCTTCGGGATAGAGAGCAGTAAAAAGAATAACATCGGCGCAAGCATATTCTCTTTCAACACCATCTAGGTCGGTGAAGCGTTCCCATCTAAAGTTTGGATTTTCAGGAATAATACCGTAAATCCTCCCATCTGAGTTCAATTCGCCGTGATCTTCATAGTCCATTGTATCCTTATCAAAAATTCCTTTGATAGGAGCATATGGGAGTGAACTAATCAGTTCTGCGGCAAAGCTCTCTGATATAAATGTACGATTGCGATTAAGACCCTTATAAAAAATTCGTACACGAGATTTAGAGAGAGTTTCAGTAAGCCTTTCCTGTGCGCCGTAAACTGTTACGTCAAGATTTAGCATTTGATCCGTTATCTTGTTCTCCATTTTCATCTTCACCTCCATTATCCTTTGATTCTTCTTCCTTAGATTCTTCTTCAGTCTTTTCTTCAGATTCCTCTGTATCCTTCTCCTCTGTTGATTCCTCCGCTGACTTCGCCGCCGCAGCAGTTACTGCATTAGTTTTACCAGATTGTGTATATGCAGATTGTAAAGGAGTTAATACTTCGTCCAAATTCAAGACTTCATTTTCAAGAGTCTTAAGGTCAGCTAAGTTAGTTTGGTCAATACCAGTTGATAGAATAGGCGTTAAGAAGCTATATCCAAACGCCGCCAAATCCTTAGCCTTAGAAGTGTAATCATCTTTATTATAAAAACTAATTGGTAAAATTAGTAATTTAAACTTTAATTTTCTTGTAGCAAATTTATTATTAATCAATGCTGTGAAAAAATTTGAAAATCTTTGTCCTAGGACCATCATCATTGACAGGTCGTTATTTAAGCTATAAGTAAGACCTGTATCAGTTGTAGCACTAAAAAGTTCTTTTGATACGCCCGCAGAATCGTAAATTAGTTGTTGCGCATCTGTAACTTCAGTTGTCTCATCTGCATCACTACTTAAATCCAAAAGGTCAATATCATTATATGAAGTAACGACATCAACATCAGGATTGTTAGCGAGCATTTCAAGAACACCTTCATGCATTTCAGCCGCTTCTTCAGGCTCAAAGACAAGATTCATTCCATCAGTTGGAACTTTCTGAGTTAAAATTCGCTTTAGGGAAAGTAAATTCCTATCCTTATCAATTTGCTTATAATCCTCTAAATCGTCAATTAAAGGAATTAAGTCCAAAAAGAAAGGACGTTCCTCAAATAATGTGAAGTAAATTCCAATTTCTGCTGGTAAATAAATCCAAGGACTAGATGCTCGGCCACTCTTAAAACTAGTATATCCTTTTTGAACACATTTTGGATATGTTTTTAAAATTTGGGCACGAAGATCTGCGTCTGATATTGAATCAAAAAATCGCATATCAAACTCAACAATATCAACATCTTGTGAATTCTTAAATCTGCTACGACAATATTCAAAAGGCAAATCTTGTATTACAATATTGTCCCCATTATCATGTATAATTCCATAACAGCCGCCTTGAACTAAAACATCCTTTGCAAATAAAGAACATTTTCTTTCAATATCAAAATTCGATGCAAAATCGGCGGCATCGTAGTAAACTTTCATATTCTTTTTATCATCTAACTTGTCCTTCAGCTAATTTTTAATATGAGGGACAAGAAGCCAAGAATAAGTTAAGAAAGTTGCATAGTGCAAAACAATTCTTTTATAAAGTCCGCTTATAGAAAAGAAATATTTTGATAATTCCGCACGAGCAACAGCATCTCCCTCTGCTACAATATCTCTAATATCTTCCTTTGTATAGTGGCAGCGATAGCGATTTTTTGCTTCACGATTGTCTGTTTTTACGAGAGCTTCTTTACTCGTTGCTATCATTGATTTAATTTCATTTTTAAAAGTTTCAATTCGCTGAAATTTAAGAAGTTCTTCTGTTGACATTTCGTTTTTATCTTTTGTCATCTTTTATCACCTCCACCTCCTCTACCGGAAAATACTAAGGTTCTTTTTTTACCACCTAAACCTCTATTGCGGCGGCGAGACATTAAAGTGTTTTCCTCTTGTACTATCCAATAAATCCCCATCTCCAGTGCAGAGAACTTGTCTTTTAATGTCCGTTCATTAATTTGTTCAACAGCAATCTGATTTGCATTGCCTGTTGGCTTGAGTTTTAAATTCATAATTTCATTAATTAAAATAGAGGTAATTTCATGAGGTAATAGGCGTTTATTCTTATCCTCAGGACTCATTCTTTGCCCTTTTTTAGTTGCAAGAAGTTTAACTTTTGCATCACTTTCTGAAATTAAAAATTTAAGCTTGCCAGAATAGACTTTTGAATATAAAGCAGAGTGCATATCGCTATTAAGTTGCGCATTTGCTTTAATTCCATAAAGAATCTTCTCACAGCCACGAGGTTGTAGAGGTAAATATTCCTCTCTATTATTAAAGCCGTAAGCTGGGCGCATTACTTGAAATTTTTCGTCAAAAGTCTCTTTAATCATTGCATCTGCAAAGGAAATTCCGATGCCATTTATATCTATGATCACGACCTTAGGGTTGAATTGCTCTATCAAGTACTTAAGCTCTGCAACCTATCTGTCAAAGATTTTTTCCTCTTCCGTTTTACCGAGTACGTATATGTTTACCAAATTAATTCTATATCCATTTTCTATATCAGGAAATACCTTGAGTACAGTGGCAACCGTCTAACATCCTATGCGAGCCACATCCACTGAAATGACATAGTATGCGTTGATGCCAGGTTTAAGGTTCTCATGAGTCTCAGGATTAATCAATGTTCTATTCTAATCCAGTTTCTCGAAATCAAACCAAGCATCTTGTGAGCCACCAGTAAATCGGGACATATATTCTTTTGCAAAGCTTATTTCATTAAAGGTCGGTGACAATTTAATTTCATTCAAGTATGCTGGTGTTAATAATCCTGAAATAATTGGAATTCTATAATCCATTCCAAAGCAAAACACTTTACTTGGCTAGATTATCTATTGTTCAAATAATTCAATTGTCTTATCATAACTATATGTATTTTTATCTCCCGCTGACGAAATCCAGAATTGAACCTGTTGAGGTTCATTCTCATTTATGTCTCCATTGACCATAGGGCGGTCAACGTTGAGTAAAGGCAGAATGATCTCATTGATATCGTCTGCGTTGTGATCCATTTAGAACCCTGTCTTTCGACATATTTATTTAGGGATTGGACTATATCATCATATAAAAATATGCTGCCTTTTTCAGACCGAAGTCTTACTACATAGTCTCTGAACATTCTTCTCAAGAGAAGATTTGCTGCATTTGATTACCCAATCTTTAATTATATTACTATACCAAAGCCGTTATACCTTGCCGCAATTATATCACTATAATTGTTTAGTTATTAAAGCTCTAAGGGCGTTCCCGCAATTTAGGCAGTTTTTACATCGCTATCTAACGATGTTCATCTATAATACCACACGTAGCACGATTACCACGAGTGGAGTTTAATGGCGTCATTACATCGAATAATGAGCCATTTCTAAATGTCAACTTAACATAATCATTCGAAAAATTACCATTTCCCACTAATTCATTTTTTAACAAAGGAAAAATATTAAATAGTTGTTTAATTTTTTCTGTTGCAATTTTAACGCCCTGATTTCGACCAGGTGAACATAAAAAGCTTTTAGACTATATCAATTCTTATTACTAAGACGATTAATTTTTCGGTATTACCTACTTCCTCAAGGGAATAGTCGTTGAACCAAGATTCTTTTAATCTTTTTGGTGCTGATTATTCATTATCACAGCTTTTAGGATTTAACCATGAGCCAACTATTAATTTGTTTCTGTTTTCACAACTCTTCGCCGCCATTTGCACAATGAAAATGCCTTAAGTAAATTGCGGCGGCGCAACGAGTATCAATAGTATTAGAATTTCCCAGCTTTTAATTAATCTTTTCACTTACACTTCACAATATAAGTGCGCCCTTCTTGACGTGTGACCTAGGTCTAAAAATACAAATCAAATAAAGTGCTAAAATACAAATAAAAGACTTGCCAGCCGCACGGGGCATAGTAGCTGATACACGACCATAACGTAGACAAGCTCTTAGAAAAATAACCTAGAAAAATTTAAGTTTAAATTTTGAATCAGTTGGAGTAATCAATTCAATAAATATATCTGGATATTGGCTGAATAAATCAAAATAATATTCATACAAATCTAAATTATATCTTATTCTATTCTCATTAATTACTGCACCTTTTTCCAATTGAATTCCATTTCTATAAAATGTTTTTCCTCTTGTTTTGAATAATCTCGTTGTTGCGGCGGCGATAGCTTCGGGCATTAATATCATACTATCACCTCAAATTTCAATTTCAAAGTCCTCATTTTCATCGATTCCTTCTACATATTGCCGATATTCTCCCCAGTCAAAATTTTCACCAGTAAGCTTATCAGCAGTCTTAAGTCCCTCAATGCGCTCTTGAATTTCAGAAGCAACACCAGTCTCATTAACATATAAATATCTTATCCAATATTGTATATCTTTAATGGTTTTATCTACTTCATCATTAATTGCGCCATCATAGTACTTAACTTTATAACCTAATTTCTCTAGGTAAGCGAAGATTTCACCAGCAGAATTGAATTCACTGCCGTCCTTCACCGACTAGGTTGTAACTCCTGCGAGCTTGCACAAGTCGTCGTAACCTTTAAGGTCTTTTGAAAAATCAACGCCAGCTCTTATTTTTTCTTCAATAATAAGTGAGATTTTACAGATTTTCAATACTTGATCTTCATTCAAACTACCTACTACACCGCTTGTAGCAACAATACCTTGGTAAAGATTTTCCAAATACTCTAAATCTGAAATCTCATATTCGGCGCCCCATTTAGAACGAAGTTTATTCTCTCTATCTGCTTTCACTTCAGGCAGAGCGTCCTCAACTCGTCCTTCCTCTTGAATTCTCAAATAAACCTCGTTGTACATTTTCCAATCCAGAGTATCATAAGGTTTATCTCTAAAAATATAACAATAGGCGCCAAAGGCATCAGTACCATTTGTTTTATAAATTCGTTCAAATTCTTCGGGAATAAAAGGTACGTCAGCCAATTGACAGAGCTTGTCAACAGTATTCCAAAGTTCGCTCTCTTTTGCTTCTGCAATTGTATTAGCAATACACTTGCGACAAATAGGCATTACACCATTTAGGAGTTTAGACTTGACCGATATGTAATTGGCAATTGACTTATCTTCTTTACATAGTAAACATTGCTTCGCCGCCATTATTCACTATCAGGGTTACATTTCTTCGCCGCCATCTCCTTATCATATTCTATGTTGTTGTCTCTAACTTGCTTTGCAAGCTTTACAAGTTCTTTTCTAATACGTCTAGGTTTCTTATCAAAAGCCTCAACTATATTAACCACGTAATCTTCAAAATTTTCTTCTTCGGGAACTTGGAGTATATTTGCAAATCCGATTAGATCAACAAGCTGGAAATGTGTAAAACATTCCATTAATTGTTTTTCCATTTATCTGTCCTCCTCGTTGCTTCGCCGCCATTTTCTTAATACGTTTTCTGCCGCCAAAATTCATTGTAAGAACGGCGGCGAAGAATTGTATTTTAAGAAACAATTGAATAAACAATTGAAATTCAATTGAAATTAAAGTTTTACGGCAAAACAATAATTATAAAGCCTATAGTATCTAATAGCTCAAAAGAAAATCACTTATTTTTAACCCCGTCCTCTAAATCTAGTATTCCTAACCTTTTTTTTTTATCACACTATTTACATCTTAAAGTAAGCCCATCATATGAGTTATTTTTTCTAACAAAATTCCTAGTGTCCCTAAGTAATTTTTTGCCGCAACATCCACAAATTTTCCACGCTTTATCATAGTTTCTCGCCAGCCACTCATCATAGTGTAAATTTGCTGCAGCGGCCACGAGCTTACAAGTTTTGTTCCAAATAGTACTAATATAGTTTTCCTAGTGATGTATGCCTAGTTCTTCAAACAAGTGAATAGAAATTTCCTCATTCTTCATTCTACGTTTCTTATCTTCAAGAATTAATCTTTGCTGCGGGCTTAAATGCGCTTTATCAATATAGAAATCAAGAGTTAATAATAGGTTGTTTAAAAGCGAATCAGGATGTTTTCTAGCTAAATCCTTAACCTCATAATAATATAAACACAATTGATAAATGTGATTCTTATCAAGGAAATTAAAATAAAATTTTCCTTCTTTATTCAACTGCTTAATTTCTTCCTCAATATTTCGCACCGCCGTACTGCTATTATCTCTCCAAGGCTCTGTAAATCTAATGTCATGTTCGTCTTTCATAACTCCAATAGGAAAAACCTAGTAATTAACCTAATAATCGGCGCTGTTAGAATAAAACTAAGAATAGTTTTTTCTCGGCTAAATCTCAGGGAACTAAGAATCTTTCAAAATATACTATTGGCGGCGAAGATCTATTAGTGTGTGTTTTAGAGTATAAAGGGTTTTTGAATCAACCTTTTTAACAGGAGATTCTGGTTTAACTTTGCCTTCCTAAATCTAAATAAACTAATCTAACTTATCAATTTCTTCCCATAACTCTACCATGCCAGGAATATCTTTAACTTTTTCCTTATCAATTGAAGGTTTAATCTTTTTATAAATATTAGTGGGTTCTTTTAACTACGATTCTTCAAAATTTGGATCTTCTAATAAAGCTTCTAGAGATAAAGGTTCTTGTCTCTAATAAGAATTATGTTTAGATTTAATATAAATAAGCTTCTTATCAACCATTGAAGTACCATCTTTGTCTTTTCCATAGAGTACATAATTAGTACATAATTCTAGGTCTTTTTGAGACAAAGATTTTAAATCAACATTTTTCTTTAAAAACTCCATTCTATCTTCCTATAATTCAATAGTAAAATCCAACTTAAATATTACTATCACCTCCTTTACAATTGTCAAACAAGAGAAAAGTAATAAACTATTATATTACTACTACTAACTACAATTCCAAAATACAATGCTTCGCCGCCGTTCTCTTAATACGTTTCTTTTGGCTCGATTCCCCTTAAAAATTTGTAATCGTTTGAGCTAACGCTCGACCAATTAAAATTTTTGAAATCCGCTATCGCGGCTTTCTCTATTATTAAAATATAATAGTTTATATACTTATTTACTACTTTATTTCTCTCTATAATATAATTATAGCATATTTTTCTTAAGAAGTCAAATTTTCGATTTTAATAATAAAAATTTGACTTTAAAGAAATTTTATGGTATAATATAATTAGAAAATAGAGATTAATAGAGTTCTCTATTTTCTTTATTAATTGTTATTAATTACTAACTACTAATTAATAACTACTACTACTAACTACTACTAACTATTAAGGAGGAAATACCAATGGAAATTTTAGGTTATGGACCAGAAAATGGAATAAAAAGACAATCACTTATAGGAATAGAAGATTATATGGAATATTATAATTTTTTAAAAAGAAATGGACTTAAATTAAAAGATTTTTTGCCTAAGTTAAGAGAAAACAATATAACTCACCTATGTTTATATCTAATCTATGATAAAGATGATATTGTAGAATCAAAAGTAAGTTTATTAACAATAGATGAAGCAGAAGAATTAGATTTAGAAGTAAATGTATGGGAAATGTCTAAAATAGAATTAACGGAAAATATAAATGGAATAATATTTTTAGGAGTATATGCAAATAGAGAAGATTATGATAGGGTAAGTGAGATTTTTTAAGAAGATTTGTTAGTACTGATAATTGATATTTAAATTTAAAAATGAGTTCTGAAGATTTGTTAGTACCAATGATTGATATTTAAATTTAAAAAATGAGTTCTGAAGATTTGTTGGTACGGCCTTTTTATGAACAAATTATGAACAAAATTAGAAATTTTTCCACCCCCTGTGGAAAAGTTGAAAACTTTCAACAATTTGTGGAAAACTTTCAACATTTCAACTTTTCAACTGTTGAAAACTGTGCGTTGTTGAAAGTTTTCAACAGTCCGTCTCAACTTTTCAACATAGTTTTCAACTTTTCAACACTCAGATTGTTAATAGTTTTCAACATTTCAACATAGTTTTCAACAATTGTCGAGGAAATTATGAACAAACTATTAACAAATTGAATGATTTATGAATGAGTTTTCAACTTTTCAACAATTGCGTCTCAACTTTTCAACTTTTCAACAATTGCCGAGGAAATTGTGAACAAACTATGAATAAGTTTTCAACTTTTCAACATTTCAATTGTTCAAGGGTGGCGGGCCAGGGAGTTAGTCATGACTAACTTGTTGAAAAGTTGAAAGTTTTCAACAGTTTCAACATAGTTTTCAACTTTTCAACAATTGCCGAGGAAATTGTGAACAAACTATGAATAAGTTTTCAACAGTTGAAAAGTGGAAAATTGAAAGTTTTCAACAGTTTCAACATAGTTTTCAACTTTTCAACAATTTCGTATGTTCTGCCGAGGAAGGGCCGAGGAGTTAGTCATAACTAACTTGTTGAAAAGTTGAAAGTTTTCAACAAATTGTGGAAAGTTTTCAACAATTCAACAGTTGAAGAGTTGAAAATTTTTAACGTTGAAAAGTGGAAAAGTTTAATTGTTGAAAAGTTAAAAGTTTTCCACAATTGGGGGAGCAAATTATGAACAAACTATGAATAAATTCAATCTTTTTGTGGGATGCGATTGTTAAATTTTTAACAGGATTGTTGAAAGTTTTCAACAGTTTCAACTTTTCAACAGTTGAGTGTTAATAGTTTTCAACTTTTCAACAATTGAATGTAAAGCTTTCAACTTTTCAACAATTGAATGTAAAGCTTTCAACATTTCAACTTTTCAACATAGTTTTCAACTTTTTAACATAGTTTTCAACTTTTCAACAGATGCAATGCGATTGTTAAATTTTTAACAGAATTGTTGAAAAGTTGAAAAGTTTTCAACGTTGAAAAGTTGAAAAGTTCAAATTATGACTGAAATGTTAACAGATGACATATTTTACCATGACACCAGAAATTATGACTGAAATGTTAACAGATGACAGAAAATGGTTGAAAATAGGCGTTCGTCATTTTGCACAAAAACAGGCTTGTAAAGTTGAAAAGGTTTGTGTATTTTTTTTTGAAAAAATCCTTGACAAACTAAAAAAAAGGAGTATAATATTATATAGAAGGACGGGTTAAAAACCATTCTCCGAAATAAGGGTTATCGCACCGGCAAACAGTGAAACGCCAAACGGCGTAGAAAGGTTATATCATGACTGTTTACAATGCAATTGAAACCATCGAAAACGCTACAAGTCACCGCTTTAATGCGGTTGCCATCAACCTCGAAAATGTTTCACGTGAAACAGCCCTTGAGCGGTACGGAAACTATACACTTGAAAACTACAGCGAATGGGAAATTATGGAAAATTTAGAAGATTTCTGTCGCTGGAGTCTGGAAGTCGGCTACATCGGACTGGACACCATGGAGGATTGAAAAATGAATAAAATGTTGACTAGCTTCATGGCATACAGAAAAACAACCGCAACGCAAAACCTAATCATAGGCATCAAGAAGGGGGTGAAATATGGGCTTGCTTTACAACCTACGACAATGAAGCTTTTCAAGCGTCGCTAAAATGCGACCGTGACAGCACCAAAAAAGGCGGTCGCTGTAAATGGAGATTCCGACCAAATAACAAGCAACGAGAGGCACTCTTGAACAGTTGTACGAGAGTCGAAAAGGTAGGTACAATTGAAACCCTTGAACGAATGAGAGGTAACAAGGGTGAAGCGTTTGAAAGCCTAATCAGAAGATACGAGCAGAAAGACAACGTACCACATACACAAGCAGGCGATTGGACGGACGAAAACGGTAGAGAATGGCAAATTAAGTTTGAGAATGCAACAGTATTCTACGAAGTGACAGAATGAAACCACCAAGAAAATTGAACAGGAAGGACGGGATGAAAAAATCCCGTTCGGGTTCAATTTCAATAATGAAAGGAAGATTGAAATATGAAAATCAATAACATGGCAGAATATGCAAAGAATAGAAAGTACATTGTAGCAAGAGAAATTGAAGGTGAACTTTGGTTCTACGGTGCTTGGGACGATAGAGATCAGGCAAACGAAGCAGCACTTGAAATTGAGGGTATCACGGTAGAAAATAAATAAGACAGTAGAACAGAAGAGCGGTAGGAGGTGAAATCGCTCTTCTGTTGTTGTCGCTGTCCAACAGAATTAAAGCTATAATTTTGAGCTATAGTTTTGAGCTATAGTTTTGAGCTATAGTTTTGAGCTATAGTTTTGAGCTATATTGAAGCTATAATTTTGAGCTATAGTTTTGAGCTATATTGAAGCTATAATTTTGAGCTATATTGAAGCTATAATTTTGGAGCTAAAACTTCAGCTCATTCTATTGAAGTTATTTAATTATAACAAAGTTTCAGTTAATTTCTGCTGTCCTGCTCTATACTAAATCTTGACATATTTCCAATATACATATGTATATATATTAAACTGTATTATATCTATCTATATAAAACTTTTGCTCATTTTTATTCTTTAACTTTTTAGAAAAACTTTTGCTAAAAATTTTTATCACCCCATCAAGCAGAAGAACCACTTTGAAAATATGATACCTCTTTGCTAGAAATATAGCTTTATTCTTAAAAACTTTAGCTCATTTTATTATTTATTTACATCTAAAAACTTTAGCCCAAAAATTTTTCTAAACCCGTAATATATAAAATCTTTTAGAAAAATTTCTGAACCCGTCTCAACAGAAAAACTTTTCTCAAATTTTCGCCCACCCGCTAACCCTTTTATTATTCACTTTTATTTCTCTTGCACCCGTTTTATACTCTTTCTGTTTTAATACTCAATCTGTACCCGTTACCGCTTGCAAATGGTACAAAACTATAACTAAAAATTTTCAAGTCTTTATTCTCTTGAAAAGCATCGCTTCTTTCATAGGGTACCACCATAGTAAAATAGACGTCTCCATTTGGTCTAATAATTTCCAAACTATCAAACTTGCCTTCCTGCTTTTTAATCAATTCTTTTACTAACATAATACTTGCCTTTCTGGTTTTTAAGTTTTTTCCTTAACTTCTATAATTATTATACCACAACAGAAACCAAATGTCAATATAAAAGTTGCACAAACATTTTCAAATTTAAGCGTCTCAATTTGTACAATATGCACAAGGCGTTCACTCCAGCTTTTGCCAAAGTTACTAGCCGTTCATATTTTATCTAACTTCAAAATAAATTTCTGTAAAATCTAATTCTTCATTAGTTTTAATTTCAAAACTAATTACTTCACGATTTGCCCATTCTGTACCGATGTATTCAAGTAAAGGGAAACTCATAATTTCACTTCTTTCGCCTTCAGAATTTACAACCGTAACATTGAGATAATCAATATCATTTTTACACATACTTAAAATATTTCTAACAGTCATAATATAAACCTTTCTGCGGTTTTAGTGAGGTTTTCCGCTCCTCAATTTCTGTATTTATTATAACACATTTCTTTTCAGTTGTCAAGTACTTTCCAAAATTTTTATTGTAAACAATTTGTGAACATTGTGAACAAATTCCACGTTGCAAAATTTTGATCTGTCAGGTTATGCAGATTTACATTTATAAAACTTGCAACGATCCAAACCATAAACAAAATACTAACCAAAAAAATTAAATTTTTTATTGCTTTCATTTTATCAAGTCCTTTCTATTATTCCATATCGCCGCAATCAACTTGAATTCCGTCAAAACCTTTTTCACCATTTAAGAAAAGAATTTCAATTGCATTATAGTTACCATATCCCGAAACATCCATAATCAAGGGATATTTTACACCGTATTTTTCCATAATTTGAAGTGAAAGTTTTTCCGCATATTCAAACCATCTTTCATTATATTCTGATGTTGTCAAGCGTTCTTGAATTGCTTGAAGTGTTTCGTCAATTGTTAAAAGTTCTTTCTTCATTGCGTCAAGTTCTTTTTCATTAAGTTCTACCATTTCCAAATTTACGTTTTTCATAATTTTGCCTTTCTAGTTTTTAAGAGTTTCTTTCTCTTTTCTATACTCTTATTATATCACATTCAAGAGCATTTGTCAAGTATTTATTTGTAAACATTTTTTGAACTACTTTCCAATTTGTTTTATGCCGTTCTCTTGGCTTTCCTCTTGCGTTTCGTTCTATATATATTATACTACAAAAGAAGAAGAATGTCAATCGTCAAATTATACAAATATTTTCAAATTTAAGCGTTCATTTTTGTATAAATTGCATAAGTCCGGCCGCCTTGCGCAACTTGCACAAAAGTTTTCAACATACTCAAACATTTTGTGCAATATGCCGAATTTCAAAAAATCGCTTGACAACGGCGGCGAAATGTGATATAATAATATTGTAAGGTAAAAGGAACAAGAAAATCACCCTAAAAACGATTTTCAGAAAGTGAGTATTTATGACTATGAAAAATTTTGACGAGTTCAAGACCGCTACAGCAGTAAAAAACGAAGTCAGAAAAATCGGCTTCAATCTCTTGTATAAAGCCGCTTGCATGGAATACGGCGAAGAAAACGTTTCAATCACGGGTTCTAATGAAGTCGCTGTTTGCATTGGTTATCGTACACTTTCAGACGGTACAGAAGGTGAAGTTTGCTTTACATCTGCACCAGTTGCAAAAAATTTTGATAGACGTGTAACACCAAAAGGCAAAATTTTTGAACCATTTGAACGACTGACCGAAGCAGACATTTTCGCCGAAGATCAAGCGACAAAACAAGCAGAAAAGGAGTCAAAAGCAAAAGCAAAAGAAGCAAAAATTGCCAAGGCAAAAAGTGAATAATTTGTAAACAGGGCGGGCGGGTGGTTAATAAAAAGTTTACAAATAAAAATCAGATAAAAGGCTTGACAAATAGAAAAGAATATGATATAATAAATATGTAAGGTAAAGGGAATAAGAAATCACCCTAAAAACGATTTCTAGAAAGTAGGTATAATATGACAAATCGTGAATTTTTTGAAGTAATTGTGAACACAAACATCAACGAGGAAATCACGGCGTATGCATCGCAACAGATCCAAAAACTGGACGAACGCAACGAAAAACGGCGTACAACGTTAAGCAAGACACAACAGGAAAATTTGAAAATCGGTGAACAAATTATTGAACAAATGGAAACAGACACCATTTACACGGCTTCACAAATTGGACAAACTCAGAACATCACACCGCAAAAAACTACTGCAATTATGAAACAGTTGGCAAAAAATGGACGGGTTGAAATTGTCGAGGTAAAGAATGGAAATCGTTTGATCAATGGATACAAGATTAAAGAATAATGAATTGAATGTGAATCAAATATGAACAAAGAGGGTGGTAAATTTTACCACTCTTTTTTGATTTGGAGTTAGTCTAGACTAACTTCTGACCGGACATCGTCAAGTTGCACAAAAATTTTATTCTTTCGCCGCCAATTTTTGTATAGTTTGACCATTGACAAATTCAGTTAAATGGTGTATAATATAATGGGGGGGTGAAAGGTTGAGTTAGTCTAGACTAACTATGAATAAATTGTTAATAGAAAAATATGAATAAAGTATTAACAATTGTAGATAAATTGTGAACACAAAAATATGGATAAACTATGAACAAATATGAATAAATTGTAAAAATAAAAATATGGATAGAATATGAATAAATGTGAATAAATTGTAAATGGAGTTATTCTTGAATAACTCCTATAATTCCTACTAGTTTAGTAGGAGTTAGGATAAACTAACACTTGAACAATTGTTCATATGTTCAATTGTTCATATGAATATATGTTCAATTGTTCAATAGTGTTTCACGTGAAACATTTCTTAAAAAATTCTCGCTATTTACTCAAGAAATGAGTGTTTCACGTGAAACATTCTTAAAATTTCCACTTGTGCATATTGCACAAAAAACAATCTAAATTGTTGAAAACTTTTTATACTCAAGGGTATTGACAACGGCGATCAAATGTGATATAATTAAAGAGTACTAAGGGCAAAGACACCGCCGAAAAAAAGAGTGTTCAAACAAGCGGAAACAATAGGAAATTGAAACGGGCTTGTAAGAAAGGAAAAAATATGTTTACAGAAAAATTTATTATTCTTGACGTTGAGGGAATGAGTAACAAGCGACCTTATAACATTGGTTATATTGTAGCAGATCGAAACGATAGAATTTACGAGAAGCGTTCGATTGCATTTTGTGAGTGCATTTTTGAAAACTTGATTGACGTGTTAGAAAAAAATGCAATTCCAGAAATGAAAGTCGCTTGCATGATGACAAAAAAGAACATACAAGAAATTTTGATGGACAACGGCAAAAAATACCAGAAAATAACTATCAATGGTTTCTATCGTGTTTTTAAGAAGTCTTTACAGCGGTACAATGTCAAAAAAATGTTTGCATACAATGCAGTTTTTGATAATAGTGCATTGAAACGGCTTTTAGGTGGTTTATATGATGAATTAGAAATTCAAATATGTGACATTTGGACGGGTATCACATACGCAAGACTTCTCACGCCAAATTATTTAGAATGGTGTAAAATTAACGGGTTTATTACAGAAAAAGGAAACTACAAGACAAACGCCGAAACGGTATATAAATATCTATTTGGTGACATGGACTTTACAGAAGAACATACAGGCTTAGCAGATGTTATGATAGAATACCAGATTTTGCTAAAAGCATTAAAAAAAAATGAAACACGATTTGACCAAAAACAACCATGGAGAATGTTAAAAAAGTATGAAGAAAGTTTAGAATAATTGTAAACGGGGCGGGCGGGTGGTTAATAAAAAGTTTACAATTGAAAGCTTGACAAACTCCAAAAAATTTGATATAATAATAGAGTAAGGTAAAGGGAAACAGGAAACACCCTAAAAAAGTTTCCTAGAAAGTAGATATTTATGAATACAAGAAATTTTGATGAACTCAAGACCGCTACAGCAGTAAAGAACGAAGTTAGAAAAATAGGCTTTGAATTGCTTTACAAAGCCGCTTGCATGGAATACGGGGAGGAAAATGTAAGCATCACGGGATCAAATGAAATTGCGGTATGTGTAGGGTTTAGAACTCTTGCAGACGGTACAAGCGGAGAAGTATGCTTTACATCTGCACCAGTAGCAAAGGACTTTGATACACGAGTAACACCAAAGGGAAAAATCTACGAACCATTTGAACGACTGACAGAAGCGGATATCTATGCAGAAGAGCAAGCAAGCAAGCAAGCGGAAAAAGAAGCAAAGGCAAGAGCAAAGGCGGCAAAAATTACCAAAGCAAAAAGTGAATAAAATATGAATAGGGCGGGTGGGTGGTTAATAAAAAGTTTACTTGACAAATCCCAAAAAATTTGATATAATAATATATGTAAGGTAAAGGGAAACGGCAATTTTGAAAACAATGGTAAAAGATGGCAATTTGACGGAAACAGAAGTAAAAAATGGCAATCGACTTGTAAAGGGTTATCAGATTAAAGATTAAAAAATATTCATAAAATCGTAACAATTCGGGTGACAGAAATGTCACCCATTTTTTGGATTTCAGTTAGGATTGACTAACTAACATTTGAATGGTTGTTCATATGTTCAATTGTTCATATGAATATATGTTCAAGTGTTCATGTGTTAGTGGTGACTAACTGTCCTTCTGCGGCGTACAGTTAAACGAGACTAACTGTCCACGAATGACGTACAGTTAGGATTGACTAACTGTCCTTCTGTGGCGTACAGTTAGGGGTGACTAACTCGCGGACCAAATTCCTACTATTCCTATAGGTTTACTAGGTTTTGTGCAAACTATACAAATACACGCCGCGATCTTTGTGCAATCTGCCTATTGACAAATGCTTGACTCTATGGTATAATATAATTAATCTCGAAGACAGCAGGGGAGGGGTGGGCGGCGGAGTCTAGGCACTAGTTAGTCTTAACTAACTCCCTCTAGTTAGTCTTAACTAACTCCCAACTACTGGTAAAATTTACCAGTTGTACAGGAGCTGGAAGGAGCTGGAGCTGGAAAATTTTACCAATTAATAGGAGCTGGAAATCCCATCCATTTAGGAGCTGTAAATTTTACCAAACCATTTTCTTCCTATTGTCTCTCCCACATTTAGGAGCTGTAAATTCCTCCCATTATCTCTGCTAAATTGCGGCCGCGCCATTATCTGTCAAATTTTCAAAGGAGTGGAATTTTTTAGAGGGAGCTGGTTCCAAATTCTACCTTAGTAAAAAAACCTAATTTTTCCTTGGTTCTGGCTGGTACGAATCTCCTTTAGGAGGAGGAATTTTTTAGAGGACACACCTATCAAATCCTACCTTAGAAAAAAACCTAATTTTTCTTTGCCATTGTCCGGCACGAATCACTGAGAAAAAACGCATTCTGAGCGTTCTAAAATTTGACACATTTATGTTTATTCGTAGAAAATTTTAGCGATAGGTGATTTCAATGAAATCAATAGGGAATTTACAAGGAAATAACAAAGGAAAAAGTTAATTTTTGGAGCTGCAATTGAAAAAATAGCAGGGAAAATATCCCTGCCACATTATTCCTATTTATTACTCTCTTGCCAATTCTATTCTTTGGTTTTGTCTGCTTTTGCCTTAGCAATCTTTGCTGCTTTTGCGGCAGCTTTTTCTGCCTTTTCTGCCGCCTTTTGCTCTACCTCTTCTTGGTAGGAATCTGCTTCAATAAGGCGCTCGTAAGGTTCTACAGCTTCACCCTTTACAGTTGTACGAGATTCGTATTCCTTAATTACAGGTTTTACCACTGCACAGATTTCACCAATAGTACCATCTGAGAGAGTTTTCTCACCAGCGGCAACAGCAATTTCATTATTACCAACAATTGACACGTTCTCCTCACCATAGTAGGAGCGGAAGAATTCTAACATTGCAGTGGTAATATCTGCACGTACTGCGTTCTTGGTTGCGGACATTGTAGCAGATGCATCATAGTTTTTCATAATATACTCCATTCTGTAGCGTTCTTTACTGGGGCATCCGCTACTGCTCTTCCCCTCATCTTCTATATATATTATAACATAATTTTTTATTTTTGTCAAGCGTTTTTCTTTTTCGAAATTGTAAACTTTTTATGAACAGTTTACAATGTCTGGCAAGAGAACAAACATTTGACATAGTACTCCTTTCCATTGTTTGATTGCTTCGCCGCCATAGTCATTAGGAATTCCTTTCTATCTCCTCCTCTCTATATATATTATAACATAAATTTTTAGAATTGTCAAGTAGAATAGTGTCAACAATTTAACTGAGTTTTTGTACAGATTGACGAAGCAAATATTGGCAAAGGAACAGGAAAGTTTTGATAGAGTATGTGGGATAGTGTGGTAAAAGTTTGACTGGGAAATTTTTGATCTACCCCTCTTACAATTGGAAGGAGCTGGAAAAGTTTGACCCCTATTGGAGCTGGAAAAGTTTGGTTAAAAATTTGACAGGAGCTGGAGCTTACCCCCTATTAGAGCTGGAAGTGTATACCCCGTTGTCAAGAAAAGTATCTGTCAAATTTTTGCGGCGGTGCAGTGTAGGAAAAAGAGGAGCTGGAAATAGAGTACGCCCTATTGGAGCTGGAGCTGGTAATAGGAGCTGGAAAATTTTAACAAAAGGAGCTGGAAATTATAGGAAATGAAAAAATTTGACAAGAAAAGTTAAAAAATTGAACATCTCACGGCAAAATTTTTCCAGATTCTTTATTAGGATTCAAAAAAATTCCAACTTTCTTATCGTTTCTACTCGTTTTATATTCGTTTTGGAATTAAATTGCGGCGAAAAATTCTTAATTTGTACTAAAATTATTTCGTTTTGTCAAATTTTTGACAGGTTTTGCAGATCGTTACTCAGCTCAGCTCATTAAAAAGTTATAACATTAGGCTATGCTATTGCGGCAAGGAGCTGTGGTAGAAGTATTGCGGCGAAAATTTTTACATTAGGCTTTATTTTCCCCTTTATATATTATAATATAATTTTTACTAAAGTCAAGTTTCCACTGCCAACTCCTTGACAGCGCTACAGTGCGTTACTCAGCAATTACAAAACTAGGCTACAGCTACTACAATAACGAGCTGTAGCAAAACTATTACGGCGAAAAATTTTTACATTAGGTTCCACTCCCCTTTATATATATTATACTATAAATCCAACTATTGTCAAGGGCTAGTTCTCCTACTACTTCTGCCTTTCTCATTCCTCTACTTCCTTCTTCCTACTTCTTATCCAGTACTTATTCCTCCTCTCAGCACTTCTCTACTCAAAGTCCTCCTCTCTCTATTCTCTACCTCATTCTTCTGTTCTTCTTCCTCTCCTCTCCCTACCTCCTCTCTCTCCTACTTCCTCTCTTCTTTATTTATATTATACTATAATTTCTTCTAAAAGTCAAGTTTCTACTCTTCTTTCTTCTCTCCCTACTCAACTATTTTCTACTCTACTTTACATTTACTCAAAATTCTCCTCTTATATATTAATAAATTTTTCTTCCTTTTGTCAATTCTCTCCCTACTCCTCTCTCTCTACTTTTTCTCTCCTACTTCTTTCGCCGCCATCCTCTCTATCAATTCTCTACTATATAATAAAATAATACTGCCAAACGTCAAGCCCAGCAGTATTACTTCCCTATTCTATTTCCTACTCCCTCTTTCTACTTCCTTTACCGCAATTCTCTTATCTCATCTCCCTTTTTACCACTTTCTTAGGGTTCCTCTCTATACTTATTAAAGATAACTCCCCATATTCATTTAGAACGTGTTAAACTCAAAAATTTTTTCTAACAAAAAAATCTCCTCACCTATTATATAAATTTTTCCCTTCCCTAATTAAATCTTTTGCCGCCAAATCTCTCTCTACTTTATCCTCTATCTCCCTATACCTAATTACTACCTCCCCCAGTTCATAATTAGTTAAATCTCTAAAGGCTTCACCACACCAATTAGGAACTTTATGACTGGCAATATAAAAGTCTAGGTCTGGTTCATAGCGTAGTACTAAATAGATTGTGTTTAGGTGAGTTCTAATTCTCTGACGTAGGTTTGCCGCAGAACCTATATAGGATTTGCCGCAGGGGAAGTATAGACGATAGATGCCGCTGGTTGTAGGAATTGAAGAGAGCTTTTTGGTTAGGTCTTGCTTTTGCTCGTTTAGGGTTTTGAAATTATTTACTTGGAATTCCATTTGGATACCTCCTTTAGAAAAGAGATTAGACACAATGCCTAATCTCTTTTTTTTCTTATCTAATCGCCTTTAGCTCTTCCAAAACACTATTCAAATACTTCTCATTATTCTTACTACTAATAACCCACTGTTTCCAATACTCCTCATTTTCTCCATCTACTTGATGTTCAATTATTAGTTCTTTCTCTCTTGTAAGAGTTAATACAACACTTACGTTCTCATAGATACAGTTAATTCTAATTGCTTCTTCAATAATTGCCCCAATCAACATTTCTCTCATATTGCTTACCTCCGTTGCTTCGCCGCCAAATTTTATATATGTTTACTTTTCTCTCCACGCGCTCTTAAGCTTAATCGGCATTATTAAACCACACAGTTCCCCATTCTCAAAAACAAACACAGGTTCACTATCATTCTTAACTAACATAGTAGGTTCTTCAAAATAATCTAATAACTTTTTATCAACACCAACTTCTTTATCTCTTGTTCTCAAAGTAACAATAGTAACCTTGCGCCGCCCAATTTTAACAGGTTCATTCTCATAGGTACTAACTACTTCATTATACTTTTTTGCGGCGAAGCTATAAATCTCATCAAAATATCTTAAGTCGATATAGCAATTGTCAAGTCGCATTAAGATTTGGTCTGTTCCTCTAAAGATAGCCCCCTTAGTTTCAGATTGAATTAAGTGTTCGCCTTTTGACAAGTAAGTAATTAAATCTCTTTGGAATTTAATATCTTTCATTAAGCTTCCTCCTTAACTTTAACAACAGGCATTTTAACATTATCATATTCCTTGTCCAAGAATCTCAACTGATTCAATACCAACTGTCTACCATGGATTGCAGGCTTTAAACAATAGTATTCAAATTCCTCTTTATCAATGTCGGCGGCGCAAGTAGCATGAGGGAATAAAAGTTTTAACAGAGCTGTTGCAGTCTTTTTAATTGCATTCAGGTTTCTTGTGTCGCCGCCAGCTTCAACATCGATTAGGTCCTCAACAATCTGCTGGTAGTAAAACTCTGATCTCAGACAATGGAAGATTTCTGCCAAGTACTCTGAACTCAATGCCCAGCCTTCCATCTTACGATCTTCTGTAAAACGCCCTATCTTGACACCATCAATTAATAGATGGAATCTGTCCAGCATCGCTGACTCTTGGAAGGTCTTGTTAAGTGTCTTAAACATATTGTACTTTGTTGGATCAAGTATCGAGTTCGGTGCATTACCAACCAATGTCAAACCAGCATCTGCAACACCGCAATAAGAACCAATTCTAATCTCGCCACTTTCAAGATAAGGCTTCAGTACACCATTCATCTCATCACTATTCTGGAATTTTAATGTCTGAACCTCATCCCAAACAACATTATCAGCAGAACCAAAGTAACCAACCTTTTTAGTTGTATTATTATAGAATGCAGTTGCACGAGATACTGTACCAGATGTCAACCAACTATAAGGAGAAATTTGAGAATAGCAATAAGACTTGCCGCTGCCCTTAATACTAATTTCAACTGTATTAAATCTTTTCTCAACCAATCCCAAGAATCTCTGTAGTGTAGTAAGCTTCTGTTCTTCTGTCATGGCCGCCGAGTTAAAATTCAATCCATCAATCAGAACGTCAATCCATTCCTCAGTTGTAAACTTCTTTCTTCCCTCTCTATACTTATCAACATTATACGTATAAGGACAAAGTGGTTCAAAGTTTGTCATCTGAATCATGCCGCAATCATAGCAAAGAGTTACTTCGCCCCAAGCACCATCAGGATTTAACAAATGCTCTTTATTATCAGAAATTAAGCTCCAATCAACTTGAGCTTCTTGTGCTTTCTTAGTAGGAAAACCATACTCAGGCAATTGAAAACAAATCAAATCATCTACGTAATCAAACTGAATCTTTACTTTTGTCAGAAGCTTAATAACACCTTTCTTAGTATGGCGGGCTTCCAATAATTTAATATTCCACTCATCAGGCTTTAATCTCATTTGCTTAACATATTGACTTAATTCATAGGCGTTTAACTTACCATTTCTATCTGTAAACTTCTGTGCAAGATGTACTTTAACATCGTTCGGCAAATCCAAAAAATTCATTAGATTGTTTGTGCTTGCTGACTTGAAAATTGTTTCATTCGGAAAAGCTTCTCTTACAGTCATTTTAATTCCTTTCACTAATGGGTTCTTTCCTTACCTTCTATATATATTATATCATAATTTTATATAAAAGTAAAGTTTTTAATCTTCTTTATTTTTTATTTCAATTGGATATTTCAATATGTGTTCTAGTGTTTTATCTTCAACCCAGACAATTGAAACTACAAATTCGTCCCAAAGCTCGTTCCAGTCAACTAAGCGTATATCCATGTACCATTCAGTAATTTGATTCGCCGCCATTATGTTTTCAATTTTAATTCTACAAACACTATTTCCATAAGGAACAACATCTTCAAATTCTTTTGAATTGATTAAAGCTATTAACTCATCTCTAACTCTCATAATCAAAACTCCTTTTCGGTTCTTTCCTTACCTTCTATATATATTATAACATAATTTTTTAGAAAAAGCAAGCCTATACTTTTATAAAAATTGCCGCCAAAATCTTTTATACTTTGGCGGCGAAGTATTTTATTTATAAAAATTCTTTTAGCCTTTGTAATAGATGAACGATAACATCTACTATCCATCCATTACCAATACATTTGTATCTTTGTGTTTTACTAATTTCTTTTGTATACCCCTCTGGTAAAGTTTGTAATAGTTCTGTTTCTTCTGGTGTAGGACGTTCAACAATATAATCTCCATCGGGTAAACTAACTTTATATTCGCATCCTTTATTAACTACTTTACCCATAAACACTTCATAGATTTCTTTTTCTTTACTTCTATCAAATTCTGTTGCTTTGCGGCAAAACATACAATCTTTTCCAACAGTTGTAATACAATTGGACTTCTTATCTCTTCTTACTTCCAAATGCTGAGTTCTTGTTCCATCTGGATTATCTCGTCCTCTTAAGGCGCACCCAAAAACTTCTCTACCTATTACATTACTTAGTTCAGTCTTCTTATCTACCCAATATCCCTTTACAGGTATGTTTGTCCAATAGCATCTCTTTCTTGACTGTGCTGAAAATCCAGCAGAATCAATCGTCACAGGTTTAACACTGAGCTGTTCACTAATAAAGTCTTTAATATTACTAGCAATTGAATAGTTGTTCTCATAGAGAAACCACTTACACCTAGATTCTTTCAATGCTCTAACATATTCCATAAATAGCTTGCCGCCTTGCCTATCGGGTGTTATTTCTTTATTCCCAGTCTGATTTACACAAGACCAATAAGTACAAGGTGAGCCGCCAATTAGTAAATCATACCCCCTGAACTCAGTAAAATCTGCATCGAACACATCGCCGTGTTCTACTATATAGGGATTGTTGCTTGTGGCAACTTTAATTGCATTTTGATCAATTTCAAAAGCATCGTACTTTTCAATAGGAATTCCAACTCTATTTAGTGCAACGGCTCCACAAGCAATCCCATCAAATAAACTTAAAACTTTCATTTCTTTTCTCCTCGCTTCGCCGCCGCCGTTTTCTTATGGACTTTTACTTTAACTTTTTTCTTTTGCTCAGAAATGGTTATTGGGGATGGCGGCGAAACAACAGATTTAGTATCATCCTTTGATTTATCTCTATGCCAAATTAATTCACCTTGTGCCATATTTTCAAAGCCTACTGCATAATAGAGATCAGTAATTTCTCCCATTAAATCTCTATAATCATCTCCCCAAAACGCACAGCCATTTAGATCAAAGTCTTTTCCAACTCCAATTTCGTCAAAGCCGCCCTCTTTATAAATCATAATCCAACAACGTTCTTCTTTTGGATTGGGAATAAGAGCAAAACACTCATAGCACTTATCATCATAATCCCATTTCCTACCAAAAGTTGCTCTATCAAAAGGTAACATTAAAATTCCTCCTTAACTATAATACTCAATATTCTCTACAATCTGATACTCGCCGCCGAGGTATTTTCTCAATACTTCTTGATCTTGCGGCGATTTAGTATTTAATATGTCTGCCTTATCATACTCAACCCATCCTTCTTTTGAATAGAATTGTCCATTTTTATTTCTAACTAAAAATTCCATGCTGTGATTAAAATTTCACCTCCATACGTAAAAAGAGCAGCGACTCAACTGCCGCCGCTCTTATAGAAAGGATAATATTATGAAAATGAGGATGTTGGTACTCGTATCTGGTTTCGATCCAGAGTCTATCAGTTATAAGCTGATTGTTCTCCCATTGAGCTATACGAGTAGTTGAGGGATTAACTCCCTCAATTAACAGTCTTATCACAGACCGATGCTGGTTGCGGAGGAGGAATTCGAATCCTCGACCTTCAGGTTATGAGCCTGACGAGCTACCAACTGCTCCACTCCGCCATAGAGGGATTAACTCCCTCAGTAAGAAAGTAAGTATTTAATTGATATTGGTGGCACCGAATCTTAGAATCGAACTAAGATTTCAAACTTAGAAGGTTCGTGTTCTTTCCATTGAACTAATTCGGCGTTTCACGGCGGTTATTACCACCGCTACTATAGTGTTGATATTTCCAATCCCTATGCCTTAGCATTCAACTGCTTTTCTCTCTGATGATTCTCATATTCCTGTCGTCTTGCGGCGAAGTCATAAGGCTCATAATGCTTGCCCTTTGGACTTACATGAGGTGTGAATTCCTTTGCCGAAACATTGATTGTCACACACATCGGAACATCTTCGCCATCAACCTCAACAGTTGTAACTACTGCTCCAATCTCATTCTTTTTAGAACCTCGAACCATTCCTACAGAGTCTTCTGTGAATTCTTCCGCAAGAGCCGCCATAATACGTTCCATAATCTCTTCTTTAACAGCAGCCTTGATCTTGGTGATACTCATATCTCCACTCAAACTATATGTATTCATTTATTTTCTCCTTTCAAACTTTAACCTTTACTTCCTTTTGTCCTTTAGGCTACTGAGTAAGCCTTTACCAGACGATTGCCGTTCTTAACTTCAGTAACTACTACTCGATCTTCCAGCAGTTTAACTACTGCGGATACCTTCTGCTGAGTTACTTCAAATTCACTTGCGATTTCCTTTGCAGTCTTCGGCTCAGAAGTCAAGGCTTCATAAATGCGTTCTGCCAATTCCAGCGACTCAATTTGCTTCGGCGACTTGCTAGAGCGGCGGCGAGCATTACACTCATCCAGCTTTTCAATCTGAGCAGTTGCATAAGAGGTGATTTCTTCGGATACATTAGCTTCGATAATAGCGTTGTAAAATTCACGATTTGTCATAATAAACTCTCTTTCTCTTACACTAGGTAGTAAGCACCATTTTAGATTTTTGTTTTTCAGATGAGGTCTTTTCCCCTCATCTCTATATATATTATATCATAATTTTTATCTAAAGTCAAATTTCTTTTGCTCTACAATTTTTATTCGCTTTCTGCTGCGGCGAGGAGTTCAAGATATTCCTCATAGTAATCGCAAAGACTGAATTCCTCAACTTGAACATTCATATCAAAATTCATAATACCCCTCCTCAGTTAAGTTCATTCAATTGCAGATAATCGAGATAAGTTTCACAATTCTCAAGATCAAATGTTTCAGGCATTGCCTCAATCCAATCCATAAGATAATCAATCAATTCAAAATCCATTCTAAACTCCTTTCAACTCTCTTTCCCTTACCTTCTATATATATTATATCATAAATTTCTATAAAAGTCAAGATTCTTTATGCGTGAAATTTTCCTTTGCCTTCAGTAATCACTTGAAACTTAAAGAATCCATCTCTATTAGTTCCAACTGCTGGACACAGTTCAACCTTAGCATCGTTAAGCTTTGCGAATGCGGCTGCTTCTTTGCGAGTTGTAAAACGATTTGTATAAGTTTTCATAATAAACTCCTTTCAGTCAGAAACCTCATCATTATATTCGCTGCTATCTGTAATCTCATAGTTGAAAAATCTTACAGAACCTCTAGTCCGCTCAAGCTCATACTCAAAGTATTCAGCTATATCAATAAGCAGATTACGAATTAGCAACGATTCTTGCTTATCAAGTCCTGTCCTCATGAAGTCATAAACTGTGTCATAATACATCAGGCGTCCATTTGAATTATTTAGTACCTCGATCATTTATCTTTCCCTCACTTTCTATATTTATTATAACATAATTTTTTATAAAAGTAAAGTTTTTATTCTCATTCAAATTTCATTAGGTTTCGCAGGACTTGAACAAGATTTCCTTCCTCAACATTAATCCCTACACAATTCTTTGCCTGATTGAACATCTCACAGACATCCTTATTATCGTCTAGCAAATACATTGCCGCCGCCCGCTTTTTAATTAGGTTTTGCTTAGGAATGCCATAGGAACAAATTGACACTTCACTTACAAAGGGGAGATATTTGTTAATAAATTCTAGTTTCTCCTTGCGGCAGACTTCCTCATATTCTTTTGAAGCTCCAGCAGGCAGCCAAGTAATTACACCGAATTCAATTCCATTCATTAGCATTTCTTCAATTGTAGAATAGAATTCGTCAAGCTCAAAAAGAATATCACCTTCAGTAAATACTCCAGCTTCTTCTCTTTGAATTTTACCTAGCCAGTCCTCAACATTATAGAGGTCATAAACGGTGCCATCCAAGTCGAATATCACTTTTCTAGTCATTTATCAATCTTCCTTTCCCTTTGTTTCTATATATATTATATCATAATTTTCTATAGAAGTAAAGTTTTTATCCCAATTCAATTTTTATAGTGCCGCCATAGTATAACAAACAGAGCGTCCATATGCCTTATCAGAGCTATCAATCACATCAACAACCTTAACTCTCGTGTGATGAGCTGCCGCCGTACCATCGTCATATTCCATACGAATGATACTACCTACTGGCGGCGGCGCAACGTCATCAGTAAGCTTGTAATCATAAAGCTTACCAATAAACTTAAGGTCTTTATTTTTGAATTGAATTCTGATAAACATATGAACGCTCCTTTCATGTACGTACAAAGCGAAATATATATTCAGTTTCAGGAAGAATGTCAACCCATTTTCCTGTTCTAAGAGCTTCTTTGAACATTGATTTTGTATTGTCAATAAATAGTTCTTTATCTTGTGGAAAGGCTTGATCATTTAAATACTCATCAAAGAACTCTTCTAAAGTTTCATATGGTCCAAGAGGAACTGTTAATGATTCTCTTGTATATTCTTCTGGATAAGAAATCAGTACTCTAAACATTATGTAAACTGCACCTCATATAGCTCAATAAGTCCATAGATATCGTCCCACTCATATCTTAAAACAGCTCTTGAATTGTGTTGAGCGGCAAAAATTTCTGCATCTTTCAAATTGTCAAAAATTCTAATGTACTTCACTGAGCATCACTCCTTTAGACAATAGGCGTAATTGTATACGTATCAAGGAAAACTATAGGAGTTTTCATTTCTCCCTCGATAATCTCATACTTCAAATCATCAATAATTGCCTTGATATATTCCTCATAGACAGCTCGATATGCCACCGAATCAACACTCTTAAGAACCACTGATGCTAGATATTCAAACCCGAACATTTCAATGCTGTCACAGACTTCGTCAATACAACTGTCGATATAATCTTCAGTAACAAAATCATTTACAATGTCCTCAATTGAAGAAAAATCTTCAACATAATCTTCTCCATTAATCTTAAAACTTACCTTATACATAAAATTCCTCCTCAATTCTCTTCATCAGCATCGTAATCGCTATCAATTGGCGTAATTTTATAACCTTCAAATTCTTCTACATCACTGTAATGATTCAATTCATACTCAATATCTTCGGCAATCATATTGATAACATCATCACGAACCATGCTGTATGCAATTGGGTCAAGCTCTTTCAGTACACGAGAAGCACAATACTTCATACCGCAAACATCAACTTCTGGATTAGTTTCATCAATCGTATCATCAACATAATCATCCTTAACTACGTCATTAAGAAAGTCAACGAGATAACGATATTCCTCTTCAATCAACTGTCCATTTGCTACATAAGAAACTCTTACTCCATTCATAATTAAGCTCCTTTCGAATTTGGTTCTTTTCCCTTACCTTCTATATATATTATATCATAAATTTCTATAGAAGTAAAGTTTTTATAGCAATAAAATTTAAGGAATCCATCTCAATATTGTTTCGCCGCCATATCCTTTATGAAAAATTGTCCAAGTATAGCATACCGCTGATTGCTTTTGAGCGGTATCTCCATTCTTATAACAATTGCGGCGAGAAGCATAGACATAAACATATTGTGGCTTATACTTTGAATAAATCTTTTGATAGCGTTTAGCTGATTCCAATTGAAGAAGTTTCTGAAAACTGCAAACATAGCCCCCGTCCTTTACATCTTCAATTAATTTAATCAACAACTCACTAAACCCAACAGGATTGGACTTTGTTGCTTCGCCATATGGAAAGTTGGTTATAATACAATTGTATTTATCTTTACAATCAACATTCATATAGCTATCAACAATAATGTCTTGGCGGCGTGGCATAATATCAATTCCATTCATTTGAATCCCCGTAATCTCATAAAACGCATCCATAATTGCGCCGCCGCCAGCACAACAATCTAAGTATTTCCAATCAGGATTTACAAGCTCAGGATGGAGTTCTAGTAGCTCTTTAACTGCAATTGGATCAGTAGCATAGTAATCTAGTTCCGCTCTCTCTTCTTTACTATGATTACTAGCACCCATTGCTGGATAAATTAAATCCCTCATGTCCCATCCTCCAACACTTCATAGGAACATTCACTCCTACACTGATAATCTCTAAACTCTTTTTCATATTCTCTAGAATCATAGTCGCCATCTTCAAGCCCATATTCATCCTCAAAGGCTTTCAGAGCTTCACTTTCACCCCATCTAAACAAGGTGGCGGCGCAAGCAGATTTGAAATTGTTTTCATATGTTACTGGAAGAATTGCTCCTGTTACTACAGTACTATCTGGATTTTCATAATATGCCATAATACGTCCTATCATATGTTCAATCCTCCTGATAAATTACAAAGCCGCCTTTTCTACTTGGAAACCGATTCAAATATCCTTCACCTTGAGCCTGAAGAATTTCATCGGCTGCAAAATCATTAAAGAATAATTGAGCTTCTTCTGCAAGAGCAGTATAGATTTTATCACAATAAGCATTATATTCTTCTGGAAACAGCCGCTTTGCAATTGTAGCTGCATTTACATAGCCAATGCCTGGCAGGTTGATATCGTAGCCTTCCTCAGCATCATCATTGTAAAGAGTGTACATATCAGTTTCATTGAGAAGACATTCATAAACAGCTCTCAAAGTCTTAAATCCATAAATCGTGTTACCCATCGTCATTTGACCGTCATCAGATATTCCAAAAGTTTCTACTCTATACATATTTAAGCTCCTTTACAAGTTCTCTTTTCCTTACCTTCTATATATATTATATCATAATTTTATTTGAAAGTAAAGTTTTTAAGCCTTTATAATATCATATAGCTCTCCGTAAGACGAAAGCACACATTCCTGTCCGTCACACCAATACTTGCCGCCGAATTTGCCATCTTGCTCAAAAAGGAACCAATCGAGCCACCCATTCTTATCATCAAGAACTAGTACAAGCAGATCAATAACTTCCATCATATAAGAATTCTCAATCACTCTATCAATGCCGCCAAAACACTGATCCAAATCTTGATAAAATTCTTCAACTTCCTCTCGCTTTCCCATAAATCTATTCATAAAGCTAACAAAATCTTCTTTATTCATCCTGATCCCTCCGCTTAAACTGAGCAATAATTCCATCTGGAATTGCACTATTCGTATCAAATAATAGAATTGGTGCGTTATTTTTTGGAACATAAAACTTAACTTGATAATTTCTTCCAAACTTAAAGTAATCAACGAATTTCTTTTGGAGATAACGCTGCCCGCCAAAGTTTAGAACTTTAATTTTCTTAGTCATATAAGTTACTTCTTCTTCAACTGGAGTACCTTCAAATTCACTATATTCCTCTAAACCTTGCATTGTTATTGCTGTGTCTTCATATAGATCATTATTCAGATAAGGTTCTTTGTCGAATCTCATAAGAATACAATTGAATCCATGATAGAGTTTCCCATAGACTTGAGCTGCATAAAGTCTTTCTCCATCCTCATACTTTTTTAATAATTCAGTTTCAAATTTCAATTGCCTTGAGTATGCCATATTATTCTACCTCGATTTCTTTCAACGTAACAGAAAATAAACCATCTATTAACAAAAACATTTCTTTAATATTATCAGATGGAGCTGGGATTCCTCTGTATTCTACACCATTGACACTAAAATATGCAGTCATTGATTCTTTAGTTTTCATGTCATTATCAACTAATAAATCAATAAAAATAGAACCAGTTTCTTCTCTAAAAATTCTAAAAGCCCACTCAATAGAATCGGTTAATCTACAGCTTTCGTCACCAGAAGCAAAATCACAGCTTGTAATTAAATACATTATTCTCCAACCTCCTCGATCTCATATTGAACGCCAAGAGCATTTGCAATTGTATCAAGTTCCAAATAAGAAAAATCCTCAACACACTCACAATCATATTGTTTTAACATTTCAAAAGTAATACGATCGCCATAAGTATTAAGCAAGTATTCAATTGCACATTCCTCACAAAACTGTTTACCATTGATTACAATTGCTCGTTCGACATCCTCGCCGCAATCATCACACATAATAACCTCATAATTACCACGCTTTGAGCAATAACCGTAACAAGTTTCGCAACCAACGCAATCATTTCTCAATTCAATCATAGTAAACTCCTTTCAGAATTTAAGCTCTTTTCCTTATCTTCTATATTTATTATATCATAATTTTCTATAAAAGTCAAACTTCTCTATCAGTAGAAATTTCAATAGAAGTGTATTGCTTCGCCGCCAATTTTTGACTGAATTCAGTTAGGAACGAAAAAACTCCTAGTAACAATACAATGCAAAAGAATAAAGATAATAGCTTCGTTCCCCAATGCTCGTCCTGAAGAAAATCTTCAAAAATAAATACTGCAACAGCAACATTCAATACTGCCGCCAAAAGAAACATCCACATCATTCTTTATCTTCCTTCCTTTGCTTTTTATTATCTCGCTGATTAAATACGTGTGCAAGTATTTTTCCCAAGCACGCACCAAAAAGACTTCCTAAAATAAACCATAAAATTTGCATCGTGATACCTCCTTTCAATCGTTATAAGCTGAAAGCTAAATCATTCTTCACTCTCATCTCCTTCTAATCTTCCATGTGCTTCATCATCTTGCCGCCCTGCACTTAACATTGCAATCATAAGAATACCAAACGGCGCACCAACAATCAATCCCCAAAGAAACCAAACTATTCCCATTATAAACTCCTCTCAATAACATCATTATCGTATGTCGAAAACCAAATTCTTTTTATCTTCTTGTTTTGAATCGCCGCCATACAAGCTGGACAAGGTTTTGCAAGACGAAAGCTATTATCTTTCTTTTTTGAAAGAACTACCATCTCACACTTTGAGAAATCAGTATCATGCGGCGTCCTTGCAATACAATCAATTTCAGCGTGGCGGCGATTGTAAATATAATTATCATATTCTTTATAGTAACATCTGCGTTGCCATTTCCTTTGCTTTGGATCTGTCTTAAATGAATTAACGCCAAAAGCAATTATCTTATTTTGTCTAATTAAAAAAGCTACTGTTTTTGTTCTATAGGGACATTCATCCCCAATATCATCATAGAATACTTCAAGCCGCCGCAGTAAATTCTTAGTCATTAGCATCACCAAGCAAATCAGTATAGAGGACAAAGAAATTATAATCTGAATATTCTCCATAGTGTTCGCTCATTGGCTCATTATGAGTTACAACATCAATATAGGAAAAACCCATATAGAGAATGGCGGCGAAGCAAAGTATATAAGGAATTGATTTTATGAGTTTCATAGTATCTCCTTTCAATTGGTGTAAATGCTTAACCAATTACTTCCGTCTGGAAAACAATCTTCTTCTGCTCTATAGACCTTCTTTTTCAGATCCTTCTCATCTACTGTTTTAATCAATTCTTTCCATGGAATCGGTTCTTCTGTATCCCAATCCATTGTTTCAGCATTCCATTTATGATTTGTTCTAACCGTCTTTGAGAATATTTTTCTATCGCCATTATAAAAGCTAACTCCATCTACACCCAAATTCCAATCATCAAAAATATTCATTAAATCTTTTACTGTAATGGACAAGTCCAATCCCATAGCTTTATATTTTTCAGCATAAACATTGTCTGCCCATCCATCTATACTTCTCATGTAACTCATAATAAACTCCTTTCGGTTCTCTTTCCCTTACCTTCTATATATATTATATCATAAATTTTTATAAAAGTCAAACTTTAATAAGAGTAAAAAATAAGCCCCGTCTGTAAATGACGAGGCTATTTTCATTTTGGATGGGAAGAAGGGGTTCGCTTTATATTTAGAATAAATATAAAATAGATTATATCATCACCTGCTTGAGGTGGCTATTGCTTCCAGCAAAGCTGTACTTCAATTAGAATAATCGTTGAACGTATTAATTCGCTGCTGATTACTTTGTAAAGTTTCCAGCAATTCAATAGCTTTTCAATAATAATCGCTTATTATTGGGTCCAAACTTGAACCCTTAACACACGGTTTTAGGGACCGCTGACTGTACCTATTCGTCTACTTCCCAACGTCTTACCGCTTGCTGTGATATCATTTTGATTAACCATGTTGTGGTTTTAAAGGGCTTCACAGGCTCCCCTTGCAGCAATATTAATTGCCGCATTTATATCTCGGTCTAATTCAAATCCACATTCACATTTAAAAATTCTATCTTGTAATGATAGATTCTCTTTAACTTTTCCACATTTACTGCAAGTTCTAGAAGTATATGCTGGATTAACTTCAACAAATTGCGTACCATATTTTTGACATTTCCATTTTGCTTTTTCAATAAAAAGATATCTTGGTGCTATAAGTCTTAAACGTCTCCTATTTTTAGTTGATTTTAATATTTTTGCATCAGTTAAGTCTTCAACTGCAATATTATAATTTTTACATAATTTATTTGTAATCTGCTCAATAAAATCTCTTTTTAAGTTATCAAATCTTTCCCAAGCTTCATTTATTTTATTATCAATTTTTAGGTAATTATTTGAACCTTTATCTTTTTTATCTCTAATAGATATTAATTTTTTAATCCGTTCATATTCTCTAATTACACTATCTGGATAATTTATCAACTCCCCCTATGAGGTTGTCATAAAATTTTTAATCCCCCAATCAAGACCTACAAAAGTTGTTTCTTTCTTTTGTGGAGTAATACCATCCTCATAGCAACCTGAAATATACCATTTCCCATTTTGATAAGTATATCTAGGTTCTTTTACTTGAGTAATACTAAATTTTTCAAGATAAACTCTTTCAGCTTTAATTCTTGATATTTTTGGATCAAGTGTTTCTCTTGAGAGGTAAAACTATTGTATTAGATATGATAGAATAATCTTTTGGAATATAAAAAGACTGTTTGTTTGCAATATATTTGTGAAATTTGGGTGGGCGTGCAAGCTTCTTATATGTTTTTCTAACGGAAGTTGCATATCCTCTTATTACTCCTTTTAATAAAAGATGCGGTAAGGGAATTCTAGGAATTTCTCTCTCACTAAATTCTTCTAATAATTTTTTCTCATTGTACCCAATAATTCCATAAGGTCCCACTTTAGGTAGATTATCTTTGAATTTCTCTACTAAAAAATTTCTCATTTTATGAGCGTATTCACAATATGCAAAAAGAATATCTTCTTGCTCTTTTGTTGGATAAATATTTGTTTTAAATCCTCTTAATATCTTTCTCACCTCTTTTCTTTTTCTATATTTATTATATCACAAAACTCTTCAGAAGTCAAAAATTTGACATCATCGAAATGACATACAAAGAAATCTTTTTCCTTATTTTTTGAATCAACTAGTCTAAAATAATGTCCATTTAAGTTCTCAATTCTGCCTTCTTGAAGAACAAAAGCTGTAGCTCTAACAACACTACCTTGAACATTTTGAAAAGCACCAGCACCTAAATGAGCCATTGTAATAATATCATAACCATCAATAATTTTTTCTCTTAGCTTTTCAAAACTACTCAAGAACATCCAGCTATCGGATGTTACCATCGAGATCATTCCATTAGGTTTCAAAATCTTCATAGATTGTTCCATGGCCGCCGTGCATAAATCTGCTTTACCAAGCGGCAGATTCTTTTTCAAATATTCTCTTGTTTCTTTAGGAAGATTCTTATTTCCAACATAAGGAGGATTTGTTAATATTACGTCATACTTGTCTTTACAAATCTCACAATCACAATCCATAAATCCTAGTTCATTTTGATATAGGAATCCATGAGGTTGATAATCAAAATTTCTTGTAAGATTGTAAACATAGCAAATGAAATCTGTAACATCAATTACTTTTGGATCTAAATCCGCATAGACAATCATATTCTCATTCCAAATGCGGCGAATATCTTTTACAATAAAACGCTGTAAGAAATCTAATATTTGAATTATAAACATTCCACAGCCGCAACAAGGTTCAAGAACTTTAATTGAATTACTATCTTTAATCCCAACAGCATTAGGAGTAAAATAATCACAATAATCTAGTATTTGGCTATAATCTTCCATAAGTTCTCTAGAATAATAAGTTAAACTATTCTGAACTAAATATTCTACAATCCACTTAGGAGTAAAAATCTGAGAAGTCTTTTCTAGCTCACTTTGTTCATTTGTAGCTTTACCCTCTCGGCGTTTCTTATCAACGTCTTTCTTATCAAGATTATAATAATTTTGATGTAACCAACCTATAATCTCATATTCTCTAAAGTCAAGAGTACTAATAGACAAAATTTGATTAATTAATTCAACTTCGGCGGCAGACTTTTCTTTTGCAAAAGCAAAACCAGTTAGAAATTTATCTGCATATTTATACTTTGCTCTGTCTGGAATAAAACTTTCAGATAGAGTATGGGTTTTGAATAGCTCCCAATCAATTTCAGGGAAAATTTCTTTAATTTCTAGAAACCTAAACTTTATACATTCCATATAAGTTTGGTAATCTATACTATTTAGATTTGCCCAATTGCCAATTGATTTTAGTTTTCGGAAATCCATTGTCTACCTCCTTTTTAATTGACTAGACACTTGTAATAATTTTCAAAATAAAATTAATATAAAATTGGCTGCGAGTGTCTAAATGGTTCTCCGTGAGAGTAACGATCTCTCTTCTCCGACTTAAAAGGTCGGTGCTTCACCTTAAAGCTTACGGAGAATATGAGGCAATTAACTGCCTCTGTCTTGGTGGAGTCGAGGAGAATTGCACTCCTGTCCAACATAACTTCCAATATCTTTCTACAAGCTTATTTCATTTTAATATAGTAGCTCTACAAAATGAACAAAACTATTGAGCCGCCATGTAATTTAGGAGGTGAAACAAGACGCATTACAATTGTCCTGAGTTTTTCTGTTGCTAATCCACGCCAACTTATAAGCCGCAACAGGAACTTATAATTGACGGGCTGCACTTAGGCAGCCATTGCAAAATTACTAGTGCAATTTCTTGTTAAAAGGTTTGCTTGCTTAATATTTTCCATTATGCTGTCGAACCTAATACGACCCCATATAATTCTTCTTGTTGGACTCGAACCAACGACCTCCCGTTTAACAGATGGGTGCTCTGCCGCTGAGCTAAAGAAGAATATTAGAACTCCCTTTGTGAGATAGGAGAACTCTGTCGCCGCAAAGCAGCCAAGCCTGTTTCTATTGTCTAGCGGTTGAGCTACGCAGGTCGTCAGGCAACCCCGTTTCAGTCCAATCTTTACTCCCGTCTTTCGACCTCAACTATTTCCCAGAGCTAAGACCTTCATACTGAAAACTTAACTGCTACGTCTTTCGATTCGTCAATTAAGCCGCAATCTAATTGATTACTTCGTGCTATCTCTACACGCATTTATATCTTTAAGTCCAAAGGGACGTAAGATATTTTGAGAATAATCTAAGTCCTTTTTCTACTTTTTTGTCCTCTTCTTCACTACACGTTGAGCCTTTTGCAACATAATAAAAAGCTACAATCATTTTCTTAAGAATTTTCTTCCATTTCTTATATGCTTCAGCTTCATTACCATCACAAGACTCAAGAATATCAGAAGGAATCCATTGAGAACAAGACTTTCTATATTCATAGAGTCGAGGTAAGATAAATGCCGCAATCTCGCCATCAAGATTATAGAGTTCATATTTGTAAAATCCATGGTCCGCCTTATAGACAATTTCATCACTTGGCATTTTACTTTGACCCGAGAGCTTATACTGCTTAACAACATCTTCAATCTCTTGTCTTGAAATTTTCATAGTATATCCTCCTATTCATTGGGTATAATGGCTGGAAGAAATAGACTCGAACTATTATTGCAGGAGTCAAAGTCCCGTGTCCTACCTTTAGACGACCTTCCAATAGTAGCAAGATTAGTTTGAATAGCGGCACCTCGTAAAGGTTCTTGCTTTCGCCGCCATTTTGTTGATGGACCCGCCAGCGTATTACAGCCCATCAAAAGGAATTTCAACCCAAACTTTTTTTATTCTAAAGAGCGTCCTCTATAGAAAAAGGAAAGCGTACCTCATACATTAGTTCTCGTACTATGCAGACGCCATTTTCTATCGTGCAATGGTAAATCCGATACGATTCAGTTTACGATCAAACTCCCGTACAGGTAAAGCAGGCGATCTCGTTTGCCCTAACGGCTTTTTACGCTTTTTTCGGAAAGTGAAAAGCTAAAGAAACGGCAGTGTAAACTTATATCCCGCCTACTGAGCAAACTGGCGGCTAAGTACTTGATTTAACTTTTATGGATAAGGCACAAGCGAATGCCGACCAAGGAGAGAAGACTTGCTATCTCTTTTTACCAAGCAGCTTAAAATTAAAATATAAATAATATTTTCATTAAGTAAGATTCGCTGTTACTGCTTTAAAGTAGCTTTTCCTTAACTCTCTATATATATTATATCATAGATTTTATTAAAAGTCAAATTTTCGTTTTGAAGGATTTTTTAATTCTTTCAGACGTACAACTTAAATATCCGCTAAAGTCATAAATCATTGGCTTGCCATTGTAGACCCCGACATTACCATCGTGGAGATCGTTAATATCATACTTTTTTAAGAAATTATATAACTGAACCATTTCTAAATCAGAATAGTGATCAAAGAAGCACTTTACAAGATAATAATCACTATCAAAATAAGTTGGAAGTTTCTCAATACCTAATGCCTTACAAGTGCTATTAACAAAGTTTGCCACTGTTAATTCTTCGTCTTCAACCTCTGTTTCAATATCACAAACATCGCCTTCAGAACGTTGTTGTGCATAGACGCTATCACCAAGATAAATTGTTTCAGCAAAGAACTGGGATACCCCCTCAATTACTGCTCTTTGATAAACCTGATATTCTATTCTACAGAAATCATCATAAGTATCGCCGCAATCAATCTCTTCAAAAGTGCCAGTTTCTTCATTCCATTCCATTTCGCCGCAAATCAATGTTTTCAATACAAAATCATCAAACAGAATGCAGACTTTTGTTGCACCTGACATCCAATAATAATCATCAATCATTATACTTTCATATATAGGTGATTCTTCTTCACAGCTAACATAATGAAAATCAGCAAACAGAATGTAGACTTTTGTTGCACCTGACATCCAATCATAATCATCAATCATTATACTTTCATATATAGGTGATTCTTCTTCACAGCTAACATAATGAAAATCAGTACTAGCTAAAACTTCATAGGCATTGTAAACTTCCTCATTATTTTCTAATCTTCTTTCAATTTCTTTTTCAAAAATACTCATAAACTTGTTGCTCCTTTTCCTTACTTTCTATATATATTATAACATAAATTTTTAGAAAAGTAAAGTTTTTATTCGAGTTTAATTTTTACTTTTCAATGCCCGCTGCAAAATCATCTGCAACTTGATATAAATCATAAGCTGGATATGTTCTCTTAGGACCAGTATGCTCTTCAAAGTTTTGAGGGACAGGATGAATCACAGCCGCAAAATCACAAGGGAAACCATCTTTATCTTTTGCATCCCCAAAGACGAAGCCAATTTTATTCTTGTCAACCATACGTACATTCTCCTCGCCAAAGGTCTGCACAGTAAAATCCCAATAAAGTTTAACTAGGTCTTTTCTTGCTTTTCTCTTTGCTTCTGTTTCACTTTCACAATCTGTATAATCAAATCTCATAAGCTCACTCCTTACAAGTATCACATTCTCCATCACAAGATTCACAAGATTCTGCCGCCGCAATTTCATTGTTAGATTCATTGCCATTGAAAACAAGCTCTACCCATCTATTCTCAATAATATTGCCAATTGCAGTAATTTGATTTTCATTTTCAATCTTCAATCTCATGTAGGAATCTTTAACAGTTTCCCATGATTCGGCGCCGACAATAGATAGAATTGTGCTAAATGTTTCAGTTGTAAAACCAAATGGACCAATTAACATAGTATCTTCACTCTCGCCGCTACCATTAACAACAAGAGAAATTGCCTTATCTGTTAATACTGTATCTACAATTTTTACATTAATAAAATTCATTATATTCACTCCTTAATATAGTGGCCCGCCATATAAAGCAGCCACCATTAATATATCTTCGTCCAATTGATAGACAAATGGATTATATGTTGTTTCTTTTATTTCTACCGCCGTTAAGGATGAATTCTCCATTGGATCTCCAATAGAGAAATCGAATCCCATTGACTTCTTTTTAGGAGGTGGCGGCTTATTCAAATCTAAATATTCACTAAAATCAACCATTAACTTCTCCTAAGAACTTCTCTACAAATTGACGAGGCCGCATAGTACGAACATACTGCAACAATTGCTTGTTATAAGCCTTCCACATGAAAGGAGTGGGTTCTAACTTTGCAAACTCAGGACGAGTATACTTATCTGCATAGCCAATGTTATCTTCCCATTCTGCCCAACGCAAGGTATGTTCATAGATAACACGAATCATATTGAAACGTTCAGTATGCTCAGGATAGTAGGATAAATATTCTGCGTCTTCACCTGACATAATCATTTCAACGATATTAACATTAGTTAAGCGACCATTGTTATGCAACTTATGATATTTTAACCATTCTAAGTTCTTAACCTTAACACGATTATGGTACTTATCTTCTACAACGACGCCTTCAAATTCTTTACCATTTAATTCCTGAATCTTCGCCGCAATATCCTGAATAGATTTTGCTTCAAAACGTTGAGGACGCCGCCAATTATTATCTAACTGAACTTCTTCTAAGGTAGTATTATCTCGTGCCATTAAGAAATAAAGATTCTGATTATCATAGTGTACAATCTGTTGTACATTAGGAGAAACTAATTCAAAAACATAGGTTAAATTCTTATCTAAGTCTGTAAGCAAGATACCTTCATTGTCCAGTGCGGCAATAATCTCTACAAAGAAATTAACATCACCTACATTTGCGGCATCAGCATCAAAAGTATTACGAGTAGAGATATGCCAGCCATTGTAATAATAAATACCAACAATTGAGCCATCTATCTTTTCAGTCGCAAACATTGAATTAGAATCAATTTGCGCCGCACCAGCTTCTTGAAAATTATAGAAACGATAGAACATATAACGAACTACACGAAAAGTTCCAGCTTCAAGGATTAAACCTCTTGCTTCATTAACAATCTCACTAGGTATAGAACGACCTTGAGTATAGTTAAACATGATAAGATTATCTTGGTGCTTAATTCTTAAAAAATAAGGTGCGCCCGCCAATAATTCTTCCCAATTGTTAGGATTCGACTGAATGAAAGATTGAATGTTTAACATTAGAATTCTCCTTTACAATATTATAAATAATAAAATCGAGTTGATCTTGCTCAAAGCCAAACCTACTACATAGTTCACATGAGATTTCAAATGGCAAATATCCATAACTTAACATTTGTTTAATAATACACTCTAACATTAAAATCCCTTCTCCTCAAAATGTTCCTTATACTTAGAATCAATTTTCTCGTTGAATCCAGTTCTTACTGTGTCGTACTTGTAGATATAATAAGCTTCCCAATAGTTAAGTCTTTTCTTATCGCATCTTTTGATTACAGCAAAATTAAAGTTCTCAACTCCAATTTCCTTAATTGCCTTATCAATTACTAAACCGTTTCTTGAGCAATGTTCTCTGAAACGTCTTTCACAATCAACAGCTTGACCAACATATTTACGTCCATCAATTTTAGATTCAATAAGATAAATCCCGCAAATAGGCTTGCTCATTATATCAATCCTTTCCCTTTGTTTCTATATATATTATATCATAAATTTTTATAAAAGTCAAATTTTATTTTTCACTAAAAATATCTTTCATAGTGGTTATGGTAATGCAACTCGCTACTGTAAAACAAAATGTTAAAGCTGCTGTTATAATACCTTTTGCAATTGTACCAAATAGGAAGAATGCAATAGTATAGAAACAACCAAGTGAAACAACAATAAGCATGATAACTGCGGCTATAACAATCATGAGCGCCCAAAATATTTTACTTGCTATTTTCATATTTTTCCTCCAGATATACATAGACGAATTCTAATAAAGTACAGATCGCCGCCGTAGCAATAAATGTTAGAATTCCATATCCAAAGGAAGTTAAGAATATAAAGATAACAGTCCAAAAGATTCCTACGAACATACAAGTGAATGAAACAAGTTTTGTTAAACCCATTTTAATTAAAGTTTTCATTCTATTTCCTCCCTCTTACTATATTTATATTATAACATAAAAAAGAGAGAAAGTCAAATTTCTTTCTCTCTTTGAATTTTATTCAATCAAAATCGTACTCATCTGAATGTTCCCATTCGTCTTCATCGTCCGCATAATAATTGTCCCTTTTTCTCTTATTACGCCGCCGCTCTGATTCTTTCTTACGTTTCTTTTCTTCCTATTCAGCTTCGTAATTGTTCAAATCTATATTTTGTCTTCGATTTCCGTAGCGAGCCAATTAAAGTCACTTCCAGAAATTAAAATCGAAGTCATCATCTTTCTTTTCCTCTAGCGTTTTTTCAAAAGCAGTATTAAAATCATCAATAAACTTCTTATCAGAAGCACTAAACTTTGAATATAAATCTTCATAACGAGATTTCAAACGCTCAATATCAGATTTCTTTTCTGTCTTTGGCTTTGCGGCAGAAGTTGTATTTGCCTTCTCATCTTTCTTAAATTTTCTGTCTGTCGGCTTGTATTTTCCGACATTCTCAGTTTTATTAACTGTAGAAGTCTGCGCCCCCTTCTTTTCCTTTAGCTTTTCTTTCAAATCGCTAAGATCACAGAAAGAAATCTTTACACTATTGCCTAAATCATCAGTATCATAGGTAACAGTTTCAGAAGTGTAAATAGCAGCAGAAATAGCGTCATAATCATCAGAATTACTATAATTCTTCCTATAATCTGCCGCCTTACTATTATATTTATCAATGAACTCAGTCATTTCATCATATAGCGTATAAATGTGATCTTTTAGTGACTTAAGTTCCTTTGTTACTTTTTCCTTACTTGATTCCTTCGCCTTTAGCTCCATAGAATCTTTACTAGCACATTCAATTGCCGCATCTAGAGTTGTATAGACTTTGCCACAACCTGGGCACTTGTAATTACTCATAATAAAATCGCTCCTTTTAATTCAAAATATTAGGGCATGAACCCTTACACAATTAATGTAAGAGCCGCCGCAATAAAATTCAAAAAATTTGGACATCTATATAAAACATAACTAATGTAGGGATAAATCTTATACATAATTACCTCCAACAGAATACAGTTTTACTTAAAATATCAACCATAGCGTCATAAGCACTCTTAGTAATCAACGCTGTCAATTCCTTAAAGGTACCAGCGCTACTACCAGAAACATAACTAATTCCAGCATTTGCCATTGATTCAATATATCTGTCGCCACGGCTTGCAACATTCCAAGAAATAATCTTAGGCGCCGCCAAGCCAATAGCTTCATATTCCTTTTGCCACTTTTCTACAATTGAGTCAACTGGATTTGAACTACAATAATCGTCAAACTCACCATCACTAATTACAACTAAAGCTTCTGGAGCTTCGTTACTCTTTTTAGCAATATTGTAAATTTTTTCTAATGCAATATCCAGATTAGTGTTATATCCCGTGTGTTCAGATACCTCCTGCGCCCGTGTCAATAGAGTAGAATTTGGATCAAGCTCAAACAATGACGGTCTATCAGTAAATGTCATGACCAAATTCTGATATGCCCCTGTATTACGTTCTGCAAAGTAAATTCCTAAACCAATAGATGTTTCCATTGGACGCCCCTCCATAGAACCACTAACATCAGCCATTACAATTACATTATGTTCTCCCTCAACATAATTTGGTAATGCTTTCCATTGTGCTTCTACTACAGGATCTACTTCATCAACGCAAGGACCCGTCCATATGTTGTCAGAAAGATAAGACTTAATAACATCATATGGATATAGAGTCCCAGCATTGATTTTAGCTTTGCCTTCATAAACATCAGACAAATACTGACCAAAACGCTCTTCATCGTGACGCTGAAAAGCATTTTTATAATTGTTTATAGCTTTAGAAGGTACACATTCATAGTTAATCAATCCAAACTTATTAGCACTCATTTGCCGCTCTACGATACTCAAGTATCTTCTTAGAGTAGACAAAATCTTTCTATAAGCTCGTTCATTGATACCCATAAATGTATAGAACTTACGTGCAAGGCGGCGAGTTTCTTTTGAACTAGCATTTGAACTAGGCATCCACTTAGCCAATAAACTAACAGCTTGAGAATTCTTCATGTCAACTAAATCTTGGTTCAATTGAGCATGAATAAACTCCATCATTGCAGTTTCAAGTGCAGTTCCTTCAAATATAAACAAGTCGTCCCAACGTCCAGTTGTAACTATGGTTTCAAAATTTCTAGCTACCTTTGGAGGATCAATTGCAGCTAGAGTTTTAAGCAAAATTCTGGCAATTCTACGTTCGCCCAATCCACCATCACGAATATTACGAGCGTAGAGAATAAGATTGTCCGCTAACTCTTTATCCTCATTACGAGCATCAAGATATAAACGAACAATTTCATTTTCATCTGCTTCACGCAGACCGCCGACCCGTGCAAAGAGGTTCAGTAATGCACTGCCAGTAGTAGATTTAACTACCATTCCGTTTTCAGTTGTTATTAAATTTGATTCATTCTTAAAGTTTTCAGCAAAACTCATTTTAATCACACCTATCTTCCAGATTCGTTATACTCTTTTTGTTTGTGTTGCTGTGAGAACCTGATTTACAAGTCGCTTAAGATTTTTGGAGGTAAAACATGCACGAAGCAAGGAGGTGATGTTATTTATTTTTATCCGAAGATAAGTACGCCCGAACATCAGGGGCTAAAATATTTACTTGGTTGCTGTAAGCGACTTAATTTATTTTAATCCTTATTATCTTTTGCGTTTCGTAGAATACGTTCCCATTTCTTAATCAGACGAGCGTTTCGTACTGGATTAAGCTTGAGACGTTCGATACGACATTCAATTTCAGAAATTGTTTTCATTTCAATTACTCCTTTATTTCTTATTGTAATTATATTATATCATAAATTCTAATGAAAGTCAAATTTTTAACCTTCAGAATTTTCACTCTCATCTTTAAGCTTTAACTCATGAACTTCATCTAGAATACAATAAGCTTCTAGAATCTGTTCAGTAGCTGGAATATATCCAAAGCCCTTATTTCCCCACTCTTCGCCCCAAGAGTTCAAGATGATCCAATAATCCTCATCATTGATCCTTTTCCAGCCTACTAAGAGAATAGCATGGCCGCCTTCAATAGAACCAGTATTAGTAATAACACCTTTCTTTGGCGAATACCATCCATCAGTAACGAGATAGCAAGCCAGTACAGAACCCGTTTCCATAATAGCCTTTTTAATCTCATTCTTTGTTTTTACTGCATAGTAAGAACTAACTCTAAAGGGATAAGCTTCTGGATCTGCTAAAGCTTTTGTGGCGGCGTAAGCGTCTTTACATTATGAATAATCTCCAAATGTATTGAGAGTTTCTAGCTTGCACACACCTTTAGCTTTTAACTGTTTAAGTGCATCCTTAGCATACATTCCTTCACCTTCGTACACACCCTGTTCAACGGTACTCTTGCACCTGTTACCATAAATATATGCTGGCGAAGTCATCTCTACGTTACCGCTATCAGTAAGCTCATAGATATATCTACTCATTGCAGTTGCACAAGCACAACACATTGAAGTCTATCCTTGGTTAAAAAGTTTTACTTTATAATCTGGAATAAACTCTTCTGGATATTCTTGCGCCGCCGCACCAACAAGAGCCTTAAACTAGTAATCACGGGGATCATAAGGTGATTTTAGCAGTCCTAAACCAAATTTTTCCATTTCTACCACCTCTTAGTCTAGCGTTCCAATAAGAACTTCTAATACTCGTGTTTCTTCTTCAGTAAGACCTTCCATCTTTGTCATTTCCTCAACAGAGGAAAGAACCATTTTTACTTTATTCTCGTTCTTTGCTTTCCAATAGTAAAATCCTGTTGCGCTTGCAACCTCTACAAATACAGAAGGTACTGTATAGTATAGAGGTTCTGCTGTTTCAAGTGTAATGCAACAGTACATGGAAAAGAATGTTATAATAATTGCTACTATAACATTAATAAAAAGTAAAATTTTGGAAGTCTCCCATTTTTTCTTAAACTTTTTTTCTTTTTCCACTGATTGTCACCAGCGTTTAAGAAATATCAGATACGTTGACCCATCCGCTAACATACGTGCCAGCAGGCGTCTTACCAACATTTGATTTAGAATTGGTAATTCTAATTCTATTATTTGTAATAGTAGAACTATAGATATAGTAAGTTCCAGTCTTATAAACTTTTGCTGTGGCCGCCGAAGCAGAAGTATAAAGTTTAGTTGACTTTAATGTTACTTTATCTCCTGCGGCAAAAGATGTAGTTGTGGTAGTTGATGTAGAACCAATTGAAGATACATCAATCCAACCTGTTACATATGTGCCAGCAGGAGTCTTACCAACATTAGACTTAGAATTGGTAATACGAATTCTATTGTTTGTTACATCTGAGCTATAGATGTAAAATGTTCCTGTTTTCTTACTTGAAGAACTAGAAGCAGTTGCAGATGCATAGAGCTTTGCATTCTTTAATGTAATCTTTGTACCAGCAGTATAAGTTGTGGTTGTAGTAGTTGTGTTGGTATTTGTATTGGTGTTTGTATTAGTAGTTGTATTAGTGGTTGTATCAGTTGTAGTTGTAGTAGTAGAACTTAAGTTGTTTTTACCAGCTTTTGCAATAATAGTTGGATAATCTACAACACAAACGTTTGTATCTACATTGCCACTAATGCCGCTAATAGTACCAGTACTAGAGTTCTGCCAAATAGTGTAGCCGCTATATGATGTTGAGCTTGTCCAGTGTGCTACCCATATGTCATAAGTTGAAATAACACTAGATGGAATAATGCCGCTTGTCAACCAAGATTTAGAACTATATAAACCGACATAATATCCTTCTTTTTCTAGTGTTTCTAAGAATGCTGGAATCACTTCTTTGGCTGTCGCAGACGAACCCTCTTCTTCGTAGTCCAAGAAGATAGGGTATTCAAAGCTCTTGTCTTTGATGACAGAAGCACAAACTCTTGCTTCTGCACGAGCATCTGTTGCGTTTGTTGCATAGGAATACCAGTAAGCACCTACAGGAATGCCTTGTTCTTTACAAGCCGCATAGTTCTTATCAAACATTGCATCTTCCTACGAAGCTAGTTTACCATACCCTGCACGTAAAATAGCGAAGTCTACCTTACCGCTGTTCTTGACCTTGTCCCAGCTAATTGTACCGTTATGTTTAGAAACGTCAATTCCATAGACTTTAGTTGCCATATTTATCATCTCCCTTTATAAAAATTAACTTAATTCATTTCTATGTTTTGTCCCGAAGAAAGAATAATCAGTATTACTCAAATCTTCTCTATCTCTAAATGTAGCAAAAATCTCAACTCTGTCATTGTTTTTGCTTATCTTAAAACGCTTAGAATATTCTTTTGTCGGTTCGATCCATCTTTCTTCATTCTGAACTAAATCTTTAATCCCATTAATTATATCTTTCTGAGTTAAGTCCCAAACACCAACATAATAAGGATCGTACCAACAACATT
>MOYD01000023.1 GCA_001899395.1 Candidatus Gastranaerophilales bacterium Zag_111 | reverse complement strand
ACCCTTGGAATAATAGGCGTTGTTGCTGCAATGACAATTCCTACATTGCTGGCAAATATGACGGGACTTCGTTACCGTTCACAGTTTAAAAAGAGTTTATCAACCATAAATCAAGCAGTCCGGCTTAATAAAGCAAATTACGGTTGGGATTTTGCAGATGTAAATATCCCTTGTAGCGGTGTGGATTTTCAGACACATACATCTGATACAAAAATGTCAGTATGTGCTATTTTTAATAGTAATTTATCTTCTAAAACAGGTTTTCAAAGAAATAACATAATGCAAAATCTTTTAAATTATGAGTTTGTAGGAGATGTCATAGGTGTTTCAAAGGGCGGGGGAATGTATACAGTATATGCTCTTGCAGATGGTTCCCTTGTTGGTGTCAGATCGTTTTCTTTTTCGTCTGGTTGTACCTTACCAATTGGTCAAAAATTGACATTTATGCACAATTGTTCCGGTTTTATAGATGTAAATGGAACAAGTCTACCAAATGAAGAAGTTAAGTGTTCAGTTGGAACAACTTCCAAAGATGACTTAGACGCCCCTTGTATAGTAAAAAACAAGGATATGAAGGATGTTTTTCCAGTAATTTTTCATGATGCAATTGTTGAACCTGCTACAAATGCAGCCAGATATGTTTTGAATACTGCAAAATAAAAATTTTTCTACCTTTCAACAATTTTAGCTCCTGAGCTGGTGCCAAGGCGGACAGCTCCGGCTTTTATCATTTTGAGGGCGGTTTGTTTGTCTCTTATCCCGCCGGAGGCTTTGACTTGCAATCCGGCTGATTTTACTGTGTTATACATAAGTTCAACATCTTCCGGTTTTGCTCCAACGCCGTTTTTAACAAAACCTGTAGAGGTTTTTACAAAGTCTGCACCGCCTTTTATTGCACATTCGCATGCGTATTTTATTTCGTCTTTATCAAGTAAATCAGTTTCTAAGATAACTTTCAGGTTGTGACCGCCGCAAGCCGATTTTATCAGTTTTATCTCATCAATAAGAAAATCTGTCTGGCGGTCTTTGACTTTGGTAACATTTATTACCATGTCAATTTCGTCTGCTCCGTCTCTTACTGCGTTAATCGTTTCAAATATTTTTGTTTCTGTTGTATTTGCACCAAGAGGGAAACCGATTACTGTCACAACTTTTACTGGAGTGTCTTTTAAATATTCTGCTGCAAGTTTTACATAGCAAGGGTTTATGCAAACTCCAAAAAAGTTGTTTTCTTTTGCTTCATCAAAAAGTTTTATCAAGTCAATTTCTCCGGCGTCCTGTTTTAAAAGTGTGTGTTCGATATATTGGTTTAAGTTTTCCATTTTTCCTCCTTAAAATATGTTATCTAAAATCTCTGAAACTTGTCCTGCGTGGTTCAGGGTGAAAAAGTGCAGTCCTGAAACTTCATTATCTATTAAATCTTGGCACTGATGTATTGCGAATTCTGTTCCGATTTTTTTCGTATCATCAGGAAATTTTTCTAATTGATATAGAAGTTTTTGTGGAACTGTTACGCGTGCCATTTGGGTCATTTTCTCAATTTGATTTACTGCTCTGATAGGCATAATACCAGGTATAACCGGAAGAGTAATTCCGGAGTTTCTTAATAATTCAACATATGAATAAAATTTGTCATTATCAAAAAACAATTGGGTAAAAATAGCAGACGCACCTGCATCAATCTTTTTTTTGAGGTTTTCAATATCTGACTTTATGTCCGGACTTTCAATGTGTCCTTCGGGATACCCCGCAACTCCTATTGATAGTGTAGTTTTTGAATGAATGAATTCGACAAGTTCGTTTGCGTATTTAAAATCATTGTTGCTTATTTCTTCTACCTGGTCGCCGCGAAGTGCAAGGATGTTTTCTATTCCAAGGTTTTCTATTTGCGTGATATAGTGTTCCACAAGTTCTCTTGTTGAGCCTACGCATGTGAAATGCGGCATAACGTTTAACTCTAAATCAATAAATGATTGTATAAGTTCAAAAGATAAATCCTTTGTGCCGCCGTTTGCTCCGTAGGTTATGGAAATAAGGGCGGGATTGTATTTTTTTAACAGTCTGACTTTTTCAAAAAGTGTTGAAATATCGCCGTTTTTGGGCGGAAAAACCTCAAACGAGATTTTTGGTTTTGTCTTGCTATGTTGTGCAGAAAAGCCTTCCCGGTAAATCTCTTGTAATTCCATAAATTTATTATATCATAATTTCTTATTTGTAATAATGTTAAGATATGTAACAGAATAAACTAACCGTGAAAATAGAACACGTGAAAATACTTTATATAATTAAGAGAGATTAAAATAAGAAGAGGACTAAAGTTATGGCTATTGCAAATTTACAAGAAAAACTACTGTTTTACACAAAGCAGAAAAGTCAGTTGAGTTTACAGTTATCTGATGTACAGATGAAACAGCTTTCTGCAACAAAAAGCGTACAAACAAAACAACAGGAATTCAACGCAAAACTGAGCGCACTTTATTATGATGAAGAATATGGTTATGGTACAGACGCGTATTCTGAGATGTTGCTTGAACTTCAAAATGAACACGAATTTGAGCTTGCAAGTATAAATTCTTGGGAATCACAACTCGACATTGAAAAAGAAAATTTAGAAACACAGATTAACGAAATTCAAACGTATGAAAGCACCTGGCAGAAACTTCTTCAAACCTGTATTAAGAATGATTTCTGCTATGGCGGTCAGACAACAGGCGGTAAATAAGCCGGAAAAATTTGTAAATTTGCAACCCTTTTTAATCAAAAAACCCGATTTTGCAATCGGGTTTTTTATTTTGAATAGATGAATTCATCTCTTATGCTTTAGCAGCACCTGATTTAGTGATAATTTCTTCTTCTATATTTCTAGGAACTTGTTCATAACATTTGAATTCCATAGAGAATGTGCCGCGTCCTTGAGTGTTAGATCTCAAGTCTGTTGCGTAACCAAACATATTAGCAAGAGGAACTAATGCTCTTACAATTACGTTTCCGGTGTTACCAACAGGTTCTTGACCTTCAACTCTACCGCGTCTTCTTGAAATATCACCGATGATTGTACCTGTGAACTCGTCCGGAATTTCAATTTCAACCTTCATCATAGGTTCTAAGATGCAAGGCTGAGCTTTTTTGGTACCTTCTTTGATAGCCATTGAGCCTGCAATTTTGAACGCCATTTCTGAAGAGTCGACTTCGTGGTAAGAACCGTCGTAAAGTTCAACCTTAACGTCAATCATTGGATATCCTGCTAAGATACCGCCTTCAAGGGCTTCTTCCATACCTTTTCTTGCAGGTTCAATGTATTCACGAGGAATAGCACCACCGACGATTTTGTTTTCAAATACAAATCCTGCATTTTCTTCTGCCGGTGAAATTCTAATCTTAACGTGACCATATTGACCTTTACCACCGGACTGACGAACGAATTTAGAATCCTGGTCAGCGTTGCCTCTGATTGTTTCACGGTAAGCAACTTGCGGTTTACCGATGTTAGCTTCAACTTTGAATTCTCTCAACATTCTGTCTACGATAATATCAAGGTGAAGTTCACCCATACCGGAAATGATTGTTTGACCTGTTTCTTCATCTGATTTAACACGGAAAGACGGATCTTCTTCTGCTAATTTTTGAAGAGCAATACCCATTTTATCCTGATCAGCTTTTGTTTTTGGTTCAATTGCAACAGAGATAACCGGTTCAGGGAAAGTCATTCTTTCTAAGATGATAGGTGCTTTCTCATCACACAATGTGTCACCTGTTGTTGTGTCTTTCAAACCAACTGCTGCACAGATGTCGCCAGCGTAAACTTCTGATTCTTCAAGTCTTTGGTCTGCGTACATTCTAACTAAACGGGCAATACGTTCTTTTTTACCGTTAGTTGAGTTTAGAACGTAAGAACCTGATGTGATTTTACCTGAGTAAACTCTCAAGAATGTTAAACGACCAACAAACGGGTCTGTCATAACTTTGAATGATAAAGCTGAGAACGGTTCAGAATCAGATGAATGTCTTTCGGTTTTAGTACCGTCTTCTAATTCGCCTTCGATTGCTTTTACATCAACCGGTGACGGCATATAGTCAACAACGTTGTTCAACAATAACTGAACGCCTTTGTTTTTGAATGCTGTACCGCAGCAAACAGGAACAATTTTGTTTTCGCAAACTGCTTTTCTTAATCCTGCTTTTAATTCTTCAACTGTGATTGAATCAGGATCTTCAAAGAATTTTTCCATCAAAGCATCGTCTTCTGATGCGATAGCTTCAACCATAGCATCGTGGTATTCTTTTGCTTTGTCTGCCAATTCAGCAGGGATGTCTTCTTCTTTAATATCAGTTCCTAAGTCGTTTGTATAGATTTCAGCTTTCATTGTCATCAAGTCAACCAAGCCTGTGAATTTATCTTCTGCACCGATAGGCAACTGGATAGGAACGGCATTAGCGCCTAATCTGTTTTTAATTTGGTCTACAACTCTGTAGAAATCCGCGCCGGTTCTGTCCATTTTGTTTACAAAAACCATACGAGGAACTTCGTAGCGGTTAGCCTGGCGCCATACGGTTTCAGATTGTGATTGAACACCGCCAACTGCACAGAATACTGCAACAACACCGTCTAATACACGAAGTGAACGTTCAACTTCAATTGTAAAGTCAACGTGACCCGGGGTATCAATGATGTTAATCTGGTGACCTTTCCAACTTGCTGTAACAGCAGCAGATTGGATAGTAATTCCTCTTTCTCTTTCCTGATCCATAAAGTCAGTTACGGCAGCACCATCGTGAACTTCACCGATTTTGTGAGTTTTACCGGTGTAAAACAAAATACGTTCTGTTGTAGTTGTTTTACCGGCGTCGATGTGGGCTGCAATACCAATGTTTCTAATTTTTTCCAATGGAGTTTGTCTTGCCATTTTTCTTTTTCCTTTTTCTATTTATATATGTACATCGCTATTTTATATTTAGCCTCATAAAAATTATCGCATAAACATGATATTTTTCAAGATTATTAAAAGTTAATAAAAAAGACCCGTTTAAGGGTCTTTTCGTTATACTGTTTAGTCTCCGTAAAGGTCAAGGAGCTTACCGGCAACTGTTTGTGAAGCCTTTTTTTCCACTTCTTGAGCTGCATTGTTTGCAAGCTGCTCATTATATTTTTCAACAGCAACATTGTCTAATATTTTAGCAACTCTTGCCAGTAGTTTAATATCTTTTGGTGAATCAGCAGCTCCAAACAGTCCCCAAGCATTGAAAAACGGTGTGTCTTCTTCATAAAACTGGTATCTGCCTACGCCGAATAAGGTATTCCCATTCTTGTCATCAATCATTATTATGCGTTCATCAGGAACTATTTCACCGTTTACTTTCTGTTTACCGTGCTTTGTAGCCTGATATTTTTCACCGTTAAAAAGTCCGAAATAAGCATCTTTATCCGCTTCGATTTTAGCAGAATTAGGGTTGTCAATGACTACATGGTAAAATTTTGTATCTTGTAATTCTTCCCCTGCTTTTTGTATTTTTTGAAGTGTTTCAGAGCCTAATTCTTCAAGTGCTTTTTGGTTTACCAGTTTTTTGTTAATTTTAAGAGCCATACCGAAATTTGGTGATGTTACATTGTTTCTGATTTCCATTTTGTTTTCCTTTCACATTGCGAGTAAATGTTTGCTGCTTGCTTAAAATATCCTGAAAAAAAAATTTGTCACTTTTTATGAGCGAATTTAACAATACTTAATCAATATACTTTTGGATAGTTTCCAAAACATACCGATGAATTTCTTCAATTGATTTTGAAGCATCAATTACTTGAATCCTTTCGGGTTCTTTTTTTGCGAGCTCTAAATAACCGTTTCTTACTCTTTTTTGGAATTCAATTCCCACGCTTTCCATACGATCTTTGTCCTTGCCGACACGCTCCATTGAGGTTTCTGTGTCGATGTCAAAAACGAGTGTTAAGTCCGGTTTTTTGCCTGCTGTTGCAAGGTGGTTAAGGTAGTTAATTTGTTTGATGTCTAAACCTCTGCCATAACCCTGATAAGCCGCTGTACTGTCTGTATGGCGGTCACAGAGTACGATTTTGCCCTGTTCCATTGCGGGGTTGATGATTACGTCAATATTTTGGGCTCTGTCCGCGAGGAATAAAAAAGATTCACACCTATCAGAGACTTCTCCGTCGTAATTTAGCAGGATTTCACGGATTTTTTCACCTAATCCTTTGCCGCCCGGCTCGCGGGTTACAACGACATCATAACCTTTTTTTACCAAAAAATCTTTTAACAAATTCATCTGGGTGGTTTTTCCGCACCCGTCTGCTCCCTCAAACGTTATAAATAAACCTTTTTTCATATATCCCTTCTTTTGGTTTTATTATAACGTAAAAAATATTAATTAGACAATATCGTCATCTTCTTCTAAATCTTCAGAAACGGGATTTTTATGCAGTTGCTGCTTTTTAACACGTAAAATTTCTTTTAAATCTTCGGTAATTTTGTCTTCTTCGTCTAAAACGGCTTTTCGTTTTTTAGCGTTAAGAACATTTGCAACATTCATCATCGCAAGAGAATTAAGGGTCGCACGAAGCACGGCGCTTTGATCCATATATTGATTACTTTGGGGTTGGGGCGCTTCTTCCTGATTGCGTTGAGAAAAATATTCACCGCCTTGTCCCATTTTATCATCTGATAGTTTTGCCGCAGTTCCTGATATGTCTCCGCTTTTGAAATTAAAAGCTCCGCCAATACCAAAGAATCCTGCCGATCTGTTATCGACCATAGTATTAACCCTTTTTACATCTATTGTGAAGCATGAAATGCCTCAAATATCCGTGTTTAGTGTTTATTCATACAATATTATAAAATGTATGATGTGTTATTAACTCGTCTGAACGGATTATTTTGCTACTTTGTAAACAAAATTTTACAATCAGTTCTCTTCTTCGTGTTTCTACTACTACCATTATAACATATCGTGTTGAAAATTACAACCTGATATGGTATAATAAGTTTATAGAGTAAATGAGGATGTTAAGTTGGAAAAATCTTATAAAGCGTTTACGCTTACGGAACTTTTGATAGCCTTGGGAGTTATTGCAATCCTTTGTGTAATCTTTTTACCGGTGATATTTAATATGATGCCGAAACAAAACAAAGTTATGGCAAAACGGGCTTATTATGCTGCACAGGCAGTAGTAAGCGACTTGATTAATGATGATAAATGTTATCCGGATAAGACATCTGCTTCAGGTTCTAGTTACAGAGCGGGGTTTGATGACGGTTACGGTTATAAGAACTGCAAATTATGGGGCGGGGAGGAAAATACCGGTACGATTGAATCAGAAGGCGATAAGTCTGTTAAATTTAAAACCTTATTCCGTGATAAACTTGGTTTGAGCGGTAACGGTGATACGTTTACAACTCCTGAGGGTATGTCATGGTCGTTCTCCGGCGGAACCGGTTTTTCAACCAGCAGCCCAACCAGTAACGGTCTTTACCTTGTTGTGGATGTCAACGGAAGTGATGAACCTAATTGCAGTGATACTGCTTTGGCTTCTGTGACAGTTTGTGCTGATACATCAATTAAGGATTTTGACCAATTTGTTATGCGGATTTATACAACCGGTAAAATAGAAATAGTCGGCGATTGGGCAGAAGATGCGGTTCAAGTTAATAATGCTTTGGTTGACCAATAATAAAGATAGAGGATTATAAATTATGAAAAAATCAAATAGCGCGTTTACGCTTACAGAACTTTTGATAGCACTTGGGGTTATTGCAATACTTTGTGCAATATTGCTTCCGGTAATATTTAACCTCATGCCAAATCAAAACACAATTATGGCAAAAAGAGCTTTCTATGCTACCCAATCAGTTGTAGCGGAATTAATCAACAGTGAGTCCTGCTATCCTGATAAAACATCATCCGCTGAAGGTAAAAGAGTTGGGTTTGATGACGGTTACGGTTATCCAAACTGTACACTTTGGGGCGGTGACTTCAACACCGGTACAATTGAAACAGAAGGTTCCAATGTGACAAAATTCAAGACCCTTTTTGAAGATAAAATCGGGGTATTGGATCCGGCAACAAAAGTTCCGACGGATTCGTTTACAACAACTGCTGATGGTATGGTTTGGGCATTTTCAAATGCAGGTTTTTCACATACCGGAACCGGCGGTTCAATTCTGCTAACTGTTGACGTAAACGGTTCTGATGATCCAAACTGTGGCAGCGGCGGAGCTAATTACGATACAGAACTTGGCAATGGCGGTGCGGATTGTGGATCAAAAACCAATCTTGACAGGTTCCAGATGAGAATTTATGGCGACGGCGGTATCTCAATTGTGGATGATTGGGCAAAAGACGCTGTCAAAGTTAATAAAGACATAACAGAAGAAGAATAAAGCAGTCGGATAATCGCGCCTGTCGCAAGACGGGTGAGGAAAGTCCGTGCATCCAAGAACAGACCTCCGGAGAAACTCCGGGCGGCGTGAGCCGGCGGAAAGTGCCACAGAAATGTAGACTGCCAATGGGCAATATGCCACAGGCGATGGTGCAACGGTGAGTTAAGAGCTTCACCAGCGGTGCCGGAAGGCACCGGCTAGGTAAACCCAGGTCGGATGCAAGATTGAATTGAAGGCTAAAAGGTTGTTCGCCCACTTCTAAAAAATCGCTAGAGCTTAGGAGCAATCCTATTCCCAGATAGATGATTATCTAAAACAGAACACGGCTTACGGGCTGCTTTATTTTAAATATCCTCTGATTTTTTATAAAAATCGGGGGATATTTTAAATTCCAAACCTTGAATAAATTTCCTCAATATGTCCTAAAAACGCTTGTTTATCAAAAATATTTTCTATCTCTTCTTGTGTTAAAAGCCTTGTCACATCTAAGTCATTTTGCAGGTTTGCTTTGAAATCTCCGTTATTTTGGAATGCGTCAAGCGCGTTTTTCTGGACAATTGCATATGCTTCTTCTCTTGTCAATCCTTTGGAAACAAGTGTAAGCAGTGCTTTTTGTGAAAAGACAATTCCGCCGGATTTATTGGTATTTTTTAACATGTTGTCTTTGTGCACAACAATATTTTCCACAATTTCGTTAAACCTGTTGAGCATAAAATCAATAAGCGTAAGACTGTCAGGGAAAATTATACGCTCCGCGGACGAGTGAGAAATATCTCTTTCGTGCCAAAGCGGAATATTTTCCAGTGCTGCAATCGAATTTGCTCTTACAACGCGCGCCAAGCCGCAAAGATTTTCGCTCAATACGGGATTTTTCTTGTGCGGCATTGCAGAAGAACCCTTTTGACCTTTTTTAAATCCTTCTTCAAGTTCAAGAACTTCTGTTCTTTGCAGGTGTCTGATTTCTGTTGCAAACTGTTCAATTACACTTGCAATAAGCGCCAGTGACTGCATAAAATACGCATGATAATCACGTGCAATAATTTGTGTTGATATTCTTGCAGGTTTCAGTCCAAGATTTTCACAGGTAATCTTTTCAATATCCGGGGAAATGTTGCTGTAAGTGCCTACGGGTCCTGAAATCTGCCCTACTCTTATTTGTTCTGCAGCGTGTTCAAAATTGTTTTTTTGCCGCTCGAGAATATCAATCCAGGAACAAATTTTTACCCCAAATGTCATAACCTCTGCAATAATCCCGTGTGAACGCCCGATACAAACAGTTTCACGGTGTTGTTTGGCAAGATTTTTTAAGGTATCAAGGACTGCTTCCAAATCTTTTACAATAATTTTTGCGCTGTCTTTTATCTGCACTGCAAAAGCCGTGTCAATCACATCAGAACTTGTCATTCCCATATGAACGTAACGTCCGTAATCCCCAAGGCTTTCATTTACACAGGTCAAAAAAGCAATTACATCGTGACGAACTTCTTTTTCTATCTCGTCAATCCGCTCAAGTGAAAATTTTGCATTTTCTCTGATGTATCCTGCCGCTTCTTTTGGTATTATGCCAAGTTGCGCGTATGCGTCGCAGACTGCCAGTTCAACTTCTAAATAGTAGTTGAATTTTGAGTTCAAGTCCCAAATTTTTGCCATTTGTTCGCGTGAATATCTTTCAATCATAAATTCATCTTAGCATAAAAATTAAGGTGAGTTCAAGAAGTAATCGCAACACAAAAAATTTGAAAATTCCACCATACAGACACCGCGGGACATCCCCTCGCCCCTTTGGGGTAGAGGGCAGAATTTCTTAACGAGCATCAGCGAGTTTAGAAATTCGGGAGAGGGGCTTTGATTGGTTTGATAGTTCTGAGTTTTGAGCCCCTCTCTTGAATTTGTAAGCTCATTAACATTCGCTAACAAATTCTAATCTCTCCCCAAAAGGGAGAGAAAAAAGTTACGTTGAATAAATCCCCCCTAAAAAGGGAGTGAACATAACTTTTGTGCAAAGAATTGCACCCACAGACTTCTTACTCGTTAGTGTTGCGATTGCTTCTTGAATTCACCCATAAAAATTAATCTTGCGTTTGATACCCGAAATTTTTAAGAATTTTGTCTTTTTTGCGCCAATCTTTTTCCACTTTGACTTCAAGCTGGAGATAAACTTTTTTCTCCACTATTTTTTCAAGCTCAAGCCGTGCTTCTGTTCCGATTTTTTTCAGCAGATTGCCGCCTTTGCCGATTAGTATGCCTTTTTGACTTTTTTGTTCACAGTATATTGTGGCATAAATCCTGTCAATGTCCTCTGCTTCGCGGTAATTGTCCACTTTGACCGCTACAGAATGCGGGATTTCATCTGATGTGTTGAGTAAAATCTTTTCTCTTATGATTTCTTCTGTTACATCGCGCATTGTTTCTTCTGTTACAATGTCTTCAGGGTAAAGGGCTTCGCCTTCCGGTAATTTTTTATAAATATTTTTTATAAGAGTGTCGATGTTTCGTCCTGTTTTTGCCGAAATCTTTACAACCGGAAGGTTTACATCAAACAGTGTTTTGTAGCTTAAAAGGTTTTCTTCGACTTTTTCAGGTTTTTTGATTTTGTCAACCTTGTTCATTGCAATAATGATTGGAATATTTGTTTGCAGCAAGTTTTTGGCAATCCATTTATCGCCTTTGCCTGCCGGGTCTGAGCCGTCTACCAGAAAAAGAATTACATCCGCATCAGGAACCGCTATTTTAGCTTCATCAAGAAGAAATTCGCCAAGTTTGTTTAACGGCTTATGAACCCCCGGTGTGTCAACAAAAACTATTTGACCTTCAGGTGTTGTAAATATTCCCTTTATCCTTTTTCTGGTTGTTTGGGCTTTATCAGTTGCTATGACTATTTTTTGCCCTAGTATCTGATTTAAAAGGGTTGATTTACCGACGTTCGGGCGCCCGATTATTGCAACAAATCCGCTTTTCATAAAGATATTGTAACATAAATTTTTATTTTTTTTAACAAAGTAGCAAAAAATTTAACTCTCGGTTATTATATAATTAGTAATGTGTAGTTGTTAGATTAACGGGAAACAATGATTAATAAGAAAAATATAATAATAGCGGCAGCTTTGGTCATGCTTTCAACAGGATTAAATGCTGCAAATGCTGATAATTCAAACAGTCTTTTGCAAATGGATGTGAAAAAATCGTCTGTTGCAGATACTGTTGATGTTACGTTTTACACCACAGGCGATATGTCAAACTCTGTTGTTACAAGAAAATCAAACAACAGATATGTTGTATTGCTTCCGAATGTTTCAAGTTCCGCATCTGTTGCTCCGGGTTTTGGCGGAGTGAAAGATTTAATAACAGATATCAATGTAAAACACGTAAATGACGGCATTGGCGGGTATACAAAGGTTACGTTCGGAACAACAAAACCAATTAATATTAAAACCCACATGAAAAAAACTGCACCGCTTACGCAAGCTCAAAAAGATTATAAAGCAATCCTTGCTCAAAATAATAATACAAAACCGGCAGTTCAAACTACACAAAAACCTCAGCCACAAGCGTCAAAACCGGCTGAAAAACCTGTTTCAAACACTGTTAAAAAAGCAGAAACAACCGCAAAACCAACCCCAGCAGCAGCGCCAAAAACAACTACACAAAAACC
>MOYD01000022.1 GCA_001899395.1 Candidatus Gastranaerophilales bacterium Zag_111 | reverse complement strand
TTTTGGAAGGCGTATTGGAAGGTTTGAAGTTGTGTTGCGTAGGCACCTGTTTGGGCTGCAACAGGTGAAGCTAACACGGATGGGTTGAATGCGTCTGAAGGATTACCTGTTGGTCTTGTTGTTATGCCACCGCCCGGAATTGTTGGGTCAGGTATTAGTTCATTATCTCCTTTGGCAAATACAAAGTAGCCGCCGTCGTCTCTATTGTCATAGACCAGGTTGTATTTATAGATTGGGGTATAAAGTGTTGTTTGGTGAGATAGGTCAGGTAACTGAACATTGCCGGATACATGGTTTTTTAGTCCTGTATCAGCAAACAGGATTGATACGCTGTCTTTGGTTGTATCTGATAACATGTTCATGCCGTTTACGGTTAAGGTGCCTGTATGTTCTCCGTATTCGGTAGCCGTTAGTCTGTCCATTTGTTCGTTTGCTAGGTCGACATCGACTTGGATATTTGTATCACCGGTTACGGTTAGTTTATTCAGGGTTGTGGTGCCTACTTGGTTGTTTACCATATTAAGGTTACCTGTGTTTAGGGTTAAGTTATTATTATCTAACACGCTGTCATAGCCTAGGTAGACATTACCGCCGTTTAGGTTGACATCCAGACCCCGGACATCGTTATACAGGTAGACGCCGCCGGTGCCGTCACTGGTGATGTTAAATGTTGGGAGGGTTGGGGTTGTTTCTATGATATAACCTGCGGTTGCGGCTTGTCTTTCTAAGGTTCGACCATAAGTTGCTTCGACATATTCTTCTATTGTGTCATAACCTTGTTTGTTGGCATAGCCTGCAAAGGAACCACCATAATAGGATGAACTATACTCTTCATCCATGGCTGCTATATATGCCTCTACATCACCTTCATTATTACTGGCTAAATAAACTGCTTCGCCAGCTATTTTGTCGACTACTACGATATTGCCGGAGGATTCTGTGTTGAATGTTAATACCGGTATATATATACCGACGTCATTAAAATTTCGAAGGATATATGAAGCTTGCATATAGATTGCGTTATCATCCCGCACGCCGGAGCTTTCTGTGTAATTGCCTGCGATGACTGAGGTGTAGCCGTCTACGGAGTTGAGCGTTATTTCACCTCTTTCCATGTAGATTGCTCCGCCTTTGGCTTCGCCATTTTCTGAGGTTGCATGGTTTAGGTAGAACGATGAGTTCGTGAGGGTGATTGACGGATCTATTCCCCAATCAACTCCCCTGCCATCTTCACCTAAATATATTGCTCCACCTTGAGTATTATTAGAATAGTTGTTATCTGTTTTTCCTATGACATAATTTCCAATAAAATCGCCGGTCAGGTTATCTATTTTTGAATTGTATATTGCTCCACCACCATATGAACCTGAATAATTACCAATGAAATCTCCTTTTAAAGTTTTTATACTACTATTTGCTATTGCTCCGCCACCAGAAACCATAGAGCCACTAATACTATAAGAGTAATTACCAATAAAATTACCCGTAATACTATCTGCTACTACATCATTTATCGCACCTCCAAAGGAAAAATAGTCATTAGTCCTGTTGGCAATAAAATCGCCTTTTATATTTTTAATTTCTACAGGTTCGTGCTTATGTGTAGGTAAAGCCGAATGTTGTCCATAATCAATCCCGATAGCTCCACCATAATAACCACTATTATTCTCTATAAATATCCCTTCCAAGTTTTCTATTGCGTCATAACCATATTGGGTATATAAAGTGGGGTAAGTATAAATCCCTGTGGATATACTTTCATCAAGTGTTGTTGGTAATTCAGATGATGGATGATTTAGGGTAACTGTAAAATCACCCAGTGATGTTGAGATTGTTTTTACTGTCTGGTAATCTCCAGTACCGTATTCAACATTTTTCATATTTATCTGGTAATATACAGGGTTCATTGTCCCGGTTGAGGCGTCGTATTCAAATTTTGTTATTGTGTTTTCGCCTTTTGCTTCTACTCGTGTTAAGGTGTATGCACTGCTATCGCCAAGAGCGGTCAATTCTGTTCCTATCACTGTGCCCTGTGCGCCAAGTGCTATACATCCGGCAAAAAGTGCTGAGCGCAATACTTTTGTTGTAAATCCGGTCATCTTTCTTGTTTTCATTGTCTTATATCCTCATATTTAGTACATCATTTTACATAAAATGATGTATTGGATAAAAACCAAGAAACCACAGGCGTTTCAGACCGGATGAAGTGACGGAATTTTAAAATATTCAAAATACTAAGGTTCCAAAATACGCACATACTCGTTGTTTCAAACTATATGTCACATTTTATGTATTTTGATGTATTAAGGGCTGTCTATGGGCAAATGTTCAACTTCTTATTTATATTATATCACTGTTTATTTAATTTCGCAAGTGTTTAAAAATATTTTTTATATCTTAATCATCTGAGTTCATAAATTTTTCTGTACTGTTTTCGATAATAATTGCAGTTAACGGAGCGTTTTTATACTTGCCGCAGCCTGTGTCAATGCAGATTTTGTCGTTTCGGATTTGCGGTTTGTCAAACTCTGTGTGTCCGAAAATGATTTTAAATGGAAAGTTGTGTTTTTTGTTATAAAACTCGCTTCTAATGTAGACCATATCCACTAAATTTTGTTGTTCAAGCGGAATACCAATTCGCAAACCAGCGTGGATGAATAAGTAATTATCCTTGATGTAATAAGGTTTCAGGCTATTAAAAAAATCTGCGTGAACCTTCATTATATTTTCAAAGCTACCGTAACTTTTTGCGGTTGCGTCTCCGCCATAATTCCAGAAAAGATAGTTGTAATATTCGTCGTTTGGTGCATGCAGCATTGCGTATTCGTGTGACCCAATCAGATAAACACAGTTGCAAATATCTTGCATTGAGATGATTTTATCAACAACTTCACGTGATTTTGCCCCGCGGTCAATATAATCGCCCATAAAAACTATTGTGTCGTTTTTTTGCGGCGAAATGTTTTCAAGCAGGCGGCAAAGCTTCTCATATTCTCCGTGAATGTCCGATATTCCGATTAGTCTCATAACTTTATCTTAATACAAAATAACCCGTGAAACAACTTCACGGGCTTTTTGTTATCGAATTTTCATCTAATCAACTTCAATATTTTTGCTGTCCAAATTGTTTACAATGAGGTAAGCTGCTAAACTTCCAAGGAATGGCAGCATTCCAGGTAATGCCCACATTGTCTGTTCTTTTTTAATTTGTTTGATTAATTTTTTATCTTTTTCCGGGTCTAAGTCAAATTTTCTTGCAATTTTCTTATCTGATCTTAAACCGTAATACAAAACAGAAAAGACACTTCCAACCATTGCCCATCCGGCAGCTTTGGTTCTGGCTTTTTTAATAATTTTTTGTTTGTCTTCTGTTGATAATTCTTTTTTCTGTGATATTTCAACGCTATCAGCTTCTAAATCTTGAGGTTTGGCTTTGAAAGAAACCGGTTTAGATACGTTGATGCCGCGAATATTTGTAACATTGTTTGCTGAATTTACACCATTAACACTTAAAGACATATTTACCCTTTCATTTTCTACACTATTTATTATAACGTATACAATTTGGAAATTTTGCTACTCATGTTATTCTTTGTTAAGTAATATTAATTACCTGAAACGAGTTGCTAACATGTTGTTGTCAGCTTCAAGCAAAACATTTAGATATAGCAATTGGTTTGCAACAGATTTATCAAGGTCAACAAATTCCGCGCCGGCTCTTGATGTTGTCGCGGAAACGACTTTGACATTTGTGTTTATGTCTAAATCTTTGTAAGTTATGTGAACCGGGATTACATCTCCAACTTTTAATTGGTTATTATGGCGAACTGCAATCCCGCCGCGTGATACGTCAATAAGTTTTGATACCCCGTTATTTGTCTTTTCCATTAAGACAGGTTTTGAGATTTCAGCTACATTAAAACGCATGTATTGGCGTTTGTCTATTGCGTATAGTGCATTGTCTATGTCTTTTCGCTGAATATAAGTAGTGCTTCCGTCTGCGTCTATATTGATATCATCATCGTCGTCATTATCGTTATCATTGTCTATGTCCGCATCCGCGTCCGCATCGGCATCGGCGTCCGCATCGGCATCCGCGTCTGCATCTGCATCAGCATCAGCGTCTGCATCAGCGTCACTATCACCCGGCTCATCCGGCATCTCAATCGGCGTAGCATCCACTATGTTGTCATCATCATCAACGTCAGACTGCTCCCCGCCAAAAACGCCGTCGCCATCACCCGGGTTGTCATAGTAGTTACGTTCGTGCTCATCACGCCCAATACCTTCAACATCGTCCGGTCTTACAGCGTGCCCTGTAGGAATTTCAGACGCCCCAATAACTTTGTTGGTAGACGGATCAACTTCCTTGGTAAACCCGTCTTTCCCAAAGTTTACGTGAATACCGTTAGCGTAAATCTGATCCGCTGTAATATCCATCTTGCCGTTGTCCAGTACAGCGTTGTTGACCCTGACAGAAGAATCCGCATAAGCGTAATAACCGTCTAAATCAACCCCGTCCGGTCGAATATTTTTGTTAATGTCAAGCGCTTTTAAAGTAACGTTGTTCGGCAAAGCTTCATCCCTGTAATCTTCACCCATATATCCGCCGTCTTTTTGCCCTTGGTTTCTTTCACCAAAGTAATCACTAGGAGTAACGGAACTATCTTCAATGTGTCCAAGGTTGTTAATGGTAAGATTTTTACCTCTTGTAATAACAGTCATATCACCTTCAGCCGTGATGTTTTCAATGTAAGTGTTACCGGAGAATTCAACATCAATGTCGCCTTC
>MOYD01000021.1 GCA_001899395.1 Candidatus Gastranaerophilales bacterium Zag_111 | reverse complement strand
AGCTCCGGAGCCTGTTGCGTTTGAAATTTTTAACATTCCGATTTATTGGTACGGAATTTGTATGGCGTTTGCGATTTTTGCAGCGGTCGTTGTTGGAAATTCTATTTTTAACAAGCTTAATAAGTATATTAAAAAAGACGTGGTAGTCTCTAATGCGCCCGCGTTTATTATTGCCGGAATTCTTGGGGCAAGGATTTATTTTTGTATGCTAAACCCGTCATATTACCTTGCTCATCCGATTGAGATTTTGGATATTCGGCAAGGCGGGTTATCTATCCACGGAGCGTTGATTTTCGGGATTATAGCACTTTGTATAATTGCTAAAAAAAACAAAATTCCTTTATTAAACCTGCTTGATGCAATCGGGTGTAGCACAATTCTTGGGCAAGCTATTGGACGGTGGGGTAATTATTTTAACTCTGAGGCTTACGGAATGCCGGTTGCGGGGCAAAATTGGGGGCTTTTCATCCCTGAAAGCCGTAGAACTGCTGAATTTATGCAGTATTCGCTTTTTCACCCTACGTTTTTGTACGAAAGCATTTTGGATATTTGCGGGTTCGGAATTCTGCTTTTTGTATATTTTAAGTTTGGCAAAAAGTATTCAGGACTGCCGTTTTTTGCTTATTTAACAATATATTCTGTTATCCGGTTTTTTATTGAACAAATTCGCGTTGACAGTGCTCTAAATGTTTTGACAGTGCCGATTGCTTTAATTGTGTCTGTTATTTTGTTTGTAATCGGAATTTGCGGAATTGTAAGTGTTTTGGACTTTAATCATATAAAGAAACGATGATTAAAGTTTTTAATTCAATTATATTGGTTATATGAAAAAGTCATGGACACCTCAATACAGATCTTCAATTTTATATAATCCGTTCTTTTGGGGATTAGGTCTTGTTATTGTATTTATTGTTTGTTTAGTTCTGTCTTGTATTATCAAAGATGTTGCTGTATTCGGCTTTTTAATTTCATATATTTATTTATGCTATATGGCATATTTAGAAAGAAAAAGATGGGATGTTGGCGGTTATAGTATACTTACGCTTGATAGTGACAGTCGTCTGATAATTTTTGATAACAAAGTAAGAATTCCGTTTCGGGCGATAACCGGTGTTTCACTTTATGTTGAAGAGCCACCTCCACGGAGTTGGGGGCACAGAGGTCTAAAGGAGCATGTAAATGAGTTTAACGGATTTTTAGAATTTTGTCTTCAAACCGGTGATAAGATTACTTTTGCGGTTCAGAACAGGGAAAAAACTCACGATATTATTGAAACCCTCAGAGACTATGGTTTTGCGATTTATATGTCAGAAGCTGATAAATATGATGTTACAGGCATGTATCAGATTGCCTACTTGTTAATTTTTGTGGCTCCTGTTATTTTGTGGTATTTGTGGAAATCGTTTTTGCGCTGATTTTTATATAAACTTTATATAACTTAACAATTGTCCGGCATGAGGCAATTTCATCCAAAAAATTTACTTTATATAGAAGTGAAGTCTATGAGGAGATTTTATTATGCCGGAGATTAGTATATTTTTCTTTGATTTAGAACAGTTGTTTAAATTGTTTCCGCGCAAGGTTGAAGAAAAAATAGAAGAATTTGAACAAAAAATGCAAGAGGATATGGAAATCAATCGGGCAAGGCTTTTTACTTAATCATTAGCGCTTGTTAAAAAGTTCACAAGTCCTTGTAGTCCAAGTTTGTAGCTATCGGTTTTGAAACCGGTTATTTGCCCTACGCAAACATCGGCAAACATTGAGTTGTGGCGGAATTCTTCGCGTCTGTAAATATTTGAGATGTGAACCTCCACTGTTGGAATTTTTACTGAGGTTAAAGCATCTCGAATTGCTACACTTGTGTGTGTGTATGCTCCGGCGTTTAGAATTATTCCGTCGAAATTGCCAAGCGCGTATTGGATTTTTTCAACGATTTCACCCTCAAAATTGCTCTGGAAAATCTCAATATTTATCCCAAGCTCAAATGAATATTCATAAAGCTCCATTTCCAAGTCTTTATATGACTTGGAACCGTACTGTTCCGGCTCTCTGACGCCTAACATATTTAGATTGGGACCGTTTATGATTAAGATGTTTAAATTTTTTTCCATAAGTTAATTATAATACAAAATTTTACTTTTGTAAATTTTTGTTAATTTTTAAAACATTAATGTAACTAATTTGACATGGTTGACTTATCATGCATGTACAAACTATCCCAAAATCTCCTCCCAAGATTATTGTTCAAGTCGCAGTAGTTGTGACTTTTTTTTTACCAAAAACGGGTGCGGAGATTGTTTAGTTATCGTGAATGCTCATTTGGGACGAAACTTCTGCTACGATACGTGCAATATCCGCGCCGCCGATTGAGACTTCTAAAATTAACGGGGCGTAAATAAGCATTGTTTCGCGATAGCTCATTGTATCAACATCAATGATGTTAAACTCTATAAAATCATCACCGGCGCTGATTAGCTTGCCATATTCGCTGCCTGTTGCCCATCTGATGAATAAATATTGGTTTTCGTACTCTCTTAATTTTTCTACTAATCTCATATCCTAACCTGATACCTATACTATAATACTAGTGATTTTTGACAAAATGTCAACATTAGACAATAAATGTCTTGACTGTTCCGTCCTGGTGGTAAAGTCCGCCGCCGCAAACTATTTCGACAACTTTTAATACGACTTCCCGCGGGGCGTCAATCTGGTTCAGGGTAAATTCCTGACCTGTGTGTTTTATCTTAAATATACATTTGCTTGTTTGATCCGGCGGAACATATAGTGAGGCGATTTCGCTTTCCAAAAGTCTTACCATTTCTTCTTTGCGGTCTTTGGCGTCTTTTATAATGTCGTTGTAGTTGCCGCGTACAGCCATAATCCTGTTAGAAAAAATATGTCTTCCGTCATCCCTGAAAAGTGCCTGTGGCTGGAAATTGCAGCGGGTAGTAAAACTCATTTTATGCCATAGAATATTGACAACCGCTGTTGATTTTAGCGAATCCGCTTCAACATAAATGTTTTGCGCGTTAATTCCGCGTGATGAAAACGACTGTTTAAGGTTGTTTGAAACAAGTTCAAGACAGTCAATCATGCGCGAAAATATATCGTTCGTATTCAATGTCGAATGCTGATAATCCAAAAACTGCTTGTACATATGCGAAGATACAAGCTCTACTCTTTCCTGGATAACTATATCCTTTTTGGTTGCAGTTTCTGAGTTGTCAAAACTTTCAAAATTATTTAGCAATTTCGTTTCCTTTTTATAACATATTTTTAGAATAAACATGTTTTCTTGTAAAGATTATATGTTTTTTCGTAACAAAATGGAATACCGCACACGGCGTAGAAATCAATATAAAGATTATAATAATCAAAGCCCCTCTCCCGAATTTCTAACTTTCGGTCTTACGTCCTCAAGTTGAAATTCTACCCTCTCCCCTAAAGGGCGAGGGAACAGTCTCTCCCTTTAGGGGAGAGAAAAGAATTTGTTAGCGAATGTTAATGAGCTTACAAATTCAAGAGAGGGGCTTTTATAAAAATCAACCCAAAACCCTTTACAAACCAACCAAAAAATGCTATACTTTCAATGTAAAATCAAAAGGAGAGTGAATATGCTAAAAATCAATCATAGCTTGAAAAGGGGGGGGGGGTACCGTTAAAGCTCTCCAATAGCGGGTTTACGCTGGCAGAAGTCCTGATAACCCTTGGAATAATAGGTGTAGTTGCGGCAATGACAATTCCAACATTGTTAGCCAATATGACAGGACTTCGCTACCGTTCACAGTTTAAAAAGAGTTTATCAACCATAAATCAAGC
>MOYD01000020.1 GCA_001899395.1 Candidatus Gastranaerophilales bacterium Zag_111 | reverse complement strand
AACCAATACAACTACGACAAGACTGTTTACAATCAAAATATTCAATCTATCAACGCTAAAATTGAAATCATTCAAACTCAAGACAAAGACCTTGAGCTTCGTTTAAAGCAGCTTGATACTGAAGAAAGTGCTATCTCTACTGAATTAGAAGCCGTTAAAAAGGTTATTTCTAAAAACGTTGATTCTTCTTTCAAAACTTTCAACGCGTAGAGACATTATAAGTTTCCTTTCCCTTTTTCCTATTGATTTTCCAACGACTGTTGATACGGTCGTTTTTTTTTGGCGCTATTTTGTTGTATTCAAAACATATCTGGCAGCGTTTGTTGCTGGTTCAACAATTGCATCATGAAATATTAATGTAAACTGTGAACGGTAACGAAGTCCTGTCATATTCGCCAGCAACATAGGAATTGTCATTGCCGCAACAACGCCTATTATTCCAAGGGTTATCAGGACTTCTGCAAGTGTAGACCCGCTAATGGAGAGCTTTAACGGTGTTCCTCCCCCCCCGTTTTTTAAGCTATGATTGTGTTTTAGCATGTTCTCTCTCCTTTTTGATTTTACATTGGAAGTATAGCATTTTTTGGTTGGTTTATAAAGGGGTTTGTTTTATTTGTCATCAAAGCCCCTCTCCCGAATTTCTAACTTTCGGGCTTATGCCCTCAAGTTGAAATTCTTCCCTCTGCCCCAACGGGGAGAGGGAGAACGTCCCTCAAATTTCAAGGGGCTGCGGTTTAGAATTGGTAATTATTAACCTGTATAGTTTTCATAATTTCAATTATGTGTTAGAATGATGTTGTATAAAAGTTTAAATAAGAGGTAAATATGAAAAAAATATATATCATAACATTAGCATTTTTAGCAGCTATCGGAACAGGTTTTACTGCAGACAGAGTTTTAACACAAGCAGCAACACCTGTTGTTGTTAATGCACCGGCTGCACCACAAACACTGTATACAGATGTTAATGCGCTTTCTGTTGTTGCAAACCCCGGAAAATATTTGCGCAGAAATATCAGAATTAAAGGTAAATTTGACAAATTCACAACCTTGGGGCTTGACTATTCGCCTGCTATGAGGTCTTCTGAAAATTACATCACCTTTTTAATCCAAAGACCTGATATTACAAACCACAACATCCCGTTATCAGAGTTAAAAATTTTCCTGAAAAAAGAGATTGCAGAAAAAAATATTGACCTTGACGCAGGTGATGAAATCGTTTTCACCGGAAGAGTTTTCTCAACAGCTTTGGGCGATGCGTGGATGGATGTTGACGATTTTAAAGTTATAAATAAAATAAAAAAAGATGAAAAAGCTTCAAAATAACGGTTTTTATTTTACAAAGGGTATGAAATAGATTATGGCAGAAACTAAAGAAAAATTTTTAACAATACATGGTCACTTTTACCAGCCGCCGCGCGAAAATCCGTGGTTAGAGGCAATTGAACTGCAAGACAGCGCACTTCCTTATCATGACTGGAATGAGCGAATTTGTAAAGAATGTTACAATCCAAACTCTGTTTCTCGAATTGTTGACAGCAGAAACCGCATATTAGATATTGTAAATAATTACGAATACATGAGCTTCAACTTTGGTCCAACACTTTTATCGTGGATGGAAGAATTTGCCCCGTTGACATACGAGCGCATAATTAAAGCAGACATTGAAAGCATTCAAAACCACAACGGACACGGAAATGCAATGGCACAGGTTTACAACCACATCATAATGCCGCTTGCAAACACTAAAGACAAAGAAACTCAGGTAAAATGGGGTATCAGAGATTTTGAATACCGTTTTGGCAGAAAACCTGAAGGAATTTGGCTTGCTGAAACGGCTGTTGATGATGAAACACTACGGGTTCTTGTTGATAACGGGATTAAATTTACGGTTCTCTCACCATACCAAGCCCTAAAAATACGCAAAAACGGAGAAAAGAACTGGCAAGATGTAAGTTGGGGAAACATTGACCCTGCAAGGTCTTATGAATACAAGATTAAATCTGACCCGACAAAGTCAATTGATTTATTCTTCTATGACGGCGCGATTTCGCGTTCTGTAGCATTTGATGAACTTCTTGTTGACGGTAACAAATTTATTAAACGATTAAAAGAAGGTGTGTCAGAAGTTCGCGACTACCCGCAATTAATAAACATTGCAACAGACGGTGAAAGCTACGGACACCACACAAAATTTGGCGACATGGCACTATCTTATGTCTTAAAAATTAAAGCGGAAGACGAAGGATTTAAAATAACAAATTACGCTGAGTATTTAGACAAATACAAAAGCGATTACGAAGCAGACATTAAACAAGCCTCTTCCTGGAGTTGTTTCCACGGAGTCGGAAGGTGGAAAGAAGACTGTGGCTGCTCAACCGGCGGACATCCGGGGTGGAACCAAAAATGGCGTAGTCATCTTAGAAACGCGCTTGATTATCTACGTGATGAACTTATTAAAGTCTATGAAAAAGAAGGCGCAAAATACTTTAATACAGATGTTTGGGATGTTCGTAACAACTACATCGAAGTTATTTTAGACAGAAGTTATTCAAATATCAAAAAATTCCAAAAGCAACACTTCAAACCTGATTTAACGGAAGAAGAGCGCGTAAAAGGCATGGAACTTCTTGAAATCCAGCGTCAAACAATGCTTATGTACACAAGCTGCGGTTGGTTTTTCTCTGAAATTTCAGGGATTGAAACCGTGCAAATTATGAAATATGCAGCACGTGCAATGCAGTTGGCAGCAAGATTTTCTGATGTTGATTACGAAAAACGTTTCCTTGAAATCTTATCAGAAGCTAAAAGTAACATCACCGAATACGGCACCGGAAAAGATATTTACGAAAAGTTTGTAAAACCGTCTGTTGTTACAGCAAAACAAATAGCATGCCTGTGGGCAATTTCGTCACTTTATCAGGATTTTGAAGATGAAGAAGATGTATATTGCTACACCGTACGCCGAAACGATTACCAGAAAGTCCAAAAAGGTAATGCAACACTTGTTACAGGAAATATTGAAATCCGTTCAAAAGTAACCCTTCAAAAAGCAAACCTTGTATTTGCCCTGATGCAATACGCGGGCGGTGATTTCCACTGTGCAATAAAAGAATTTTCAACAAGTGCTGAATATCAGGAACTCAAAACATCACTTATCAAAACATTTATGCTTAACTCATTAACAGAGATTATTAGAACCCTTGATGAGAAATTCGGCAAAGAATATTTCACTCTGAAAGATATTTTTATTGAAGAGAGAAAGAAAATTCTGCAAATTCTGCTAAAAGACCAGTTGGAAAAATTTGCAAATACTTACCGCGAAATGTACGACCAGGGCAAGGGCTCAATTTATCATATGCAAAATCTTGGACTGGAAATTCCAAACGAATTCAAAATTTCAGCCCAATATGCAATGAGCAGACGCTATAACGAACTTTTATCTCACTCTGACGGGTTTGTAGAAAAAACTGTTATTCAACAGATTGCAGATATTAACTTTGAAGCTTCAAAAATGAATATCCAAATTGATAAAACGCCTTCAAATAACAGTTTTGGCAAACGAATTATCACAAACTTAAACAGACTTACAAAAAGTTTTGAAATCCAGCAGGCTGACGCTGTTTTAGAATTGTTTGACATTATTGAAAAACTTGAACTTCAAATAGACATTGCAGAAGCCCAAAATATTTACTATAACAAAATCTACCACCGAATTGGAGATATTATAGAAAACAATCTGGAATCACCAAAAGATAAAGATTTAAAATTCATCAATTTATTGCTGGAGATTGGCACACGATTGAATATCAACGTTGATTTTTATAAATCAAAAATTACAAAACTTGTATGGTAAATGAATGACAGAGGCTTTTGTTAAATTTTATAACATTTTCATATCAAAACCCGCAAAATAAATTTTGTCCAAACTTAATATAAAACGGGGAAAAAATAGGATATGAAAGGAGTAAATTTCTATGCAAGTTTCACAGGTAACGGGACTTAATTACTACCACTGCGCAAAACCGGCGGCAGTACAAAATCAGTCACCGACATTCACTGCTTTTAAATTGGAACATATAAAACATCTGCCAAAAGATGCTTTTTTATATGATTTTGAAAATGTTGGGAAATTATTAGAAAAGAAGTTAAAAGCTGACCCTCTTTTTGATAAACAGAATCATCTTATAGCCTTTAGCTGGTCTCGTTTTGAAGAAAAAATTAAATATATACCAGACGGAATTGGTATTACCGGCATAAAGAAAAAGAGCAACAGCCCGTACATTCCTACAGAATTTGAATACGGTCAAAAGTATCGTGAAATTCCTTACAAAGAACCGCATTTGAATATGTATCTTCTGGATGAACAAGATTTGCAAGTATATATGCAACCTTGGAAAATGCCTCAAGGATATAAACTCTTCTCATGTGATTTTATGTACAATAACGACAGAACAACCGAACAAATTGCAGAGGATTTGTATAATACTTATAAACATCTCAGATATGAAAAATATTATAATCCGAAAAATAAATAACAAACAACGCCGGCTCCTAAAGGAGCCGGCGTTGTTTATTTACTTTCTTTGCAGAACAAAAGTAACATTTGAAGTATCTGTTACATCATAAGAATTTCTGTTCAAACCTGTTTGAATATCTATCAAACGTGCATTGCGTGTATTCTCAATTACTTTGAGCAATTCGCGCGGAGTAAGCAAATTATGAAATAAACGGTTTTCATTAAATATTTGCCTGCCAACACCATTTACCGGGTTATCATCAAGTTTTGTTATACCAAACAGAATTCCGTCAGATTTTAAATGATTGACCAGATTTTGTATCGCATCAGCAAACCCGCTTTTTGCAACGTGTTGAATAGCTTTTCGTGTCCAGATAGCGTCAAAACTTTTATCAGAATGAAAATCATTAAATGTTGCCTGAACAATTGGCGCACCCGAATTTCGTCTTGCGGTTTGCACACAATCAGAACTTGCATCAAACCCGCTCAGGTTATATCCCAGCTCCTTAAATATTTTTGTTTCTTTGCCCTCACCACAGCCTGCATCTAAAATATCAATTTCTTTTGGCTGCTTTTTAATATATTTTGCAAGATAACCAAGAAAATTATTTCTGTCAAAAAGTGAGTTTTCATTAATATGGCTATGGTTCCATTCCTCAAAAAATCCAACCCCGCCTTGTTTTGTAATATCACCGCCGGAAATATTCCCGCCACGGCTGTACCAACGTCTTACCATTTCATTAACTTGTGAATTATTTATATCCCAATCAACGATAATAGTCTTTATTCCACGGTTTGAAATATAATTTGAAAGCTCATTAAAATTCTTAACTGAAATACTGGTTCCAAAACTAATATTATTACTTTGAGATTTATTTCGTGTTTGATAACTATATATCGGACAAAGTCGCATAAAATACTTCCCCTTTTTGATATTAAAACCTGTAAAAATAAATTTTGCTAATATTACATTAGTGCAGGATTAATTAAAAACTTGATGGCTTTGCCTTCAATATGCTGCTGCATTGCATATTCAACTTTCGCCAAAGGAAGAGTATCTGTTATAAGTTTTTCGACTTCGATATCACCTGATGCGATGTATTCAAGCGCTTTTCTGAAATATTTTGGGGTATGGTGAAAAACGCTCATCATTTTTATGTCGCCGTAGTGCATTTTTGTAGTATCAAACGTAACTTTTGACCCTGATTTACACCCGCCAAAAAAGTGCACTGTGCCGCCGGGGCGCACACAATCAAAAATTTGTTCCCATATTTCAGGAAGTCCTACGCATTCAACGGCAACATCAAGCCCTTTATTTTCATCAGAAAACTCCTTAAAAATCCGCACAGGGTTTGGATATTTTTTTAAGTCAATAATCTCATCCGCATGCGCAAAATCTTCTGCTGCTTTTAGTTTCATTGGATTTCTACCTGCAACAATAACCCGCGCCCCCATTAGTTTTGCAACCCGTGCAAACATCAAACCAATCGGTCCAATACCAATTATACCAACAGTGTCACCGGGTTTAATTCCTGTACGTTCAGCACCGTGAACAACATTTGCTAAAGGTTCACAAAACGCTGCACGCTCAAAACTCAACTCCGGCGGCAAAATCAGCATATTTTTCTTGACAATACGAGCCGGAACCGTAATATATTCAGCATAAGCTCCATTTAACAAGTCAAGATTTTCACATAGATTGTATTCCCCCCGCCGGCAATAAAAACACTCTCCGCACGGAGCTGAATTTGCGGCAACAACTCTATCTCCAACCTTAAAACCTTCAACTCCGCGTCCAATCTTTTCGATTATTCCGGAAAATTCATGTCCAAAACCGGAGGGAACTTCCTTTATCAATACAGGATGTCCGCGGCGATAAGTTTTTACATCTGTACCGCATGTTAATGCAGCCATGATTTTTACCACAACTTCGCCTGCTTCCGGCGGTTTTACCATAACTTCTTCATATCTTATATCTTTTGGTGCGTAATACTGTATTGCCTTCATATGTTAAATTATACAACAAAGTTTCACCAATTTAATCCAATCGTATTAGAAAACACTAATCAAATTCTTTAAAAGGTTGATTTAATTTTAATTAAAATTTGACATAATAAAATAGTTATCACCTAAAAAGGAATTTGGCATGAATTTACACGAGCAATGTTTACTACGGTATTTAACCCGTCCTGATGAACTTTCATACATTACAGAAATCTTAAAAATTAATAACAAAATTCTGGAACAAAAATTTATTGTAAAAAATATTCTTGCCAATATATCTATGTTAAATTATACTGAAGACATAGATTAACAAGGGTTGGATTATGTTAAAAAAATTTTTATACACGCTCTGGATTTCAATACTTTTGTTATTGGTATTTTTTAGCCTGAAAAACGGAAGTTTTAGCACGTTTATTACATCTATGGAGAACAGGACATTTGACATCCGGCAAAGTATCCTTGCAAATTCAGGGGTTCGCGAGCCTAATCCTGATATTGTAATTATTGCAATTGATGATGCCAGTTATGAATATATTTTGGACAATTACGGCGAATGGCCTCTACCTAGAGATATTTACGCAAAAACTGTTGATTATATTGAGGCGCAAAACCCTAAAAATATCGCCTTTGACCTGATGTTTGTTAAGTCAATAAAAGATAATAAAAACGCTGATACAGCGCTTATTAATACATTTAAAAAATATAATAATGTTTATACAGCAATGAATTTAGATGACCAGCCGCATGACTTGCGCACACCGCCGGTTTTACCTGAAAGTCTGGCTGTTAAAGTTCAAGGAACATCAAAAAAAGTTGACCCGGATTACCTTGAATACTCAAATTGCAGAGCAATTCTAGAAGGAATATTAAATGCTACTAACAATATTGGTATGATAAATGTTGTAAGAGGAGATGACGGCGTATTAAGAAAAATGCCTTTATTTATAAAATATCACGATAAATATTACCCGCAATTGGCACTTAAAGTCGCATTTGACTATCTTGGGATGAAATCTCCGGACGAATTCATTTTAAACGACAACGGCAAAGTATCAGTAAAAGACAAGCATTTTTATCCTGATAAAGACGGCGGTGTTATCTTAAACTGGTACGGTGCTGCCGGAACGTATGAAAATATTCCGCTTTATAAACTTATCAAAGCCGCAAACGGAGATAAAACTTTTAACTATGATTTTTCTAACAAAATAGTATATTTTGGAGCAACCGCATCAAGCCTTTTTGATATCAAAACAGTTCCTGTTGATAAGGTTTATCCGGGTGTTGAAGTTCAGGCAACCTATGTAAATAACATAATTGACGGAAGTCTGATAAAAAAATGCCCTACCGGCATAAATATTTTGCTTGGATTAATTCTTGCAATTTTGACAATAGGTGCTGTGTTTATGTTGCCTTCAATGCCTGTTGCCTTTGGCGTTTCAGTTAGTGTATACGCGATTTACGTTGTTTTAACTTATTATGTTATGAGATTTTTCAATTTGTGGGTTGAAATTGTTCCGCCGCTTGCCGTTGCAATATTTGCATTCATTGCTGCTGTAATTATAAAATACCTTATTAAATCTCGCGATTTTGACACGCAATACAAACTTGCAACAACAGACGGTCTGACAGAACTTTACAATCACAGGTATTTCCAAGAGCAAATGCAGTTGCAGACTTCACATGCAAAACGTTATGAACTTCCGTTATCGCTTATTATAATTGACATTGACTTTTTCAAAAAGTTTAACGACCAATTTGGACACCAATCAGGTGATGCTGTGTTAAGACAAGTTGCATTTGAATTAAAGAAAAACGTTCGTGCTGCCGATATAATATGCAGATACGGAGGAGAAGAAATGAGTATTATCCTCCCGAACACAAGATATGAAGAAGCGCTCAAGATTGCCCAAAAATTATGCGATATTGTTTCTTCAAAAAAATACAAACTAAGCAACGGTCGTGAAAGCAATGTCACAATAAGCCTCGGGGTTTCATCCTACGGCACAGACGGCGAAACTCCGGCACAAATTATTGAAAACGCTGACAAACGGCTTTATAACGCCAAAAACAACGGCAGAAACAGAGTAAACTAAATGGATAAGTTTTTACAAAACAGAATAAACTTAAAAGAACTTCCAAAAGACATTCCATACGACATGTGTCTTTTAGAAAATAACGAAAAACAGATTGAACAAATTTGTGATTTTTTGGAAGCTGACAAAAAACTTATGCTTGTTAATGGTTTCAGAGGCAGCGGCAAGTCGCAAGTGGTAAATTTTACGCTGTCCGGGGCGATTGATAAAGACGTTTTGATTCTTTATTACACCTGTCTTGAAACAACAATTCTTGATGATATGCTTTTGGGATTTTTCCAAAGTTTCAGAGCTTATACAATGCTTGGCAAAATCATGCCGCCAAAGATTAAAGTTGAAAACTTTACACAGAAAATCAACGCTTATTTTAACACTATAACAAAACCTGTTCTTATTGTAATTGATTCCTTTGACGCTGTTGTCAAAGAAAATAAGCCGGAAGTTTTGAACTTTTTAAAACACCTTTTAAACTACGAAAACATCAAAATTGTAATGGTTGCAAAAACCTTTTCACAAGACGATTTTGAGCATATTGACTACGATAATGCAACAACGTTAGCGCTATCACAGAAAATTTTTGAAAAATATTTAAAAGACAACGGAATAAAACAAATTGGTGTCCTATCTAATGAACTATACAAACTCTCAAAGGGTTACTATAATTACGTAAATCTTGCAGTAAAGATTATAAATCTACGCCAGATAACGCTGGTTAATTTTTTAGAACTGTATTCAAAAAGTTATATGGCTTTTCCGGAATTTATTATCCGCGAAGCTTTGTCACTGGTTGACCCTGTAAGCGCGCATTTGTTCAGGCTTTTGACAGTAATGAGAATTCCTATCCATGTGAACTTATTAAAATCACTTCACCTATATGACCAGGGACGTGTGATGTTTTTTGTGGCAAACTCACTGTTAGCAGTTGACGGGGAGTGTTTGTATTTGAAAGATTGTTTCCGTGAAGTTCTTGAAAATCAGATACCTGAAAACGTTATGATAAAGCTGCATAGCGCATGTATTGATTTGTATAACACTCAATTGCCTCTCAAACCGTTGGAACGTGATTTAATGTTGTCCAGACAGACAATGAGAAACGAGATTGACTACCACAGTATGTTTATCCCGAAAAAACCCGTGTTTACAACACCTGTTAATGTTCAAACTCCTGCACCAACTCCGGTTGAAGCTCTGCCGGCGCCGGAAACTCCAACACCGGAACCTGAAACAATTGAAACAAAAGAAGAAAAAATTAACAAAATCAGCTTTATTATTGAAGACGAAGGCGTGCTTGATAATATCGCGGATTCAATAAAAGATTTTATCATTACAACCGCAAGTGATACCAAGCTTGAAAAAGAAAGCGCACAAATGAACCTTAAACAACTCTTAAATACTGCAAAACAAGAAGAGATTGCTTATAATTTCAAACGCGTTGTAATGCTTTACCAAACCGCGCTGACAAAAACTGATGACGAGAATTTTTACACCTTCCTCCCATCAATTTACACAAAACTTGCAAAAGCCTACCAAAACCTTCAAGACTGGTATGAAGCACTTGAATACTACACACAGGCACAAGATTTCTACGTTAATGTATCTGATATGAACAAAGTTTACGAGATCAAACTCGAAATCGCAAATATTTACTACATCATGTACAAACACGATAATGCAAAATTTATCCTTTCAGAACTTGAAAAAGTTCAGAACCTGCCAAAAGAACTTAAAATAAAGGTTAATCTTGCCTGTGCAAAACTCTGTGATGACGTAAACGAAGAATATATTTATTACAGAAAATCACTTCCGCTTGCAACATCAGAAGTTGAGAAACCGATTTTAGCGGAACTTTATTATAAATATGCCGCGGCTTGCGATGAAAAAGACGACCCGCGGACTGCTGCTGAATTTTACAAAAAATGTATTGATGTAGATACCAACCCAAAACACAATACATATCTTTCAATGGCTCTTTCTAACCTTGCAGAACTTTACGACGAAGCAGGGAGCACGAAAGCCGCTATCAAATATTATGGCGAGAGCATAAAAATAGACACTGCAATGAAAAATTACAATGGGTTGTACGGTTCAGCAATACACCTTGCTGAAATCTATGCAGCAAACGATGACAAGAAATCTTTAGAATACATGCAAAAAGCACTTGACTATGCAAAGCTTTTAAAAGAGCCGTTCTATATTGCTGGCGCATGTTTGGAAATTGGTGATTTTTACTTCTTGCGCCGCGATAATGAATTGGCTTACAAGTATTTTATTGAAGCTAACAATGTTGCAAAAAATTCGTTTACAAAGGATAATCTTGATAAGATAACATCAAGAATTGACGATGTTAAACGGCGAACAGGAGAAAAAGAGTTTCTAAAACTTCAGGACAAATATGGAAAATAAAGAGTTTTACGCGCAATATATGAAAGTATTTTTGGAAGAAAATTCCAAAGTTAATCTAATTTCTAAAAACGATGAGAAATTTTTGTGGGAAAAACACATTTTTGATTCGCTTGCAATTGACCTCGCGTTTAAAAAATACGGAAAACCTGAAAGACTTCTTGATATCGGCACCGGCGGCGGTTTTCCGGCAGTTCCGATTGCCCTAACTTATCCGGAGATAAATATAACAGCGGTTGACAGTATTGCAAAAAAAATCCGTGCAGTTGATACGATACGTCAAAAACTTGGTATAAATAATTTAACTGCCGTATGCACACGAGTAGAAAACCTTGAAGGCAAATTTGATATAGTAACTTCGCGTGCAGTCGCGGCATTAGACAAAATATGCGAATATGCTTTGCCAAAATTAAAAAAAGACGGATATTTTATTGCCTATAAATCTCGTAAAGCACCGGATGAGATACAAAATGCACAACAAGTTCTAAAAAAATATAAAGCTAAAATAATCGATATTATTGAATACCAGCTTCCGCTTGAAGATACCCCGATAAGAAATTTAATTGTGATTAAGGTCTAACAAAAACACGGCGCCGGTTGAAAACCGGCGCCGTGCTTAAAAAATATTTTAATTAAGCCGCAGCCTTTGCAGCCGATTTCTTTTCTTCCCAAAAATCAACAAGCATTGAGCAGAAGAAGATACTTGAATAAGTACCGACAACAACACCCAACATCATTGCCAGAACAAAGTCTCTTGTTGTTACTCCGCCTAAGAAGTACAACGCGGCAAGAGTTATAAATGTTGTCAAAGATGTATTTATACTTCTTGCAATAGTCTGATTTACAGACGCATCGACTATTTCGCCGTAAGTCATTTTCTTACCGTAGTATCTTTGGTTTTCTCTTATTCTGTCAAAAGTTACGATAGTATCGTTAATTGAAAAACCGATAACAGTAAGAATTGCCGTTAAGAATAAGCCGTCAACCTGAACATTGCAGAATATTCCAAGCAGCGAGAACACGCCAAGTACAAACAAAACGTCATGGACAAGCCCTAAAATTGCTGCAACACCGTATTCAAACTTAAATCTGAATGAAATGTAAACAACCATTCCTAAAATTGCAAGCAATAAGGCAATCAAAGACATTCTGAAAAGTTCTTTACCAAGTGTTGGGCCAACAGATGATACCTGAATAAGTTCAGCCCCTTTATACTGCTCTTTAACAATATTAGTAATATCTGAAGCTAATTCAGAACCTTCATCAATAAATTTTGTTCTGATTGAAACAATTGACTTGATGTTACCGTTTTCTTCAGTTGGAGTTACATTCAAAATCTGGATGTAAGAGTTTTCGGCACCGGCTTTTGTCAAGTCTTCTCTTGTTTGAGCCAAAGAGGAATTATTAACCGCCTCAGGAACTCCGTATTGCAGGATTGTTCCGCCAGTGTAGTCAATACCTACTTTTACAGGCGTGTGAGTTGGATATGTTACCATTGAATAAATCATTGCGCCGATTCCGGGAAGTAACAAAAGCGCGGATAAACACATCCAAAGTACTCTGTATTTTACAACATGTATTGCTTTATTAAACTTAAACATTTTATATTTACCTCATACTTTCTTAGTCTAAAACCCCAAAGCGAGCTTTTTCCCGCTTGGTTTCCGTAACTTCATAACCTTTGCCGATTTCGTCTTTGGAAAGCCCAAATAGCGCCGGATATTTCAATTCACCCGTACCAAAGACTAAGTGCATAAAGTTTTTAGTAACTGTAATTGCCGTAAACATTGAAACAATTACACCAAGAGCCAGAGTAAGAGCAAACCCCTTAACAACGCTTGTACCAAGGAAATACAAGATTATACAGGTCAAAATAGTTGTCATATTTGAGTCAAAAATACTTGTAAATGCTCTGTCAAAACCGGAATTTATTGCCGTAAACAGGTTTCTGCCGGCTTTCAGTTCTTCTTTTGTTCTTTCAAAAATCAAGATATTAGCATCAACCGCCATACCTATACTCAGGATAAAACCTGCAATACCTGCAAGAGTTAAGGTTACCGGAATGATTTTGAATAATGAGAACAGGATTAGTGCATAAACACAAAGCGCAATGTCTGCAATAAATCCAGGCAATCTGTAGTAAAAAATCATAAACAGCATAACAAATGCAACACCAATCATGCCTGCAAACTTAGATTTTTCAATACTGTCAGCGCCTAAAGTAGGTCCAACGGTGTTTTCTTGAATAATTTCAGACGGTACAGGCAAAGCACCGGCATTTAACAAATTAACCATTTTTTCCGCTTCTTCGTACTTAAATCCGTTTGTGCTGCCGCCGGAGATTTCAGCTCTGCCTCCAAAGATTGGCTCTCTGATA
>MOYD01000019.1 GCA_001899395.1 Candidatus Gastranaerophilales bacterium Zag_111 | reverse complement strand
TTACAACGGACTTATTTTCTAAATCCACAATAAACCAAGATGATGCGGCTCGTAAAAATCTTTCACCGGTTAAATTATCAAAGACTTCAAAATCTCGATAAGCTGTCAGTTTTTGTGCCCCGCGGCTTTCTGTTTGAATTTTCAATTCTTTTACATTTTTCGGGTAATTGTCAAACTCAACCCTGTATCTTATTATAAACCACCCTAAACCGTCTTTTGCTAAGCCCTCGCAACTGTAATCATATCCGTATTTTTCAATAGACTTTGCAGCTAAATCCTGCATATAATTAAACAGGACAACCGGCTTAACATTATGCTGGCAGTCCGTTTCTGCTATTGAGACAGGACAAACTGCTTCAAGTGCGGTCAATTTATTTACATCAATTGTCATAATCTTCTCCTACCCGATTGAAATAGGTTCTACGCCGTATTTTCCCCTAAATTCATCAACCTGAAGCTGGAATTCACCGTTATCAGCTTCTTTAAGTTTATTTTTAAGAATGTGTTTCGGAATTGATGAGTAGATAGACTGAATAATATTTGTTGCTATATTTGAACAGTGGTCTGAAATCCGCTCTAAATCGTTTAGGATTTCTGCATACACAAACCCGCGTTTGATATGTGATTTATCCTTTTTAACACGTTTGATGTGGTTTTTCTTGGCAATGTATGCAATATCATCAACGACCTGTTCTAACGGTTCAACATGGTATGCGGATTCTAAATCATGCGCAACAAACGCGTTTACCGTAATATCAAAAACTTCCTTCACTGCATTAACAACATGTTTTAACTCCTCAATGGTTTCCGGTGAAAGTTTCCAGTCCTTGCGGTGCATTTTGTTTGCAATATTTAAGATATGGATAGCATGGTCTGCAATCTTTTCAAAATCGGAAATTGAAAGAATTAATTGAGAAATCTTGTTACTGTCTTCATCGGACAACTCGCGCCCTGAAAGCTTTTGTAAAAAAGATTCCAAAGTGTCCTGGTATTTGTCAATAAGAACTTCGTTTTTATTAATAACTTCCGCAACTTTTGGATTATACTGTTTTAACATTCTAACGGACATTACAAGCGTATCTCTTGTGACTTTCGCCATTGTCGCCGTAACTTTGTAGCAGCGATTAATTGCAAAAGACGGAGTTAATAAAAGTCTTTCATCAATTATAACTTCCGCTTCGTCTTTATTGTCTTTGATAACAACAAGAGCAAGTTTTTCAAGCAATTTTGCAAACGGGAAAAGAATTAAAGTTGTCACTACATTAAAAATAGAGTGAACAACCGCAATACCAAACGGATTAATCGCTTCCTTAAACGGATAAGTTATAAAGTAATGACCGAATTCATATATCGGCAAAAATATAAGCGCACCCAAAACATTAAAAGCAACATGAACTACCGCAACTCTTCTGGCGTTAGTGTTTACACCGATACTTGATAAAACCGCAGTAATACAAGTCCCAATATTTTGCCCAACAATAATCGGCACAGCCATCGCGTAAGATACACTTCCTGTCATTGATAAAGCTTGAAGCATACCAACAGACGCGGCAGAGCTTTGAATAACCGCCGTTACAATCATACCGACCATTAAGCCAAATATCGGATTGGAAAACATTGTCAGCACATGTGAAAATCTTGGGTCATCCGCCAACGGGCTCATAGCAGAAGACATCAAACCCATGCCAAACATCAATACCGAAAATCCAAGTAAAAATGTTCCCACATTTTTACGCCGTGACATGTTATTTTTTGAGGTCATTATCATAATAACCCCGATTAGTGCCAAAATCGGAGTAAAAGATTCTGGTTTCAATAGTCTTATAAAGAAATTATCACTCTGAATACCGGATAAACTCAAAATCCATGAAGTTATTGTTGTTCCGATATTTGAACCCATAATAACGCCGATTGCCTGAGACAGTTTCATAATTCCGGAATTCACAAACCCCACAAGCATTACTGTAACAGCAGATGAACTCTGCACAGCCATCGTAATTCCGGCGCCTAAAATAAGAGCTTTTACAGGGTTGGAAGTAATTTTTTCCAACATCTTTTCCATTCTTCCGCCCGCGATTTTTTCCAGACCCGCTGACATAACAATCATTCCGTATAAAAAGAATGCAAGCCCGCCGCATAAGGTGAAGATAGAAAAGATGTCCATTATTTTTTCCTCACTGTGTTATTCATACTTCCAAAAAATTTCTTAATCATATTTTTACTTACCGTAACTATCCAGAAAAATTATACTATAAACGAGGAATTTTTCAATTAATTATTTTATCTGTTGTTTAAGTTCGTAACGAATTTCAGAAAGCGGTCCGTTGTTAGGATTTCTAAGGTTTTGATAATATTTTCTGGCATAAACAAACGGATATTTTGGAAGCCAGGAAAGTTTTACCAAAATATTTACAGTATCAGCACCTTGTGAGAGCATAAGTTCATCTATCGTGTCTTCATGAGCAGGTGAAATTGAAGAAAAAACCTTAATTACATAATCCGAAAACGTTAAAACGGAATACCCTGACATCACACCTGTATTTGTAACAATATTATATATATTTAAGTCTTCTTTTGCGGCAATATTGTGCTTTGCATCAGCAGGAAGCGTGAGAGTTTCTGCATTAACCTGTTCAAGCTCGTACCACTTGCCCTCGTAACGTATGCGCATAATATTAGGTTTTGGCATGTAAATATCATCAAATTCGTTTTCCAAAATCGTTTGCCCGTCATAACCAACAATTCCGTATTTGTAGTTTTTGTACGTCAAAAACATACCGCCAAAAAGTATGTCAATTTTTGAAAATTCCGGCTTAACAATAACATTCCCTGCTGCATCATAAATACCATAGTCATTTGTATTGCCAAATTTTGCAAACTTACTTACAAGCCGGTCTGCATGGTTGTATTTCAGCGGAACAAGAATGTTTCCCTGATTGTCAATAAGCCCGAACTTATTTTTCTTGTTTTGCACAATCCATGAAGTCTGTCCAAGCGGAATAATTTTTTTATAAACCGCATCAACAATTATATTTCCGTCATTATCTTTCAGTCCCCATTTTTCATTCTGAGAGAAAGTTACCGGCACAACCGGCGCACTTTCAGCAAAATTTCCCAACAATAATAAAAATAAGCTCAATAACAAAAACTTTTTCATACCAGTATAATAACATAAAATTTATTATGTTATAATCTAATTAAGATGAGCAGGAAGCTTTTAAAAATATTGGGATTTTCAACTGCCGGCATTGTAACAGCCGCCGCATTGCTATGCGCTTTGGCGATTTTTGTATATTTGAAAGTTTTGCCGGCTGCAATTTCCAATCCAAAAATCATTGCTAGCTTAGAAAAAACAATAAAAGAACAAACAAAATTTGACACTCAGATAAAAAATCCAAAGCTGAAAACTTCGCTAAAGCCTGAAATTGAATTCTCTGTTGACAGAATTATCATTGGGACTGACAAAAAATCAGCTCTTGATGTTAAAAATTTTGACACAAAAATCTCTTTTGCTAAAATATTTGACAAAAAAATCGAGATAGACAGAGTTAATCTTGAGTCTATTTATGCTGATGTTGATAAGCTTTTGACACTTGTTCCGGAGCAAAAGCAACAGACCAAAAGCGATTGGGACGTTGACATTTTTAAGTCAGTAATGAGTGTGAAAAAAGCCTATATCACCTACAATATCGACAAAAACACCAGCCTGAAAGTTATGGCGGATGGGATAAAAATTGATGACGATATTTCAAAAAAACATGTAAATTATAATATCAATGCACAGGTTACAAAAAACAAGAATACCTTAGAAATCAAAACCTCAGACGCCGGACAGGTTTATATAAAAGACATGCAAAAGCTTTTTGTGGATAACGGCAAAATTTCTATTAACAATTCGGACATTCAGTTTAAGGGTTCAGTTGATGACAAGTCGAATTTTAATTTTAACTTTGCGGCAAAAAACTTCTCAATCCCTGCTGTCATAAGTCTTTTAGACACACAAATTATTGAAAACAATATCACAGAACAACTTGTTTATTTTAAAGATATTGACGGAAACTTTGATTTTGATGTTAATGTTTCAAACAAAGATTTAGGCGGAAGCGTTAATCTAAACAAACTTGCGTTTAAACTTATCCCGATAGCGGATTTACCGATACTTTTGAACCGGGGAAAAGTTTTAATAAGTTCGGATAAAATTAAATTAAACGACTTTAAAGGGTATTATAACAACAAACCAACAAACACAATGGATTTTGAAGGCACAGTTGATGATTACCTGAAATCCGTTGATATAAACCTGGTTGGAAACGCCATTGTCACAAACGATTTTTCAAAGAATTACCTTTCAAAAATGGCTGGTTACCCTGTAGAGATAAAAGGACAGGCAGAAACTAAGGTTAAATTAAAATCAAAATACAACAAGATTGATTTAAAATGGCTTTACTGGTTCAAACGGGGCAACGGCTTTGTTGTTGACGGCGAGGAGTCGTTTATGAACAATGAAGCAAGCAGGGTTTTATCTGCTGAAATGCACTTTGAAGATACATTATTAAATATTAAATCAGTAAATTATTATGCCGGAAACCCTGAAGACGATATGAAACAGGTAAAAATTCCTATTGTAAGTTTTTACGGCGATGTTGATTTTGCGAACAACGAAACCTTTGTAAGGCGTTTTGGGCTGGAACTTCCAAAGCCAATGCCAAGCGGTTTTGTGAACATGCTTATCAAACAAAAACTGTTTAAAAACGGCACATTCACCGGTCATATTGATGTTTTAAACAAAAAGGGCTGCCCGCCAAAGATTAAAGCGAACATGAAGGCTGAAAAAGTTGCTATTCCAAGCCAGCGTCTGTTTATTAAAAACGGCGAATTTAAAACAGACAGAAATCTTATGCACATTAACGCCGACGGTCGATACAGACGCTCAGCGTATAATCTTTCAGGCTCTATTGTGAACGAAGTAAAACTTCCTATAGTTGTCAAAAATATTACACTTGATGTTGATAATATAGATGTTATGAAATACCTTCAAGCGTTCAACAACCAAACCCCAAGTGATACCGCATCATCAGACATACAGACTGTTGTAGCTCAATCAGCGGCAATAGGCGGGGATGTGGATGACGACGATGATGTGCAGACTTTTGACCTTGCTAATTTGATAATTGAAGAGTGTATTTTAAGGGTTGGTAAAGGTTTTTACAAGGATATAAACTTCTCAGACGCACAGGCAAACTTAACCCTTGATAAAAACAGCAGACTAAAAATTACATCAAATAAGTTTAATATTGCGGAAGGCACATCATCCGCCAAAATTGACTGTGACCTTAAAAACCACAAATACTCAATCTGGCTTGGTATAAAGGAGGTCAACTCTGATATTATTGCAACGTCACTTTTAAATCTTTCAAAAGAGATTTCAGGCAAAGCAAGCGGTCTGATTGAACTTAACACCGATGATACCTTGAAACTTAACGGAAGAATACAGTTTAGGGTTTATAAAGGCACGATTGGCAAAGTAGGGCTGGTTGAATACCTGATGAAAGTTGCGTCTCTGTTCAGAAATCCGTTTACAATGATAAGCCCGTCTGTTATATCTGATTTAGTAACAATTCCGGAAGGTGAATTTGACCAGATTGATGGCGATTTAAAACTCAAAGATAACGTTGTTATGCCAATGATAATTAAGTCAACGGCACCACAATTGAGTTCGTTTATTGTTGGAACTTACAACCTCGAAAACCAAGACGCCGCACTTAGGATTTATACAAAATTTTCAAACAGACGTAAGGGATTATACGGATTTTTCAGAAATTTTTCACTTAATTCTTTGGCAAACAGAATTCCGCTTGGCAGCCGCAACGACAGTAATTATTACGAAGCAGAGATTTCTCAAATTCCGCCTATTGATGCTGATGAAAAAGACTGCCAGATATTTTTAACAAAAGTTGACGGCGATATCGAACATAATAACTTCATTTCGTCGTTGAAAAAGATTAAATAGCAAGTTACTACAAAATACACGCAAGAACCATAAGTATAAGAGTTCCTATCTGGAAAGCCGTTGCCATGTTTTGGCTAAATTTGTTGCTATCATAGCGTTTTGCAGTCTTTTGCGCGTTAATTGCGCTTGACAATCTTGAAAGACGTTCACTTTCGCTGTCGTTTGCAAAGACTGTTCCGAAAACACTGGATTCAACACGTGACAAACGGCTTTCCATTGGTTCGTTTTCAAATTTGGTTTTGTATAAAGCTTTTTCTATCGCGCTGATATTCAGGGGTTTTGAGGATTTAAAAACATTGGGAGAAGACTGAAAGTCGTCATAATCTGAATAATCAGGGAATGTCATTGAATTTCTTTGATTGTACGCATCATAATCAAACGGGTCGCCATAAGAATCAATGTGATAATTCTGGTCAAGTTTACCGATATCACCGTCATAGAAATCGTTTTCCTGCTGTGCAATTTTATTTGCCATAAAGTTTTGCGGCTTAATCTCCGCTTTTAACCTGTCAACACGGGTTGATAAGTCTTCTTTTTCGTATGTTTTGCCAAAGGTTTTTGTTTCAAGATTGGACAAACGTGTTTTTATATTCTGGTCTTTGAATTCTTTTTTAAACACCTGTTGTTCAAGTTCATTAATAACCGGATAGTCTATTTTTGTGCTTTCAACAGGCTCTTTTGCAAAAACCCATGAATCTTCATCAGAAGCAAAAGTATCTTCTTTTGGTTCAATTTCCTGCCCCATTAAATCAGCGGCAAGGTCTTTTTTCAACTTTGCCAAACGTGTTTGAGCTTGACCGGAAGAAGCTTTGCCATAGACATTTTGCTCAATACGGTTAAGCCTTGCAGCCTCTGTTTCGTTTGAATATGTATAGCCATATATCGAATTTTCAATTTTATCCAAAAGCGCACTGTTTGGACTTGCAAACCCCGGCTGGCAGCAAAAAATTAAAGCCAAAAAGATAAGAATTTTTTTCATATTTTTTTACTCCTTAGAGCCAGAATAAAATTTTTTTTGAGCTAAACCTATTCATCAAATTAGGAATTTTTGCAAAACTAAAATCAAATATTTTTTCGTAGCCTGATAGGGGAAGAAGATAAAATTGTAACGAAATATTACAAAAAGAGGGTAAGTTATTAAAGTTTTTGGCACTTCCTGCCGTC
>MOYD01000018.1 GCA_001899395.1 Candidatus Gastranaerophilales bacterium Zag_111 | reverse complement strand
CCTTCAGCCGTGATGTTTTCAATGTAAGTGTTACCGGAGAATTCAACATCAATGTCGCCTTCTCTGGCAATCATGTTGCAAACTTTGTTTTCAGTGTACTTGTCATCTAACCCTTTCATGTAAATGTTTTCGTTAGCAAGCACATCCATACTGTATCCATCAGCCGCCTTTGTCTGGTTGAAAGTAAGCTTGTTGTCTTTTTCTCCAATGCTGCCGTTAGAGATTAAAGAAATCCCCCAGCCTTCAACGTTTGCTTCATTAGGGTTAGTAGAAGCATTAATCATGTTGTAACGTGTACCGTTGTTGTCGTAGCCAAAATCATCATCAACAGTTAAGATAACACGCCCGTCTGCCTTGATAGAATCAATGTTCATATCAGAATCAATAGCAGCGTAGTTGATGACAAGGTCATCCGGCTTAATCGCGTCTTTAGTGTTGGTGGTACGCGCATTAACCTTACCTTTTATGTTAGCGTTGATAGACTTAGTAAAATCACGTGAACCGTCCTCTTTAGGTCCAACTCCTGTACAACCAGAACCTGTGCAGGCATTTTGTTGAACGCCAAGCCCAATGGTGCCGTTAGTGACATCCATATTTAAATTACCATCAGCTTTAAGTAGAGTTTTTTCAACTCCGTAGTTAAGCAGACTACCGTCAACCACGACGATGTCAATGTTGTTCCCTGCAGTGATGTAGTTGTTGTTTTCAGAGTTGTCGCCAATAACGACGTTGCTGTTAGTAGACTTAACATTAACGTTGTTTTTAGCGTTGACTAAGCCTTTGACATTAACCCCGTCTTTACCGGAATTAGTGATTTTAATGTTAGTATCCCCGTTAATTCTCCCGGAAGAATCGAGATTAAACCCTGCATCCCCTGTATTAACAAGAGTAGCATCGCCTTGTGAATAGATATCTCCAGTGGTGTTAAACCCACCGGCACCGTTGTTGGTCATCTGTAGCGTACCAGAATTATTTTGAATATTACCAGAAACATCCAGTTGAGTGCCGTCGTTTAAGAAAACAGAATCACCGTTATTAACAAAGCTTCCGCCAATCATTAGCGCGCCTGCTTTGTTGGTAACAGTTGCGTTACCGGTGTTGTTGACCGTACCATTGATAGTTAAACCGCCAGCTCCGGAGGTCTCGTTTACCATATTTAAGCCCTGTGTATTTATAGTGCCGCTTTCAGCTACATTCAAACCACCGGCGCCTAAGTTGATAATTTCAGCATTTCCGTTTGTATTTGTAACGTTTCCTGTTATGTTTAAGGCTGCAATTGTAGCGTTAGCATTTTCTGAATCGTTTAAAATACCGTTTTGGATGTACATTTCACCATCGTTAGCAACTGTGCCGGCAATATTTAAACCTTGTTTGCCGGTATTTTTAACCTTTAGAGTGCCTGTAGTGTCAATGTTTCCGGTAATATTTATTCCTGAATTGGTATCCAGAGTGTATTCGTAAGTTTCTCCGTCAATAGTGACGTTAACCTTTCCTTCAACAGGCATATTATAAATCAAAGTATTTCCGTTGTTTCTAACGGTGCCGGCAATGTCTAAATTACCCTGGTTATTTTGAATTTGTAATCTGCCGTTAGCATTTGAAACAGTGCCATTAATTTTAGTTCCTTCAAGACCTTCAAAGTTCATAATCTCAAGATTACCGGTACCGAAGTTTTTAACTTGTCCGTTAATTTCTATACCTGAATTCATTGAGTTTTCAGTACCTGTTTCAATATAGATGTTGCCATTATTGCTTGAAAATTCATTTGCCATGTTGATGTTATCGGTGTTTACCAATTGGTTAAACAAAGCATCAGCCTGGGCATTTGTTGTCATTTGAGCCATCTTAGCTTCATTTATACCTGCCATAATACCTGCATCTTTGCTAGCAATGAATTTTCCTGCTCTGATATCAACATCGTTTGCCGCAAAAACTTTACCATTAATTGTTACAGCCTTGCCGGAACTTGAGTCTTGCAAGCCCTCTATATCAGCACTAGGGTTCTTTACGTAACCGTCATAAAGCGCTTTGTTTGGGGTATAAATTCCTAAAGAACCAACATTTAACACGCCTGATGCGCCGACAATCATTCCGTTTGGCGAAACAAATATTGCTTTACCATTGTAGAAGTTGCCATCACGCATTGTGTTGACAATACCATTGATGTTAATCTGGTTGTCTACAAGGTTGATAAATGTTTCGACATCTGTAGCGCCGTATTTATAAATCAAATTGGCGATATCGCCTTTAGAAAGATTGAAGTCTGTATACTTTCTGTAGCCGATATCTGAGCCTTTAATCAAAGCTGTAGGGTTAATGTTGTACACGCCATTGTTACCGGTTACGCCGGTAATTTCAGTTGCTACAACAGACAACAACATCGTTTGATGTGACAAGAACAATGCAGTTAATGCTGCCGCAATTATTCTTTTTGGTCTTCTGCTGCGATTTCTCATATTAAATCCTTTCATAACGTTATTTATATTATCGATAATTCGTGTGTTTATATTGAACATTTTCATTCTATCAAGAGCACACAAGAAAATGTTCTAATATTACGTTTTTTGAAGCCATGCCATACATGGTTCTTATTCTATTAATAACGTTTGAAAATTTTTAAAATTGCTAACAATATATATAATATTAAGTTTTATTAATCAGAAACTTTGATAATTCTCCTGCTGCCAAAGAAGTATACCAGATAGAAAACTACCAATAACAGCGGCATTTGAACTGCTCCCGGTACATTTGTAAAAAATTCTTTCAG
>MOYD01000017.1 GCA_001899395.1 Candidatus Gastranaerophilales bacterium Zag_111 | reverse complement strand
TGATAATAGGTTCATTCCGGAGACTATCAGATTTCCTTGATGTTCTCCGTAGCCGTTTGTTGTTGTAAATCTGTCCATTTCGGCGTTTGCTAGGTCGACATCTGCTACCATTTTGGTGTCACCAGCTAGGGTTAGGGTGTTGAAGTTGTAGGTATGGGTTTGATTGTTTACAGTATTGATTGTGGTTGTATCAAATGTTACATCTGCATAGCGGATATCGTTTAGCATATAAAATGTTGTGTTATCTATGTCATCACCCTGTATGTTGACGGTAGAGGCTGTAATCCCTTCAATTCCTTCTGCTAATTCTTCCAGAGTCATACCGGTTTCTGCTTCCAGATATTCTTCATATGTAGAGTAACCGGTCACAGCTTTTACCATTTCATCAACTGAAGCATAACCTTGTGCTTTGGCTTCTTCTTCCAGCTCCAATTGTATTAGTTCTAAGCCACTTAATGGAGGTACTGCAGTGATATTATCTGCCATATAAATTTTACCGCCGTTTTGCATTTTGAAGTTTAATGTTGCTTGGTTTAAATATATTGCGTTGTCATCTTTTTCTCCTGCAGATTCTGTGTAGTTGCCTTGAAATACACTTGTGTAATTGTCTTTTGCTATTATATTTAATGTACTTTCTTCATTATATATTGCACCGCCTAGAGCTTTGTCGGTTTCAGATTTTGCATAGTTGTCAATGAAAGAGGAATTTATGAGCCCGCCTGTGACATTGCCGTCGAGGTCTTGGGCTCCGATTGCACCTTTGTTGTTATATATCGCACCGCCGTGGGCATAGCCAGAGCCTGAGGAGACATAGTTGTTAATGAACTCGCCGGTGATATCGCCGATTGTGCTATAATTATAGATTGCTCCGCCTATAGCACTGCCTTTGGAGCTACTAGCACGGTTATTTATAAAGTCACCTGTTATATTACCAATTGTACTATGATAGTTATTACTAATAGCTGCACCTTTTGCACCAGATTCATAATCATAATAATTATTAACAAAATTAGCAGTTATTTCTCCTATTGTGCCGTAGTTTACTATACCTTGTTGATTTCCAATAAAATTGCCCTGGATATCATCTATTTGCCCGTAGTTATAGTTATATATAGCTAAACCTTTATTATTTATAAATTCAGCATTTATAGAACCAATAGACCTGCTATTGTACAAAACTTTTCCGAGGTTCCCAATAAAAAAACCTGAAATACTCTCAATAGCGCCTCTATTTTCAATTGCAATATTTCCGTTTTCAATAAAATTACCTGAGATGTTTCCAATTGTACCCTTATTATAAATTGCAGAACCTGCCATATCGCTTGTTATCATATCATTTCCAATAAAATCACCTGTAATATCACCAATTGTTCCAGTATTGTATATTGCACCTCCATATCCATAAGGTATTGACCCCGAAGCTGTAATATAATTGTTAATAAAATCTCCTGTGATATTACCTATTTCACCAGTATTGTATATGGCTCCGCCTTGAACAGCATAATTTGAACTGCTTTGAGATTGACTAGCATAGTTTTCTATAAAATTACCATTTATGTCGCCGATTGTTCCGGTATTATATATTGCACCTCCAGCCCCATATGATGAAGTTGATGAAGCATAATTCCCAATAAAGTTGCCTGTTATATCTCCTATACTAGCATTAGTATTATAATTGTAAATCGCTCCACCATAAGCTGTATTACCATTAACATAATTTCCGATAAATTCGCCAACAATATTACCAATTGAAGATGAATCTAAGTTAGAAATAGCACCTCCTTTAGCATTTCCATTTGTAACAACATAGTTACCGATAAAATCACCAGTTATACTGTTAATAACACCACTTTCATCACTAAGGATTGCACCGCCTCCGTAATATCCAGTAGTTGCATAATTTCCTATAAAATCTCCCGAAATAGAATTAATTACACCGCAATTATATATGGCTCCGCCATAACTAGCATAATTTCCTATAAAATTGCTATTTATCACGCCAATATTAGCATAATTATTAAATATAGCTCCTGCATGGTTAAGAGCATGATTACCTATAAAATTAGCTGATATTTCGCCTATATTAAGAGAGGAATTATCAATATAAATCGCCCCACCAGATTTCATATTATATGAAGAACCATTGTAGGTATAATTACCGATAAAGTCACCCGAAATTTTGTCAATGTCACCATTGCGGATTAAATATAGTGCTCCGCCATCATCTCCGGCACTGTTTCCGATAAATGTGCCGTTAATCTCAGTTTCACCGCTAAATGTTTCCCCTCTTAGTCTGTCTTGATTAACGTATTTTGTGTCTATAGAATCATATTTTGCAGTAATTTCTGCTGTTGTTATATCAGTTAGCGTAAGTTCATATCCCTTATCACCAGAAGTCCAACTATAATAGTTTGCGCTATCTCCACTGCCATACTCAGTCTTTTTTATATCAACACTATAATAATGAGGTATAAGTTCTTTTTCCTGAACTACTTTATACTCAACTCCTGCAACCGGTGTGTCTACAGGTTCTCCCGTAGAAAGGTCATAGTAACGGGTTACCTTTTTTATTTCGTATTTAGTTATGGTGTTACTGTCTTCTGTTTCAACTTCGTTAAGACTATACGCGCTTTCTTGCTCATTTAGATAATCCAGTGTTGGAGTATTAATTGGTTTATTGTTTAAATCTACTTGTGTTTCAGCCGCAAATCCGGGTGCCCCAATAGCAATACACCCTGCAAAGATTGCTGAGCTCAGTACCTTTGTTGTTAATCCGGTCATCTTCCTTGGTTGCATAAACATATATCCTCATATTTTGTACATCATTTTACATAAAATGATGTATCGGATAAAAACCACAAACCACAAGTGTTTTAGACCGGATGAAGTGTCGGAATTAAAAAATATACACACTAATAAGTTCCCAAAATATGCACATACTCGTTGTTTCAAATTATATGTCACATTTTATGTATTTTGATGTATTAAGGGCTGTCTATGGGCAAATGTTCAACTTCTTATTTATATTATATCACTGTTTATTTAATTTTGCAAGTGTTTAAATTAAATTATTTTTTCTAATTCATTAATCACAACATCCAAAGCGCCCTGCTGGTCTGAAAAAATAGTATTACAATCCGCGCAAGCCTGGTTATAAAAATCTTTATCACTTAACAAAAGTTCAATATAATCTTCCAGTTCTTTTGGTGTTTTTACAATCTTGCCGGCTTTTGACTGTGAAAGAAGCCAATAAATATCACGGAAGTTATGAATAGATGGTCCCGTGATTGTCGGTTTTGAATAAACAGTCGCCTCAAGCGGATTATGTCCGCCGGTTTTATTAAAACTGCCGCCAATAAACGCAAATAAACAAATTGAATACATTTTGCTAAGTTCGCCCATTGTGTCAAGAATTATGACATCTTTTGTTTTAAAAGTGTCATTTTTTGAACGGTAGCCGTAATTAAGTTTTAATTTATCAAGAATAGTCACTATCTGAGGAATTCTTGTTGTATGTCGCGGAACAAGCAGAAGTTTAATATCCTCATATTTTTCAAGTTTTGATTTAAAAATATCAAGCACAATTTCATCTTCACCCTTGTGTGTGCTCCCCGCAATTATCACCCTGAAACCGTCTTGACCGATGTCAATTGTCTCATCTGATTTTTTAATATCAAATTTCAGATTTTTCATAACTTCGGTTCTGTCTTTTGGCGCGCCTATTGTGATTAACTTATTCTTATCAATTTCACTCTGGGTAAGTATTTTGGTATATCTTGACAAAACCATTTTGAAAAAATGCGAAAATAATTTATATAACTTATAAGTAGAATCAGACATTCTGCCATTAATTGTATACAAATAAATATTCTTTGCTCTGCAATAAAAAGAAAACACCGGCCATAACTCTGTTTCTGCAATAAGAACAACTGTTGGTTTGACTTTTCGCAAAAATACATCCACGCAAAACGGAATATCAAAAGGAAAATAAGTTATAAAATCAGCAACATTTGAAAACTTCTTAATCGCAATCTCTTGCCCTGTCTTTGTTCCCGTGGTTACAACAATTTTATATTCAGGAAATTTCTCTTTTGTTTTTTTAATAAGATTTTCCAGTGCAATAACTTCACCAACAGAAACCCCGTGATACATTATAACTTTATCACCTAGTTGCGGATTTTTGAAAAACCCTAATTTCTCCTTCCAACCATATAAAAATTTGCCGTTAAAAACACGGACAATATAATAAAACGGCAGCAAAATTATAAATAAAAGCGTTGAAACAAGTCCATATAAAAACAGTTCGCTGAACATTGAAACAACTACCAAAAGCAATATTATTAAAATTATTGAATAAGTTATCATAATAAAAAATTATACAACAAATAACATGACATGTTGACATTAGTTATAAAAATTTATAAAATCAGAATATGGCAATAGTATATTTAAGTTTAGGGTCAAATAAAGGTGACAGGATAGGCTATGTTCAACAAGCAGCAAGCCTTTTGGGGGCTGATGAAAATATAACTATCGTTCGTTCTTCTGCATTTTATGAATCTGAACCCTGGAATATGAATACTAAAACCTGGTTTGTAAATGCAGTAATTGAAATTAAAACAAAATATTCGCCCAAAGAACTACTTGAAGTTTGCCAGCGCATTGAAAAACAATTAGGAAGGGAAAGAAAAGCTTCAAATAATTACGAAGACCGCACAATAGATATTGATATTCTTTTTTACAACAAAGATATAATTAATGAGGATAACCTTACAATACCGCATAAATACGTTCATCTAAGAGCGTTTACACTTGTTCCGATGATGGAACTAAATGCAGACTATGTTCATCCGGTTCTGCATAAAACAATTGTTCAAATGCACAACGACCTTGAAAACCCTGAAATGGTATTTTTGTATGGAACAAGAGTTGATTTCTAAGAATAAATTTAGGGCTGTTGCAATAATCGGAGCCGGTCCCGCCGGATGTATTTGCGCACACTACTTACAAGCTAACGGCATTCTCCCCGTAATTTTTGAGTTCGGAAAACCGCTCAGAACACTTTTGCCAACAGGTGGCGGGCGGTGCAATCTTGCGCATGCTGAATTTGATTTTAAAGAACTTGCTAAAAATTATCCGCGCGGTGAAAAATTCTTATACTCAGTTTTTTCAAAGTTCGGAACCGCCCAAACTTTAGAATTTTTCAATTCAATCGGCATTAAAACTTACACACAAGACGACAACAGGGTTTTTCCCGTCTCTAATTCGTCTGCTGATGTTAGGGAAAAACTTCTAAAATCGATTTCTAAATGCAAAATTATTAAAGAAAAGGTTATGGAAATCAAAAAACCTGATAACTGTTTTAAAATCAAAACTAACAAGGCTTCTTACGCGTTTGATTGCGTGGTTATTGCAACCGGCGGTCACGAAAATTTTGAAATATTTCCCGGATTGAAAATCAATGAGCCTGTGCAGTCGCTGGTTGGGCTCGTAACTAAAGAAGATTTTACATCTTTAGCTGGGGTTTGCCTTAGAAATGTCGAGATTGAAGGGCTTAAAGGCGATATTCTTTTTACGCACAAAGGCGTCTCCGGACCTTTGATTTACAAATTTTCGTCAATCAATGCCAGAAAAAATATGCCTTATGCAATGAAAGTTATCATTGCTTGCTATGATTTACAGAAAGAATTAGACAAAAATCCGCATAAGGAGATTAAAAATTTATTAGGGCAAATTGTGCCAAAATCCTTTGCTGTATTGGTTTTGGGACGATTGGGGATTGATATAGATATGCCTTGTCATAAGATTAACGGAATTACACGAGATAAAATAGTCAAAATGCTTACCGGGTTTGAAATAAACGTGGTTGGAAAAGTTCCGGACAGCGAAGTTGTGACCTGCGGCGGGGTTGACTTAAATCAGATTAATCCGAAAACTATGGAAGCAAAAGACATTCCGGGGCTTTATTTTTGCGGTGAAGTTTTGGATATTGACGGGTTTTGCGGGGGGTTTAACCTCCAAAACTGCTGGTCAACAGGCGCAATTGCAGCAGAAGCAATAAAAAAACCGACTTCATAAGAAGTCGGTTTTTATTATATGAGTTTTGAAAACTACTCTTCATCAAGATTGAAATCAGGAGCGCCAAACATTCCTTCAATTTCTTCCAAAATTGCAGAAGGTTTTCTTGCTTGATTTCTTTGAGCAACAGCACGTTTTCTTTCTTCTCTGTCACGTTCTTCATCAGCGTTTATCAAGTGGTGGAAGCCTGTACCTGCCGGTATCAAACGACCGATAATAACGTTTTCTTTCAAACCTCTTAACAGGTCTTTTTTACCGTCAACTGCCGCTTCTGTAAGAATTCTTGTAGTTTCTTGGAATGAAGCTGCTGAAATAAAGCTTTCTGTATTTAACGAAGCTTTTGTAATACCTAACAACATATATTCACATGTTGCAGGCGCTTTACCCGCATCAACTGCGGCTTTATTTTCTTTTTCAAATGTCTGCATTTCAATCAACTCGCCCGGTAACAGGTTAGTGTCACCAGCATCAATAATTCGGACTTTCTTAGTCATCTGACGTACAATAATTTCGATGTGTTTATCAGCAATTTCAACACCTTGTGAACGGTATACTCGCTGAACTTCATCCACCAAATACTGTTGTGCTGCTTCCGGTCCGCATAATCTCATAACATCATGAGGGTTCATAGGACCTGAAGTTAGCGCCTGACCTTTTGTAATTTTTTGTCCGTTTGAAACAATTACATTAGAATCAATTGCATATTTGATTTCAGTTGAAGAACCGTCTTCATCAACCAAGAATAATCTAGGAAGACCGTCATCATCGATTTCAATTTTTGCGGTACCGTCATATTCTGCTAAAATAGCACAGTCTTTAGGTTTTCTACCTTCCAAAAGTTCTTCAACTTTCGGCAAACCTTGAACGATATCGCCTGTTTTTTCTCTTTCAAATACAAGAGTTGCAAGCAAGTCACCTCTTAATACCAATGCGCCTGAATCAATCTGAAGCATTGTACCCGGGCTGATTAAGTAAGGTCTGCCGTTTCTGATTGAAACAGTACCTTTGTTTACTGATGTAACTATACCTGATACCGGAGTTGTTTCTCCGCTTTCTGCTATAACTTTATCAGTTGTGACAAAGTCGCCTTTCTTAACAACCGCTTTGCCTTTGACTGCAACTTCTGTTTCTGAACTTTTTGAAATCAAAAGAAGTCTTCTTGCATCTTCATCATCATTTTTAATTGAAGCTACTGCATCGTGCATTGCAAGAACCTGTGTTTTTGCAACCGGTGTTTTTGCTTCAATTACTTCTCCGTCTTTTACAAGAAGTTCTGTTTGCAATGATGAATGAGAAGCCCCTTCCATTTCACGACGAACAATCAAGTTTTCAAGAACAACAATTCTCAATGCTCCTTTTGCATCAAGTTCTACCAAACCTTTTAAGTGTGATAGGTAACCCTGCATTTGAAGAACTAAGCTTGTTCTTGTAATTGTTGCACCGTCTACATTTCTTACTCTTGCGCCGTCTTTATATTGCAATTGAGTTACAGGGATAATATCAATTAAATCATCTGTCGGATTGAATTTAATTGACACATCTCTTTGATTAACATCAAGCACCTGAACAGGTCTTACCAAAATTTGTACAGGCTGATTTGCAATAGAATCATCATCAAGAGAAAGTGTTGTATCTAGTTCTTCATCTAAATCATCCAACGGTAAATCATCTACTGAAGAATCCATAATTGTAACAATTGAAGTTTCTTTAGCCTTGATACCGTCTGCAATTACAGTGCCTTTTTTAACAACTTCGCCTTCATCAACTTTCAATTCTGAAATGCTTGATAAAGTATGAACTTCACCAGGTCTTACTGTAATTTCATGGATAACGTCGTTATATTCTTTGAATTCAACAACACCGTCAATGTGGCAATATACGTCTTTTACAACTTCAGTACCGGCTGTAACCGCTGTACCGTTTTCTACCATTTTCAAAGTGCTGTCTTTATTGATTTGATGAACTTCTTCAGGTATGAACACAACCTTACCAGGTTTTGTTATAATCTGATTTTCATCAACTTCAACATCAACGTATCTGATTTCACCTGAACTTGTAACAGCGCAATCATCGTCGATTAACTCAGCGATTATCATACCGTTTTCAACTGTTGTATCAACAGGAGCTTTAACAATGTATTTTTCACCTGTTTTATCAACTGTCCAAAGTTGTTCTTTTTTAGTTTGTTCAAATGAAGCATTTTCAGGGCTTAATGAAGCGATAACAATTGTCAATTCTTTACCTTGAACAATCTTTTTAATCTTTTTACCGTTGAATTTAGCATCTTCGATTACTAAATCATCGCCAACTCGAACTTCACCGCCGTGTTCAGAGATTGTCAAAGTTTCAGCAAGTTTTTCACCTTCTGAAATTTTCTGACCGTCTTTAATCAGAACCTTTGAACCGCCAGGCAATGTGTAAACATCTCCGCCTAATACCCAGATTACGCCCTGTTTATTAGTTGTTCTTGAAATGTTACCTTGTCTGTCTTTCTTTTCATCGGCTTTGAAATCTTCAAATACGATTTCACCTGAGATATCAGTTGTAATATCTTTTGTAGCCTTTTCTGTTAAACGGCTGCTATCACTTTGTGATGACGGTGCGTGTTCAGCCATTTTGTAACCTTTCGGAACTTCTTGACCGTCTGTGATGAACAGTGTTGCACCGGCAGGAATATGATATTTAACAGTTCTTTTTTCACCTTTAACTTCAATATCAGCTTCATACATTGCAACTTGAACAATATCACCGTGACGGGTTCTAAGTTCTCTTGCTTTGATTTTTGAAACAACAGTACCGGCTTCGCGAGCCAAGATTTCTTTCTTAGCTTCTTTAACTCCAACCGCACCACCTGTGTGGAAGGTTCTCATTGTAAGCTGTGTACCAGGTTCACCGATTGACTGTGCTGCGATAATACCAATTGCTTCGCCAATATCAACAAGTTTTTGTGTTGTTAAAGCCCAACCGTAACATTTTTGGCAAACACCGTATTCCAAACCGCAAGTCAAACCTGAACGAACTTTAAGTTCGTGAAGGTCAAGTCCTGAAATCTTTTTGATATCATCACGGTTCATTGTTGTTCCGCAAGCAACAAGTACGTTACCCTCAGCATCAACAATATCCTGTGCTACTGTTCTGCCTAACAATCTGTCGATTAGCGGAACAATAACTACATCACCGTCTGTGATTGATTTCATATTAATATATTTTTCAGTGTGGCAATCATCAGCACGGATAATAACGTCTTGTGCAACGTCAACCAAACGTCTTGTCAAATAACCTGAATCGGCTGTTTTCAACGCTGTATCAACAAGCCCTTTACGTGCACCGTATGATGAAATGATGTATTCTGTTACAGACAAGCCTTCTTTGAAGTTTGATTTAATCGGCAAGTCGATAATCTGACCTTGTGCATCAGCCATCAAACCACGCATACCAACAAGCTGTGAAACCTGTGACAAGTTACCACGGGCTCCGGAGAATGCCATCATATAAACCGGATTTAATTTATCAAAATTCTCAACAACCTGTTCTGTCAATTTTGCAGTTGTTTCAGACCAAGTGTCGATGACTTTTGTGTATCTTTCAACTTCTGTAATTTCACCTTTTAGGTATCTGTTTGTAGATTTTTCAATCTCTTTTTCTGCTGATTTCAACAACTCTTTCTTAGATTCAGGAACTGAAAGGTCGGCAATTGAAATTGTTGTACCTGAAATTGTAGCGTATTTATAACCTAAATTTTTCAAAGCATTAGCCAAAGCTGCTGCTTTTGCCCCGCCGTATTCCAAATACATCTGACCCAAAAGTTTTTTCAATGAACCTTTATCCATTTGTTTGTTAATGAAATCAGGAGATTTTTTTGTATGTATGTATGTATTTTCCATTCTAATTTTCCTTCAATTAGTTAAATTTCACTGTTTTAACACTTATGCAAGCGCTTTTCTAACTTCTTCGTTAAAGATAATTCTGCCGACTGTTGTTTCAA
>MOYD01000016.1 GCA_001899395.1 Candidatus Gastranaerophilales bacterium Zag_111 | reverse complement strand
TACAGGAAGCGGAAAAACTCTGCTTGCTCAAACACTTGCAAAAATGCTTGATGTTCCGTTTGCCATAGCAGATGCTACAAAAGAAAATTTGACTTTTTCTAAGAAAAATGATATAATATATATAGATTCAAAAAAGAAAGGTGATGTCAATGCCACTAAGTAAAGAACAAAAGCAAAAAATTAATGAACTCTATTATGAGTGTGGAAATAAAAAAGAAATTTCACGTCAGCTTGATATTCCCTACAATACTATCTTAAAATTCTTAAAAGATACAGATATTATTCCAAAACAAACAATCCATAAAAAAGGACAGAAAGTCGTTCTTACAGATGAAGAAATAGAACAAATCAATAAGCGTTATGAAGAAACACTTAATATGGCACAAGTAGCTCGTGAATTTGGAATTACAGGTGCAAAAGTAAAAAGTGTCTTAACTTCTGAAAACTTAAAACTAGTTGATAAAGATAAAGAATATCGAGATGCATTGTTCTATTACATATTAAATCTTTTTGGAATTGAATCTGAGAAGAATCCAGTCAGTGAATGGAATATTACTCAAATGCAAAATTTTAAGAAAAGTGGAATTAGTTATCGAGCGCAATTATTAACTTTGAAATATTATTATGAAGTTCAAAGAAATAAAGTTAAAAAAGAACATCGGACAATTGGAATAATTCCATTTATTATAAATGATGCGGCGGCGTATTATCGTCTGCAAGATAAAAGAAAGAAAGATATTGAACAGGCAATTGAAAAGCAACTTGCACAAGATAGAATCACAATTAAATACAATCCAAGTGATTATATCGGTAAGAGAAAGAAGAAAAAGATGATTGACCTTAATTCAATTGTAGGCGATGAAGAATGATACAATTAGATAGACATACAGTAATTCAGGTATTAGGCGGTTTAATGAACCGCCCTGAGTTACTAAATGATACTGATAAATATCGATTAGAAGTTTCAGATTTTGCAACAACATTGGACAAATTTATATTCTCAGCAATCTATAATCTATATAATGGCGGCGCAGAGAAAATAAGAGCAGTTGACATTGTAAACTATCTTAAGGATAATCAAACTGCGGCAGTTTATTTAGAGAAAGAAAATGGAGAGGTTTTTCTCCAAGATTGTGAAACAGAAGCAGAGCCGCAAAATTTCTATTATTATTACAATAGATTAAAGAAAATTAATTTTCTAAAAGATATTCAAGCTTCAGGTCATTCAATTGAACAATTCTATTGTGAGGATATTTTTAATCCTCATTATAGTGAGATTAATGAGAGGTTTGAAAAATTAACGACAAAAGATATTCTAGATCAATTGAAAGGCGAAGTTAATAATTATGAAAATAAGTTTGTACTAAATAGTGTTGCAGAAGAGAGTAAAGCTTCTGATGATATAGATCAATTAATTAAGGACTTAAAAGAAAAGCCAGAAGTTGGATGTCAGTTACAAGGTCATATTTTTAATACAATTTGCCGTGGCGGGCGCAAGGGTAAACTCTACCTCCGCTCAGCATCATCAGGTACAGGCAAAACGCGTACAATGGTTGGAGATGCCGCAAACCTCGCATACCCAATTCGTTTCGATACCACAAAAGGTAGATGGATCTGTACTGGTTCGGCAGAAAAGGTTTTATATGTAATGACAGAGCAAGATCCTGAAGAAATTAAAACAATGATTTTAGCTTATCTAACTGGATATAATGAGGAAATTTTTCTTTATGGAACTTACGGCGAAGAAGAGATGCCAAGAATTGAAATAGCAATAGAAATCATGAGAAAATATGAAGATAATCTATTGTTTGCAAGGATTCCTGATCCAAGTGCTTCTGTTGTTAAAAATTTATTTCGCCGCTATCATATTCAATATGGAGTAGAAAACTTTTTTTATGATTATATTTTCTCAAGTCCAGCAATGTTAAATGAATATAGAGATTTAGGATTGCAAGAATATGTTTGTTTGAGATTGTTTACAACAGCGTTAAAGAATCTCGCAATTGAGTTAGATTCTTTTGTCTTAACATCAACACAAGTTAGCAATGATGATGGCAATGGTGGTTTTAAGGATTATCATAATATCCAAAGCTCAAAGTCAATTGCTAATTTGGTCGATTTCGGATGTATCATGTCAAAACCTACACAAGAGGAAATTAATGAACTAAGTGAATTTACAAAGAATTTTAGTGAAACTCCAAATATGGTTACAGATGTCTATAAAAATAGACGTGGCCGCTGGACTGATGTTAGAATATGGAGCAAGGTAGATTTAGGACGATGTTTGAGAAAAGATTTATTTATGACTGATCTCGGTAAACATTTAATGGATCAATTTGCGGCGGTAAATTTTGAAAATACAGATTATTCAAAATATCAAGATTTACTAGATTATTATAACGATGGCATTGTGTCAGATGAAATATATGAAGAACTAACTCAAATATCAGATTTACAACCAGAAGATTTATTAGATAACGCTGGCGAAGCATTTGAGCTAGATAAAGATATAACAGATAAATCATTTGGGAAGCTGATAGGATTTTGACGGAAATAAAAGAATTAGTTGAGAGCATATCGGATTCTCAGATTATAGATTTAGTTGTTTCTCTTGGCTCAACAGAATATAGAGAAACACAGGACGCAATTATTTTCAAAACGATATGTCACAATTGTGATGAAGAAGATGCAAGCTTTAAGTTATATTATTATCGAAAATCAAAAATGTTTCATTGTTATACTGAATGCAGTTGTTCATTTGATATTGTTGAATTATTTAGAAAAAGATATGAACTATTAGATATTGATTATAAGTTTAATGATATAATTAAGAAGCTTGGCGGCAAAGCAATACATCAGAATCAAAGTTTTTATAATCATTATGAAACAATTTATAATGAGAGAAATGATTATTCAAATATTAAATTGCCGTCAATCAACAAAGGGCTGTTAAATATTTATCAATTCTATCCAACTCAAGAATGGTTGGACGATGGAATTTCAATTGATATGATGAGAACATATAATATTTTATATTCTTCTCTTGAAAATAAAATCATTATTCCACATTATGATGTTGATGGAAATTTAATTGGAATTCGTGGGCGGGCATTAAATGAAGAAGACTTACTCTTAGGGAAATATATGCCTGTTCAAATTGAAGGGAAAATATATTCACATCCATTAGCATATAATTTATATGGAATTAATTTAGTTAAAGATAATATTAAAAAGTTCAAAATGGCGATCGTTGCTGAGTCGGAGAAAGCAAGTTTACAGTATGGAACAATGTTTGGACAAAACAACAATATATGCGTTTCAGTTTGCGGCAGTCAATTTAATAAATATCAATTGCAATTGTTAATGAAATGTGGGGCAAAGAAAGTGTTAATTGCCTTTGATAAAGAAGGCGAAACATGGAAAGAGCAAGAAAAATATTTTAATAAGCTATCTTCCATTTGTGATAGATATAAAAATTATTGCACAATGGGGTTTATATACGATACCAAAAATTTGTTAAAGCTAAAGCAGTCTCCTTTTGATTGTGGTGCGGCAATAACAAAAGAACTAATAAAAGGAGCAGTGTGGCGATAATGAAGTGAATTATATAAAAAGAACAAAAACAGATATAAAGGAGAATTTTACGATTAATCTCCTAAAAGATAGAGGAATTTTAGATGAGAATAGTGACTTAAATGCATATTTTCATCCAACTAAAGATAATCTTTTGCCGCCAGAGGACTTAGACAACATGGATGCAGGATTTCAAATGTTCAAGCATCATCTTGAACAAGGCAGTAAAGTGGTTGTGGTCGTGGACAGCGATGTCGATGGCTTTACCTCTGCATCAGCAGTTATTAACTATATGAATGACTACATGAAGGAACTGTATCCTAACATCCAAATTTCATATCATGTGCCAGAAGGTAAGGAACACGGCTTACGTAGTATTATGGATTACTTCACAGAATCATGTATTTGTGATCTCATACTCATACCCGACGCAGCGACAAATGATGACGTAGAGTGTGAACAGCTTAAAGACTTGGGATATGATATTCTGATTTTGGATCATCATATACAGAGTAGACCTAATGAGTCAGCAATAGTAATTAATAATCAGTCCTCGCCACGATACGAAAATAAGGATTTGAGCGGCGTAGGTGTTGTTTATAAGTTCTTACAGTATTGTGATAAACAATTTAATATTTCTGGCGCAGATGATTACTTAGACTTGGTTGCGCTGGGCCAAATTTCAGATATGGTAAGTTTAAATACATCGGAAAACAGATTTATTTGTGAGTATGGCTTATCACATATCAAAAATACAATGTTCCAAGCATTAGTAGAAAAACAATCTTATTCAATTTCTTCGCCGCCAACCCAAATTGATGTAGCATTTTATATTACACCGCTTATCAATGCTTTAATTCGAGTTGGAACTTCAAATGAAAAAGAATTATTGTTTAGAGGTTTTCTTAATGATGAAGAACTAGTAAGGTCTACTAAGCGTGGCGCTTCATATAAAGATATGGAATCAATTGCAGAACAAAGTGCTAGAAATTGTGTCAATGCAAAAAGTAGACAAAATAGAATTAAAGAGCAAGCAATGGAATTATTAGATATTCAGATTTCTAACAACTGTCTTGATGAGAATAAGATTCTAGTTGTTAATGCTGATGAACTTGATATTCCTAGAACTTTAACGGGTTTAGTTGCAATGGGAATTGCGGCAAAATACAAAAAGCCAACAATTTTAGGCCGAATTACTCCTGATGGGAAGACTTTGAAAGGTTCAATTCGAGGTCGTGACAATTCGCCGCTCAAAGACTTCCGACAGTTTTTACTAGACAGCGAATTGATGGAGTTTGTGGAAGGGCATTCAAATGCTTCAGGCTTTGCACTACCAATTAAGAACCTCGACAGACTCATAAGCTATGCTAACTTCGAACTTGACGGAGTCGATTTTAACGAAGGTAGTTATGATGTAGATTTTGTTGTAAACGGGAATTGTTCTTATTTAGAAGATTTAATTAATAATTTGGCGGCGAACAGTAATCTTTGGGGGCAAGCAAATGAAGAACCTGTTATTGCAATTGAAGATATAAATCTTGATAAAAGTTTAATTCAAGTAATAGGGAAAAATCAAGATACCTTAAAATTTAATTTCAATGGAATTACTTATGTTAAGTTTAAGGCAACTGAGATAATTGAAAAATTAAATACATTAGGACAAAATGTGATAATAACTTGTGTCGGCAGGGGGAATATTAATGAGTGGCAAGAAACTTTTACGCCACAAATTCTTGTCGATGCAATTGATGTAAAGGAAAGTTCAATATACGATTTCTAAAGGAGGAAATTAAAATGGAGTTACTAAAGAAAACAGAAGAGTATAGAGTAGAAACTGAGCAAGAAGCTCAAGACTTTATTGAAGAAGTAAAGAACGCTGCGGCGGTAAACGGATATGAGTTGACATCATATAGTTCGACTCATAGATATAAGAAAGATAAAGATTATTATCAAATTAAAATTGTAAAGACATATTAATTAAGAAAGGAGAAAAGTTAGATTTAATATAAATTTGACTTTTCTCTTATTTTATGATATAATATGTATAGAATAAAAGAGAAATCATGTAAAACAATACTCTGCATTTCTCTTGAGGAGGCCTATATGGAAGATTTAAAAATGATAAATCGTTTTGTGACGCATTCGCATTCTATGTATAGCAATTTCCGAATTATCGATAGTATCAATAAGCCGAAAGATATGATAATAACTGTAAATAAGCTAGGATTATCTGGTGTTGTTTTAACAGATCATGAAACAGTCGCAGGTCATGTAGATTGGTTAAAACAAGAGAAAGAATTAAAAGAAAAAGGCATAATTCCTCAAGAGTTTAAGTGCGGTTGTGGAAATGAAATATATCTTGTTGATGATAGAAATAATATAGAAAAATATTGGCACTATATTTTAATAGCAAAAAATAATATGGGACATCGAGCATTAAGAGAATTAAGTTCAATTGCATGGTATAATGGATTTAGCTCAAGAGGAATGATGAGAGTTCCAACTGAGAAAAGAGAACTTGAAGAAATTGTTGAAAAATATCCAGATTGTTTGATTGCTACGAACGCCTGCCTTGGCGGCCAGTTAGATCATTTTGTGCTTGAATTAGTAAAAGCAGAAAGAAATGAAAACGAAGAAGAAATATATAAATGGAAAAGTGAAATAGATAATTTTATCAAATGGAATCTTAATCTATTTGGAGAAGATTTCTATCTTGAAATTGCGGCAGGGCGTTCGAGAGAACAAATTAATTTTAATGAGAGAATTAAATCAATAGCAAAAGCTTATAATATAAAAATTATTATTGGTGATGACGCACATTATTTAACAGCAAAAGAACGACCAATTCATAAAGCATATTTGAATTCAAAAGAGGGAGAAAGAGAAGTTGATGAGTTTTATCAATATGCTCATTTTATGGATAACAATGAAGCTTATGGGAATCTTGAAGATTTATATAGTGAAGATGAGTTTATTGAAATCTGTAACAATTCAATGGAAATTTTCGATAAGATTGAAGGATATGATTTATCTCATTCGCCAATTATTCCAAGAACAAACGTTAAAGATTATCCTAAGTTTGAATTCAATGAAGATTTTGAAACGATTAAATATTTAACTAATTCAGATAATATCCAAGAAAGATATTGGATTAATGAATGCTTAAATGGATTAAAAAATAAAAAACTTTGGAATCAAAAATATTTAGCACGAATTGAAACAGAAGCAAACATTATTAAAACAGTCGGCGGCAAATTAAATAACTGCTTATTTGAATATTTTAATACATTTCAAAGTTATATTGATTTGTTTTGGGAGTGTGGTTCTGTTACAGGGCCAGGACGAGGAAGTAGTGTATGTTTTTTATCCAACTATTTATTAGGAATTACACAGCTTGATCCTTTGGAGTGGAATTTACCAGAGTGGCGCTTCCTCAATGCTGAGCGTACTGAGCTGCCAGACATAGACTGTGATTTGGCTCCGTCTAAACGTAAGCATGTATTTGAAAAAATTAGGGAACAACGAGGCGAGTTAAATTTATTACAGGTCTGTACATACGGGACGGAAGGCACAAGAAGTGCAATAGCTGCCGCCTGTCGTGGATATAGAAGTAGTGAATGTCCAGATGGAATCGATTCAGACGTAGCATTGTATTTAAGCTCTTTAATACCACAAGAAAGAGGATTTTTAAGAGATATTGATGATTGTGTTTATGGGAATGAAGAGAAAGGATATAAGCCAATTCAAGCTCTTATTGATGAGTTCAATAAATATCCTGGCTTGTTAGAAATTGTTCAATCAATTAAAGGAATAATTAACAAAAGAGGACAACACGCATCTGGAGTAATTATTTATAATAATAATCCATTTGAAACGAATGCAATTATGAGAAGTCCAAATGGAGATCTAACAACTCAATATGATTTAGGAGATAGTGAATATCTCGGTGATGTCAAGTTTGATATGCTAGTTACAGAAATTTGTGATAAGATTGGAATTTGTATTAAACTTTTACAAAGAGATGAATTGATTGATCCTAAAATGTCACTAAGAGAAGTTTATGACACATATCTTCATCCTTCAAAAATTGATATAAATGATAATAGATTATGGGATGCACTTGGCGAAGGAAAGGTCTTAGATGTTTTTCAATTTAGTGATGGAGTTGGATTAGCAACTGCGAAAAGAATTAAACCTAGAAACCCAAATGAAATGATTTCTGCAAATGCTCTAATGAGATTGAGCGGCGAAGCTGGGAAGGAACGTCCAATTGATAGATATTGTAGATTAAGAGCTAATATGAATTTATGGTATCAAGAAGTTCATGATGTAGGTTTAACAGAAAAAGAAATTAAAAATTTAGAGCAATATTATCTGCCAAATTTCGGAACGCCAACTGCGCAAGAAGATTTAATGATGGTTTGCCTAGACGAGAACATAGCTCACTTCACCTTGTCCGAAGCCAATTACGCGCGCAAGGTGGTGGCGAAGAAAAAGATAAAAGAGGTTCCTGCTTTGAAAGAGAAGTTTGTGTCTCAGTGTCCACGAAGGGTGTTAGGTGAGTATGTATGGGAGACGGTAATGAACCCCCAAATGTCATATGCGTAAATGCTTGCGCCTTTATATAGAAATATATATCGAAAAAATCTGTGAATTGCTGGAAAACTTATAATTAAGCAATCAGCAGCCAAGCTTATTAAATAAGAAGGTTCAACGACTATCCTTTTATGGAGTAGAGTAAAATCGAAGTGCAGATTATCAATCAAAGAGCTATAAAAAGAAAAGGAGGTGAACAGATGAAAAGAGTTTCAAAAGATATTGAATTACAAATTTGTAATGATTATATTAACGATCAAGGCTCATCTAGAGAATTAGGTCTAAAATATAATTTAGCAAAAACTACTATATTAAAAATCTTAAAAAGAAATAACATCAATCCAGTAAATAAAAGGTTGGTTAATCAAGAGTTAATCATTGATTATTTTGAAGAAATAAATTGTGAAGAAAAAGCTTATTTACTTGGTTTTATTTTTGCTGATGGATGCGTTTCTAATGATGAATTATTTATTGATATTCATCAAAAAGATATTAGTTTACTTGAAAAATTTTTGAAAATAGTTAATAGTAAAGCAAAAATTACAACAAGACAAAAACAAAACAGTATGATGAGTAGGATTGCTATAAAAAATAGAGAGTTTACTCAACATCTTAAAAAATATGGAATCATTGAGAATAAAACACAAAACACAAATCATCTTCCTATCGAATTAATCCCTAAAAAATATTATAAGGATTTTCTTAGAGGATTAATAGATGGTGATGGATGGGTTACAAAAACAGCAGAAGGATATTATCATATAGGCTTTGTTACTCGATATTATGATACAGCTAAAGATTTTGTTTTTATGCTGAATACTTTGATTTCAGAAAAATGGAATAATAAAATAATTAACAAAAATGATAAATATTTTATGGTTCAAATACAAAAACAATCTCAAGTAAAAGAAGCAGCAAAAATCTTGTATGAAAATAATAATATTTGTCTACCTCGTAAATTTGAATTAGCTCAACAAATTTACGAATAATAATAAAATGATTGATAATGATATAGTCTGTTTCAATATTTGAAACGTTGCCCGCCCGCATGCGACTGCGTATACGTTTGTAGGAATTCAAACACTGGTCTTAGCAATTTATTACCCTGACATTTACTGGAACTGCGCTTGCTTAATCGTGAACGCAGGCGCCGCAGAATTATTTGATGACAGTACAGAAGATGAAAAGAATAAATCTGTAAACTATGGAAAAGTTAGTATTGCATTAGGTAAATCAAAAAAAGCAGGAATTAATGTTTTGCCGCCAGATATTAATAATTCAGATTTAACATTCAGTCCAGATAAAAATAGAAATGCTATTATTTATGGATTCAAGGGAATTGAAAGAGTTGGAGATTCTCTTGTTAAAGATATTATTGCTTTGCGGCCATATAGTTCAATGGAAGATTTCTTAAGTAAAGTTAAACTAAATAAAACCCAAATGGTTTCATTGATTAAATCAGGTGCATTTGATTCTTTTTATGATGATAGAGAAAAAGCAATGGACATATATTTAGATTCAATTGCAGATAAGAAAAAAAGAATTACAATGCAAAATATGGCAATGTTGATTAAGTATAATTTGGTTCCAGATGAACTTGAGTTTGAGGTTAAGCTATTTAATTTTAATAAATATTTGAAGAACCATAAGTATAAAGATTATTATTATTTTGATAGTGTTTCTTATAGTTTTTATATGGATAATTTCAATATTGATAGCTTAATAAGAAAAGATGAGAGAACTCTTATCGAGCAATCAATTTGGGATTCGATTTATAAAAGTAAAATGGAGCCTGTTCGCTTATGGATGAAAGATAATCAAGAAGAAATATTAATTGAACTAAATAATGAGCTATATAATGAAGTAAAAAACAAATATGCTGATGGTGATATAAACAAATGGGACATGGACGCATTAGGAACTTATTGCCATGAGCATGAATTGAAAAATCTAAATAGAAGAGCGTATGGAATAGTTAATTTTGAAGATTTATCAGAAGAACCAACAATATCATCAGAATTTAGAAGTAAAGATGGTGCATTGATTAGATTATATGAAGTATCAAGAATTTGCGGCACAATTATAGATAAGGATAAAAATAAAAGCACTGTTGTAATTCTAACGCCAACAATGCAAGTTGTTCATATTAAAGTATGGAAAAATCAATATGCAAAATGGGATCGACAAATTAGTAAGGTAAATCCAGATGGAACAAAAACAATAATTGAGAAAAGTTTCTTCTCAAAAGGAAATAAGATTATTGTAACAGGTATTCGGCGTGGTGATGATTTTGTTCCAAAGAAATATAAGAATACTCCTTCGCCGCTGTTTGAAAAAATAATTAAAATGGATGAAGATGGGTTTATCATTGAATCACAAACTGAGAGATTTGAATTGGAGGAATAACAATGACAATAGGTTTATATGATATAGACTTTAATCATGGTAAAACTTTCTCCTTAAGTCTCCCTCTCATGAAAGTATATAATAAACTCTATTCAGAGCGTCATCAAGTAATAATGATGCAGCCATATGAAAAGACAAATCGTTATAACAAAATATACTATTTCAAAGATTCAAAATCTTTACGAGTTCCAAACAATTTAATTATAGATACTGACAAAGGAGAAGTCCTAGGCTATGGATTTCTTGGTACTAGCGGCTTAAAATCTGCCGCCAAAGTACCGCCTTCCTTTTCCCCTTATGAACTTAATTCAGATAGAATAAAAAATAAAAAACTATTTAATTCAATTAAAAACAATAATTTAGTAGATTGGCGAGAAAAAGACTTTACATATACTTTTAGCGGCAAATCAAAAACCTATATTATTGATAGAGATTTCTTACTTGAAGAAGATTGGAAAGATTTATTCAGTTCCTTTGACAATAATATAGAATTCATAAATTCCCTCACAGCACGAAATTTTCATCAAACAAAAGAATTTCTAAAACTCTATAGCGGCGCACTGCATAAAATCGTTACTTCGCCGCCGTCCTCTATAGACGAATTAATTGAATATAGTCCATTCTGTATCTATAAGAATTCTTTTTCAATTGAGCAAATATTCCTTATAATTTTGGCGGCGAAGCAACAAGGTTCATATTCAATTGATTTCTCATGGAATGGAACTACTTTTGAAAACGCTATAATAAAATGGGGAAAGAATAAAACAAGAGAAAGTTTCAATATTTTTACAAAACAAAAATTTGAATCGACAAAAGAATTCAATCAATTTCCAAATCGAGTCCTTTTAAAGCAAAACCCTCAAACTTTAGGCAAAACTTTTATAAACGAAAATTTGATTTTTCTTTAAAACTATGATATAATATTATTATAAAAAGGAGGTAAGAGTCCTATGAATGAAAGATTAGAAAATTTAATTTGTCAATTTAATAAAGTAACAAATGAATTACAGAGTATTCCATTAGATACTTTTGTTCTAAATCCTAGAATTGAAGAACTAACTAGCGAACTAATGGAACTACAAGAAGAAATTGAACTTCTAAAGGGGGACAGTGAAAATGGAGAATGAAAACAATGTTCTACTCTCTGTATATGATGATAATGGTAAGTTAAAGTCATTAGAAGATATTAAGAAAGAACTAGACCAAGTCTATCCTATGCTTGCGGCAACAGATGAAGATGATTCTTTCGTCTCAATGCTATCAAATCCAGAAGTTCTATTAGAAGCAGAACCCTTGATAGATCGTTGCAATATGCTAACTCGCCGCATTTATCTATCTTCTGATATTACAGAGGAAATTGGAACAGAAATTCTAGAAAAAATTCAATTCTGGAATACAGCAGATGAATTTGATGGATTACCAGTAGACAAAAGAATTCCAATTCAAATCTACATTGATACTGCTGGCGGCTTTGTAACAAACTCATTCCAAATTGCAAATGCAATTGCGCTCTCTAAGACTCCTGTTTATACAATTGTAACAGGCGCCGCCCTTAGTGGAGGATTTCTAATTGCTATCAGCGGGCATAAACGTTATGCATTCCCTAATAGTAGCTTTATGTTCCATGAGGGTGCGATTGAGTTCGGCGGCGATGCGCATAAAGCAATTCAATCAATTGATAACTATCATGTTGTGCTAAAGCAAATTAAAGCCCACGTGCTTAAACATACAAAAATTAGCGATGCAGAATACGAATCTCATACTAAAGACGATTGGTACATAAGCAGTGAAGAGGCTGTCCGATGGGGAGTCGTGGATGAGATTTCAACAACACTATTAACGGAGGATTTTTACGATGGAGAAGAAGGTTAAAGATTTATTTACACAGATTGCAGATAGTTCAGCATCTCAGGACAAGGATTCAATCGAACAATTTATTCAAATTCTTGAACTTCCTGATGAACAATTTGATGCTGTCTATCCTAAGTTTAAGGATATGGTAGCAGAAGTATTTGAAGGCGAGGAGTATCAGAAGCAGCTACTCAATACTCTAAAGCTTCATCCAGTTGATAATCTAAGTGCAGAAAAGGCTCAAATTGATGAGTTCTTAGAGAATGTTGATAGTGATGAGGAGCTTTCAGCTAATAAGAAAGAAATGATTAAAACTCTATTCCAGTCAACACTTGATACTCTTACAACCCTACTTGAAAATCAGCGAGAGTTTGTAGGTGTTAAGGTTTATAAAATGGATTCAGATGTTGAGCTACCATCATATGCTCATCCAACTGATGGCGGCGCAGATATTAAGGCAAATGAAACAGTTACTATTGCCGCTGGCGAAACAAAGATTGTTAAGACAGGCTTGAAGATTGCTTGTCCAGCAGGATATATGGTTCGTATTGCACCTCGTTCAGGTCTTAGTGCTAAGACGGGTCTAAGAGTTGCCAATGCTGATGGGACGGTTGACGCAGACTATCGCGGGGAAGTAGGAGTTATCTTATCCAACACAGGCACAACCGATTACACGATTAATAAGGGCGATAAAATTGCTCAAATGTACATCATGGTTGCGCCAGCAATTAAATGGACAGAAGTTGAAACTGAAGACGAACTCGGTTCAACCGATAGAGGAGAAGGCGGCTATGGCTCTACTGGTGCGTAATGGCGTTAAAATATGAAAATGTAAAAGAAGAAATTGAACAAGAAGGATGGAAATTAATTTCTGATTCTTATAAAAACTTACAAACACAAATGGAATTCGAATGTCCGAACGGGCATTCAAATTTCTATACTTTTGATTATTGGCGAAAGCATAGAAATTGTCCAGTTTGTCAAGAAAACAAGTATATAAAAATTAATGATAGGGCGCCGAAAAAGAAAGGTTTCAGAGTTCTTGCCTTTGACTAGGCGTCTATTACTAGCGGCTGGGCGACAATTGATGACGAAGTATTAATTAAGTTCGGCGCTTGGACTTCAAATGGACTTCATAGCACCGAGCGAATTGCTAAAACAAAATAGTGGTTCGCCAACATGATTCAGAGTTGGCAACCAGACTTAGTAGCTCTTGAAGATATTCAATTGCAAAAGTTTGAAAATGGTGAAGCAGTAACTACCTATAAAAAACTAGCTCACTTGCAAGGAGTCCTCAAAAATTATTGTTATGAAAACGGCTTTGTATACAAAATAATTCCTCCTGCCACGTGGCGGCACCACAGTGAAATCAAAGGAAAGACAAGAACAGATTAGAAACGAAATGCTCAGTTTAAAGTTAAAGAACTTTATGATCTGAATGTTTCCCAAGATGAAGCTGATGCAATTCTTATTGGACGTTGCGCCGCCGCCGAAAGTGCAGCGAATAAAATTATAATATTCTAAAAAAAGAGAGATAGCAATAAACTATCTCTCTTTTGTTATTATTTCACTTTATAAATACACCAAACAGGACGCTAAGAGCAATCAAAGGTATCGTATATTTCACCATCAATAACACACGTAATGTGACCACTCATAGTCACCAAGTAAACACCTTCTAAATTCATATCGAGAAAGTCCTATAAAACATAAACATCTCTAGGACAAAATCTCTCATATCTATCTGCTAGATAATCATTAATAAAGCTAGTTTCAGAAAGTGTTATGCCCTGGCGGCGAGAATAATCTGAGAGTTTTCTATGTTTTAATATACATTACGTTTTCTGGTAAACATAGTGCAATTGACATTCCCGCTCCTACAGGCACATTAGCGACTTCAAGAGTTGAATTGATATTATAAACATTTCCCTGGGGCTATGGGAATAACGGTTGCACATTTGTTTGAGAAAACATTGATGCGTTAGGTACTTGCTGAGGTTATTGATTCTATTGAACATTGTTCATATTATAATTGTAAGCCGTAATAAATCACCTCCGTGGTTTTTCCTCGCTCAATTAGTATATAACAAGAAAAGGACGTGTTTCTAAAAAATTCACACGCCCTTAAAAATTTTTTCTGGTCGTTTTTCCGACTTATTTAATAAATGGAGATAAAAGTTCAAGTTGTTCAAAAGTTAAGTTTAAAGGTTCTAGTTCGTCAAGGGAGAAGTAAATGTCGGGAAGTTGTACTTCACAAGCATTTATTTGACGAATTATATCTTGACACTGAATGAGGTATCCTTCTTTTACTTTGTAACCGCCTTGTTCATTAATTACAGGGCGACCGTCTTGCATTTCAAAGTATTCTGAACAGTTTGAAAGAATTTGTTCTGTATAGATTTCTTGTTCTTCAAGAATTGATTTTTTAAGTTTTATTAACTTATATTGTGTATGGATATTGAATTTTAGATCTTTTGTTTGATCGAATATTGGTAAAATTGATAGAGCTTCATTTCGTTTTATTAACATTTTATTCATCTCCTTAAAGGTTACTTTCAAAGCCAGAACTATTTAACGGACCATGAAAGCTTGTATTTCCATATGCCCCACAGAACTATAAAGATAAATGCCACGTAGCATTACTGCTTGGTGCATTGCCAGCTTCACAAGCTTCTGTTATTGCTTCTTGACTTGCTTCTGTTGCTATGTACCACGCACCCCAGCCGTAATTACAACATGGACCATATTGAGCCACTGAAAGAGCCTGTGCGGTTAAATTTGAAGTGTCCGCAGCAACAAAGGAATTCCAGATTTCATCAATATCATCATATGAGTAAGTTGCTGAAGAGCCGGTGTATCCAGAAAAACCACCATTAGCAAAAACTTTATCTAAAATTTCTGTACCTGTTAAATTTTCTGTATACCGTTCAAAAAAATGCGCACGAATTAAAAAAGCGTAAAGGCATCGGCCTGCTGTTGATTTAGTAGAGTCACTTTCAAAATAATTTCCATTTCCCATTTCACGCCCGCATAAGTAAGCAACTCGATGTTTATCCTAATCTGTGAACCCCCCCACTTTG
>MOYD01000015.1 GCA_001899395.1 Candidatus Gastranaerophilales bacterium Zag_111 | reverse complement strand
CGAAAATCAAGCAATTAATAAGGTTCACATTCTTTATTGATTTGGGTAGGAAATTTATGGCAGTATCATCAATATCATCAATACGAAGATTTTCAAACTCTGTTATGCAGCGCGCAATAAATGTCGTGCCTAAAATGACCGTTAGTTCTGAAAAGGTAAATAAAGCTTTAGGCTGGATTGGTAATAATATTTCCACCCCTCAAAACCGTTTTATCTTAGGTGTTACCGCCTTAGCAACACAGCCGTTTATTGATTTAAAAAACAAACAAGTTGATGAAGATACCCGTAAAGTTTCCGCCGCAAGAACCGTGGCAAAAATTATTGCAGGAACTACCACCGGCGTTTTAATACGTTCGGCATGTATTCATGCAATTGACGCGTTTACAAAAATGCCGCATGAAATAACCGAAGGAATGAAGTTTAAGAAATTTAGACAACTATTTATGCCTAATCCGAAATTGATAAACGACCTTAATCAGTATAAAAAATCACTTGGAAGTATTTTGGCGTTATTTGTTATGTTGTTTACTAACTTCTTAATTGATGCTCCGTTTACGAAATATATGACAAATAAATTTATTGATATGATACATAAAAAAGACGCTAAAAAAGCTTCTGTTGTGAAGGAGGCAGCAAATGAGTAATTTATTTATGGCTGCTAAAAACTTCATAGCAAAACATTATAGCAAAGATATCGGCAGAATGCTTATCCATACCGGCGTTGCTGGTTGGGTTTTGTCATCAATTGCTCAGGTTGCCGCAATTGTAATAAACGATAAAATTCCAAAAGAACAGAAAATGTTTCTTGTCCCGCAGGAAATGGCTGATGCTGCTGTGAATATTCTTTCCTTTTACGTAGTAACCCAAAGCTGCAAGTCTTTTGCTTCTCAGCTTGTAAAAACAGGTAAATGGCTTCCAAAATCAGTACGGACATTTCTTGAGAATGCTAAATTCCCTAATATCGGTAAAATCGGCACTGATATTGGAACTCAGGCTAATCTTCCGGCAAATTTGGTGAAAAATTATGAAGATTTTTATAAAGGAATTGATTTTACTGCAACAACGCTTGGTTCTGTTTTGTCCTGCAATATTATCACCCCGATTATCCGTAATAAAATTGCTGCAAACCGCCAAAAAGACTTGATTGATAAAATGAACTCTAAAAAAGATGTCTCAGAGGTTAATAGCGAACCAAAACCGATACAGTACCTGCCAAAGCCTACTATGATTGACTTTCAGGCAAGATGCTCCCGCCCTTATTTAAAAATATAGATATATAAACCCTGCAATTATTGCGATGATTAACAGAACAAAAATAGCTGCAAGCTTGTAAAAATACGTAGTTGTGTATTCCGAATTGTCTTGAACTTGTGTCAAAACATTTTTGGAATAGTCAAATTTTGATTCATTTTTAGTTTTTTCGTAAGCGGATTGGATTATTTTCTTGAATTTGTACATATTTTCCAACTCTCTTCTTGCCGCAGGGTTAGATATAGTAAGCTTTTTCACCTTTATGTTTTCGCTAATGTTAAGCTCATTGTCAATATAAGGTGAAAGCCTGTAAATCAGTTCTGGAGAGGGTTTCGGCTGTGTTTCTTTGCACTTTTCTTTGCTAGCTTTGAAAGTATTGAGAATTTTTTGCAACTCTTCTATTTTTTTTCGACAAGCCGGACATTTTTCAAGGTGAAGATTTACATACTCGCGCAGACGCGGATTGAGCTTGCCTTCTATATAAAAATTTATCAATGCTGATACCTGATTACAGGTTAGTTCTTTGTTCATTAGGGGGTACTCCTTAAATATAATTTTTTAGTGCTTCTTGCAGTTTTATTCTTGCTCTTGAAATTCTTGATTTTACTGTACCTATACTTGCGTGGGTTGTTTGTGCGATTTCTTCATAACTTAGTCCCTGGAATTCTCTTAGAATTATCGCAACTCTGAAGGCTTCAGGAAGTTCGCGGATAGCAGATTTTATAAATTTTTCACATTCAGATGTTATACATTTTTCTATTGGTTTGTTTTTTTTATCCGGAATGTCGATTTTAAATTCGATATTCAGCGGCTCGCATGTGTAATCTATTGAGATAGTGTCAGGTTTATGTTTTTTCTTTCTGATGTCGTCGTAGTAAGTGTTTGTAATTATCTGGTTTAACCAGCCTTTAAAACATTTTGGATTTTTAAGATTATGGATATTGTTGGCAAGTTTTAGGAGGACTTCTTGAGTTAAATCTGATAAATTATCGTTGCTTTTTGAAAGATAGCTTAATGTTGCATAAACATCGGTCTGGACTTTTCGTATAAGTTCTTCTAATGCCTTGTAATCCTCTTTTTGCGAGAGCACGACAAGTTCCTCTAAAGTCATTTTTTTGTAGAGTAACTTATCTCCTGACATTACGTCCCTCCTTAATAAGAATATTAAGCAGAAACGGGCTTGTTTAGTATCAGCTTTTTATCAAGCTGATTGGGCTATATTTTACCCGGTGAAATCATAACTACTTTGTCAATTTGTATCGGATAATAGAATTGCTGCCTTGTGAGGAGATGAAAAGTAGGTCTCCTGTGATGTGCATACAATAAGGATTTTGTACGTTACTTATTAACTCTGTTATCAATCCGTTTGTATCGACTTTTAAGATATTATTTTTGTTGTAGTTTGCAATATACATATTGCCTTCGTTATCTATTGCAATCCCTATTGGTCCGTCGATTTTTTCACTTTTTATGTAAACAATCTTTTTGTTGTCAGGACCTATTTTATAGATTGTATTATCAGAAAATCCTGCAACGTACAGATTTCCGTTAATGTCTGTTGCGACACCTGTTGGACTTGAAATATCACTATACATACCATCAGAATTAGCACTAGGATTTGCTTGCTGGTAAGATTGCGGCTGGGTTTGTTCTGATTTAGCTGTTTGAATATCTGTACCCATTGAGTCTGCAAGTTGTTTTGCTCGTTGTCCGATTAGACTGTCTGTTGGAATTAGGGTTAAATACATTTTTGCCTTTTCAGTTTCGCCAACTTTTTTACTCAATGCCGCAGCTTTATATACAGATTCATAATCATCAGGTTTTCTTAAAATAATCTGTTTAAATACAGCAAGCGCTGCTTCATCCTGTTTTAGATATTCTAAAATTGAACCAAGATTATAATACGCATCAATATAATTAGGGTCAAGCTCAATTGCTTTTTTAAAGCAAGATGCAGCTTCTTCAAACTGACCAAGTTGATAGTAGTCAATGCCTTTGTTATATTGAAGTTTTGCATCAGTTGCAATTGACGCATAAGAAATATTGAGCGTACCAAATAGTACAAATAGCGTTAATAATATTTTAAAGAATTTCATCTAACTCCTCAATGATTTTTTTATTTGCTTCAACAAATTCGCTTCCTCTTGCAATAATTGCTTTTTTCAACAATAGCGGAAGATTAATTGTTTCCATTTGTTCAAAATTATCCGGAAGTCTTAAACTCCAGTTTTTGTCACCAGAGGTTCCCGGAGTATTGTATGTTTGGTTCATGTTGAAAAAGTCAGTGAAAAATATCTGAATATTTTCAGCTTCACAAGCAAAAAGTTCAACTAATTTTGTTTCTTTTAGGAAGTTTTCATCGTTTGTCATCTGAACAATCAAGGCATCTTTGTCTTGAACTTCTTTGAATAAATCTTCAACAAGATTTTTAACATGCAGATAACCGGTGTGAGTGTGAACCTGATTTTTTGCCCAAACATTAACCGGTTGGTTATCGTGGGTTCCAACCATAGCCCAGCAGTGTTTTGTAATATTTTTACATCTGTATGGATCTTCCGGTTCTGTTGGTACGGTAAATTGAGTTAAGCGCATTCCTAAAAGTTCGTATGCTTTCATAACCGAAGCAACAGGATTGGTAAGTGTTCCAAGGTCTTCGCAAACAATAGCATCTTTTGTTAAACCTTCTTCTTTTGCTGCTGCAATAACGATTTTTTCAATAAGTCTTCCGTATTTTTTAATTTGTTCATCTGTTAAATTTTTAACGCGTTTTTCATTATCAGCGCTAAGCGTTTGGTCTAAGTCCTCAACTTTGATAATTGCGTATTTAGAAAGTTCAGGATGTTCAGGTGATGAATAAAGTCTGCCTGCACCTTGTTCAGGCATTGGTTTTTTCCCTGATTTATAAACCCATGGGTCAATTAAACCTACAATGTGGTCAATTCTAACACCGCCTGGGTTTTCTCTGAACATCTTTTTGTAAAGGTTTTTCATAAGAATTCCGGCTTCACCTAAAGAACCGTCATCATTGTACATTTTATCAGGGTCAATTACAGGAAATCCCCAAGCTTGACCGTCTTTTGAAAAATAATCAGGCGGACAACCTAAGCACCAGCCTTCTAAAAACAGTGACTGATATGCCCAAGTATCACGGTCAGAAAAGGCGACTTGCCTGTCTGCTATCATTTTTATCCCTTTGCTGTCCGCGTATTTTTTTGTTTGTGCATTTTGCTTACTCAGGACAAATTGGATAAATTTATATTCATCAATTTCTTTTGCGTATTTTTTTGAAATTTCAGTAATTCTTTTGCCGAATTCCATTTTTTCTTCATTAGATTTCGGGTTGAATAAGTTTTTATCAATATCGCTTTTCCAGGAGTACCAGTAATCGTTTCCGTGCTCAATTGTCAGAGCTTCATACAAACTGTCTTTGTCAAGCCAAGAGTCGTTTTCATGTTTATAATTTTCAAACTCGTTTTTTAAAGTTTTGTCTTTAAGTTTTAAGAAATTATCGTATGCTTCTGATAGAGCCTGAGCCTGGCGTTTTACGATGTAAGAATAACTTGTTTTGTTTTTGCCTGCATTAGGGTTGTTTGCAACAATGTCATTGTAAGTTGCATCTGACAAAATTTTGCCCCATTTTGCAGTTGTAAGTTCTTTTAAATCAATAAATAGCGGGTTATTTGAAAAAATTGTTCCTGTGTAAGGTGATGAATCCGAAGATTTAGTTTTTCCTGCCGGTCCCATTTGAATTGCTTCAAATAATCCTGACGCATAGTCAATGAATTTTCTTCCGGCTGCGGAATTAACAGTACCAAAGCCGGTATTTTCCCCTTCAACTGCCGGAAAACTTCCGTTGTGCATAATGAATACAAAATTCTTTTTACCAAGTGCTTTGAGCGCTTTTTTTATCACTGCTAATTTATTTCTGTCCAGTGTACAAACCATTTTTACCCCTTCTTTATTTAAACTGACTAAAACACTAATTCTTTTAAAAATGGGCGCGGTGGGACTCGAACCCACGACCAATTGATTAAGAGTCAACTGCTCTACCGACTGAGCTACACGCCCATTTAATAATTTTAGCTTATAACAAAGATAGCACAGTGTCAATTAAGATTATTTTAGTTTGAGTAGGGCTTCAAATAAGCCTTCTGAGTAGGTTGGATGAGCAAAACAAACCTGTTTAAGCGCGTCAACGGTTATATTATTTTGCATAGCAAAAAGCATTGCTGTCAAAAGCGAAGAGGCTTCTGTGCAGACAATGTGCACCCCGATAATTTTATCGTTTTGACTTAAAATTTTTATAAAGCCTTCTGTTTCACCGTCACACCAGGCTTTGCCTAGCGCTGAAACCAATTGGACAGATTTTTGATATGTTCCTGCTTCTAAATCCTGTTCACGCATTCCAGCCCAAGCGATTTCAGGGGTTCCGTAAATAACGGACGGAATAAGGTTTTTACAGTAATCAATTCCGGCACAGACGTTGTATGCTTGTTTCACTGCATAATGTGCAAGTTGAATTTCACCTGCTGCATCTCCAATATAGGTAATTCCGTCAATTTTTTTCCCGCAATTTGAAACCCTACCTGCTGCAACAAGAATTTTTTCAGGCATTAAAATTTCGTTGTTTGAAAGAGTAACCTTGCAATCTTCAACGCGGATAACGCTTGTACCGGTATAGAATTTTATTTTTTCCTTTTTGAAACATCTCTCTACTCGTTTTGATACCTCAATATCAGCAAGCGGAAGTAAGTTTGGTGCAAGTTCTGTTAATGTCACCTCAACCCCGAAGTTAGAAAAAATCCGTGCCCATTCAAGTCCTATAGCTCCGGAGCCGACAATTAAAATCCTTTTAGGTAGTTTATCAAGATTTAAAATATCATCTGATGACAGAATGAATTTATGGTCAAACTCAAGTCCTTTAAGGTTTCTTGGTGAAGAACCCGCAGCACAAATTATCTTATCAGCCTGATAAATTTCTCCGGCAGCTTCAATTGTTGTAGGCGTAAGAATTTTAGCTTCTTTTGCAATTGTTGTAACTTTTGCGTTTTTCAGAGCAAGTTCAATTCCTTTTCTTAACGTTTCGATGTTTTTGTTTTTACGCTCAATAACTTTTTGAAAATCAACTTCAGCGCCAGTCACGTTTATCCCGAAATCCTGTGCATTTTGAAGTTTTTTGTAAAGTTCTGAGGAATGGAGAATACTTTTTGTCGGAATGCAGCCTTTGTTCAGACAGACACCGCCAATATTTTCTTTTTCAAATAATACGACATTTTTTCCTTGTTCTGCTGCTGCCAGTGCTGCTGTATAACCGCCGGGTCCAGCACCTATTATACCTAAATCATATTTTGTCATAATTTGTCCTCTTATCTTGTATAAACCCGCGGAAGCCGTACTTTTAGCCGGCATGTGAGTTCGTAGTTAATTGTTCCCGCGATTTTTGCCCAATTATCTATTGAGTGATTTTCATCAAGCAAAGTTACAATGTCGCCAAGGTTTGCATTTAAATCTGTTATATCAAACATCATTTGATCCATTGTTATGTTGCCTACTTGCGGAACTTCAACACCGTTGACAACCCCTTTAATTTTGTTTGACAAAACCCTTGGCACACCGTCAGCATAACCAATCGGGACAGTTGCAATTGTTCTGTCGCCTTTGGCTGTAAACGTGTGACAGTAACTTACACCTTCTCCATCTTTTGCCGTGTGAATATTAACAATTCTGCCTTTTAGTGAAATCAACTGTTTTAAGTTTGGTTTTTTGAATTCAACACCTGTTGGGAAGTCCGGATACAAACCATATAGCGCAATCCCAACCCTTCTCATATTTGAGTTTGGCACATCATAACAAATTGTTCCTGCTGTATTTAGAATGTGAAGTAAAAGTCCTTTTGTGTCTATTTTTTCGATTACAGTGTTCCATTTTTCAATCTGGCAATCTGCTTTGTCTTTTTCTTCCGCTGCAGCAAGGTGGGTGAATATCCCTTGTAAATCAATATAATCAAGTGATTGAACTTCTTTAATAAAATCTACGGCTTCATCACAGCTTACGCCAATTCTGTTCATACCGGTGTCAAGTTTTATGTGCACTTTGGGTTTAATTCCTGTTCTTTGGTATGCCTGCCGGCAAGCTTTTATGTGACCTTGTGAAAAAATTGCGATACTGAGGTCATTTTTAACCGCGCTTTCTACTGCCCAGACAGGAACAGCGCCTAGTATCAAGATTTCTGAATCTATTTTTGCCTGTCTTAAATCAACACCTTCATCAATTGATGCAACGCCAAGCATGTCAATACCTGATGCTAAAAGTGTTGGTGCAAGCATTACAGACCCGTGACCGTATGCGTCTGCTTTTACAACGCCAAGTAATTTTACACTGTTCGGGACATTTTTTCTAATCTCTCTTATATTATTTTCAAGGTTGGAAATATTTATTTCAACCCATGCGTCTCTGTGAATATTTATGTTTGTTTGTCTTGTGTTTTTCATAGTAACCTAAGTATATGACAAAATATATGTTTCATCAATTTTATTAAAAACGCTCAATATCATTCAATTATCTGATATAAAATTTGATTTTGTTATGCTAAAATTAACTATTATAGAGATATTATGAGGAAATTATGGAAGAGATATTATCACACATTCAGGAAGTTTTAGGAGTACCGGAATTCTTGATTAACCAGTGTACATTTTTACCGGATTATATAAAAGAAGCACTTATTACAAGTGTCAAATTTATTCCGTGGCTTTACTTTTTGTACTACGGAATTGAACTATTGGAAAGATATTTCCTCAAACATATCGGTCTTTTGGTTAAGCTAATAAAACGCTTTGGCGCGTTTTTCGGCGTGTTTATTTCAATTGTTCCGGAATGCGGATATTCTGTTATTGCAAGTACGTTTTATACAAGAAGAATGATTAGCCGCGGAACCCTTTTGGCGTTTTTAATCGCGTGTTCTGATGATGCGCTGCCGCTGTTATTTTTGGATATAAATAAGGCGTTTGTTATAATTCCGGTTATTGTTATCAAAATCATTGTCGGTATTGCGGTTTCGTTTATTGTTGATTTAATGTTTATTTTTGATAAAAGAATTACTGAAAATATTAATGCCATAAATACTGATTTAAACGAGCCGGCATGCTGTCACCACAGGATAGTCAGCACGGAAGAAAATCCGCCGTACTGGTGGATGCACCCGTTGACGCATACATTTAATATGTTTATGTTTACGTTTTTAAGCCTGGCATTTTTTAATTGCGTGATTAAAGGTTTTGGCAGCGTAGAAAACTTGTCATCATTTTTGATGATTGATTCGCCATGGCAAATAGTTGGAGTTGCGGTTTTTGGGTTAATTCCAAATTGTGCTGTATCTGTTTTAATTGCATTAGCTTATGTTAAAGGTATAATCAGTTTCCCGGCATTTTTAGCAGGTCTTGTTACAACCGCAGGGTTAGGGCTTGCGGCGCTTTATAAACGTTCACAGGATAATACAGATAACACAATTCTTACATTCTTGCTCCTTGCTTCAGGTATTATAACAGGACTTTTCATTTTTTATAATATGAGGCTTGTTGAGTATATTCAAGGATTTTTTGGTTAGGGGGGATAGATGTATAATTTTTTACATTCAATATACGAAGGTTTTGAGTTCATAACAGGGTTGCCCGGCATGTTAATTGAACCGATTGGGTTTTTGCCGGAGTTTTTGAAAGACGCGTTGATTGACAGTCTTAACCTCGTTCCGTTTTTGTTTGTCGTATTTTTAATAATCGAACTTCTGGAACAGTATTTTACAAAGAAAAAACATCTGTTCGTATTTTGGATGAAAAAAATAGGACCGCTTTTTGGGAGTTTGTTTGCTTCAATCCCTCAGTGCGGATTTTCGGTTATTGCAAGCACGCTTTATGTAAGAAGAATTCTGTCCCGCGGAACGCTTTTATCTGTTTATCTTGCAACCTCAGATGAAGCCATTCCGGTTTTGATTTCAGACCCGTCAAAGATTTATCTTATTTTGCCGATAATTTTGATTAAGATATTTATTGCAGTTGTTGTCGGGTATTTGGTTGATATTTTTGTAAACTACAAAGCAAAAGAACCGATTATTGAACCGGTTGAACAAAAACCGGCAGAAATTCATGCGCAAGGCTGCTGTCATCATACTTTAACAGATGCTGCAAAAACAAAAGAACTCTGGCTTCACCCGATTAAACATACATTTAATATTTTTGTTTTTATATTAATTGTATCTGTTATTTTAGGATTTATAATAGACAAACTTGGAACAGAAGAAAATCTTGCAAGGTTCTTCCTTATGAATTCGCCGCTCCAACCGGTGTTGGCATCAATTGTTGGTTTAATTCCGAATTGTGCAATCTCTGTAATGTTGACAATTCTTTTCTTAAAACACACAATAAGTTTTGGTTCATTGATTGCCGGACTGTCAAGCGCCGGCGGCTTGGGGCTTTTGGTATTATTCAATAAAAATAACGACAAAAAAGACACTGCAATAATTATCGGAATACTAATTGCAGTAAGTTCAATTACAGGTCTAATCCTGCAATACAACCTATTTAATATAAATAAATTATTCAGCATTTTCGGTATTCAATTATAAAAAGGAATTTATATGATTAAACAATCAGAAAAATTTAACCGCGCCTTTGACTTGCATAATAGCGGCAAATTAACAGATGCGCGCGACTTGTATCTTGAAATTTTGCAAGATGAACCTAAAAATGCGCAAGTTTGGGACTTGCTTGGCGTTCTTTATTATCAGGTCAACGAGTACATTGAAGCCGAAGCCTGCATAAGAAAAGCGATTGAACTTAACCCGCGGCTTTACTATATTGAAAACCTGGCAAGACTTTACCGTGACAAGGGTGAATTTAAAGCAGCAATTGCACTTTATGAAGACCTTGTAAAAGCTGATAAATCTTATGAAAACCTGTTTAATCTTGCAATGTCTTATAAAGGAATTCAAAACTGGAATAAGGCAAAAGAGACTTACTACAAAGCATTAGAGGTTAATCCCAAAGGTTATGAATCTTATTTTAACCTTGCATACCTTGCGATGAACGACAATGACCCGCAAGAAGCTGTCAGATGTTATGAAAAAGCCCTTGAAATTAACCCGGATGATTGGGAAGCAATGTATTTTCTGTCACTGGCTTATATGCAGACAAAAAATTATGAAAAAGGACTTGAATGGTTTGAATCCAGACTTTGCCGCAAAAGTGCAATTGTTTCGCAAGAAAAGATTTATCCGAACCTTATGCGAGAAAAACCGGTATGGCAAGGTGAAGACTTGAAAGATAAAACGCTTTTTACTTATTATGAAGCCGGTTTTGGCGATGTGTTGATGTTTTACAGATATATGCCGATTTTAACATCAATGTGTAAAAAGGTTATAATTAAGCCTCAAACTGAACTTGCAGCACTGTTTAGAGAAAACTCTTACGGAGCGGAAGTCTTGGAGATTTTTGATTTTGAATCTGAATTGGATTTTGATTATCACATACCGTTTTTAAGTGTGCCGTATGTTCTTGGGTATAAGGGCGAGGAAATGTTTATACACCATGATGACGGGTATCTGAAAGCCAATCCTGCTAAAGTTAAATATTATAAAGAAAAATATTGCAATAACGATAAGTTTAAAATTGCGATAAAATGGCAAGGAAACGCGCATTATGACAAAGAGCGTATACTAAATGTAGAAGACTTTTTCCCGCTGTTTGAACTTCCAAATACGCAATTTTATTCTTGCCAGACGCTTGAAGGTTCAGAAGAATTTGAAAAAATTAAAGGTAAATATGATGTGGTTGACCTTGGTTCGACTTTTTCAAGTTTTTCAGATACAGCCGGCGCGCTTGAAAATATGGATTTAGTTATTGCAAATGACACATCGCTTGTTCATCTTGCCGGTGCAATGAAAAAGCCTTGTATGGTGCTTTTACCGCATGTTTATAACTGGCGCTGGCACATTGACTTAACAAAATGCGACTGGTATGACAGTGTAAGAATTTATCGACAGGATACTGCCGGTGATTGGAAAAATGTGTTTAAAAATGTTGAAAAAGATTTAAAAAAACTAATTGTAACGAAATGTAAAAATGAATTTTAAATCGTCTATAGCCCAATTATAATGCCCTATATGATATGATATGATATGATGTGGTGGGGTGGGCTAAAGTTTTGTACAAAATGTGCCGATAACTTACTTGTGAAAGTAAAGTTAAAGGAGTATTGTCAATGTCAGGAGTACAAAACAACAAAATTGATGCAGCACAAATTCAACAAGTAATCGCGAATTACAAACCGGAAGGTTCATCAGCTACCGTGCGTCTGAATATAGGTGATGAACTAAGAAATCATTTCGCACGGGGAAATTCTTCCGGTACCGGAAACGCAAATGTTATATCAAAGGAAAAATATACATATAAAGATGTTGAGGGTACTCTAATCAAATACGATGACGGTACAGCAGTTTTTCAGGCAAAAAAACAAGTTAATGGTAAAGAAATTGTCTACGAATTAAAATTTAAAAATGACAAAGATTTAGAAAAACAAAGACCTTCATCACAAGTTTTGAACCCGGGTCAGAAAAATCAATCAACTACAAATTTTGAATACCACCGCAATGGCAAAGTAAAACAAGCCGAAGTTTACAATGCTCAAGGAAATCTCGTAAAGAGTGATAAATACAATAAAGATGGCAAGCTCGAAAATCGAAAGATATACGATAAAGAAGGCAAAATCTCACAGGAGCTTGAGTATAAACATAATAAAGATAATTCTGTAGATTTAAAAAGTTATGATAAAGACCACAAACTTCAATATACCGGTCGTACACAGTATAAACCTGACGGAAAGACCGTTATATCACATGAAACCCGCTATCCTGGCGGTGAACTCAGGTCTGAAATAAAACATGATGATAATGGCAAAATTCAAACCAAAAAAGAATACTATGAAAACGGCAAAGTGAAGTCTGAGACGCAATATTGGGATAACGGTGTAATCAAAGAACAGAGACAGTACGATGAAAACGGACAAGTAACAAATAAGATTACAGCCGAAATAGACGGTAATTTTGAGAACTCCCGTCAGGCTCTCGAAGGAGATTGTTATTTAATGGCAACAATAAATAGTATCCGCAACCTTGATAACGGACAGGAGATGTTAAGTAATCTTGTAAAAGTGGAGACAAATGAAAACGGTGAAAAAATTTATACCGTCACATTGCCTGGAGCACAGGTTGCAGCAGCAGGTCTAAAAACAGATGACCGTGTTGACCCTAATAAAATGCACATAACAGGCACATATACATTTACAGAAGCAGAAATGCAGGAAATCCTAAAACAAGCAGGACAAAAATATTCGATTGGTGACGGTGATGTTATATTGCTTGAAGCTGCATTTGAAAAATATCGTCACGAAGTCAAACAGACTTTAGATGATAATCCGGAATTAAAACGACAACAAGGTGTTGCCGGTACACAAACAGGTGCAAATGCGAATAATATTTTAGCAGGTGGTTATATTGAGGATGCTTCATTTATTTTAACCGGAATAAGAGCAGATCAGCCTTATCAAGTTGGGGGTAACGCTCCGTATGGACTGGCTTATGAAGATTTACAAAACGGTGAGCTTACAGTTGTCCCAACCAATAAAAACGGAGAGCTTGCCAAGGCTGCAGTTTCCGAAGTCGACGGCGGTTATACTAATGATAAAGAAAAGTTAAACAAAATGCTTGATGATATTATGAACGACGGTAAGGACGGTCATATTGATAATATAGCAAGTGCCGGATTTAGAGTAGTTCATGCAGACGGTACAGTTGGCGGGCATGCTTTGACTATAAAATCAGTTACTGAGGACACGGTTACAATGATAAATCCTTGGAATCCGGATAAAGAGATAACAATGTCACGAGAAGATTTCATAAAATCAGTTCAGACAGTATCAGTAACTGACACGACAAAGCCGGCTGTAACAATAGAAGAGGCGCAAAATGGAGGTGCAACTAATCCGGTAAACCCTAACAACCCGACACAGCCAACTAACCCTACAAATCCTACACAGCCGACTAATCCCGGTTCTGATACTCCAACAACAGGCGGGACATATTCAGTTCAACGTGGAGATAACATGTGGAAGATTGCCAAAAAGGTTCTTGGCGGTAATGTAAAAAATTCACAAATATTGAATTATGTACAAAAGATGATTGCTGCTAATCCTCAGATAAAAGACCCGAACAGAATTCAAGTTGGAGATAAAATCAATCTTCCGCCAGTTGAATAAAAATGATTTTCAAAACCATGCCCAACCGGATAATTGAATAAACATATTTTTCAAGTCCAAAAAACAGCGAATATTAAGTTTTGTAAAGTGTAAAACGTACACTATAAGCCTGTTTTAAGCCGGTTGAAATTAATATAAAACAAGTATGTTGACATATAATTTTTTATATGCAATAATATAAACATAAGATTTAAGTGTAGTCGAAACACTAAATATAAATAGTTCATTAACCCCAAAAACATATAAACTCCTAAATAATAAACACTAAAAGAGACCATTAGGATGCAGAAAACGACCCACTCACTTGTTGAGTGGTTTTTTTTATGTTTATCTTACCTTAATTTTGCAATGCTTGAAGCTGGCTGATTTTGGTATTGATTTCGCTCATAAGATTAATATTATCTGTCTGGCGCGCGTATTTTTGGGCTTTGTTTAAAAGGTTTAGAGCTTTATTTATCGCATTATATTCAACCATAATATCAGCAGAGGCAAGGTAATTTTGTGCTGTTTTAAGCGGGGCGTCTGCTTCTGTGTAATTTTTAACAGCGTTAGAATATGATTTTAGCGCTTTTTCAGGTTCGTCAAATTTTTTATAAGCGTTTCCGGTATTTGAAGCAACAAAACCTTTCAGATGATTATTTTCAGTTTCCTGAGCAAGATTGTTTGCGACATCGTAGTAATCAAATGCTTGTTTTTCATACATATCTGTATAAATATTTCCAAGTTTGGTTAGCGATGCGGATTGAGCAGGGATATTTTCAGCTTCTCCGGCATGGGAAACTGTGCTAAAATAATGCTCAATTGCCGGCGTAATCTGATTTACATCATCATAAATTTGTGCCATGGAGTAATGGGCTTTGGTTTTGACGTTTTCATCTGTTGTCAATTTGATTGACTGGTTGTAACTTTTCAGGGCTTGGGCAATGTAATCATGGTCGTCATAAATTTTGCCTACTTCATAATAAATTTTGCCGGAAGTTTCGGTGTCATCAATTTCCAGAGCGCGATTTAAGGCTTGTTCAAATGATTTTATTGCTTTCTCAGGGTTATTTGCGTAAGCATATTTTTTTGCCTGGATAAATAGTGATTTTAACTGTTTGTCCTGTGGAATTTTGCTTGTTGGAGTACCTGCAACAGAAATCGGGATTACGTTTGAATTTTCGCCAGTAGCTTGCGGAATTTCTGTTGTCTGCGCGGTTTCTTTAAGTTCTTCCTGTCGTTTATTTTGACTTGTGGTGCCATCCGGAAATTTGACTAAAAATCTTTCGTTAATGCTTTCTTCATCATATTTCAGGTCAATATTTTGCAAGAACAAAGCTTCAACCCAATTTTCTACAACTTTTGAATCTTTGTTAAGAGTTTCTGAGATATAGTTGTCAAGCACAGTAGCTGCGCTGCTGAGGGTTGTTTTAACAAGTTTTGGGTTCGCATTGCCGGATTTTACCTGTTTTTGAACAACAGATAAATAACCGTCGACAATCTCGTTTAAATCATCAGGAGTGCCAATGGCAAGTGCTGTGTTTTTAAAATCTTTCAGAATTTGTGCGATATTGATTTTGTTGTTAAGGTTTGCGGAAAGCTGTGTTGCCGTTTCAGCTTGTCTGGTTGTGGCAGGCGGGTTTTGGTTTGCTCTTGTGTTAATGTTTACGTTGTTATAAGCATTTTGAGCCGGAACAGAAAATTTCTGTTCATATGCAGGTGTGTAAGTTGGGGTTTTATGTTCAACGTAATTTAAGCCCTTGCTGCGGCTGTTTTGTTCGGAGTTGCTTTCTTTTTGGGCGTTAGTAGCAGAAGATTTTTCTTCGTCTTCACGTTTTTTAACAAGCCGTCTGTCATCCGGCTTTACGTAAGGTCGTTGGTAGATATTGTTAAGACTAAGCCCCATGTCTTTAAATTACCTTCTAATCTGCTTCTTACCATTATATTTTTAGCATAATTCTGTTCCAAAAGGCTCATTCTTTTGTATGATTTATGCCATGATATATTTAAGTCTATTTTGTTCAAAGTCAAGAGAAAAATTTGTTAGTGAAAGGCTTTTAACTTAAAACTCTTTACAAACCATTTCAAAAATGCTATACTTCCAATGTAAAACCAAAAAGGAGAGTATAGAATGCTGAAATTCAATTATAATAAGAAAAACGGGGGGGGGGGTACCGTTAAAGCTCTTCACTAAAGGTTTTTACGGATTTACACTTGCAGAAGTATTGATTACTCTTGGTATAATAGGGGTTGTTGCCGCGATTACTATTCCGGGGCTGATAACAGCTTATAAGGCACATCAGTTGAAATCTCAGTTTTTGAAAGCGTATTCGACTATTCAACAGGCGTTCAAACAAATGGAAGGAGACGATGTCTCAACAAATCCAGCTGATTATCCTTCAAGAAAAGATACTTTGTTTTATAAAACTTTAATGAGATACTTAAATGCCCCTATGGATTGCGGTAATTACTACGAGAAAACGCATGATACGGTTGCATGTTATGATTTTTCAGACACGTCAAAATATTATTTAACTTTTGATGGTAATAGTAAAGCTCGCGCCGATTGGTTTGATGCCGGTCAAATTTTACTTCAAGACGGGACATTGGTTGGTTTTGAAAGTGTATCATCAAATAATCATCTTATCCATGTGGATTTGAATGGATTTGCCAAAAAACCGAACCGCTGGGGATATGATTTATTTACTTTTCAATTTGTAGACGGTGAGATTATAACTATGGGCTCTAAAAATACAAATTATACAAATATGAACACTTATTGCAACAAAAATGCAAAAAATTCTTTAAACGGAATAGCATGTGCGCATAAAGCAAAAACAGAAGCAGATTATTTTACAAGAGTTGTAAACTTGATAAAATAAACAAGAAATGCTATACTTCCTATGTACAAACAAATAGGAGAGCTGAGTATGCTAAAATTCAAGTATATTAAGAAAAATCGGGGGGGGGTAACCTTTTAAGGCTTGTAAATCGGGGTTTTTGGAGTAAGAAACCTGCATTTACCCTTGCAGAAGTTATGCTAACAATGACAATTGTTGGTGTTGTCGCCGCACTTACTATTCCAACGCTTCACTATCAGAGGTTGAAAAAAGAATATTCTGCAAAACTTAAAAACTTTTACAGCAAAGTCCACAATGCAATTTTAGATATGGAAATGGATAAAGGTTCTTTCCGCGATGTACAAAAACCAACCGGCAGCCTGAATAATGGGTTAGAATGGTGGTTAGAATATATTGACCCGTACATGGGACATTCCATGGTTGATGAAGCCCATAACAAGGTATATTTTAAAGACGGTTCTAATATTGGAGTTTATTATGTCGGGCATTTCCTTGAATTCTATTATGATGTAAATGGTGATAAATCCCCTAACCGTTATGGTTATGACAGATATTTATATCTGTTCGGGTTTGATGATAATACCCGGGAAAGATGTTTTAGCAATCCTGACACATTTTTCGGAGTTTATTGTCCTGCAGGTGTGTCAATTACCGGTGTAACCAGAGATGAACTTGTAAACCGGTGTAAAAACGGTCATGAGGGTTATGGAGCGGGTGTTTGGTGTACTAAGCTTTTGCAAAATGACCAATGGGAATATAAATCTGATTATCCTTATAAATTTTAAAAACAAGACCGGATATTTTATCCGGTCTTGTTTTTGGTTATTATTCGTAAATCCAACCATTAGTAAGGTCGATTTTCAGCGGTTGAAGAAGTTTCATATTAACAATTCCTGATGCTTCAACTTCAAGTTGTTCGCCTTTGAATGCCCATCTGACAAACTTCATCCACCAGTTTCTGTCTTTTTTAATTTCACCTGTTGCTGTAAATCTTGTTGTTTGGTCGTTTTCAGTTGTAATAAGTGAGTTTTCAAGTACTAAAACACCGTTTCTTACAAAGTATTTACCAGGTCTTACATCTAATAGCTGACCTTTTAATGCAGCACCTTCTCTTACAAGAATGAATTTTTCTTTTGTAATGTAGTTTTGCGGAACTGTTGCAGTGTACAATGCGCCGCCTTCTGAAGATTTTGTGCTGATGTATGAGTTTAATCTTATAGGAACAATTGCGCCTGCCGGAATTGTTCCAACGCTGCCCTGAACGATTGCATTTTCAACAACAAAGCCGTCACCTGTTTTCTTTCTCATTGCTTCTGCCAGTTTAGCATTTGGATTAAGCTTTGCCTGCTCCATCATATTGTATAAAATCGCTGCAACTTCAGCTCTTGTTGCAGGGCGTTCAGCTTCCAGTGCTGCTTTTGATGCTGATGGCGCAACAACTACCATGCCAAGAATTTCAGCTTTTCCAGCCGGGATAATGAACCATTCAGGAATTGAGTTTGCGTCGATATAAATTTTTTCTAAAACTTCTTTTGCTTTTGCCTGGCTGATAGTTTCTGTTGTTAAGGCATTTACTGCAACTGTCAAAGACTCTGCACGTGATACAGAATCATCAGGTCTAAATAATTCTCCTGATTTTTCGCATGAAATCAGGTCAAAATAAAGCGCTTTTTGAATATCTTCATATGCCCAATGGGTTTCGTCTATGTCTGAAAAATGCACCGGCTGAGCGACTTTTATGTGCTGCTGCCCAAGTGCTCTGATTGCCATTGCCGCAAATTCAGCTCTAGTAACATCAGCGTCCGGTTTAAATGTTCCGTCCGGATAACCAACAATGACGCCCTGTTCAGACAATAATTTAATCTGTGGTGCAGCCCAGTAATCATCTGATACATCAGGAAATGCTAAAGCCGGAACGCTTGTAAGCACCAATACAGCCGCTCCAAGAAGCATTTTTAAAAGGTTTTTCATAATTTTCTCCTATAACATAATACACACTTTTAACTTATCATAATAATGTTTTATTATCATTTGTTTGTAAATTTCTGTAACGAGTTTTTAGTGTCAAAGTCGCAAAAAAATTATTTACGGGTTTTAATAGTCATATCTGATGGTCTAATTTAGGAATAAATATATGAAAGTCGACACTTCATTTTCAGCCCAAAACTTAAAAATGGCACAAAAACCTTCATTTGGTGCTATTCATCCAACCAGGTATCTAATTAAAAATGAGAACGGAATTTTTGAGCAGACCGCTGATGGAGAGCTTATAAAGAAACTTCAAAGAACCATTGTTGGCTGGCTTAATAAAAATGTCAATGACTATAATCTAAGACGTCAGGGCAAAACACCTAAGGCAGAAGCCGCTCCAACTAAAGCATTGCGCGAACGTCTTGTAAGATTTTGTGTCAATAATGACAGGGATTACTCATCAAGACGGCTTGTACGTTCTTTTTACGCGGACAGACCAGGCGGAGGTGTTGATTCGTATATATTTAGCGGGAATTCTATTGATATAATTGACGATGTTGCAAAACCTATCGGACAGTTAAGAGCTGCAATAGTTGCCAGAACAAACGTATTGCGCAAAGAATATGGAATTAAACCGGAAAATATGAAAAATTATTTAGTGCAGGAAGAAGAAGCTTTGAGTAGGGCACAAAGTGATTATTACCACACAATTTTTGATGCGGTAAGAAACGCAATTCAACCAAACAAGCCGGAAAATAGCGTTTTTGACTTATTCTTTACACCTGTGAAAAAAGGCAAAAAGGTTGATTATCAACTGGTTAATGCTGATTTCAAACGAACTATGTTTTAGACTTTATAACTTGCTTGTGTCTAGGACAAACTGTGCAGCGCCTGATGCCGGTTCAACAGTTGAATCATGGAAAACTATCGGATAAACATCAAGTAATCTGTTTGCGTTATTGTCAACAATACAATGTGAACCTGCGTCAACCTTGTTTTCGCCGGTTTTACATCTTACTTCTCTGTTAGGAAGCGAAACTCCGTTTACATCAATAAACCCAACACAGTGTTTCAGGGTAGTTCCTTGAACTTCTCCTGTAAAAATTTCCTGTTTAAGTCTTCTTCCGATTGGAAGTTCACAGCTTTTTGCGTCCGGATGAAACGCTACAATCGAGCCGTCTGCAAGAGTGTATGCAAGGTAATTTGTGTAATCATCAGGAATTGTTTCTCTTGTTTGCAGAACGTAATCAACTTGAGTTTTGCCATCACGGTCGTTTCGTTTAAGGTTTGTGATTTTGCCTACATAAGTTGCACCGGTGAGGGTTCCGTTAAGCATTGAACAGAAACTCATAACTTCTTCCGGTTGGTGTTTTGCGCCGTCTTCCGCACTTTCCGGACATAAAGTATCTGTTCCGGCATAATCAAATTCGTATTTTGCTTGTCCCATTAATCCTGCTTGATTTAATGTAGAAACAGTTTTTTTGTACTGAGAACGGAATTTTGCTCCGTTAGTATTTGATATTAGCACAGGGACTGTCATTGCCGCGACTATCCCGATTATACCAAGTGTAATCAAAACCTCCGCCAAGGTGAAACCAAAATTTTTCATGTATCCTCGCATAATTTCCTATACTATATATAATTATTTATGTTTTTTGGCTTTTTGTCAATTGTTTACAAGTTAGTTATAATCATCCTGTAACATTTCTAAAAGTGCAGCTGCCGGAAGTCCGATGACGTTATCAAGTTCTCCTTCAACCGATTTTATAAAGCCTTCCGGAAGTTCTTGTATTCCGTAGGCGCCTGCTTTGTCAAACGGTTTGAAGTTTTCAATATAAAATTCTATCTGTTCAGGTGTAAGTTTTTCAAATGTAACGTAAGTTGTTGTTGACTTGACTTTGTATTTAAAATTCTCCGGATTAATCACGGCAACACTTGTCACGACAAAATGAGTTCGTCCGGATAGAAGGTTCAGCATTGCATAAGCTTCTTGTCTGTCTGTTGGTTTACCTAAAATTCTGTTATCAACAACAACTATTGTATCAGCACCGATAACAAGAGTATTTTGGGAGCCGTAGTGTTTTTTGGCAACATCAAGCGCTTTGTTATAAGCAAGACTTTCCACAAATTCATAAGAAAAATCCGTCTTGTCGTGCGGTTCCGCATAAGAAGACGGTGAGATTTCAAAATCCAATTTGAGTTGTTTAAGAATATTTGCCCTTCTGGGAGATGAAGAGCCTAGGATAATTTTTCCCATGGTGTGTCTCCTTGTTTTTTCCTATTCTTGCGCAAAAACAGGCACAATTCAACACAAAACTTTTGTTAATGTCCCATAGACTTTTGATATCGTGCAGTACGCGCATTTATCGCATAACATGCAATATTAAGCCTTTGTCTAAGTTCCATCATATTTTTTAGTGTTGAAGCATAATCATTCATTGCTTCAAGCATCTTATTTGGGTCAACCATGGATTCTGTGTTATCGTGATTGTCAACTTTTTCTTCCTGGTATTTTTGTACTAACATCTTGTCGATGTAATCTTCTGCGCCAACGCCCATGTGCGAAGTCCTCCCTATTGATTTGTTGTCCTGTTCCTGTAAATATATATCCTAGATATTCCGTATATACTAATAAAGTTTTTTTTTGTTCAATAATTGCGTTTTTTATGTGAATTATTAAGTTTTATTAATTTTACAAAAATTGAAAAAAGTGCTATACTTTCTATATACGGCTAAAAAGGAGAGTGAAATATGTTAAAATTCAATCATAGCTTGAAAAACGGGGGGGGGGGCACCATTAAAGCTCTCCACTAAAGGTTTTCACGCCTTTACTCTTGCAGAAGTGTTGATTACCCTTGGAGTAATAGGTGTTGTTGCTGCGATTACTATTCCGGGACTGATACAAAATCATCAGGCAAATAAATTGAGAAGTCAGTTTTTGAAGGCTTATTCAGAGGTTTCTCAGGCTTTAAAAATGATGAAATATGATGAAATCAGTTTAGACCCGACAAGTTATTCCAGAGAAAATAAATTTATCAATGTTTTTTCGTCTTACTTTAAGGTTGCCCATTTATGTGGTGATAATAGTGCAATAAATGAGGCAAGAAACAAAACACTATGTTATTATAATGGCGACACTTCTTATAAAACTTTAGACGGCAAACGAACTCCTGATTGGGGTCGATTTGATGATGGGCAATTTGTTTTGCTGGACGGTGCTCTTGTAATGATAGAAAATCCATTTACCCTTGCAAATCAACAACCTATCTGGATTACAATTGATATCAACGGTAAAAATGCAAAACCAAACAGGCTTGGGTATGATGTATTTACGTTTGTTGTGGCTGACACAGAAGAAATTGTTCCAATGGGTTCAAAAGGTACGCGTTATACGGACATGAATACTGGCTGCAATCCGAATGTCTCAATCTATTATAACGGGTTTGCTTGCGCATATAAAGCTTTGAACCAGACAGATTATTTTAAGCAGGTTGTAAAAACTGTCAAAATTAAATAGACTATTTTTGTTATATAATTTATCTATGAAACAAATTGACATCACTGCACCGGTCAAAAAACCACAGGATATAACAGATTTCTGCGCAAATACAAACTGTCGTGATTACTATGTTTATTACACAAAGTTTATGGACGGGAATTTTGATTATATTTTAGAATTCATCGAAGCTGCAAAACAAACCGGTGCAAGAATTTTTGTTAATTTCAAACACGATATTACAGAAGAAGAACTTCCACAGATTAAAAAATTCTTGCGATATTTAAAAAATTCTGAAATCAGCGGAATTTTTATAAACAGTTATGCTGTTTTAGAGGCGATTAAGGTTTTCAGGCTGCCTTTTAAAGTCATTGTTGATTCTTATTTTGATATACATAATCTTGCGGGGATTGATTTTATGAACAGTTTCCACAAGATTGACGGAATAATTATCACCGAAGAAATTTATCTTAAAAACATTGCTAAAATAAAACAATTTACAAAGTTGCCGCTGGCGATTGATTCTGATAATCTTCCCTGGTGTGCTCAAGATTTAGTTAAATCTGGCGCGATTGATAATGTTGTGATTAAGGGGAAATTCCAAACGTCTGATGAAATTCTTGATGCAATTGTGTTAATTGAAAAAATTCTTGATAACCCTAAACTTTTCAAAAAACACAAACTTCCGTTCAAACATGTAAGAAAAAGTATTTATATGACAAACCATTTTTCCGGCGATATGGTAAGTGCTCAGGGTAAAGATTTCAAATTCAGCCGCAACATTGAAGCTTTTGATTGGGATTGCAAGGATAAATGCAGGGGTAAATGCAAGCCTTGTGAAGGATTGCCTGAAAAATACAGGATAAATTTAAGACTAACTAATCTTGAACAGATTAAAGAGCTTGGTAAATATATTAAAAAACTTGGCTGCAATCCTGTTTATTCAATTGAGTTTGGAGAAATCGTTTCAACATGTGACCTTGCAAAAAACAGTTTCTCACAGGTAGTAAACAAAGTGAAGAAATTTTGCGAAAAATACGGGATAAAATTTCAGCTTTCGACCCCAAAAATTCTAATCGAACGTGATTTTGACAGAGTTTATGAGTATGAAAAAAATCTGCTTTTACAAATTCCAAATCCCGATTTATTAATTATAAACAACATCGGTTACTTTTGGCAGTTTATAAATGATACTGATGTAAATCATATTCCTTTTGAGATAGGACAAGGGATTAACCTGTTAAACAGTATGTCAATAAAATGTCTTAATGCAATGGCAAATATTGACACTGTTGATTTTACTTCTTTTAATGATTATCAGTCAATGTTGAAGACCTTGAAAAAACTCAAAAATTATATTCCAAACAGAAAATACACAATAGCCGGAAATAAAAGAGTATTGAGTATGGGTTTGTGTCCTTTAAATAACGACAGTGCAATAGTTTCAAGACTTTCATGCACTGCACCTTGCCACAACGGGCAGTATGCACTAAAAGACCCGTCATTAAAGAAAATTTACCCGTTTGTTTGTGACGGATTTTGCAGAATGCACATGTTTGAAGACGAAATTATGGAAAATTTTTCAGATATTGACGAGCTGCTTGATGCCGGAATAAACGAATTCGTTTTTGATTTCAGCGCACTCAACCATAAATTCATTCCTATTTTATTAAATAAATTTTTACAAAATTGCTCATAAACTATCAAAAAATATTTTTTTGGATTATTATATATATAGTAAAAAGTTAGGAAAATAGGTCATGGCACAATCAAACACAGAAGAAAAAGTAATCGGTATCCCAAGAGCAATGTCATTTTATAATAACTATCCGTTTTATTACGGGTTTTTTAATGACTTAGGTATCAAAATTATACTGTCTGATGTTACGACAAAACAAACAATGTCAGAAGGTGCAGGGCTTGTTGTGACAGAAACATGTCTTCCTATAAAAGTTTATATCGGGCACATTTTGAACCTTTTAAATAAAGGTGTTGATAAGATTTTTGTACCGTCGCTTCAATCAATAGACAATAAGATTTATAACTGCTCAAAAATCAGAGGACTTCCTGATTTAGTGAGAAATGTTGTTAAAAAAGATTTTACAATGATTGAGGCAACATTAGATAAATCCGAGAAAAACCAGGGATTGTATGAGTTTTTGGCAGAAGCGGTTAAACCGTTTGGAATAACTGATATGAATGTTATTAAACGCGCTTCAAAAGCCGGCTGGAGATGTTATAACAATTTTCATGTAATGTCAAAATCCGGAATGCCGTATTCTAAAGCTTTGAGCTATGCACTTCAAGGCAAAGTTGTTATCGCAAATAAAACAAAAGAATATCCGATATCAATTGCGCTTGTCGGACATGGTTATAATATTTATGATGAACGTGTTTGTATGAAAGTTTTGGATAAACTTGAAAAAATGGATGTTGAAGTTTATACATCACTTCAATTGTCATCAGAGCAACTGGATGAAGGTATTGCATCTTTAGGTAATGAAAAATATTGGGCAAACGAAGACGAAATGACAGGCAGCGCAGGACACTTCTTAAAAGATAATAAAGTTGACGGTGTAATAACAATAACCGCGTTTGGCTGTGGTCCTGATTCGCTTATGGTAGAACGAATTACACGCCGCGCGAAGATGTTTAATAAACCGCTTCTAAATTTGACAATTGATGAACAAACCGGTGAAGCAGGCTTTGTAACTCGTCTTGAAGCTTTCGTTGACATGTTGTTCCGTAAAAAACGCGCAAGCATTGTTAATAAATTAAACCTAAAACAAGAACAACCTTCATACTCTCCTAACATTGAGTTTATTGAGACAAAATAGAAGTTTTTAGTGCAGGTAATTCATATTTTGATTTTGTAAAACATAGTATGCGCAGCCATATCCATTACTATCTTTTTTGCAGGATGTTTGCCACGGAAAATCGTCATTATCAGGCGCACCAAGTGGTCGTATTGAGTTATCTCCGTAAGTAAAAACAAATAAATCTTTCCCATAAGTGTTTGGTTTTAACTTGCCGTTCACATCAATCCAAAATGTTATATATCTGGTGCTTTCAGCGGATCCTCGCCACCAGATAGAACTTCCGTTAAGCAGGGAGATTTTATAACAATCATTACGCTCAGTTGAAAATTTTCCAATACTCTCTTTAGTGCCCTTTAACTGATTGTAATAATCATGCGTAACTCAAACTGCATTTGTGTCTACGACCCCGCAATCACTTGCGAGTTTTAAAAAGGGTTTAAGATTATTAGCTATTTTTTCAGCGGTTTCTTGGTTTGCTGCCTTTATATCCCAACCGGAAACGTCGCCGTATTCTTCTTCTGCCATTCTTATTGCCTGTGATATAATTGATTGGGTTTCCTTTAGCGTTGCAATTGCTTTTCGTTCAAAGTTTTTTTGCATTAAATTAGGAATAGTCATTGCTGCAACGACCCCTATAATTCCCAGTGTAATAAGTGTTTCTGCAAGTGTGAAAGCTTTTTTATACATTTTTATCTCCTCTTATTTTATACGGTTAGACATTATATAAGTGTCTATAATTTGTAGTCTAATTATATATTATACTATATCATAGTATAAGTAAAGATAATTTATAATATTACATTGTATTTTTTCTGTGCAATTATAGCGATAATATTATGACAGGGGGAATATGGATAACGTAAAAGTTTTACTTGGCAAAAGAATAAGAGAACTGCGAAAAGCTAAAAAGCTTACTCAGGAGGATTTAGCTGAGAAAGTTGGTATTAGAACCCCGAATATAAGCTATTTTGAGACCGGAAAATTTTCACCTGCAATCGAAACTTTGCCAAAACTTGCAGATGCGTTAGGAGTTGAAATCTACGAACTGTATATGTTTAACCCTTTAAAACCAACAGATGAAATCCGGAATGAACTAATTAGCGCGATAAATGAAAACGAAGATTTAACAAGAACTCTTTATAAATTTTATATAAGTGTAAAATAGATTTAAGATTAATTTGTGATAAAATTATTTTATGGACAGATTAAATTTTATTAAAGCAAAACGTATTGTAATTAAGCTTGGGACAAACGTATTACGAAACGATGAGGGGTATGTATCACTTCCGCGGGTCTATACATTTATTGAGGATATTGCAAGCCTTGTAAAATCTGGAAAAGAGGTTATTCTAATCACCTCAGGTGCTGTAGGACTTGGTAAAAAGCGTCTTGGCTTGGAGGATACACAAGGTACCGCCTTAAAACAGGCATGTGCGGCAATTGGTCAGGGCAAACTGATGTCAATTTATGAAAACGGGTTTGACACATATGGACTAACTGCGGCACAGATTTTGTTGACAGAGGACGATTTTTCCGTACGAGAAAGGTATTTGAGCCTTAGAACAACAATGAATAAGCTTTTGGAACTTGGCGCAATCCCGATTATTAACCAGAATGATACTGTTTCAACCCTTGATGTTGCGCTCAGGTTTGTCAAAGAAGACTTGCAGGTTTGTTTTTCTGATAATGATAAGTTGTCAGCGCTTGTTGCAAGCGAACTTGATGCGGATTTGCTTATAATTTTGTCTGATATTGACGGTTTGTATGACGCAAACCCGAAAACCAATCCGGACGCAAAACTTATTAAATCAGTTGTTGAAGTTAATGACGAGATTTTAGCCTTAGCAGCCGGAGTATCTGACGGAGGCAGAGGCGGAATGGAGACAAAACTCCGTGCAGCACGCCAGGTGACAAGGTTTGGCGGTAAAGTCCTTATTGCAAACGGCAAACAACCGTATATTATCAAACGAATTTTTGAGGGTGAAGACCTTGGGACAATGTTTCTTCCTCAGCATTCGAGCATGTCTGATAAAAAGCGCTGGATTGGATATGCAACAAATATTATCGGTAAAATCATTGTGAATGAAGGAGCAAAACACGCCTTGATTTCGCGTGAAAAAAGCCTTTTACCAATTGGCGTAATCGGTGTTAAAAACAACTTTAAAAAAGGTGACGTTGTTTCGATTTTAGATGAGGAAGGGCAGGAATTTGCACGCGGGATTGTGAATTACGATTCCGATTCTTGTCAAAAACTAGTTGGTTCACACTCTGATAATATTGTTGATATTTTAGGGTTTAAAAATTACGATGCGGTTATCACACGCGATAACATAACGATTTTATAGGGTATTATTATGGTTGAAAATTTTATTGATATTGCAAAACAGGCAAAACAAGCGTCTTTAAAAGTCGCACAGCTTGATGCTGAAATCAAAAACCAAGCACTTTTAAAAGCTGCAAACGCGCTTGAAGAAACTAAAGAAGAGATTTTTGCAGCTAATAGAAAAGATTTAGACGCCGCGCAAAGTCTTGTTGAGGTCGGTGAAATCACAAAATCAACTTTCAACCGTCTAAAACTTGATGAAAACAAAATGCGCGATATGATACAGGGAATTCGTGATATTGCAGCACTTGAAAATCCGGTTGGCAAAGTTCTTTTAAAACGCGAACTTGATAAGGGACTTGTTTTAACAAAAGTT
>MOYD01000014.1 GCA_001899395.1 Candidatus Gastranaerophilales bacterium Zag_111 | reverse complement strand
ATATCCTTGACAGCAGGTTTCCGTTGGAGCTTGGGCAAAGAAGGTGCACCGATAAAGAAAGATACAGAAAAGGTAAGTGCTCCGCAACCAAAAACAGCCCAAACAACTGAACGCAAAATAATAAAACAACTAACACCAACCCAAAAGACAGCTTTAGGTGTAAGACCGCAGAATACAACAAGGACAACCAGTGTTGGCACGTTGAGACAGTTGTAGAATAAGAGTAATATCTGGTTGACGGGGGTGGGGAATGGCTACTAAGCTATCCGCCCCCTCACCCAGCCTCCCCCGCAGGGGGAGGAGAAAAGTCCTTCGGGATTTGTAGGACATAGTCTCTCCCTTTTGGGGAGAGAAGAAATTTGATAATGAGCTAGAGCGAATTTTCAAATTTCAGAGAGGGGCTTAGATATGTAAGTTTGTTCAACCCTTGTAGCCCCTCACCCGAATTTCAAACTTTCGAGCTTAGGCTCTCAAGTTGAAATTCTACCCTCTGCCCCAAGGGGGAGAGGGATATGTCCATACTTATTATCAAGACACTGCTTGACATTATACTGTTTTTTTTATATACTTAATCTGTCAGAAGTTAAAAGTTCGAATACGATTTCAAAATAGCTGAAATAGCTTTTATTTTGGCGTATTCAAATTTATATACGGATACCCAATCCGGTAATAAAAATTTTTTATTATTAGAAGTAAAATTACAAGAAAGGTAAAACGAATGGAAAACAATGAAGAATTAAATGTAACTGAAGCAGCAGAAACTGTATCTGAAGAAGTTAAATCAGAAGAAACAGTTGTTTCTGAACAAGCTGTTGCCGAAGAAACAGTTACAGAAGAAAAACCTGCAAGAGGCAGAAAAAGCCGTGCAAGAAAACAAAAAATCGAAACAACCGAAGAAAAACCACAATCAGAATGGACTGAAACAGTTGTTCAAATCAGCCGTGTAACCAAGGTTGTAAAAGGCGGTAAAAAATTAAGCTTCCGTGCTATCGTTATTGTAGGCAACAAAAAAGGACAAGTCGGCATCGGCTGTGCTAAAGCATCCGAAGTTATTATCGCTATCCAAAAAGCAATCGCTGACGGTAGAAAAAATGTTATCAATGTACCTATCTTCAAAACAACAATTCCTCACCCAATCACAGGGAAATCTGGTGCCGGTGCTGTAATGCTTAGACCTGCTTCAGCTGGTACTGGTATTATTGCAGGCGGTGCGGTTCGTTCAGTATTAGAGCTTGCAGGTATTGAAAACATTCTTTCAAAATCTTTAGGTTCAAAATCTCCGCTTAACGCAGCAAACGCTACTATCGAAGCTCTAAAATCATTAACCCCGTTTAATGATGTTGCTAAAAAACGCGGCTTAACAATGGCTGAACTTTTAAACTAGTAAGACAAAATTTAATTATAAGGAATTAAAATTATGGCAGATAAAAAATCAAATATGATAAAAATTAAACTTGTAAGAAGTTTAATCGGCGCTTCAGACAAACAATGCAGAGTTGTAAGAGGCTTGGGTTTAACTAAAAAAGACCAAATTGTTGAACACGCAGACAGTGCTACAATTATGGGCATGGTAAACAAAGTTTCTCATCTTGTTGAGATTGTTAAATAGTTGCCCAAAGTTAGGTAAAGATTATAAAGTATATAGAAAAGAGGAAATAAAATGGCAAATATAACATTAGAAGATTTAAAACCTGCTCAAGGTTCTACATCTAAATCTAAAAGAGTTGGCAGAGGTCGTTCATCAGGACACGGTAAAACATCTTGCCGCGGTCATAACGGTGAAGGTCAAAGATCCGGTAACTCTTCTAAAAGAGGTTTTGAAGGCGGGCAAATGCCGGCATACAGAAGACTTCCAAAATTGAAAGGCTTCCAGGTTTACTCAAAACTTAACTATGCTCAAATTAACGTTGGTAGAATTGATGCTTTAGGACTTAAAGAAATTTCTTTAGAAGCTCTAAAAGAAAAATTAACTATTCACCCTACTTGCGTTGGTTTAAGAGTATTGGGTAACGGTGAAATCAAGTCAGCAGTTACAGTAAAAGCAGCTTATGTAACTCCGTCTGCTAAAGAAAAAATTGAAGCTGCAGGCGGAAAGGTTGAGTTAGTATAATGGCACAAGGTATTAAAGGACCTACTCCTGAAGATTTGATGTCGATGTGGAACGCATCGGGGTTAAAGCAGAAGATTTTGTTTACGTTTTTAATGATTGCTGTATGGCGTTTTGGTATATTGATGCCTTTGTATGGCATTAATAACCAAGTATTTGCCAATATTGTAAACACAAACGGCGGAAACAATATTTTAGGCTTTCTTGATATGTTTTCAGGCGGTGCCTTGGTTAAAGTTTCGGTTTTAGCTTTAGGTATCGGACCTTTTATCACTTCTTCGATTATAGTACAACTTGTGTCTGTAGTTATTCCTTCTTTGGAAAAGCTGCAAAAAGAAGAGGGTGAAGCAGGCAGGAGAAAGCTTTCACAATATACAAGAATATTTACTGTTGTGTTAGCTGTATTCCAATCATTTATTTTTATGTTGTACTTACATCAACTACCTGGCGCTATAATTTCTACGGTTAATCCTATTGTGTTCTATGCAAGTTCTATTTGCATATTGACAGCAGGTGCCGTGCTTGTTATGTGGATATCTGAACTCATAACAGAAAATGGTATTGGTAACGGTGGTTCGCTTATCATTTTCTGTGGTATCTTATGTAATATACCAACTATGGTTTCTAATACAAGCAAACTTGTTATGGCTAGACCGCAGACACAGCTTGGACTGTTATTACTGTTAGCAATATTTTTTGCTGCAATGATTTTCATTGTAATTATGCAAGAAGCAGTGAGAAAAGTTATTATCGTTAATCCGAAAAGACAAATTGGCAACAAGGTTTACGGCGGTATGAATTCGTTTATTCCGTTTAAACTCAACCCTGGCGGGGTTATGCCAATAATCTTTGCGATTGCAATATTGCTTTTCCCGTCAACGATTTTGGCTTTAGTCGGTCAGGCTAATTTCAAGTCAATGGCTGCAAAAAATATAGTAATGACACTTAACCACTATTTAAGCCCAACAGGTATTTGGTATTATCTTTTGTATGTAGGGCTGATCATTGCGTTGACGTTCTTCTACGCATCAATTATGCCAAATATGCAGCCGAAAGATATTGCAGACAATCTTAAAAAGTATGGTTCGTCTATCCCTGGTATTAAGCCGGGCAAACCAACTGCTGAAGCACTTGATAAAATCTTGTCTAAAACAACATTTATCGGTGCAATTGGATTGGGTATTATTGCTCTTGTGCCGTCCATTGCAAGTTTCTTCACTAAAATAGAAACAATGCAAGGTATTGGGGCAACTTCCTTAATCATCATGGTTGGGGTTGCGCTGGACTTGATTAATCAGGTTAAAACACACCTGCTGGCAAGAAATTATGAGTCCTTCCTTAAAGAATAAGGATAAGTAAGATAAAACAATAAGGCGGCATTTGATTTTATCAAATGCCGCCTTATTATTTAAAAATTTTTAGATTTTTCTTTTGCCGCCATTAAGCCAAGGTGCTGCTTCTAAATCATTGATATTGTATTTAAGCAGGTATTCATCGTTGTTAGCCGGCTTAGTTTGTTTTGCCTGCTGCTGTTGTTTTGTATTAACGTTCTGTGTTTTTTGAGCAGGTTGTTTATTGTAGTTGTTGTTTGTTGTTGCAGCCATTGCTGTAACTTGTGTTTGTACTAGCATTAAAGCCATAATAATTGCAAATCTTTTCATTTCATATCTCCTAAGTTTTATTATTTTTACTAATATTGTAACATGGAAACTATTTTACCGCAATTATTTAATTTGTCGCGTCCGTGAAGTTCTGCCAGTTCAATTAGAAAAGCTGCTCCGATAAGGTTCCCGCCGGCTTTTTTAACCAGATTGCAGGCTGCTTTTGCAGTGCCGCCTGTTGCAAGTAAATCATCTACGATTAAAACATTTGCGCCCGGTTCGATTGCGTCTGCATGAATTTCAATTGAATCTGAACCATATTCAAGGTCGTAACTTTCTTTTATCGTTTGAGCAGGGAGTTTGTTAGGTTTTCTAATCGGTATAAATCCACAGTTGAGTTTGTAAGCCATAGGCATTCCAAATATAAACCCGCGGCTTTCAATACCTGCTATGTAATCAATTTTTACTCCGTTATATTGGTCGCAAAGATAGTCAACCATTGCTCTCATAGTGTCAGGGTCTTTAATCCCTGTTGTGATGTCTCTAAAGATAATACCGGGTTTTGGAAAATCCGGAACTGCTCTTATTTTATTTTTTACATCTTCAATTGTTAAAGTTGTCATTTATATTTCTCCTATTTTGCCAGTAGTAATTTTTTTAATTCTTCTTTTGCCTGTTTAATTTTAGCTTTGGCTTTTTGTATTGCATGCTCGTGCTGGACAAGTCCGTGGGCGGTTTTACCCCAATTCATATCTTTTTTCATAAACAAAATTTTAAATCCAATGAAAAGAACCAGCGGGAACCAGATTACAAGAAGATAAACCGATGTGTAAATTGATTGGATAAGAGCATCAAGCCGCGGCAGATTGTCATAACGTCTTAAACTGTATCTGCACGCCATAACAAACCCAAAACCGATAATACATCCCATAATAACAGATGACATCAATGTATGCGGTTGCGCGTCTTTTAATAATATTTTTAAGATAAGAATACCGATTTCAATAATAAACCATGCCGGCATGATAAATTCTGAAATATAAGCAATCATATCAACTCTGACACGCATTGACATTTTTTTTGAGGTTAAGATGTCCCAAAAGTATTCAAGATACCTTCTGATTGTGCCTTCCAGCCATCTTCTTCTTTGTTTGTAGAGCGGGAAAAGATAAATTATCCCTTCTTCATACACCGCGGTATCAAGGCAAAATCTAACGTCCCAACCTTTGATATGCAATCTTGTTGACATATCAAGATCGTCTGTGATTGTGTAATTATTCCAGCCGCCAATATCGTCGATTGCAGCGCGTTTGATAAGTTCGCCGTTCCCGCGAAGTTCAACAGCGCCTTTTACAGAATCCCTGCCAACTTGAAAGTGGGTATCCATTGTCATTTCGTTGTTTTGACATTTTGTTAAAAGGTTGTGATCTTTGTTTCTGACAATTTTTCTTGCCTGAACAGCGCCAACGTCTTTTGGTTCAAGCTCGTAAATCAGGTTTGTTAAGAAATCTTTTTCCATTGTTGCGTCAGCGTCAAATACTAAAATCGCTTCGCCTTTTGCAAATTTCAAGGCATCATTTAGTACAGCTGATTTACCCGGGAATGCGTTTTTATCTCTGATAAATGCGATAACTTTGTTCGGGTATTGTTTTTCAAGGGCTTTCAAAACAGAAGCAGTGTTATCTGTACTTCTGTCATCAATTGCGATTATTTCAAAGTTTGGATAATCAAGTTCAAGAACTGTTTTAACTGTGTTTGCTATAACTGATTCTTCGTTGTGCGCAGGAATCATGATACTTACAAACGGTTTGTAGTTCTCGTTTCTCAAAGGCGGTTCTTTTAAGATTTTTCTTTTTTTGAGCTTGTAAGCAAGGTTTGTAAAGATTGCATAAACAGTCATTAAAGAAACTAAAATCGCAAGTCCCCAAACTGTGTAACTTTGGAACATGTAAATAAATGCTGTTAATCCCAAGACTATAATAAATAATAATAATCGCTCTTTCATACCCACCTTTTATTGTTAATTATATTTTAGCAAAAAATCAATCACTGAGCTTTAGTTTATAAATATATTGATACATTTTGCAAAATTTAACCTAAAATAAATCCTATCAAAACCTAATCAGGTGATAAATTTTATGTGCCGGTAGGTTAAAATATTTTGGTATTAAAAGTTAAAGGGGGATTTATATGTCATCAGCAATTAAAAATATTCATGCACGTCAGATTTTGGATTCTCGAGGAAATCCAACATTAGAAGTTGAAGTTACTCTTTTTTCAGGTGCACATGGTTCAGCTTGTGTCCCGTCAGGCGCATCGACAGGAAAATTTGAAGCTTTGGAGCTTCGCGATAACGGTCAAGAATTTGGCGGCAAAAGTGTTCAAAAGGCAGTTGAAAATATTAACAGAAAAATCACTCCAGCACTGCTTAACAAAAATGCTGTAAACCAATATGAAATTGACAGCATTATGATTGAACTTGACGGAACAAAGAATAAAAGCA
>MOYD01000013.1 GCA_001899395.1 Candidatus Gastranaerophilales bacterium Zag_111 | reverse complement strand
AACAAGAACTTTATGAGCTTGATATAGTTTTGATTTACTATTAGTTTAAAATATGTTATAATAAAATTTTAAAAGAAAATATAAGGAGGGTGTTTTGATTTACTATTAGTTTAAAATATGTTATAATTATCAAAAATTGTTAAGGGCAAGGCGAATGGTTTTGATTTACTATTAGTTTAAAATATGTTATAATTGTTTATCTTGAAGATTACGGCAAATCTGGGTTTTGATTTACTATTAGTTTAAAATATGTTATAATGCCGTATTATACACAAGAGTTTCATCCGAGTTTTGATTTACTATTAGTTTAAAATATGTTATAATTTATTAACTTGCTGCACATGCCACATTGCGTTTTGATTTACTATTAGTTTAAAATATGTTATAATAACAACAACGAGTTAAACTACAAATGTAATGTTTTGATTTACTATTAGTTTAAAATATGTTATAATATCAAGAGTTCCGTTAATTCTTACGGATCGTTTTGATTTACTATTAGTTTAAAATATGTTATAATATAAGATATTATTTTGCAATCGCAAAACACGTTTTGATTTACTATTAGTTTAAAATATGTTATAATATTATCAGAATGATTGTTAGAGAATATATGTTTTGATTTACTATTAGTTTAAAATATGTTATAATATTATCAGAATGATTGTTAGAGAATATATGTTTTGATTTACTATTAGTTTAAAATATGTTATAATTTTTAAAGGAAACATCTATCTTGCTATTGTTTTGATTTACTATTAGTTTAAAATATGTTATAATCAAGAAATCTTTCACGATATAACACTGATCTGTTTTGATTTACTATTAGTTTAAAATATGTTATAATTGAAAAAGCAACGATAAACGGAAAAACGGTTTTGATTTACTATTAGTTTAAAATATGTTATAATCAGCAGAAGCAACATTATTAGTTAGAAACGGTTTTGATTTACTATTAGTTTAAAATATGTTATAATGCATCTAAGCCATACTTCTCACACGATATAGTTTTGATTTACTATTAGTTTAAAATATGTTATAATTTAAAGGATGATGTTTTAATGCAACTATATGTTTTGATTTACTATTAGTTTAAAATATGTTATAATGCAGGCATGGGAAGTCTTATAAAAGGCTGTTTTGATTTACTATTAGTTTAAAATATGTTATAATAAAAATTTGCGTATTTATGCGTGAATATGCGTTTTGATTTACTATTAGTTTAAAATATGTTATAATAATTGGCAAGAAGAACAATACGATGCCGCGTTTTGATTTACTATTAGTTTAAAATATGTTATAATGGATATACAAATTAAATAATTTATGATACAATAAACTTGTAAGATATTTTAAACTAATAGTCCAATCATAATTGAAAAGAGAATAGTTAGCTCCTCTGCAATATTGTACGAATTGACTCATTCTCTAAATCCTTAAAATTTAATACTTCTACATGACATTTTATCACAAAGTTACCAGAATGTCATTTGTTTTTCTGTGTTTTCTCCGGCTTGTTTTTGGTATTTTGATTTTTTGTAATTTATTTGGTGTATGTTTACTGATAAACTCCACTGTCTGTCTGTTATGTAAAACGCTGTAATCGTTCCAGTTAGCGGGGCTATCATTTTTAAATTTCTGACATGTTGGTCTGTTTTGTCATAAGTTACACAAGAGCGTACATATATTGAATTTTGCAGCATGAAATACCCCTGCTCTAATAAAGATTTTCTAAATCTAGTTGCCTGTCGCATTTCTTCCTTTTCGCCAACCGGTAAATCAAAACATACTATCAACCATCCCATACGATATTTACTCCTCATATTCTCTGTTCCTTTGTTTGTCTATATAAAGGTACTGTTCTTCGATTTTAGGCAAAAATATATTGCTGCAATCAAATTTAATATAAGCATCAGTTATCTTTTCAATATAAATATCAATAGTATCAACAAGTTTATAACTGGTTTCATTGATTTTTAAACGATAGTTCCTAATACAATTTGCAATAAAGTGACTCCATGCTTTAAAATCCTTACTGTCATACTCATCAGCAAAGTCTTGAGAAAATTTATAAAAATAATAATCAACAAAAGGTCTATACGGCTCCATAAGGTCATAAACCAAAGGGGTACTTTTATATTTCCCAAGATGATGTACCCCCAAACTTGCAATCATGCCATGCACAATAATTGAACGATAAATCAAAGTTTTAATAATTGCATAACCATAATTCAAACAACCGTTTTCAAAAGTTTCTGCCCATTGATGTTCTCTTTTTTGCGGGTTCCCAATCTCAGAAAAATAGTGTTCCCAATACTGTCTTGCAATATTTGCTTCACTCATTAAAGGTCTGTTTATTAATTTGAACAAGTTATGGTCATTATCTCCCATTAAATCCAAATTATTTGCCTGATTTAGTACCTTACATCTTAATATTGATTTCCACAACAGATTTTCAAATTCTTCATTTCTGGCAATCTGGTTATAAAAAACTTTTGTCCTGACAATTCTTTCTAACGGCAAACTCCAACCCGTTGGTTGGTAATGATTATCACAATGCAGTATTACAACGTTATTTTCTAATAATTTTGCCAAACAATGATTGGAAAAAGATACACCGTGCGTAACGACAATAATAGCCTTTAAATCAGCCAAGGCTATCATATTTGTTTCACCATTATCAAGTTTACAAAATAACAGCCCCCTATCAACCGATAGGTAACAATTAGGTGTTGTAATATGCAGGATATGATAACTCATATCCTACATGTAATGAACATTTTTTTTATGTCAACTCCAATTCCTTTTAAAATTTGCCCGAACCAAATTTTTAATATTGAATCTAAGTTCTATTCCATTATTGGTCTCTATTTTAGTTGTTCCTACTTCTTCAATTGTTCTTAACTTATAAGTTCCCGGTGGGTAAGTAATATTACCTACATTAAACTCATTTAATATATCAATTAAACATCCTGAATAAAACATTTCGCCGTTTCGATACAATTTACAACCAAGCGCCAATAATTTATCCTTGATATCTTGAGTTTTAATATTTGCATAGACCGGCATAATTTTCACTGCACCTTTTTCGTTAAAGTAAAGTATTTGCCCTTTATGTCCCTTTGAACGTTTAAATTGATGTTTGGTACCCTTTGTTCCAAAGTCACAGTATCTCCCTATACGTTCTCTATCATTGTTATCTTTTTCAATTTCGCCCTCTGACACAACTATCATTACTTTTTTAACTCTGGTTTTCTTTTTCGGGTGAATATAGTTTTGCAGCATATTTACCCAATCTTTGGAATCCATCTTTTGCGAAAGTTTTTCCATTAAATCATTTTTAATGACTTCATCAACTATAGATTTAATTTTTTTATCTTTCTGCTCAATATCTTCAAGAGAAACTCTTTGAGTTATATAAGATTTATCACCATAAGTTCTTAATCCATAGATTGTCTCAAGAGGTCTTACATTACCCTTGAAAGGTTTTTTATTTGTATAAGGGTAAGGAATAATTTCTTCAATAACTTTTTTAACCATTTCACGTGTAAAGCCTTTGATTATATCCTTCTTAGATTTTTCATCATATTTGAAATCTCTGGAATAACTTATACAAATTGCGTCAAGAGCATGGTGTTTGTCATTATCTCTGTTTTTCTTGGTATCATTTCCAAGCAAAGAGTTTAGCCCGTAACGTTTTCTTATTGCGTGAGTTGAAGAACCGTTATTAACAAAAATATGTCGTTTTTCACCTTCAACCTGCAACCCCCAACCGAAAACAAACGCCGTTATTTGTTGGGCAACCCTTGCAATATGACTTGTTTCAGCTAATCCATTGTAACTTTCAATAAGTTTTGCACAATCTTCCGGCTTGCTTGTTAAAAGTTCAAATTTCTTTTTGCCCAAACTACCTTTTATGTCATTTAGTCTTTTGACATAATTTGCCCATTTATCTTCATCGGAAGATAACCACTCATAAGGTGTTCTACCCCGTTTATCCTGGTTTTCAACCCTGAAACACAAAACTTTATTATACAAAGCGTCATTCCCGCCCATTGTCCGCGGGAAAATATGGTCGATTTCGCATTTGTCAAAATCTTCTACACAAATATTATCTCCCGAATAAACGCAACGACCTGCCTGCATTTTAAGGAGTTTAAGTTTTTCAAAATTTACAGCACTGTAGGCATCGGCAGCATTTAATTCATTAACTATTAACTGATTATTTTTCTCCATTATTTTCATGTTAGTTTCAGCAGCCTGCGCCTTAGCTCTCCCAAACAAGGAATTATCAGCACCTTCTCTAACAAACTCAAATATTACTTCATCAGGTTTACCATATTTTTTCTCTAAATATAGCAATAAATCTCTAAAAATTTGAAGCCTGTTTCTAACAATAGGATTAGTAATATCACCAATCATTAAATCAGTTTTAACCCTAGTTAGTTCTTCATCACTTATATTTTCACCACGATTATCAGGAATGTATAATTTATTCCAATCCCCAATTTTTGATAACATGGAACGAATTTCTTCTTCTGTAATTCTATTTGGGCAATCTTCAGGGTCTAAAAATTCCGTTATGTCCATATCAAGAGGGTACAATTCCCCCGATAAGATAAACTTATTCATAATTTTACAAGCCCTTTTACAAAAAGATGACCTGCCTGAAATATTAACTTTTAAATCATCATTTAGAGTTTTTGTTTCTGCTGAGATTTTTTCGCCAAGTACCTTTTCTATTTTTGTCTTTGTAATAGTTGTAGTTAAAATTTTGCCATTATTAGATTCCTGTAACCAATTGTCATAAATCTTTTTGATTTCCGAAGGATCTAACTTTTTCTTGCGACCGTTAAGCATTGTCAATCGCAAATTTTTTAATTTCATCAGCAAAACAAAACTTACATTTTCTAAGGTATTAGCTTTACATACATTTCGTTTTGGCAGCAGTTTACATTTTGCAATAATTCGATTATCAAACCTTGGAATTTTTTGACCTAAAACACCTTGCCAATCGTGTTCAGTTCCCATATATTTTTTGTAATCAGGATTTACATAAGAACCGTAAGCCTCTTCATATTCACCATACAAAAATTCTTCAACCGAATATTTATTCAATTCAGAAAGTTGTTTTTGCGCATTTATCCATAATTGTTTTAATTCTTTTTCAATAAGCTGTCTTGGTGCAACATAAGAAGTAGTTCTCACCTTGATTAAACTTTGCTGATTAACAGTTCGTTCAAATTCATCAGGTTTATTTTCACACCACAATCCAAGTCTTATTGCGTCATAATAACAAGGATATTTATAATCATCATTTGCGATTAATTCTATATCATTTTCCTGAGTATATTTTTGGATAAGTTCAAGATTTTCTTTGTCATCCTCAGATTGAGCAGATTTCCATGCCAGATTTGGGTCGTATCCGCGTCTTTGAATTGCATTATATAAAGCCTTAAATATCTGCCATTGTTCAAGTTTTTTATTTTGCAATAAAACAATTCTTAAAAGACAAGATGTATAAATAGTTTGGTCATTTTTTGCAGAAAACTCTTTTTTAAATTCAGCACTGTTTGTATCTAAAGGCACTAAACCACAATCAGTCCAAACCTTTATAAAAAACTTTTCTCTTGCTTTATGCGCATCTAAAGTCTTTTTTACTCTTCTTCTATCTCTTAAAGAACTAATATCCGAATGTTCTCTATCAATAATTATTGAGTTAGCTTCTTTTATCTCATTATCTTCACGGGCACAATAACCTATACTTGCTTTACCCATATCAAATGCAAAAACTTTCTTACTCATACGTTCTCCTTCAGCTATTTAATTAGCTTATAACATATAGAAGCCTTTGTAAATAGGTAAATAATTCAGAGTTGTATAAAATAAAATATTTGTGCTAAAATAAAGTAAACCATGCGGGCATAGTTCAGTGGTAGAATGTCTCCTTCCCAAGGAGAAGATCGCGAGTTCGAGTCTCGTTGCCCGCTCCATTTTGTAAATAAAAATTTATGCTATAATCCTCATGAAAGAGGTGGATTATGAACAAAGAAGAAAGATTAGAGATATTAGCAAAGGCTAAATTATTTTTTAAAAAGAACATTGTTGCAAATCATATAAAAAACACTAAAAAATTAAAAAAGATTAAAGAATTTATAATTAATCCATTTCTAGTTAATTATCTTGCTAATTTTGCTTTTGGAAACACGTCAAAAGAGAATATGGCAAAGGCTTTAGTTTACCCTAGAATTTTAGGGACATCTATTAACACATCTTTCGGAACTCAAATTCAAACATTCTGTTGTGAAGTTCTATCGGGTCTGGCTTCTACAACTACTGGTATTGATATTGAGTTTATAGACGCTTTAGACGGGAGGAAAAAATATTGCCAGATTAAATCAGGACCAAATACTATTAACTATGCGGATATAACGTCAATAAAAGAGGATTTTAAATCCATAAAAAATTTAGCAAGGACAAACCACTTACCTAATTTTAACCCCAATATTGATTGCATTGTCGGAATATTATATGGTACAGAAAAAGATTTATCACAATTTTACAGAACAATTAATGAAGAATATCCTGTAATTATTGGTCAAGATTTTTGGCACAGACTTACAGGGGATGAAAATTTCTACAACGAATTAATAGCAACTTTTGTTTCAATAGCTGATGAAGTTGATAGTACAGATTTAATAAATGAAGTTATACAAGAATTAGTTAAACAATTATAAATCTTTACTTTTTATAAGTATCTATTGCTTTTTTTATCTGTATACCTATTTGTCTTCCCAATTCTACAGGTACTGCATTTCCAATTTGCTTATATTGTTGCCCCATGCCACCTGCAAAGACCCAATCATCAGGAAAAGTTTGAATTCTTGCATATTCTCTAATAGTAAAAGGTCTTACTTCATCTGGATGACATCTATCTGTCTGTTTTTGACTAGGTGAACAAGTTAAAGTTAAACAAGGTTCATCCCAAGAAATCCGTCTTGCCATTCCGGTTCGACCACCACCACTTGTAAAACTTTTACCCATATAAGATTTTTGAATTTTCAAAGGTAAATCCCTCCAACAACCACCTGGAGGTACTAGTTTAAAAACTTCTTTTTTAGCCGTACTATAAGTCTGACCTTCAGACTTTGGAACATTTTTTAGAGCCTCACGCAATGTTTTTATCTTTTTAGATTCTTTAGGATACTCAAATTTTATTGTTGTATCTTTTTGGGTTCCGACGATTACAATGCGTTCTCTTTTTTGGGGAACATTATAGTTTACAGCATTCAGAAGTTTTGTTTGGATATTATATCCAAGACTTTCAAAAATATCAATAATAGTTTTTAAAGTTCTTCCATTATCATGAGAAATTAGTCCTCTAACATTCTCCGCTACAAATATTAATGGAGCTGTTTCTTTTACACAACGAGCAAATTCATAAAATAACGTACCTCGAGTATCTTCAAAACCCAATTTCTTACCTGCGTAACTAAATGCTTGACAAGGAAATCCACCTGTTACAATATTTATCTTTCCTTTATAAGGTTTAAAATCTATTTTAGAAACATCAGAACAAACTACATTCCAATTAGGTCTATTTTTAGATAATGTATCACAACAATATTTATCATTATCAACATGTAAAATTGTATCAATTCCAGCTTGTTCTAAGCCTAAAGCAAGCCCTCCGCCACCTGCAAATAATTCAATTGCAGAGTATTTACTATTATGCTTAACAAGAGCACGACATTTTGGTTTATTTTTACCATTTGATTGAAAATCAATCAATTTATCGGGTGTAACTCTTAAAACTTCACTTAATTCAAAAAAAGTAGCTTTTATAGGATTATATCTATCAGATAAAATAACTGATAATTGATTTTTTGTAATGCCTACTTCATTAGCTAATTCTGTAAGAGTATTTATACCAACACTCTTCATTGCCTTTTTTACACGCTCTTTACTTGCTGTTGTCATACTTCCCTCTGTTATGATTTTATATTAACATTGAGGTTCCATATTGTAAATAAAAATAACAAAATTTAACATATTTATATGATTTTAGGATAATTCTTTATAGCCGATGTATTTTAGGTTTCTGTAATAGCCGTCGTAGTCTAGTCCGTAGCCAACAACGAATTTATCATCAACGTCAAAACCATAGTAATCAGGTTCGATATCTACTTTTCTGGTTATTTTTTTGTCAAGTAAAGAGCAGAATTTGATTGACTTGGCGTTGAAATTGCAGTGCATAAAATCCAGTAAAAATTTCGCGGTCAAACCTGTATCAACAATGTCTTCTATGATTAAAACATTCTTCCCGTTAAGGTCAGGAAGTTTTATGTCAACCGCATTCACTTTTCCGGAAGTCGAAGTTGAAGAGCCATAGCTTGACAGTCTTATGAATTCCATTTTAAGCGGCATATCAAGATTTTTCACAAGGTCAACCGCAAACATTACAGCACCTTTTAAAACGCATACGGCAATGACTTCTTCGCCGGCGTAAAAACTATTCATTTCCTGTGCTAGCTCTTTTATCCTTGTCTGAATTTGCTCTTCGCTAAACAATACTTTTAATTCTTCGATTTTTATTTCCATTTATCTGCCCTCTTTCTTATGAATGTCAATTTATGTGATGCGTTTTTTTCAACTTTTATTTTATCACTAATACCCAAGCCAATTGCCCAAAGAACTTCATTTTTACGGGTTAAAAACATCAGCCGGTCTTTTTCATGGTTTGGAATTTTCTTTTCATTTAAGTATTTTTTTAATTTTTGAGTTCCTTTCAACCCTAACGGTTTAATTATGTCACCGTCTTTTCGATAACGCAATTCCAGCGGAAAATCTTTAAGATTTACATACGCACAGCAGCTATCATCCGGCGGGAAATTTTCAACAGGTTTATCAAATTTTGTTATTTCAAAAATCCAATTTTCTGTCTCCAATTTTCCTTCTTTTTCAATAAAAAAAACAGGTTGCGTATTGTCAAATTTTGAGATAATTTCTACATAATTTTCATTTACAAAAATCCAGAGATTATCAGTCAAAGAGGTCGTTTTGCCGGATTTATTTTCAGAATTTTCTTTAATAAATTTCCATATTTTTAGAATTTTTTTTCTGTCATAATCAAGATTATTTTTGATGAAAATTTCATAAATTATACGTTTTTGAATAGCGGCTGAAAGTTTTAAAAATTCCTTTGTGCTAATTTTTTCATCGACTGTAATTTTCTCTAATATATTATTAATATACTCTGTTACAATTTCGTTTTCTTCTTTGGCGACTGTTGATAGTGAATTTACTGCATCAAAAGTGTTTGGGTTTATTTCTAAAAGCAATGGCAAAATTTTTGTCCGTATAAAGTTACGTTTGTATTTTGTATTGGAATTTGAGCTGTCATTGTTTGGATTAAGTTTGTTTTCTTTGCAATAATTTTCAATATCTGCTCTGGAAATATTTAACAACGGGCGATAAAAAATTCCGCGATTTTCGCTTATTCCCTGCAATCCCCGAACGCCTGTGCCCATACAAATTCTGTAAATAAGCGTTTCCGCATTGTCATTTTGATTGTGTGCAGTAAAAATAACCCGGCTGTCAAACTTTTTTGCACAGCGTTCAAAAAAATCATAACGAGCAGCGCGAGCAGCGGTTTCTGTATGCGCAACGTCAGCGCTGAGCGTTTCAGAATAAAAATCAATGCCAAGTTCTTCACAAATTTTCTTACAATTTGCTTCTTCCTGGTTGCTTTCTTCGCCGCGCCAATTGTGATTGAGATGTATTGCGATAATCCTGTTTTTTGTTATTTTTTTTAACGAATCTAGCAAACACAATGAATCATATCCGCCGGAAAATGCAACAATATAGCTTAAATCGGATTTATCCAATTCGTACTTTTTTAAAAATAATTCGATTGTTTTGCAGATGTCACTCATAATTTAACAAAAAATAGTCTGCTGTCTGTCCGGTCCGACTGAAATTATTGAAATTGGAGTTTCTAAAATTTCTTCCAGACGTTTAATATATTTTTTACAGTTTTCCGGCAAGTCTTCATATTTTTGAATACCTGTTATATCAGTTTTCCAACCTTTATGAGTTTCATAAACCGGCTCTAAATACTTATGGATAAACACATTTGTAGGATAAGATTTATAAATTTTGCCATCTCTTGTATCTTTATATGCTGTACAAATTTTGATTTCATCAAACGTATCAAAAACATCAATTTTAGTAAGCGCAACAGATGTCAAACCGCCAACAAGACAAGCGTACTTCATTGTAACTGCATCAAACCAGCCGCAGCGGCGCGGACGACCGGTTGTGACACCGAATTCATGTCCTATATCCTGAATTGATTTTCCAACCGCATCAGTCAATTCCGTTACAAACGGACCTTCGCCAACCCTTGTGACATAAGCCTTTGCAACCCCGATAACTTCATCAATCACAGTTGGTCCATACCCGGAACCTGTTCCGGCACCACCGCCAACAGGATTTGAACTTGTGACAAATGGATAAGTTCCGAAATCAACATCAAGCATAACGCCCTGAGCACCTTCAAAAAGAATTGTTTTACCTTCGCGTTTTGCGTTTTGCAGAAGTTCTTGCCACTCAAAACAAACATACGGTCTGAAAATTTCAGCATATTTTTTGCACAAGTCTAAAACCTCTTCTTTGGTGTAAGTTTTCAGGTTATAAACTTCTTTAAGCTGTTTATTTTTCAGAGGAAGAATTATGTCAAGCTTTTCAGATAACGCCTCAGCTGAGTATAAATCTTCGATTTTTAGCCCAATTCTGTTCATTTTATCTGTATAAGTCGGTCCAATGCCTTTTTTGGTTGTGCCGATTTTACCTTTACCTGCTGTATCTTCGCTGTAGCCGTCAATATCAGTGTGCCAAGGCATTGTAATTGAAGCAAGCGGGCTAACTTTTAAACCTGCCAGGTCAATATTTTCAGCTTTTAGCCCGTCGATTTCCTGCTGAAAATACTCAGGCAAAACAACTGTCCCGTTGCCAATCAAACAAGTTTTACCTTTGTATAAAATTCCGGACGGTATCAAGTGAAATTTGAATGTTTTATTATGCGCTACGACGGTATGTCCGGCATTACATCCGCCTTGATATCTGATTATTAAATCTGCGTCCTGCGCCAAAATATCAGTGATTTTTGCTTTACCTTCGTCTCCCCACTGAGCGCCAACTACAACTTTATTTGTCATTTATCTCTCCTGTTCTTTTTGCATAGTTATTGTAGCATGGAAGTAAAGTTGACCAGGTATAATTGTAAACAAATTTTAAGCCGGATTTCTGATGTATTTCAAAATGTAAAGCAGTAAAATTAAGTTCAATCCACAGGACGAGACTTTTTATTTTTTTTGCATTTTTTAAAATGAAAAGTGTTGATATTACACGTTTTGAACCCGATTTAAAATGTAAAGTTTTGTAAAAATTACTACAAAATTAGTAAATAAATTCCAAAAATTTACCGTTTCATGTGTTATAATATATATAGAAGATATATTACATTGTAAATCGCATTTAATAGCCAGGGAATATTTTGTTATAATCAAAATAGAAAGGCGGCGAATATGAGCAACCTACAATTTCAGAATGATTTAGATAGATTAGTTGAGATTTTACCCGACAGAATCAGACAACACATATCGTATGCTCAGATGGACGATGTGATAGAAATTGTGCTTGATATCGGACGACCGCCGGAAATAAGGCATTCAGACGGAAAGATTGAATATCTTGAGGCTTCTGACATAACTTATGATGATATAAATTACATAACATCGCATGTTCAGGAGTTCACATCAGATAATCGGTCAGGAATTCCGGGAACATTGCACAGAATAAGTGCAATAAGAAACAGACAGGGAAAAGTAGTTGGTCTTACGTGTAGAATTGGAAGGGTTGTCACGGGGACCATTTCTTGTATAAAGGACATATGTCTGCAAAATAAGAGTATATTATTTTTGGGCAGACCCGGAGTTGGTAAGACTACAAAATTAAGAGAAATTTCACGACTTGTTGCTGATGAACTTGGCAAGAGGGTCGTAATTGTCGATACATCAAACGAAATAGCAGGCGACGGCGACACACCGCACCCGGCAGTCGGACATGCCAGACGCATGCAGGTTAGACAGCCTGAGTATCAAAAAGATATCATGATTGAAGCTGTCGAAAACCACACACCGGAAGTAATTGTGGTGGATGAAATCGGAACCGAAGCTGAAGCACAAGCAGCAAGAACAATTGCAGAACGCGGGGTTATGCTTATTGCAACAGCACACGGCAATAGCCTGGAAAGTTTGATTAAAAACCCGACATTATCAGATTTAGTCGGCGGTATTCAATCCGTAACATTAGGCGATGATGAGGCAAAACGCCGTTCTTCGCAGAAAACAGTATTAGAACGGGAGAAACAGCCGACTTTCGATATAGTAATCGAAATTTTAGACAGAAATACATTAGCGGTTTACAAAAACACCTCAGAAGCAGTTGACTACATTCTTCGAGGTTGGCCTATCAGACCGGAAATAAGAAAAGTTGACAAGGTTTACAGCTTTAATTCTGAACCGACAGTCGAAAAAACACCAACTGTTTTAGACAAAATTAACGCGCTCGATGAAAAAATCGAACATCCGGAAAGTCTTAAATTCAGCTTTTCAAGACAAAAATACGTTGAAGAAGTTAAAAAATTCAAGAAAATTTATCTTTATGCAGTATCAAGAAGTATTGCGGAAAAAGTTATTGAACGGCTTGACCTGAACGCTGAAATAACACGAAATTTAGACGACGCTGATATCGTAATTGCGCATAAAAACTTTATAAAAGGCGGTGCAAAAGTCTTATCAACTGCGGAAGAAAACAGATTGCAGATATTCTACGTTAAGACAAATTCAATGGCGCAAATTCAAAAGGTAATAAAAGAAGCGCTTGACATTGCAGAAGTCAATGACCGCCAGACGTTTTATGACATAACAGAAAAAGCGCTTGATGAAGCCAAAATGGCGATAGAAAAAATCCTTGCCGGTGCAACAGATGTTGAATTAACCCCTCAAAACCAGCAGATAAGAAAACTTCAACACGAACTTGTTGAGCAGCACAATCTTGAAAGTAAATCCATTGGCGAAGGCGAAAGCCGCCACTTACGGATTGTTGGCGGTCAGGATTACAAAAAAGAAAAACTTGGCTAGGGAATAAATTTTCTTCGTTTGCATATCAATTATTTTTTTGAGATATTAAAAATAATTGTATGAAAAATGGAGAGAAAACTTATGGATATTAAAGCCGTAATCCTTGCAGCAGGCAAAGGCACGAGAATGAATTCTGCAACAACCCCGAAAGTTTTACACGAAATAATGGGGAAAACACTTCTTGGCTATGTTTTAGATAACGTAAAAAATCTTGCTTCAACTCAATACGTTATTGTAGGTCATCATGCACAAGAGGTTGAAAATTTTGTTAAATCGAATTACAGCAGCGCAAAAACAGTGCTCCAGACGCCTCAATTAGGAACAGGACACGCGGTTTCTATGGTAGCACCAGAACTTGAAAACTATCAGGGGTTTGTGTTAATTCTTTGCGGCGATACTCCGCTTATTAAAGAAGAAACACTTAAAAATTTTGTTGAATTCCACCAATCACAAAACTCTGACCTTACTGTGATGAGCACAATTTTTGACAATCCAAAAGGCTACGGAAGAATTATCCGCGAAGATAATAACTCTCTAAAATGTATAACCGAAGAAAAAGACGCAACAGACAGCGAAAAACTTATAAAAGAAGTAAATGCGGGGATTTACTGTCTTGACTGGAGTAAGTTTAAAAACGCATTTTCTCAATTAAAAACAAATAATGCTCAAGGAGAGTATTATTTAACAGATATAATTTCATGGGGCAAAGCCCAAAACCTTAATGTTAATGCGTATATTCTTGAAAACAGTGACGAAATTTACGGAATAAATTCACGTCTAAACCTTGCACAAGCTGCAAAAATGATGAACAAACGCAACCTTGAAAAATATATGACAGAAGGTGTGACAATTGTTGACCCGGATTCGACCTGGATTAGCGAAGATACAACAATCGGACAAGATACAATAATTTATCCGGCAACTTATATTGAAGGCAAAAATACGATTGGCAAAAACTGCAAAATAGGACCTTGCGCGCATTTACGAGGCGGGGTTGAGGTTTTGGATAATGTCAAAATCGGAAACTTTGTAGAAGTCAAAAAGTCCAAAATTTGCTCTAATACAAATGTTGGTCACCTGTCTTATATTGGCGACAGTGAGCTTGGTGAAAAAGTAAATATCGGAGCAGGCACAATTACTGCAAACTACAACCCTTTGACAAAAATTAAATCAAAAACAGTTCTGAAAGATAATGTCAAAATAGGTTCAAACTCAGTACTTGTTGCGCCTGTCACTTTAGAAGAAGGAGCAAACGTAGGTGCCGGCGGAATTATCACCAAAAACATTCCGGCATGGGCTCTTGCAATAACCCGTTCACCGTTAAAAATCCTTGAAAATTGGGTTAAAAGATAAAAGCAAATACTTGCAACACTCAGAAAAAAATGCTATAATTCCTATGTACAAAGAAATAGGAGAGTTAAATATGCTAAAATTCAGTCGCAGTAAGGGTTTCGGGGGGGGGGTAGAAGCTTAAAACCTTATAAAGAAAGGCTTTCAGCCGCATTTACCTTAGCAGAAGTTATGTTGACAATGACAATTGTTGGAGTTGTTGCTGCACTTACAATACCTACACTTCATTACCAGAGAGTGAAAAAAGAGTATTCTGCAAAGTTAAAAAATTACTACAGTAAGATGAACAATGCCATTTTAGATATGGAAATGGACAAAGGTTCTTTTCGTGATATGACATTGCCTTCTTCAAACCGCCCTCAGGCTGATTTTAATTGGTACATGGAAAACATTGACCCATATGTTGGACACGCTTTTACCAAAGATAGAAGTATTTATTTTAAAGATGGTTCTAAAATGACATTACCTTGTGGTGCCGGGTGCACTTGTATGGATGTTTACTACGACCTAAATGGTGATAAATCTCCAAATAGACCCGGTTATGATATACATGTTTTCTTATTTTGTTTTGATAAAGCTCAAAGAGAAGGTCATTTTGGCTCAGATGATATATTTTTCGGAACATATGGAGGAGGTTTAACCAATGCCGGAATTA
>MOYD01000012.1 GCA_001899395.1 Candidatus Gastranaerophilales bacterium Zag_111 | reverse complement strand
GGGGAACGTGATATTTGACACGGTTGAGATATTGGGGTTAGAATGAAATGCGGACGTGGGAAGGTGATGAAATATCCGCTGAAACGCTATACATAGATTGGTTATACGCGATAGAGCGGGACAAAATTGCAATTGAATTAACGGTATCAACGCTACACAGGTTAAAATACATAAATGACATAGAATACCGTGAATTTGAGCGTAGCATAAGGGCAGCGAAGCGCGGGATATTTACGCGAAAGGGGGATTGAGGGGGTGGAAAAACATGGACATGCCTATTTTCTATATATATGTCATTGACAGCTACGCAAGCGTCGTGGCATAAGCTGGACAAGGTTAAGCCACTTTGAAAACTAAACAAACCCAATATTTTGTTCAATTTTAATTACCAATTCAGGAAGGTATACAATATGAATGTAACGTATGATACGAGTTAGAAGTTTTCCACATTTCCACAAAGTTTTCAACACCCGTGATAAGTTTTCCACATTTTCGTACTAACGCAGTTGAAAACTTTTTCTCTAAAAACCACTTGACATTTTCAAGCGAATGTGGTACAATAATTATGGCGATAGGGAAACGGAGTTACGACACCGTGCGTTTTACCCATATCAAATAAAAATGAAAGGATAACCCTCGTTTCTCCCTACTGCACAGGTTGGACAAACAAAATAACAACAAGAAAAGGAGCAACAATCATGGCACGAGTACCAATGGTAACCAGAACAATCAAAGGGACGAGAATCACAGTTATGTGCTTGAACGTCACAGAAGCGGAGCCGTTCAACGAAACGGTAGAATTTCCGGAAGTGTTCAAAAACGCAGACGAGGCGCTGAAAGCGGTCAAGGCGCGGATTGACACTGATGAGGTCAAGGCTGTACACATTGTTGGCAGTGAAGTGTTTAAAACGCTGTACGGTATGACCGAGGAAGAATTTCTGTTGAACGCTAAACAGCTCCCACCTCGTGGAACGAAAGCGACAGAAGTCACAGAAGGATAAACAAAATCAACTTAAATAAGAAAAGGGGTAACAAAAATGACAGGATACAGTGCAACGGTTAAGACAAGCAGCAAGGAACTGACTAAGAAGCAGCAGATTCAGCTTGCCGATACCAGCAACGCAGTCCCGTTGGACATGGCGTGTAAAGGTGCAAGTGTAGTTATCAAGCCGGACTTGTGGGCGATTCTTGAGATTCACAACGAGAAGTCCGATAATAAGGACTATGAGGTATACATCATCGTTGACGAGGACGGTGAAAAGTATACCACAGGTAGTGAAGCGTTCTGGACTACGTTCATCAACATTTATAATGAAATGAAAGATGAAACTGAGGAAGAATGGGCTATTGAGGTCTACCACAAAGACAGCAAGAACTACGCAGGCAAGCAGTTTATCACCTGCTCTGTAGTATAAGCTCTATTCGAGGGGGATAGCAAATCTATCCTCCTCAACCCCGAAAGAAGGTGCTATTTTTGGCAAAGAAAATTTCCGAAAAGAAAGCGCTCTATATGAAGCAACGAAAACGTATTCAGAGCTTCATAAAACGTGCAGAAAAACGTGGTTACTCATTCCCATCAGGAATACTTCCACCAATCCCCAAAAACATAACACAAGCCAGTATTAACCGGCTTGCAAAGTTGACCCCGGAGAAGCTCTATTCTAAGGCAACTGCGCAAGTAAAAACTTATGACAAAACTGGACAAGCGTTATACAAAGAAGTAAGCGGAACACAAGCACGGCTTCAAGAGCGACAAGAAGCGGGGCGGCGTGGTTATCAGGCACGAGTTTTAGCGATACAAGAGGGCTATGAAACGGTACAAGAGTACCGTGATAATGACCCATCGGCACCACTAAGCAGGAGTGCAGAAGCTAAAGCAAGGGCAAAGCGGCAAGGTGACAGGCGGTACCGTGAAAGCATTAAGAAGTGGCTAACAGACGAGGACGCACAAGCCTTTGGTTTTGAAAATGTAGATGTTATGATTGATTCGCCATCAGGTGCGCAAATCATAGAAGGGTTACAAAAGTTACGTAGAAACCAAAAAGCTCGTGAGAAGCAGCAGAAAGAAAAAGAAGCAAAAGAGCAAGCGGAGAAAGAAGCAGCAGAAGAACTTGAAAACAGCGGCGTTATTGAATCGGCAGAATCAATAGAAGAAGCAGAGCCGCCGACAGAATCAGCAGCACCGACAGAAGCAGAAACCCCCGGCTATAAGACACCAACAGGTTACACGCAAGACGATATAGACTTTATGAATAGTCCAGAGTTTAAGGCGCACGAAGCAACGCATGGTGTAGTAAATGAAGGTGACTTAATTCTTGACCAGATAAACAGTTTGATAAACTTTTACGATACTCCCGGCAAAAAGTATCTTGAAAATCTGTTAAACTATGAGATGGAAATATACGGGCGCGACAAGGTGCTGTCAGCGTTAGCAATGCTTGAAGATAATGACCCTGATTTGATAGCAGAAATGCAAAACCTCATATTCTACCAGGAACACGGAACATCTAATCACGCGCACCGTGCGTTCAAATCGCTTGCACAGGCAATCCACAGTGTAGGTGAAGGCTATCACACAGGTACAGAAGAAAACAAAATGGAGTTTGCAAGAGCATTAGGTGACGCTATGAGCGCTATGGAAGTGTATGAAGATGTACAATGAGGAAACCGAGTTATGACATCTTTATGGCAGACTTTGAAACGACTGTCTATAAGGGTCAACAGGACACACAGGTTTGGGCGGCAGCTTGCGTGGAATTATTCACCGAGGACGTTCATATTTTCAACAGCATAGGTGAACAGCTTGATTACTTTCTTTCGCTAAAGCACAATGTTATAGCGTACTATCACAACTTAAAATTTGACGGTGCGTTTTGGTTATCATATTTATTAGTTGAGATAGGTTACAAACAAGCATATGACCAGCAAGACCCTAACGACAAAAGTACAATCAAGTTTCGCACTCGTAAGAAAATGGAAAATAACACTGTAGCTTACAGCATATCGGACAGGGGTCAATGGTACACCATAACAATCAAGGCAAAAAACAAAATTATCGAGTTGCGTGACAGCTTAAAATTACTTCCATTTTCTGTGAAACGTATCGGTGAATCGTTCGGCACAGACCACAAGAAACTGGATATGAACTATGAGGGTTTTAGGTACGCTGGTTGTGAGATAACAGAAGAGGAACGCAAATATATAGCAAACGATGTATTAGTTGTCAAAGAAGCGTTAGAAATAATGTACAATGAAGGTTACAAGCGTTTAACCATTGGGTCTTGCTGCTTAGAAGAATACAAGTCTGGGTACACCAAAGAGCAATATAACAATATGTTTCCTAACCAATATGAGGAAAGCATAGACGCAGATTTATACGGTTATCCAACTGCTGGTGCGTATGTGCATAAGAGTTACAAGGGTGGATGGTGTTACTTAGTGAAAGGCAAAGAGAACCAGATTAAAACAAACGGTGTAACTGCCGATGTAAACTCACTGTACCCTTCTATGATGAGCAGCGAAAGCGGGAACAAATACCCAATCGGCAACCCAACATTTTGGAAAGGTGATTATATCCCACCCGGCGTGATAGACAACCCCAATGTTTACTATTTTGTGCGCATTAAAACACGCTTTTATATCAAGCCAAACTATCTTCCTTTCATTCAAATCAAAGGAAGCTGGAAATATGGTAACACAGAAGCACTCACAACAAGCGACATATTTGACCCACAACAAGGGCGCTATGTTGACACCTACACAGACGCAGATGGCAACGAGCATGACACACGGGTAACACTCACACTAACTATGACAGATTACATTCTGTTCCGTAAACATTATTACGCTGTAGACTTTGAAATACTTGACGGGTGTTATTACAACGCTGTATCCGGGATATTCGATGAATACATTGATAAATACCGCAAAATCAAAGTCACTTCCAAAGGGGCAAAACGTGAGTTGGCAAAGCTATTCCTAAATAACTTATACGGCAAGATGGCAAGTAACACAGATAGTAGTTTTAAGGTAGCCTTTATAAAAGACGATAAGACTTTAGGGTATTTTCCGGTAAATGAAAGTGAAAAAGTACCCGGTTACATTCCAGTAGGCAGCGCAATCACAAGTTATGCCAGAAACTTCACCATACGAGCAGCACAAAAGAACTATCACGGGGCAAGTGAACGTGGCTTTATTTACGCCGACACTGACAGCATACATTGTGACCTAGCACCAGAAGAATTGCAAGGTATTAAGGTTCACCCTACAAACTTTTGTTGTTGGAAATTAGAAAGCACATGGGACAGAGCTATTTTTGTGCGGCAAAAAACATATATTGAACATGTTATAGCTGAGGACTTAGAGCCTATAGAACACCCGTATAACGACATTAAATGTGCTGGTATGCCGCAAAAATGCAAAAACTTATTTCAGTTGTCAATGGACGGTTACACCCCACAGGAAGGAGATGATTATACCGATGAAGAAATAAAATTTTTAAGCATAAAGCGGGATTACACTGATTTTAAGGTTGGTTTAATTGTACCCGGAAAGTTATTACCTAAGCAAATACGGGGCGGTATCGTTCTTATGGACACAACATATGAAATGCACGCAAAATAAAACTATGAAGGAGATTATACAATGATTCACAAAACTACAATGACGCACGAGGAACGCCTTAAAGCACGCGAAGGGGCAACCACAGAAGTAGAAGCTCATCAATTGATTGCCCGTGCTATGGGGTTAAAGATTAAAAAAGAAATGGACGCAGAAAAGGAAAAGGAGAGCGACAATAGTGAAGCGTAACCAACTTGAAGCCATTGTTATTAACGAAGCAAAAGCGTATTTAATACCGGGAGCAACAATTAGAAGCGTAGCACAAGAATTTGCACGCAGTAAGGCAACTGTAGCATATGACCTTAGAAACAGGGTTGGCGCGTCAGGTAGACCGGATTTACAGTTGTTGGTAGATGAGAAACTAACCTTAAACGCAAGTGAAGCGCCGTATTTAGGTGGTGCAGCCACTAAATCAAAAGCAGAGAAAAGGCGGTGTGCAGATGGAAATGAGTAAACGGACTTGGGAGTGCCGGAAGATGAAAGATATAAGCTGGTTACGAGTTTTTATAAGTTTTATTGTAGTTATAAGGTCCTTTTTAATAGGCTGGTACATTGTGCCGTTACAGTAATAAGCGAAAGCACCATGAAAAACCATGGTGCTTTCTTATATCCGCAACGACTGGTCTAATAAAGCGGTTAGGATAACCGTCAATACTACACGGCGGTATCTTCCACCCGTCCTACCCGTGTGTTCCAGTATTAGTTACAGCCGAGGATACCGATTTAATAAGAAAGTGCGCTTAAAATAACTTCTTTACATTGCAGATTTTTGAATCTAAAACAACCACGCTCGAACATATAACGCAGATTGGCAAGAACTATGTCATTCCTTCTAAGCATTACATAGTTAATGTTGTGGTCATCTGTAGTAACAGTGATTTTACTCTTGCAAGTGTAATCTGGTCTATCATCCGCGTATAAATAGCCGTCATTAAAATACTCACGCACAGCATAGTCTTTTCCCATATACTTCAAGGTGACAACGTAACGATTAGCTCCCGTTGGTTTATCAATGAACGCTAAATTGTCATTCAAATAGATATTTTGTGAAGCATAAGCCATATATTTTTGTGAGCCAAACGCACGATTAAACGCAGATTCTTTCATAGCGTCAGCGGCACTTTCAACAAATCCCTGTTCCAGCACAAAGCCGTCACCCTTTAGGAATTTTGTGTCACTATGCAATCTGTTAGAAATACCCATTGCAACATAATATGGGTTAATAATGCTGACAGGGTTTGCAATCATATAAACCGGGGTATAATGGTTCTGCTCCCCGTTACCACGAGCAATGGAAGTGTGTACACTTAAAAACTTCTCAATCTCATTAGGTGCATATTTATTTGTTTCGGATTGAAACTCGTCAAACAGCATACACTTTGAATCAGAAAACAAGTGCGACAATTTCTTAATTTGGTCAGCGTTATTTAAGCAAATTGCATACCCGCATGGTTCATCATTTAGAAAGAGTTCTTTATACGTTCCTTTCATACGAGACTTATCAAACATAACGTCATTAGGGAAGAACAAAGTTTGTATATCCCGAAAAAATTTAGTTGCGCAATCAGCTAGTTCATAGGTAAACCGATACAGCAAGCAAAATTTTTCACCTTTACTCTTAAATCTATTGACCAACATACGGTTAAAGTATGTAGTTTTTCCTGCGGTTCTATTTGAGGTACAAATATAAATCTCTGGTTTTTCACCGTTTATATCCATTAAAGATAAAAGTTTTGTACCATCATAATATTGCCCCATTAGAAAAATCACCTCTTATCAAAATAAATTATAACACACCTCTTGCAAAAAGTCAAGAAGTATGGTATAATCCTTTTAATGAAACCAAAGGGGGGGAGCGAATAAGAGCGTGGAAGATTATGTAACTCAAAAACAGCACGATGAATTTTCAAAAACAATCGAAGCAAAATTCGCAGAAATTAAAGCAGAGGATAAACGCCAGAACGAGCGGTTAAAGCGCACAGAAGATTGGCAAGAAAAGTTTTCAGAAATGCAAGTAACCCTAAAACAGCAAGGGGATAACATAGAGAAACTTACGCTTAAAGTTAATGAGCTGATAGAAAAGCCCGGTAAGCGGTGGGAAACAACAGTTTCCTATGTTCTCACTGTTATACTCTCACTGGTTGCTGGTTACTTATTCAATTTATTATTCTAAAGGAGACAGGAGCATTATGACAATCAAGCAGAAATTAACAAGTCGTAAATGGTGGATGAGTGTTGCAGCCTTCTTAGCGTCAATCGGCGGTGCTATAAGAGGTGTAACCACTGAAAACGCTTCTCTTGTGACTGCTGGAATCATTTGCAGCGCACTTAGTTCTGCTATTTACACGTTCGCAGAAGCACTTGTTGATTACAGTGGTGTCACCAATAAAGTAGCATACGCTGAAATCGTCGAGGAGAGTGATGAATGAACGTAGATGAAATTATCGCTCTTGCAAAAGACACCGTTGTTAAATGGTACGGTGATAATAGGGTAATCATTAAAACCGAAGATGTGTTCATTGTGTGGCTATCAAAAACATTGCAGCATTGTAAACTGCTTCTTGGTGCCAATGTACCCGACAACACCTATTTTGAGTTTACCTACGACGGTGACAGAAAAATAGCTTACTTTGATGTGTACACAAAAACAGACAAATGGATTGTTAAAAGGGGTGGCTTAGATGTCTAAAACAAATAGCGGATTAGTTGAATATGCAAAAGCACAGGTTGGTTTACCGTATTGGTTTGGAACGTATGGACAAACAGCAAGTCAAAGCCTGTATAACACCATGAAAAATATGTACCCCGACTATTACACAGCCGATGATTTTTCTTCACAGTATGGTCAGCGTGTGCATGATTGTTCTGGTTTGATTAAAGGGTATCTATGGAGTGATTCTCCAACAGGAACACCTGCATACAACGCCAAACAGGACTTAAATGCTGCTGGATTCTATAGTACCGGAAGTAAAAAAGGTGCTATTGCCACATTCCCACGCACGAACGGGATGCTTGTGTTCAAGGGTTCAACCCCAGCGGGTATTAACCACGTTGGTGTTTATGCAGACGGGTATGTTTATGAAGCGAAGGGTCACAATTACGGTGTTAAAAAGACATGCTTCACCACAACGGGGTGGACATATTGGTGCCAGTGTTCGCTGATAACGGATGATTCAAGTGAAACATCTGAAACTGTCACAGAAGAAGTTACAGCCGATGAAGTTGAAACAGCTACGACAACCATTAACGGCGAAGTTAGAGCAACGGGCATTGCAACGTCTTTTGACAAAATCATTGCTGGTCTTTACGGTGTAACGGCTAAGAGCGGGTTAAACGTTCGCAACGCTGCTGGAACAAGTAATAACATTCTTGTGGCGTTGCCATATGGCTCATATGTACGAAACTACGGGTACTACACCGAGGTTGACGGTGTGAAGTGGCTTTACATTCAGTTCACCTACAACGGTATAAAGTACACCGGGTTTGCAAGCAGTGACTACCTGATTAAAACATGAGTTGGAGTGCTAAACCATCCGGGGGCTACGGCATATCATCCAATGAAGCTATCGGCAATATGCAGGAAATAGTCAATCTATTAGGTGATAGTTGGACAATGGAAGCCATATGCGGGATGATGGGTGTAATGTACGGCGAATCCGGTATGAATCCATGGCGCTGGCAAAGCGATGCCGTTGACCTCACATCCTCTGTAAAAGGTTATGGGCTTATGCAGTTCACACCCGCATACGGTTACATCAACAACTACGGTGTAGGAATTGACTATTTTGCTCCCAACTTATCTGTAACAGAGGTCACTAGCGGCGCGGCACCAACAGACGGCAGAGCGCAAATCTATGTCATAGACAACGATGTGGCGGGAAAATTTATCAACCGTTCAAGTTGGTGTAATTACTATGACATTTCCGGTTTCTACCCATTATCTACCTACAAAAAGCAAACAGACTTGTATGGGTGTACAGTAGCTTGGCTTTTTCACTATGGCGGCGGTGCTAACATGTCTGAAAGCGTTGCAGCCTTGCGATATGAATACGCTTGTACGATTTATGAGCAACTTACAGGGTATGAGCCAACCACACCCGATAATTCATCTGATGGCTACATCGACCCTGAAATTGTGAAAGATGATAGTGACAGTAGAATCATTAAAATCACGCCATTATATTCTGAGATTAAGCAAGGTGAAACTCAATACTATCGCGTGCAGTGTATGAAAGATGTACGAGATGTAATCGAAGAATACATAGATAACTATAGTAATCTTTCATACGATTCTCTATATTGGAAAATCACCTATAGTGTGTTATTAACCGTGTATGGTTCAGCAGATTTTGAGGTTGAGTATGTTGGGTTAAATCAGTATTCGCAAGGTACATATGGTGACACGTATTCAGACTTCATTTTCGCGGTGACACCCACAACAAAAGTTCGTGGGAACAGAATTTACACGGTTATTGCTGAAATTGATAAGTGCGACGGTTATTTCCAATGTTTAAAGATGGATGAATCCGACCCAGAGAACGTAATAGTAGCATTAGAATTAGGTGTTGATTTTACCGGAGAATACAGCACAGCTTATCTAAAAATATTAAGGTCAGATGAAAAGCACTCGTCAAGTCTTATTTTTAATCGACCAAAACCGAGAATTTTTACTTGACAGTCTTTTGAAAATAAAGTATAATATATGAAAAGGAGTATTAAAATGTTGTTTAACAAAGGGGTTTACGAGCATAAATCAGGGTTTGAAATCAGTGTCGATGAAGCAGGAGAAGTCATGCTTTCTCCCAACCACCCTGTAAGTATTAGACTTGCGGATATTTTTGGGAATGATTGCTGGACACAAAAAGACGCTACAACTACCACAGAAAGCGTTGAGGAGTGATATAAATGGCTGTCTTAAATAAGGCTGATTTTTTCAACCACCTTAACGACATGGTTGGCACCAACACTAGTGACGATGCTTTGCACTTCATTGAGGATATGACTGACACCTACAATGACCTTGAAAAACGGGCTAACGGTGATGGTGAAAACTGGGAGCAAAAATATCATGAGCTTGACAATGCTTGGAAAACAAAATATCGCAACAGATTCTTTTCGTCAGGTGGTCAGTCTAACCTTCCGAAAGATGATGACGATAGTGCAAATAAAGACCCTAAAGACGTTAAAATCGAAGATTTGTTCACTCCTACAGATAACAAATAATTATTAGAAATGAGGTAATATTATGGCAACTACTTCTTCTAGCACTACTCTTTCTGCTGGTGCAGTAGATATTCTGAACGCTATTCGCAACAGTGCAAGCGCGAACTATCGTGATTACGTTCCAGCAGCGGGTGATTATTCTGACATTCGTGAAATTGGCGCTATCATTATGGACTATCCTGCTTTGCAGAATGAGTTCCTTAATGCGCTCATTAACCGGATTGGACGTGTAATCCTGTCCAGCAAACAGTATAACAACCCGTGGTCGATGTTCAAGAAAGGCACCCTTGAATACGGTGAAACCATCGAGGAAGTCTTTGTTGAGCTTGCAAAGCCGTTCGAGTATGACCCCGCTGTTGCGGAAGATGAGCTGTTTAAGCGGCAGATTCCTGATGTGCGTGCGGCTTTCCATGTGATGAATTATCGCAAGTTCTACAAAACGACTGTACAGCGTGAAACTCTGCGTCAGGCGTTCCTGTCCGCGGATGGCATTGCAAATCTGGTTACGAAAATCATTGATTCTCTGTACACAGGTGCAAACTATGATGAGTTCCAGACTATGAAGTATATGCTGGCAAAGCATATTGCTAACGGTGAGCTTTATCCTGTCGAAGTAACTACACCTATCTCTGACAATGCAAGCTCTATCGTGAAGTCTATCAAGAACACGTCTAATATGTTCACCTTCATGTCCAGTGATTACAACCGCGCTGGTGTACACACTTATTCTAATAAGGATGACCAGTTTATTGTAATCAACAGCGAATTTGAAGCCACTATGGACGTTGATGTTCTGGCAGCAGCTTTCAACATGGATAAGGCTGAGTTTGCCGGACACCGTGTGCTGGTTGATAACTTTGGTTCTTTGGACACTGATAGGCTGAACGAACTGTTTGCCGATAATGAATGGTATGAGGAAATTGATGATTCTGTGCTTGAAGCGCTGAACACCATTCCTGCTGTGCTTGTTGATAGAAACTGGTTCATGATTGTAGACAACATGTTTACCCTCCGTGACCAAGAAAACGAGCAGGGTCTTTACTGGAACTATTTCTATCACGTTTGGAAAACCTTCTCCGCTTCTCCGTTTGCGAACGCCGCAGTCTTTGTTGCTGGTACACCGGCCGTGACGACGGTTACTATTAGCCCGTCCTCTGCGAGCGTGACCAACGGACAGACTGTGCTGCTTACTGCTACTGTCACAACTAAAAACTTTGCACCTAAGACTGTGACTTGGAGCAGCTCTAAAGAAAACATTGCTACGGTAAATATTTATGGCGAAGTAACTGCGGTTGAGGGCGCTTCTGGAACAGTGACCATTACTGCAACTTCTACTTATGATACCACTGTTAGCGCCGATGCCACTATTACAGTGTCCTAATGCGCACTTATAACCAGCTCTGGGGTGGCGCTGGTAAAACCCTTCCTTTCTTCCTGTGGAGTGCGCTATACTGTGTTTGTAGTATAGCGCATTTCTTAAATATAACGGAGGTACAAAATGGGCTATGTAGCGCCTAATACAGTGATATACCTATGCTCTGGTGTACCACTGGACAATAAATATAGAGATACCATTTACTTTACTACACAGACAAACCAGCTTATATATTTTGAGGGTAAGGTAAAGTACATGTTTGATTCACATTCGTATCAGCGGGTGGGAACAGGCAAAATCCGTGTCGCAGAGCTTGCCGATAACCTGTATGACTGCAATTACCTTTATTTCCAAAATACGAACTTTGGTGACAAGTGGTTTTTTGCGTTCGTTACAGGTGTCGAATATGTCAACAATGGAACATCAGAAGTTTCCTATGAAATTGATGTACTTCAAACATGGCACTTTGATTATAAATTGGGTTATTGCTTTGTTGAGCGTGAACACGTTACAGATGATACAATAGGCGCCAACGTGATTGCAGAACCAATTAACTTTGGTGACATGAAGTGTGTGGAGCTTGAACAAACAAATAGCTTGGCGAACTATAGTGCAATTATCGCAACTGGTTATGATGCTGACGATAGCACCCCTGGTGCTGTCTATTCAAATATACCGAGTGGATTAAACTATTTGAAATTCAATGCGGAGTACGGGACTTCATGGGCTCGTGCACTTGATTATTTACAAGCCGCTGTGGATGATGAAAAAGACGATGCTATTGTCGCTATTTGGATGCAACCAACAGAATTTTCAACGCTGGAAGAAGCTATCACAGATAATTGCCAGACAATTACGATTGATTGCCCGACAACGATTGATGGGTATTCACCTAAGAACAATAAATTGTTCACTTACCCATACTCATATTTAGGTGTTGACTCTGGAAACGAAACCGCTATCTATCGGTATGAGTGGTTTGCTCCCGAATGTGTTGATGCTTATGGTGGGTATCCGTTTTACCTTGTGGGTGTAACTTGTCCCAACCCTGAAATTCAAATGGCACCTATGGGTTACTGTGTGCAAAATTCACAGGTGCATCATAGTGGGAGTTATAATGACACCATAAATTTCAGTGAAGGTCTTACAATGCGTGACTTTCCACAAATCGCTTGGGCTTCTGACGCTTACCGGGCTTGGGTTGCAAATGGTGGGTATTATTCAGCCGCTTTGAATATCGCTGGTAGTGCTGCGGGTGCAGGTATTTCAGCGTTACAGGGAAATACCGCTGGCGTTATTAGCGGTATGATTGGTGTGGCTCAAACAATAAACACAGCGGCACATGAAGCTAATCACGGTGCAACAGGTCATGGCATACAGGGCGGAACTGCCGCTGTCGCAGGTCGGACGAAAGATTTTTACTTTAAGAAAATGCAAATCCAGTATGACTACGCTATGATGATTGATGATTACTTTACACGCTATGGGTATCAGGTGAATAAGGTAAAAGTACCATCTAGAAATGGACGGACGCGGTGGAATTACGTCAAGACTTCCGGTTGCATTGTGCTTGCTGACGCTGTGCCGGGTGATGATATATCTAAAATCGAATCTATCTATGATAACGGTGTAACATTTTGGATGAGTGGTTCATATGTTGGACACTATTCTGAGACTAACTCAATTTCATAAGGGGTGTTAAAATGGCAAAACGAAAAAATCAAAACCGCGAATTTTGGCAAAGCGCAAAAATCCAAAACGCCGGGATTATACAGTATTATAACCGCCTTACAGAATTGTCAATCTCAATGTTCGATTGGCAAGGTCTACCTGACACGGTTGACCCTCGTTTCTTAGAGCTTGCACTGTTCACCGATGGACACGCTATATTCTTTCAGGATGATGGGGGTCTTGGCTATCTTGCTTTGCGGTGTGCAATAGGTGGACACCTTGATGTGTACCAGATTCCGGTTGAAAGATATGCTTACGCTACAAACGGGTATTATAACGAGCTTAACGCAGAAAATAGCGTCATTATATTTAACAATATGATTCATACACCGTCTACGCTGGACGTTGAAGTATTTGCAACTCGATTGTCGGATTTGGATAGAGCGATTGATGTGAACGCAAAAGCACAGAAAACACCCGTTCTCATACAGTGCGAAGAATCTCAGCGTTTAACGATGAAAAACCTGTATGCACAGTATGAGGGCAACGCACCTGTGATTTATGGCGATAAAAATCTTAACCCTAACTCGATTAAGGTGCTGAAAACAGATGCACCATACGTTGCAGACAGTTTATATGAACTTAGAACGCAAATTTGGAACGAAGCGTTGACCTACCTCGGTATTTCAAATATTTCTTATCAAAAGTCTGAACGCTTGATTACCGATGAGGTTATCAGAAATCAGGGTGGCACCATAGCAAGCAGATATTCCAGATTGAACGCTCGTAGACAGGCTTGTGACCAAATCAACGCTATGTTTGGGTTGAATGTGACGTGCGATTACCGTGAGGATTATCGTGAGCTTGAAGGTAAAGAAATAACTTCCGAGACAGAAGATACAAACGGACAACAAGGCGGTGAGAACGATGAGTAAGTATACTACCGAACTAAGGTTTATCTGTGAGAGCTTGGCTGGATATGTTGAACAACAGGGATATGGAGCGGTTGATGATATTCTCACAACTGCTGCACCGTTGGTGTTCGACTTTGACTTCCCTATTTTTGATGAGGATTACCGCCTTGGGCTTGAAAAGAAAATCCTCAAACACTTTTATACAAGAGAAATATCCGAGGAAACAGTGGGTCTTTGGAAACTGCGCTTAAATGAGCGTATGAACTTGATTATGCCACTTTATAATCAAATGTATGAATCTGAACTAATCGAGTTTGACCCTATGCAGGATACCGAGTTGGATACTTCACATACGAAAGATGTTGACGGTAGCACAACTAATAACTCATCGTCTGCGTCTAACGGCGGCACGGAAACTGAACAGCAGACTATTTATAACGAAAGCGTCAGTAACGGGTTGATAGAGAATACTTCTACAAGTAAGGATACTTCCGAGGATACCACTACTAGAAACTATAAGGGTGATGTAATCGAAAGTGAAACTAAAGAAACCGGAAGTAGTGTCACAGATAAGACTACACAAGATGCTTACTCCGATACGCCACAGGGGTCGCTTGAAAATGTGGAATCTTTAGAGTATTTGACCAACGCAAGAATTGTGACGGAAGGGGATTCTGTAACAAGCACCGGAACAAATACTTATAATGCGAGTTCTGACACGGATGAAAATGGCACTGAAAATGTAACCGGGAATGAGAGCGGCAGAGTTAATAAGACAGGGGATTATGATAAGGACACAAGCGGGAGCAAAAATGTTGTTACTTCTGTGACTAATACAGGGTCGAATAGTGTGACAGGTGGTGGAACAAGCAATACCACAGAGGAATATATTCAGCATATCACCGGAAAACGGAGTTTAAGCTCGTTTAGTAAGTATTTGAGTGAGTTTAGACAAACGTTTTTGAATATTGATTCTATGGTGATAAATGAGCTGAACGATTTGTTTATTAACTTGTGGTGAGTGACATGGATATTATGGTTGAACACCCCGTACATTATCAGTCCAATAAGGGTATTGAAACGATTGATGTCATCGAAGCATTTACCGATGGGCTGAACGGGATAGAAGCGTTTGATACTGGAAATATTCTGAAATATGCTTGCCACTGGAAACTAAAGGGTGGCGTTCAAGACTTGAATAAGATTATCTGGTATTGCCAACACCTGATTGGTTATCTTAACGCAAATGAAAATAATGCTTGACAAAAGATTATAAATGTGATACCATTGATTAAAGGCGAAAGGAGTTTTTACTATGCCTACACCATACTAATTCACCAGCCCGTATACGGGGTATATGCCTAATACCGTTGCTCCGTATTTTGCTCCAACCCCGTCATATAATGGGTTTAATCAACAACCCCAGTCGTTCAATAGTATTCCAAAAGTTACTGGCTTTGAAGGGGCTAAAGCATATCAGATGGGTGCTAATCAATGCGTGGCGTTGGGGAGTGTAAGTCAGACTTATGCTGCAACAGCAGGTGAGCCTGTCAATTTCACGGTAACTGGGTTGATTAGAAATGCTTGCTGTGATGGCAGAAGTTTTGTTGAGTTTGTGCTTTCAACCGGTTCTGGCACAGTCTCCCAGAGCAATGTAATTGTTACAAAAATTTGAAAGGAGTGAATATAATGTTAGATGTGGAAAGACTTGATAAAGTCTGTGATGAAATTGAAGAACTCGAACAGGCTGAAATGTCGTGGAGTAATTTGGAGAAACTTAGTATTCTCTACATCATTGAACACCATACAAGAAAGAAAATGGAAATGGTGGGAATGGACGAATATGAAGGTGGTCAGATTGGATTTTCAACAGGTGGGTCTGGAAAGAGTTCAAGGAGTAGTGTTTCTGCTAGGGAACTTAGAGAAATGGCTAACCAGATGAACACACAGCAGTTGATAGATGTGATTGTTGGGTATGGACGTGAGTTAAACCAGAATGGGAGTAATGGGTCTTATAATAGACTGTATAACAGAATGAGGAGGTATAGTAATAATGGCGACAATAACACCGAACGATAAAGCTAATTTCTCACCTAATGATGGTACGTACAGTGGGGTGAAACCGTTTAGAGCGTGGGTGCAGATGGTGCTTCCACAGGTCTATAACGATGCTTTGAGTTATCAGGAATTGGTGTATAAGATGTTGTATTATCTTAATACGCTGATTAGTGATGTGGATACGGTTGAGAGTAATGTCACTAACTTGCATACTGCGTATGACGAGTTGGAAAAGTATGTGAATGATTATATTGATACTCTTGACGTGCAGGAAGAGATTAACAATAAACTGGATGAAATGGCTACGGATGGTACTCTTAGTTCGCTGATTAACCCCTTTATTCCTAACTTGGTTACTGCTTGGCTTGATGAACATATTTCGCAGGAAACTGGGTATGTGATTGATGATTCGTTGACGATTGAGGGTGCGGCGGCTGACGCGAAAGCAACAGGCGAATCTTTAGTGTGGAAATACGGCGGTTCTCTTTCATCTGTCAACCTTAATGACTATATGGAATCTGGTGTGTATTCGGTTTCACATGAGAATCTATCATCTGTAGAAAATGCACCGTCTGATTATGGTTCTGGAAATGCTACT
>MOYD01000011.1 GCA_001899395.1 Candidatus Gastranaerophilales bacterium Zag_111 | reverse complement strand
CACTTATGCAAGCGCTTTTCTAACTTCTTCGTTAAAGATAATTCTGCCGACTGTTGTTTCAAGTCTTTCGCCTTTTTCATCTCTTACGATAATCTTATCGTGAAGTTTGATTACCCCGACTTCTAATGCAGCAATTGCGTCCTGGAAGTTGTAGAAGTAACCTTTAACTTCTTGAGATTGGTCTTTGATTGTTGTCAAATAGTACATACCCAAGACCATATCCTGTGAAGGAGTTACAATCGGCTTACCGTTAGCCGGAGCTAACAGGTTGTTAGTCGCTAACATCAACATTCTTGCTTCAGCCTGTGCCTCGATTGATAAAGGAACGTGAACAGCCATCTGGTCACCGTCGAAGTCCGCGTTGAACGCTGTACAAGCTAACGGGTGAAGTTGGATTGCACGACCTTCTACCAATTTAGGTTCAAATGCCTGAATACCTAATCTGTGAAGGGTTGGAGCACGGTTTAACATAACCGGATGTCCGTCAATTACCTCTTCTAAGATATCCCAAACAATGTGTTCGGAACGTTCAATTTTCTTCTTAGCAGATTTGATGTTTTGAACATAACCGCGTTCGATAAGTTTATTAACAACAAACGGTTTGAATAGTTCAATCGCCATTTCTTTTGGAAGACCACACTGATTTAATTGCAATGACGGTCCGACAACGATTACTGAACGACCTGAGTAGTCAACACGTTTACCAAGTAAGTTTTGACGGAAACGTCCCTGTTTACCTTCAATAATGTTAGAAAGTGATTTTAATGCTCTGTTATTTGGTCCTACAACGGTTCTACCGCGTCTGCCGTTATCTATCAAAGCATCAACCGCTTCTTGAAGCATTCTTTTTTCGTTTCTAACAATGATTTCCGGAGCGCCCATTTCTAAAAGTCTTTGCAAACGGTTATTTCTGTTGATAACACGTCTGTACAAGTCATTCAAATCTGATGTTGCAAAACGTCCGCCGTCAAGTTGTACCATTGGTCTTAAATCCGGAGGTGTTACAGGAAGTACATCCATAATCATCCAGGTTGGGTTTGTATCTGATGAGATTAAGCTGTCTAAAAGTCTTAGTCTCTTAATTAATTTAGATTTTTTCTGAACAGAAGTTACGTTTCCTGCAAGTTCGGTTCTGATTTCTTCGGCTAAAGTCTTAATATCAACTTCTGATAATAATTCTTTAATTGCTTCTGCACCGATACCAACTTTCAGGGTTGATTCTTCGTTTTCTGTCATGTAATCTTCGTATTCTTCTTCTGTTAATAGTTGAAGTTTTTTGAAATCACTATCGCCGCCGTCTAAAACAACATAACTATTGAAATAGATAACCTGTTCTAAGTCTTTCAAAGTCATATCCAAAAGTAAACCTAAGTATGAAGGTATACCTTTTAAGAACCAGATATGAGAAACAGGAGCAGCAAGTTTAATGTGTCCCATTCTGTGACGACGAACTTTTGAATCTGTAACTTCAACGCCGCAACGTTCACAAATAATACCTTTGTGTCTTACTCTTTTATATTTGCCGCAATAGCATTCCCAGTCCTTTGTAGGTCCGAAAATTCTTTCGCAGAACAAACCGTCTCTTTCCGGTTTTAATGTACGATAGTTAATTGTTTCCGGTTTGGTTACTTCGCCGTGAGACCATTGAAGTATTCTTTCCGGAGAGGCAATACTTATTCGTATATAATCAAAATAATCAATACTTGTTGACATTTATAATGTTCTCCTTTTTCAATTTGGTGAAGTAGGCGGAAAAAGTGATTTATTCCGCCAATCACACATTACTTATTATAGATCTCCAAAAGTGGTCGGGGTTTCAAAGAAATTGATATTCAACAACTCTGAATCAACATCTGACAGTGTACGTTTTGGAGCAGCTTTTCTCAAGTCGTCCATATCTGTCATTAAGTCTACTTCCTGACCGTCTTTCTTCGCTACTGTTATATCTAAACCGATACTTTGCAATTCTCTTACAAGTACCTTGAATGATTCAGGAATACCAGGTCTTGGGATATTGTCGCCCTTAACGATTGCTTCATACGCTCTGTTACGTCCGTTGACATCGTCTGATTTGATTGTCAACATTTCTTGAAGTGTATAAGCAGCACCGTAAGCTTCCAATGCCCAAACTTCCATTTCACCAAACCTTTGTCCGCCAAATTGAGCTTTACCACCCAATGGCTGCTGGGTTACCAGTGAGTAAGGACCTGTGCTTCTTGCGTGAATCTTATCATCAACAAGGTGAACAAGTTTCAAGAAGTAAGTTAAACCAACTGCAACAGGTCTGTCAAACGGTTCACCGGTTCTGCCGTCAATAAGCATTACCTTACCGTCTTCGCCAACCCAATCACATCCGGATTCTTTAATACCTCTTAAAAGTTCTGCTTTTGTTGCGATTTCTGATTGGTTTTCACCGTACATTTCGTCAAACGCAGGAGCTTCGTAATGGTCGCCTGTTAAGTATGCTGCCAAACCTAACAACAATTCGTAAGTCTGACCAACGTTCATACGTGAAGGAACACCAAGCGGGTTCAACACGATATCAACAGGGGTACCATCCGGTAAGAACGGCATATCTTCTTTTGGAAGAATTCTTGATACGATACCTTTGTTTCCGTGACGTCCTGAAAGTTTATCACCAACTGATACTTTACGTTTTTGAGCGATGTAAACTCGAATTACTGTATTTGCACCCGGCGGTAATTCGTCGCCTTTTTCTCTGTCAAATACTTTTACGTCGAGTACTCTTCCGCCTTCACCATGTGGTACGCGAAGTGAATTGTCTTTTACATCTCTTGCTTTTTCCGCAAAGATTGCTCTTAACAATTTTTCTTCAGGTGGATGTTCAGATTCACCTTTTGGTGTAACCTTACCAACAAGAATATCATCAGCATAAACTCTTGCACCAATTCTGACAATACCGCGTTCATCCAGGTGTCTTAGTGCATCTTCTGAAACGTTTGGAATTTCACGGGTAATTTCTTCAGGTCCAAGTTTTGTTTGTCTTGCTTCGATTTCAAGTTTTTCAATGTGTAATGATGTAAAGATATCATCGTGAACGCATCTTTCTGAAAGTAAGATAGCATCCTCGAAGTTATAACCTTCCCAAGGCATATATGCTACCAAAATGTTTTTACCAAGTGAAAGTTCACCGCCGCAAGTTGAAGCACCATCAGCGATTACATCACCTGCTTTAACCTTGTCGCCTTCGTGAACAATTGGTTTTTGGTTTATACAAGTGTCCTGGTTAGATCTTACATATTTCATTAATGTATAAATATGCGGTTTGTTATGAGTGTCGCGGATTACAATTTCTTCACCCACAACTCTTTCAACCGTACCGTCTACATCCGCAACAATTACCATGCCTGAGTCTTTTGCAACACGAGATTCAAGACCTGTACCAACTCTTGGTCTTTGTGTGATAAGAAGCGGTACTGCTTGACGTTGCATGTTTGAACCCATCAATGCACGGTTAGCATCGTCGTGTTCGATAAACGGAATCATTGATGTTGCAACAGAGATAATCTGAATAGGGCAAACACCAACATAGTCGATTTTTGAAGCGTCGCACATAATGAATTCAGAACGGTATCTTGCAGGAACTACTTTTTCTACAAAAGTTCTGTCTTTTGTTAATTTAACATCAGCAGGAGCGCAACGATAGTTTTCATCCGCGTCCGCTGTCATATAAACAACTTCATCAGTTACAACGCCGTCTTTTACTACAAAGAACGGTGATTCAACAAACCCGTAATCATTTACTTTAGCGTGAGTTGCCAATGAACCAATCAAACCGGCGTTTGGACCTTCCGGAGTTTCAATCGGGCAAATACGTCCGTAGTGTGACGGGTGAATATCACGAACCGCAAAACCGGCTCTTTCTCTTTGCAAACCGCCAGGTCCAAGAGCTGAGATACGACGTTTGTGTGTTAATTCAGCAAGCGGGTTAGTTTGATCCATGAACTGTGAAAGTTGAGAACTTCCAAAGAATTCTTTTAAACTTGCAACCAATGGTTTTGTGTTCAAAAGGTTCAAAGGTGTAAGTGTTTCTGAATCCTGAAGTGTCATTCTTTCTTTGACAATTCTTTCAATTCTTGAAAGCCCTACTCTGAACTGGTTTTGAAGAAGTTCGCCAACTGAACGAATTCTTCTGTTTCCTAAGTGGTCGATATCATCCAATTGACCTTCATCATAAGTTAAATTGATAAGGTATTCAATTGTTGCAACAATATCTTCAACTGTTAATGTTCTTTGGTTATTCGGAACATTTAAGTTCAATTTCTTATTTAATTTATAACGACCAACTCGTCCGATATCGTATTTCTTTTCATCAAAAAATCTTGATTCAAGAATTTGACGTCCGCCTTGAGGTGATGCAGGATCACCAGGTCTTAACTTTTTATACAACTCAATTAATGCTTCATCTGTTGTTTCTGTTGGGTCTTTTTCAAGAGTTTTCTTCAAAAATTCAAAGTGAGTGAATTTTGATTCCATCTCTGAAACAGTGATACCCATAGCTTTTAATAAAGTTGTAGCTAAGATTTTTCTGTTTTTATCAATCTTAACGTGAATAATATCATTAGAATCTGTTTCGATTTTCAGCCATGCACCGCGGTTAGGAATCATTGTAGCGTTATACAAACGTTTTCCTGTAGGTGATGGGTCGCACTTGAAGTAAACACCAGGAGAACGTACAATTTGTGATACGATAACACGTTCCGCTCCGTTTACAATAAATGTACCTTTGTCAGTCATTGTCGGAATATCACCGATATAGACTTCTTGTTCTTTGATTTCACCGCTGTCACGGTTTACAAGTCTAATCATAACGCGCAATTGTTTTGCATAAGTCGCGTCATGAATTCTTGCTTCTTCTACTGTATACTTTGCATTGTCGAAAGTATAATTTGGCAAGAAATGCAATTCTAATCTTCCTGTATAGTCTTTAATAGGAGAAAATGAAAGTAATTCCTCTTTCAAACCTTCCTTTAAAAACCATTCAAACGATTTTTTTTGCACTTCAATAAGGTCTGGTAAATCGTCCAATCGGGTGTGTGGAATGCCCATTGGCGTTACTCTTTTTGCATATTTTGTCTCAGACATCAATTCACCTCATTTAATAATGGTGTACTTACTATAAAACTTCTTTTTCTAACTTAAGGCTGTAAACCCTCTGCCAAATTTTGGCAAATAACTGCAATTTCAGGGATTTGTAAAAGTTGGTAAAAACCGCTCATAATCAAACTTCCAAGATTAAGGCACAGTTCACCTAACTTTACTTTGCATGTTCTTTCATCATAATACTTCAATATTTATAGTCAAGCGAGCATGGCACTTAACAAAGAAGATTTTACAAAAAATCGTTACAAAAATTTACAAAAGGTAAATACACAAGGCTGATTGTTTGAGTACGAAAGGGTTTGAGTGTCAAGCCCTATTTTAAAGTTTTGCTGGACATTGCATAAATAAAGGGTTTTGACAAAATCGCCAAAACCCTTATATAGTCAAATATTCACAATTTTTTACAGTAAACCGTACGCTGCAGCAGACAAAGGAGAATCAGAAATACCTACAGCATTTTCGACTTCTGCTGTTGAGACATCCAACTCCTTCCCAAAAGTTTTTTCCGCTTTTTTCATTATTTTGTTTAAATTTTTCTTATATAGTTTTTCATCTTCATTTGCAAATTTTAAAATAGATTTAATGTCATCAATAATCGGTTTTAGTTGAGGGAACTGTTTATTAATAACCCTTGAAACCGCTTCAAAAGTCACTGCACAACCAATACCTCCTCTGTCGTATAAATCAGTCTTATATGAAATTAACTGATGAATAACTTTCACATTATCATCAAATTGACCTTGACGAATACAAGCATTTGAGGCTAATTCAATTACATTTTTTGTTGGAATATTCATTCCAAAACTCACATTTTGGATTGTGGAATTTTTCATAATAAATTTATCCTTTCACTTTATATAGTACTTACTGACCTGGTCGAAAATTATAAAAAGGATAAATATTAATTAATTGCTATTCACCCATCCCATCATATCATATCATATCATATAGGGCATTATAACTGGGTTTGAGCCTGTTTGAAATTTATTTTTACATTTCTTTACAAACTTGTTGATAGAAGAGTTTCCCGTCATTATTTATGCTATTTAACATGCCTTGATGGGTTAATGTCTTATAATCAATAACATCAAACTTATATGGAGTAGGAAGTTCATCAAGCTCCCCTGCAATTCGGAAAAAATCATCATGATTATCCGTCCAAATGGCAAAATCAATATCAGAACCATTTCTATATGTACCTTTAGCCCGTGAACCAAATATCAAAACCCTTTCAATATCAGGCTTTGATTTAAAATATGACAAAAGTTCATCAATCGTTCTTTTAGGCAAGCCAAAATTATTCATAAAACTCCTCAGTTAATTTTTGGAATTTAGATAATTCATCGTAATAAACAGAACTAATTCTCTCAAGCATAATATTAACCTTTTCAGTATTATATTCATGCGAAGTTGCATTTCTGTCTTTTGCCATATCAATCCAAACTTGACCATCTGAGATAATATTTGCGGAAAATGCAGCTTTTATTGTATCTCTCGGGGTTAAAACTTCAACATCTTTCAAATACAAATAATCTTTTAAAACTTTCCAGCTTAGTTCAAAAACAATTTCAAAACTTTGAACCAATGCCAATCTGTTTGAATCATTTTTTTTATCATTTAGATAATTTTTACACATGCTTTGATAAAGTAAAAATGCTTTATCAAAATTTTCAATTCGTTCTGTAAGACGTGACATCGTAAAACCTCAACTTTAATTAATGTTATTATTCGGATTTTAACATAAAAATTTTATGGATTTAAAGGATACAGTATCAAATACTTTTTTCTAATTTCTTTTTGAAAACTTTCTGGTAAATTTTTGTATTCATTTATATCAATCAAAAATGGAATATTACTGTCGTTTAAAATTTGTTTTAATTCGTTAATTGAACATTTTTCATCTCCAAAATCAATTACGGTTAAATCCAAGTCGCTTCCTTCATGAGCATCACCATTGACACGACTTCCATACGCCCATATTTGTGAATTTGGACAATATTGCTCGAAAATTTCTCGCAACATATCTAAATGCTTAGGTTTTACATAAAGTTTATTCATTTTCGATTACTCTTTTAAGATTTCTTACATCGAAAATAAAATCATCAATAAGCGTTAAAGTTTCTTCGGCAAACGCTCTGCCATAATCATGTGCAGTATTATTGCGATTATCTCTATATGCAAACCATCTATTTACGGTTTCTTCATCAATCAACGAATACTTCATAGCATTTCGGAATAAATCCTTAAAAGACAAAACATCAACAGCTTTCTTACTTGCAAAATAAGGTAAAAGTTTTTTTCTTAAAAGCTTTCCGCTTTGTTCTAAAGTCATTTCAAAACCTTTTACCAGAGAATTTCTATACATTTCATAGTCAATAGAACCTTCTTCAACAGTTTTTATCATTTGATATGATTTCTCAAGAGTTTCCAGACATCTTTCAAGATATTCTGTATTTATGCTATCCATTTTTGTCTCCAATTCTACAAACTTATTTTAACACGATAAAAGAGGTTTGACTACTGTATGACAAAACCATTTATATTCATAAGTACGGATATTTGTTTACATTCCGTTACAACCTTATTAAACATTAAGAAGTATTAAGCAAAACTAGCTTATACTTGTACCATTTACCCTTGACAAAAAAATATTTGCATGCTAACATTCAGGTGGGGTAAATGTATATTTATAAGTCTTATCATTCGATGAGACTTTCTTTTTGTCTTTTTTAGTTTGAAAATCCTTAAAAGTTTTATTATATGACAGAGAACTGTGAACTTAAAAATCTTGTAGCAACTGAGTATTGCGGAATAAAATTCTGATGAGTTTCTTAGTTTTTCCTATCTCATATTTAATATTATAACCAGAAAAAGATTAAAAAGTTAATAATATTTCCAGTCTGTAAATTTTTTATTGCCTATCAGTAAATAAGAATATATCGAAAGGTCAATAGCTAGATTTTAAAATTCGGTTTACTGTATTGTTATGGACTTAAAAATTTTATTTGGGAAAAAGTTAAAATCATTGAGAGAAGAACGCGGGCTTACTCAGCAAGAATTGGCTGAACTTATTAATATGCAGCCAAATTCAATTGCTCAAATTGAGATTGGCTATAAAGCAGTATCTTTTACCACTATTGAAAAAATTGCAAAAAATTTAGATATAAGTTATTGCGAACTGTTTGATTTTCAAGAGGTACAAAACTCTAATACTTTAATTGCAGGAATATTACATGAACTGCATAACTTTGATACAAACGAATTGAAATATATTTTATCTTCACTTAGACGGTTCGCTAAATTCTTAAAAAGACACTCAAAACTCTAGCCGTTAGGATAGTTGACTTTTTCATAATTTTCATTACATACATAGTAATCTCTCGTGCATTTGTATGATTTTTCGCGATTTTGTTGAGGAAAATCATAAAATGTTCGACAATATTAATAATATAGACATGTATAAGGTGGTATTATGAGATTAAATAGCGGTATACAATACGATGACAGCGGTTTGACAGCATCAATTCGAGCGATGCATTTAGACAGCGAAATTATCGGAATATGTAATGAGAATATCGGCGGTTTCGATAAAGTCGGCTACCAAAGAAAAGAAGCCGTTGTCTCATCGTTTACTGAATACCTTGGAGTACATGGACTTTCAACAACACGGGATGACAAAGTCGGACGTATTGCCCAATCCCCTAACCCTTTGGATATCGCGCTTGCAAACAAAGGTTATTTTCAAATTCGTACAAAAGACGGTGTTAAATTAACCCGTGACGGACGTTTTCAGATAGGAAAAGACGGGACATTATTAACACTGGAAAACGCACAAGTTTTGTCTAACGCCGGTGTTCCGATTAAATTTCCGTTCATACCACAGGATTTAAAACAAGTAAAAATTGATATGACCGGAAAAATTACAATGTTTAACCCTGACACATATAAGCTTACAAAAATCGGACAAATTGGCGTTGTTGACAGCAACGGAATTGCCGTAACTGACCCTAATGTCAAACAGGGTTACAATGAATTTTCAAATGTCGCGCTCCAGCAGGAATTTTTATCAATAATGCCATATATTAAAAATTTTGACGCTAACAGACAAATGTTCATGCTTCAAAATTCAGTGTTAGGTAAAACGATTTCACAGTTGAGTTCATCGTCATAAGATAGAGGAGTTATAAATGGTTTACAACTTACAAGGAATAATGTCAAAAGGAATAAATAACTCGCTTGTCCAATTTGAAAGGTTTGGGCAGATAGCAAACAATCTGTCAAATTTTCAAACAACAGGCTATAAAGACGTGACTTTTGAACAAATACTAAAAGAAGACGGGTATTTGACAGGTTCTGTCAGAACAAATTATACACAAGGCTCAATCAGAATTACCAGCAATCCGTATGATGTTGCAATCGACGGAGCCGGCTATATTCCTGTTGTATCGCCATCCGGACAAGTTGAATACACCCGTGACGGCGCATTTAAGCAAGGTAAAGACGGTTATTTGACAACCCGTGACGGCTGGATTGTAGGTGAAGGAATTCAAATTCCTACAAACTGCTTTAAATTTGACATAAAAGCAAACGGAGACGTCATGGCATACGATTCTCGCGGAGCCAAGGCTAAAAAAGTCGGAACAATTCCGTTAATCAGGTTTGATAACCCTGCGGGCATGGAATTAACAGACATGAACAGACTTAAACCAACTGATGATGCCGGCGAAGCAAGGCTTGTGAAAAACCATGACAGCATAAAGCAGTACAATCTTGAAGCATCAAATGTAAGTGTTTTCCGTTCCGCAACAGATTTATTAAGGCTTAATGCCTCAATGCTTGCAAGTATGCAGATGATAAAACTTGCAGATACAATGTACAACAAAGCAATCAACATCCGTGAAGCTTAATAATTGAAAGGTATAAATTATGTTTACATCAATGGACAGCATGGGCAAAGTATCACTAATGATGGATTTGATATCCCAAAGACAAAGAGCACTGGGTTCAAACATTGCTAACGTCGATACTCCGGGTTACATAAGACAAGACATTGATTTTGGTCAATATTTAAGTACAATGAACAGTCCGCTGGAAACTCAACTGTCTGAAAAACTTGGACCGTCAGCTATTGCTACTGATCGTTCAGAAGAACCAGTTAATCCTGCAAACGAACTTTTAAAAATACAGGAAAACTCTATTCTTTACTCAATGGCAACACGTCGGATGTCAAACATAGTTACAGAAATGAAAACAGTAATAAACGTTGGTAAATAATTAAGGTAAGGTGATAAAATATGGGTATAATGGAATCATTTGACATCGGTGCAAAAGCGCTTCAAGTTCACGGAAAGCGTATTGATATCCATGCAAAAAATATCGCAAACCTTGATACTCCAAATTATGTAAGAAAAATTCCCGTATTGAATGCAGTAGATGATGTTTCGTTTCACGGGCTTATGAATACAATGAAAGAAGACGTTTTTGGCGTTGGTACACTTCCTTATCTCCAGGGGGGGGTAACCTTCTCCGGGGTAGTTGAAGACCCAACACTCGGGCAAAAAATTTACAAACCGGGTCACCCTGATGCAGACGAAAACGGCTACATAAGAGCCTCAAACGTCAATGCAATGGTTGATATAGCAGATGCACTTGTGGCTCAAAGAGCTTACGAAGCAAATTTAGCACTTGTAAATATCTCAAAATCAATGGCACAAAGAGCACTGGAAATCGGTAAATAGCAAATGTCAAATTGTATGGATAAATATAAAAACGATTTTGCCATAAAGTTTGCAAGACTTATGGAAAAAGAATTGCCGCTGTGGAAAAAAACACAAAAAGAAGGCAGGTATTCTTTATGCAATGGAACTTGGCTTGGCGTGTATTTTATATCTTTTGCTTTCGCGTTTATACCTGGAAAACATGAAACCGGTTATAACCTGGAAATGCACTTTTGGATGGGTGTGATTTTCTGTATTGCTTCAATAATTGGGGCTATAGTTGTTGAAAACAAATATTATCAAAACACAATAAAAAAAAGATTATTCCCAAAATTATTAAAAGTTTTTACTGAACGCATTAGTTACCCGGGAGTTATCATAACAAACCCAGAATATCAAAATTCTGACCTCCTGAAAATGCCTTTAAACAGTAGAGATACTGATGATAAATTTAGCGGAGAGTATAAAGAAGTACCATTTAAAATTGAAGAAACAACACTTTCATATAAAACGTATGACAAACGAGGACGACTTGACAAATATATCGAATTATTTAAAGGTGTAGCACTACACTTTTTAATGAAAAAAGATATAAAATCACGAGTTCTTATTTATTCAAAAAGCTTATTTAAAAAGCCGCCAAAAAACTATGAAAAAGTAACATTAGAATACGAAAAATTTAACAAAAAATATAATGTTTATGTCAAAAAAGACCAAAATAGCGAAGGTCAAATTGAGGCAAGATATCTGTTTAATACAGCGTTCTTGGAACGATTTATGCAAATTCAAACGAGTTTCAGGGTAAGAAAAATGGAATGTTCTATTTGCGGAAACGAACTTTTGTTTTTACTTCACACCCGAAAAGACCTGTTTGAGATGAACCACCTATTTGGTAAAGTTGATGACATCCACCAATACCGGCGTTTGTTTGACGAGTTCGCCTCAGTACTTTCGTTTATTGATGTGCTTAATCTTTCAAGTAAAACAAAATTGTAGTTTTTGTGATATAGTTTTTAATAATATGAAAATTACGAAATTCAAAAAATATATAAGCTGGAACATAATATCACTAACCGGATATATCGGATCAATAATTGCTATAGTATTTATGGTAATGCTTATTCTTGCAGGTTCACAACTTAACATGCGTGCTGACCTGAATTCATATTTTTTCGATTACATAATAAATCACATAATAAATCCTTATTTCACGTTTTATAAATCACAGCTTGCAGGAATTTGTTTCCTGTTGATACTTTCAGTCTATGAAGACAGCTATTATAAAAAGAATGGCAAATTCGGACTGCGGCTATTTGAAGACAATGAAAAAGGGTATTCGATAATATTTTTTACCGGATTAATTCTAAATTTTCTTCCGTTATATGTAGCATTTCAAGCAATTGTAATAAAGATAATGAAAATATTTTAATTTTGTGATAATATATAATGGAAATTGAAAATTTAATCTAAACATGTTGATGCGGCACCCTGCCGCAAAACTATGTCGATGTGGCGGAATGGTAGACGTGCACGTTTGAGGGGCGTGTGGAGAAATCCGTGGGGGTTCAAGTCCCCCCATCGACATTTATTTTAAATTATGGAAAATCTTCGAAAAACATTAGCATATAAAATCTGTGGAATTTTGTTTTACCTGCTTGTTCCAGTTGCAGTTGTTTGTGCAGTTAGTTCTATGCATGATGCAGCAATATGGAAAGAGTTATCGTTTGTACTTGAAATTTTTTACAACCTGATGTTTATTCCTATTATTATATTACCGTTGTTTTTCTTGTTGCTAATATTTACAAATAATAAATCTTACAGTAATGAATTTTCAACCTTGGCAGATATAGGATTTTCTATAATTATTATTTTGAGCATAATAGATTTATTTACATTATGTTCTGCGCTTTTATACGGAATTATATATTTAATACGCGTAGTCTTCTTATACTATATTTAATCCTTTTTCTTTAATTGTCTAGTTTATAGGTTAGGCATATTTGCCCAACATTATCAATCTTTTTCAAATAGCATATACCCTGCATTTGTATAACTTGTAGGCTTGATTTTTCCAATTTCTACCCAGTATCTTATAGTTGATGTCGGAACATCTTTATATTTTGCATATTTAGATATTGTTAATAAATCTCCCTGCTTATCAGTTACTGTAATTTCAAACATATTTATTGCAATCTTCAATGAACGATTTAATATTCGCAGCATCAAATTAATATATGTTTCTTCATTATTTTTTGTTTGATAATTTTCAATTGCCGAAAGATACTTCTTTCTATCAGTTGGACGAACAATTATAGGAGCATAACCATATTTTAAAAGTAATGCATTCATTAACAGTCTTGCAGTTCGCCCGTTACCATCCGTAAAAGGGTGAATTGACACGAACTTGAGATGAGCCATTATTGCTGTAATTGGTTCCTCATTAAGATTGTCAGACAACCATTTATAAAAATCTTCCATTAATTCAGGAATTTTTAAAGGATTTGGTAAAATTGTATTTGAGCCCGAAATGCGAACCCGACAATTTCTGTAAAATCCTGCATTTGTGTCATCCAACCCGATTAAAATAGTTCTATGAATATCAAGAAGCGCTCTTTCGTTTAAATCAAAGTTATTTTCAATTATTTCCAATACTTTACAAAAAGCTTTTGCATGATTTACTGCTTCAATATAGTTTCTCAATGGTTTAGAAGACGATGTTAAGTTTTCCTCAATTACAAGCTGCGTTTCTTTTCTTGTAAGCGTATTTCCCTCAATTGCGTTAGAAGTATACGAAAGTTCAGTTTTCAACCATTTATAAAATTCATTCTTATTATTTTTATCTTTTATAGCATTTGACAATTTGATTTTATTTTCTTCAATTTCAGATAAAAGTTTTTGCATATTACCTCATACTTTATAGTTTTATTATTTTAAAAGTATAAAGTACAAAGTAGGAAAAGTCAATAGATATTACAAAGTATCCAATTTTAAAATAATTCTCATATTGTAATAAACTTGCGTATCTTCTTTTATTGTGCTAATAATTGAACTGTAAAAATCCAATGATAGGAGAAAATAGAAATAATAAATTCTCGTTATTAACTAAATTTTAATGAACTATTTATTATAAAGCCAGAACAGCGCTGTGGCGGTTAGTGGTTGCGTTTTCGTTTCTGTAGGAGAAGAATAAATCATTGTTGTGGACTGTGCAATATTGGCAAACATCAATTTTGCTGACGCCTAATTCTTCCAATTGCCGTTTGTTTATACCTTTTAGGTCAACAAAAATATTACCTTCCCGAATTTCAGAAAGCCCCTCAAATGTGTCGACTGTTTTTGATAATTTTTCAAAAACGTCTTGTCCAACATTGTAGCAGCAAAAGCCGATTGCAGGTCCAATCACAGCGATTAAATCCTGCGGACGTGACCCAAAATCTTTTACCATTTTTTTAACGGTTAGGGACGAGATTTTTTGCGCGGTGCCACGCCAGCCGGCATGGGCAATTGCGCCGATATTTTGAGTTTCGTCGTACAAAATCACAGGTGTGCAGTCTGCAAAATTTAAAAATATTCCTAAATTTTTATCTGTCAAAATCATGGAATCCACATCAGGATAATCATGTTTATTTTTGTCTGCAAGAGTAATGTTAGCAGTATGAGTTTGAGTTGGAGAAATTAAATTATCCTCGTTTATTTTTAAATATTTGCAGAGGATTTTTTTATTATCTTCAATCGTTGCTTGCATTGAAGGTTCTTTTGATTTAATACAGATTTCACGAGTAGTAAAAAAGGCTTGCGCATCCTTTATTAAATCAGATTTTAAAACTTTTTTCCCATTAATTTCGTCAAAGTAAAACATAATTTCATTACTTATTGTAACAAAATATTAAATATCTGGCAATTTCTTTAGATAAAGCATATTTTATTCAAACAAAATTTTAGTTATTTTATTAGTTATAGAAAAAGCTTTGGCTTTCTTTGTTCGTTATAACTACGTTTTTCTTTTTCAATAGCTTTTATAAGAGCTTTAATATCTATAATTTTTATAGGGACAGTTTCGGTTGTTCTGCCCACTTGTTTAGAGTTATCACCTTCACCAACTCTTATTGGCTTAGTAGATTCTTTTATTTGTGCTGTTTTATTTGCCAAATCCAAAAATTTTTCTTTTGTCATATTTGAATCAGCTTGACACGCAAGTGTATAGTATCCCGCAATTACAGGAATAGACCAGCTTTTAGATGCCATACAATCATGCCTGTACGCCGTTGGTGAAGACCAATCCGCAACAGTTCTATCTCCGGAATTGACATATAACATATTTTCGCCACCGATATGTATTTGATAATTATCAAAATCATTTGTATCACCATTTGGATTTATTTTTTCTAAGTAACCAAATTGATTATCTTCAGGACAACCACTATAATAAACCCAAACCCCTTGTGTTTCCAGCTTTTTTACAACTTCTTTTGCTTCCTCTCCACCATATAATGGCATTGACATTGAAACAAATCTAATTTTTTTATTATCAGGTAATGATTTATTCTTTTCTAATATTGCTTTCAAATTATCTAACACAGGTTCATCCATATTTTCGCCGTTATGTGTTGCATAATAATAACAATCAGCATTCGGCGCTATTTCTTTGGCTATGTAGCTCACTGCTCTGCCATGAAAATGGTCTAAACAAGATTTATCAGCATATTTGGATACATTATATTCTTTAAAATGAAGATCATTGTGCGGCTTCACATTACTATCAAGAGTTCCACTATCTATAATTGCATAACTAATACCTTTTCCTGTATATCCCATATTATGAGCTTCATCTATACCTAAGCCGATAGTTTTACCCTTTTCTAATATTTCTTGCGGATTGAACCCTGCTGGTAAATGTTCCGGAGATACTTTCGCAAAAGTTTTTTCGTTGAAATTTATACGTTTAAAGGCTTCTGGATATTGTGATAAATCAACATCATTAAATTCTAAGTTTTGAAAATCTACTCCTACATATTCAATCTTAGCAGTATTAAGTTCTGCCATCATTTGTTCCGGAGTTTGAACATTATTATTTGGTTGATTTTGAGTAGTATATTTTTGAATATTAGTACCATATTTTGCAATAATAGCTTCATATTCTTTATTTCGTTTATCATCAGAGTTTGTCACAGTTTCATTAGAAGCTTGCGGTATCTCGTTTAAAGTTTCAACATCCTTTGAAGATTCATTAGCCTTTTTATAAGGAGCAAGATAGTTCCATTTAAATGAAATTCTACTAATATCATTTGTATTTGGCATAATATATCCTTGTTTTGCTATCACATATATATAAGGACAAATGAAAATAAAAATTGCCCTTTATATAGGATTTCCAACTTTTTGTAAAAATTTCCGACTAGCGGATTTTGGCAAGAGCGGAGTGAAGTAGAACTCGTTCTGGCGAGAGCTGCGTTGAGCCGGTCGAGCCGCCAATAAGCCAAGACTAATTTCAAAAGTCCTGTACCAAATTTCGCATTTTAACCGCCATTTCGCAACTGTCCTGTCAAATAACAATTAAAAAAAGTTGAGCCTGTTTTTGTGTTTAACAATAATTGTTACATTTTTTATTATATAATTGCAATCGTACTATGTCCGTAATACGATAAAAGAACGAGTGTAGATAGTACAATATTGGACTTATGTTATGGCATTAAACTTTCAAGAATTAGTTTTTAATTTACAAAAATTTTGGTCAGATTATGGTTGCATAATCCAGCAGCCTTATGATATAGAAAAAGGGGCTTCAACAATGAACCCTGCAACTTTTTTGCGTTCATTAGGACCGGAGCCTTGGAATACTGCAATGATAGAACCTTGCAGACGTCCTACAGACGCTAGATACGGTGAAAACCCTAACCGTTTGGGGCATTATTTCCAGTTTCAGGTTATTTTAAAACCGTCTCCGGATAATGCTCAAGAACTTTATTTACAAAGTTTAGAGGCAATGGGAATTAACCTAAAAGAACACGATGTTCGCTTTGTTGAAGACAATTGGGAATCTCCAACCCTAGGCGCTGCCGGCGTTGGTTGGGAAGTCTGGCTTGACGGAATGGAAATTACTCAATTTACGTATTTTCAACAAGTTGGCGGTGTTGAGATTAAGCCGGTTGCGCTTGAATTGACTTACGGGTTGGAACGTATCGCAATGTATCTTCAAAACAAAGAATCCGTATACGATATTATGTGGAACAACGAATTAAAATACGGCGATATATACCTTCAAAACGAAATTGAACAATCAAAATATAACTTTGAAGTTTCAGATACAGACAGTTTATTCACAATGTTTGACCTTTATCAAAAAGAAGTTGACAACTGTTTAGCCGCAAAACTTGTTTTGCCGGCGTATGATTATGTTTTGAAGTGTTCGCATACATTTAACCTCCTTGATGCGCATGGCGTTATAAGCAAGGATGAAAGAAATAATTTCATCGGCAGAGTAAGAACAATGGCGTCTGCTGTTGCAAGATTGTACGTAGAACAGCGTGAAGCAATGGGCTTTCCGCTTATTAAAAAATAAGGAATATTAATGGCTGAAAAATTTAACAGAGCAACTTTTACCAAAAGTTTTTTAAGACACTTAACCAGGATTAAGGCACCTGATGAAATGTTAGCGGAAGCTAAAGAACAGGGATTAGAAAAAACACTTGGCGTTTGGGATTTAATTATTTTAGGTGTCGGGGCGATTATCGGTTCAGGGATTTTTGCCGTTGTAGGGATTGCAGCAGCAGGAAGTGCGGACGGTTCAAGCCTTGGTGCAGGACCAGCCTTAATGGTATCAATGATAATTGCGGCAATTGCGTGTATTTTTTCAGCGTTATGTTATTCGGAATTTGCGACAATGATACCGGTTGCAGGCGGTGCGTATACATACACATTTGCAACACTTGGTGAATTTGCTGCATGGATGGTTGGTTGGGTATTAATGCTTGAATACGCAATAGGATTTATTGCGGTTGCATGTGCTTGGTCAAACCATTTTATACAGTTTATGGCGGGATTTGACAAGGTTTTACCGGCATGGATGACACATCCCCCTGTTTGGCTTACTAACGATGTGTTCTCAGTTGGAAAACTCCTGGCTGAAAATCCGGAACTTCAAGTTCCAAGATTTCTTGGAATTCCGGTATGTATAAACTTACCGGCAATAGTAATTGTGCTTTTGATGACAGCAATTTTGGTCAGAGGAACAAAGGATTCTGCTAAAATGGCAGGAATTATGGTATTTATAAAGCTTGCAGTTATTGCATTATTTGTAATTGCTGGTGCATTCTATATCAGACCGGAAAACTGGACACCGTTTGCACCAAACGGTATTGAAGGAATTTTTGCAGGTGCATTTTTGATATTCTTCGCTTATATCGGGTTTGATGCTCTTGCAACCGCTGCTGAAGAATGCAAAAATCCTCAAAAAGACTTGCCAATTGGTATTATTGGTTCGCTTTTGGTAACAACTGTTGTTTATGTACTTGTTGCGCTTGTTTTAACAGGCATGCAAGACACATCGGGTGCAGTTCCTTTAGATTTTCTCAAAGCTCCGATGGCATATTGTATGATGGTAGCTAAACAAAACTGGGCTGCCGGATTAATTTCTGTTGGGTCACTTGCAGGCTTAACATCAGTTCTTCTGGTATTAGAAATGGCTGCAACAAGAATACTATTTGCTATGAGCAGAGACCATTTTATTTCAAAAAGATTTCAAAAACTTGACCCTAAATTCCACACACCGGCTCTTTTAACCTGGACTGTCGGGATTTTAGCAGTTGTTGGGATTTTAACATTAAATCTTGATGTGGCTGCTGAACTTTGCAATTACGGCACATTTACATCATTTATAATCGTTTGTGTAGCAGTTTTAATTTTGCGTCACACTGACCCGAACAGAGAAAGACCATTTAAAGTGCCGTTTTCACCGTTTGTTCCGGCAATGGGAATCCTATGTTGCGGCGGGTTAATGGTTTATAAATCATTACAGGCGGGAAGTTCAGCATTGCTTTTCCCTGTATGGCTTGGGGTTGGCGCAATATTTTACTTGCTATACGGATTTATTAAAAACAGAAACAATGAAAATAAAATTCATAAAGAGCTGGTACAATCAGCCGTAAGAGAACGGGAAGCATCAAAATAATTATGAATATTGATATTAAACAGATTAGCCGAAATATATTAAAAAAAAGAAGTATGGATGAATTGCTTGCTACAAGCAAACGTTCGGAATTAAAAAAGACCTTAAACGTATTTGACCTTATTGTTATTGGTATAGGTGCAGTTGTAGGCACCGGAATTTTTACGATTATCGGTACTGCAATCACAGGAAGTGCCGAAAGTGCCGGTGCAGGACCGGCTATTGTAATATCAATGGTTTTGGCTGCTGTTGCCTGTGTATTTTCAGCACTTTGTTATTCTGAAATCGCTGCAATGATACCTGTTGCGGGTAGTGCATACACATACACTTATGCGACAATGGGTGAATTTATGGCGTGGATGGTTGGCTGGATTTTAATGCTTGAATATGCAATAGGTAATATTACTGTCGCAAGTGCCTGGACAGGATATTTTATCCAGTTTTTAAAGGGTTTTAAACAATATCTACCTGATTTTGTGGTGAATTTCCCGCTATGGTTAAGATATGATTATAAAACAATGCAAGCCGTGTGCGACGCGAATAATTGGGACATACACGATAAAATCCCGTATATTTTCGGGCATATTCCTTTTGCTGTAAACCTTCCAGCGGTTGCGATTGTGTTAATCCTTACATTGCTTTTAGTTCGCGGTGTAAAGGAATCAACAAGAGTTGCAAGTATTATGGTTGGCGTTAATATGTTTATGATACTGTCATTTATTGTTGTTGGCGCGTTTTACGTAAAACCTGAACACTGGACACCGTTTTTCCCTGCTGACCCGTCAGGCGTTATTATGGGAGCATTTTTGATATTTTTTGCATATATTGGGTTTGATGCAATATCAACAACTGCCGAAGAAACTGAAAATCCTCAAAGAGATTTACCGATTGCGATTTTAGGAACACTCATAATTTGTACAATTTTGTATGTTTGTGTCGCGCTTGTATTGACAGGAATTGTGCCGGTTGAAAGGATTGATATCCAAGCTCCGATTGCACATGCAATGAGTTACATAGGCAAAGACTGGTTTGCGGGGCTGATTTCTGTTGGAGCGCTCTGTGCTTTAACATCTGTGCTTTTGATTTACCAGTTAGGGACAACAAGAATTCTTTATGCAATAAGCCGTGACAGATTTCTTCCAAAATCCTGGAGGCTTATCCACAAAAAATACAAAACGCCGCATGTTATGACATGGATTTCCGGCTTAGTTGTAATTGTTTGCGGTTTGTTTATGGACTTAAATATCTCAGCAGCACTATGTAATTTTGGAACATTTACATCGTTTGTAATTATTTGTCTTGCGGTTTTAATTCTTAGAAAAACCAACCCGGACAGACCAAGACCGTTCAAAGTTCCGTTTTGTCCGTGGTTCCCGCTTGCCGGAATTTTAATATGCGGTGTGCTGATAATATTCTCGCTAAAAACACTTAAAACATCTTCTGTTTATTTTATGCTGTGGCTTTTAGTTGGTGTATTAATCTATGCACTTTACGGCTACAGGCAAAAACGTATTGAAGAACGCGGCAGAATAATTAAAAAAAGTTAAAATTTGCTAAAGTTTTTTGAAAAGTTGCCGATATATTATTTGTGCTAGTAAGCTTGGTTATTTTATGCT
>MOYD01000010.1 GCA_001899395.1 Candidatus Gastranaerophilales bacterium Zag_111 | reverse complement strand
AGGGCATCAGCCAGTATGTGCATTGTTTTTATTGTTACATTTGCCTCGCCGCGTTCAATTTGACCGATATAGTTAAAATTCATGTCAACGATTTCTGCAAGTTTCATCTGGGATAATTTTTTTGATTTCCGAACGTATGCCAGTTTTGCACCAAACCGTTTTTCTATATCAAAATTTTTCTTCATAATAACTATTATAGTTACTGTTATAGTAAATTTCTAATGTATGATAAACGGTTTTTACCGGTTATTAGCTATTAAGTTTTGTAACAATCTGTAAAAATTTAGTCAATTATTTTGAAAAAATGTCGTTATATAACATGTATATAATAGTTAATAGCTTATATTTAATGCTCGATAGCAGGAGACATTTTATGAATAGTGATACCAAAAATTCAAAATACAGTGAAGAGTGCAAAAAAGAAATAGAACAAAAGAAAAAGCTCATTTTAATTAAATTCAAAAATTTTGATGTGAAAAAAATTTTGCAGCCAAAAAATCAAACAGAGCATGTTTAATCTACATTTAGTAGGAAATGTAGATATTATCAGGCTTTGAATGCAGTGCTTTATTTAATTCAGCAACGGTATTTTTTGCTCGATATTCACTGCCTTTACTTTTAAAAAATTTATATGATTGCCCGTTTTTTAGGTTTGCATAAATATAATATTTGTAGCGGTGACTGTATTTCCCTGTTCTTTCGTAGCGAGAGCGGTATTCAAAATTTTTTATGTTACTCCAAGGCACTATGCGTGTTGAGGTTGTAATGTTGAACAAGTTGTTATTTTTAACTTTACAGATAGATTGTTTGCATATGAGTTCAGATGTTGAGGTTTGAAGGCTTAACCAAATTATAATAACTATAACTACTAAAATCCCCTGTAATTTTTCATCCATTATTTATACCTCTATTAAATTTGAACTCTTATCAGACTGTTTACATTTGTGATTGCAGTGTCGTTGTTAAAGATTTCAATTACGTTTTGCATGTCTTTTTCACGGCAAAGCTCAGTGATAACCGTAATCTTAGCCGCATTCCCTGATGAAACCTCTTTTTGCACAATGCTTGCAAGACTTATGTTATTTTCTTCGCAAGCCTTACCTATACGTCCGATTACACCTTTGCTGTTTTGTGCGGTAATTGAGATGTAGTATTTGTTTTCTGTGTCTTCTACGGGTATCATTACTGCGTTTTCATGGTGGTTGCAGCGCATCATAGGAAGCAGATAATCGGTTTTGCCAAGTTCTGATGATATAGCTAAAATATCGCCTACAACGGAACTTGCGGTTGGAAATTCACCTGCCCCCGGACCTGAGAGCGTAACATCGCCAACCGGATGTCCTGATAAGCTTACTGCATTTGTTACATAGTCAATATGTGCCAGTGTTTTTGACTTTGGTACCAACATTGGATGAACTCGAACATCTGCACGTCCATCGTTATTCAATTCAGCAGAAGCAATAAGTTTAATCTTGTAACCCATTTCATTTGCGGCTTTCATATCGTCCGGACTAATTTTTGTAATTCCTTCGCGGTAAACATTTTCAATCTTAATTCTTTTGCCAAAAGCAATAGTAGCAAGTGTTGTAATCTTATACGCTGCATCAAACCCTTCAACATCTCCTGTTGGGTCAGCTTCAGCATAACCAAGTTCCTGAGCTTCTTTCAGCACATCAGCATAAGACGCGCCTTGGATATCCATTTTGGTTAAAATATAGTTTGTAGTACCGTTTAAGATTGCTTTAATTTTATTGATTTTATTGCCGGCAAGAATTGTTTTTATCGGCATAATTAACGGAATTCCGCCTGCAATTGCCGCTTCATAAAGTACGACTTTGTTGTGGCTTTCCGCAAAGTTAAAAAGTTCTTCACCATGCTTTGCAAGAAGTTCTTTATTTGCAGTTACTATGTGCTTGCCGTTTTTTATTGCGGTTTTGATAAGGTCAAATGCCGGTTCCAGACCGCCGATTAGTTCTGCAACAATCTGTATTTCAGGGTCATTGACAACCTCATAAGCATCTTCTGTTATTATACCTTCATCAAGCCCGTCAATATTGCGTTTTTTGTTCTTGTTGCGAACGGCAATTTTTACGATTTCTACATTGTTAAAATTTTGTAAAGTCTTGTAAACACCACTGCCAACTGTGCCAAGACCAATTAATCCGATTTTAATTTTATTTTCCATATGGTAAGTATACCATAAAAAACAAAATCATTGCTAGCAAAGAAAAAAATAAAGCGCCCGTATGGGCGCTTATGCTTATATTCCTATCCTTTTCCTATGATTATCCAACAACTTTTGAAACGAAATTTATTACTTCAAAAACCGAATCTTTGACAAATTCTTTTGCCAGAACCGGTATCGGTCTGTTTTCAATACAGTCAAAAACATAGTATATCGGGTCTTGAGAAGTGTTAAATCTCATTCTTCTGTCTTTATTTTCCAAATATTTAAACTCACTTGCCGGTTTTCTGCGTCTGGTCATTGTTCCAAATGCTTGTCCTGATGATGCTAACATAACTCTTTTCTCTCTCTCGTTTATATCTTACATATATATAAAGTAAATATTGAGGAAATAATTGCTTTTTTGAGAAAAAGTTTGTTTACAAAACTTAATCATTAAATAAGTCAATGCACTCATCGTCTGCAATGTTCTTGCCAATTGATTTTTCAAGAAGTGCTTTAGCTGAATTGTATTCATAAAGCGCGGTATAATAAGTTAATTGGGCTTGCTCGTAAGTGTTTTCAGCGTCTTTAAGTTCTGTTGGGGAAGCTTCTCCAACGCGGTACCTGCCATAAGACAGTTCATAGTTTTCTTTTGATTGTTTGACCTGTAAAATCGCATAGGGAAGTTGATTTCGCTTTTCTTCGAGGGTTAAATAAGCGTTTTGGATTTCTAAATATATTGTGTTTTGAGTATTTCTGGCGTTTGCAAGTTCTCTGTCATAAAAGTATTTTGCTTCTTTTATTTCATTTCTTATGAGCATTCCGTTAATTGTAGGGAATGTCAGGTAGCCGCCAAGGTTAAAACCGTAATTAGAATTCCATGTTTTACCGCCTCGCTGGTATTGTCCTTCTACTGAAATTGTTGGGAGAAACGATTTTTTGGTAAGTTTAATTGTTTGCAATGCCCCTTCGACCTTGATTTCTGCATGTTTTAACTCAGGTCGTGCTTCTCTTGCAATGTCTATTGCCTGTTCAAAACTTAATCTGATTGGTTTGTATTGAAGTTTTTCATTGATGTCGTAGCGTTCTATATATGGAAGTCCCATAATATTATTGAGTTTTGCAATTGCAAGATTAACCGCATTATCAGCTTGGATTAGTTTTAATTTTGCGTTGCTCAAATTGGATTCGGCAATTGTAACATCAACTTTTGGGTTCATGCCGGTGGTATAAAATGCTTTTGCCTGGTCGTAAAACATTTGATATTTGTCTACGGTGTCTTGCGCTACTTTTTTTGCTTCGTAAGCGTACAAAACATTGTAATACGCGTCTTTTGTCTGGTAAATGACATCATTTACGGTTGCTTCAAAAGTCTTTTTGTAGCCTTCATAGTCAAGTCTTCTTATGGTTGCCTGGTTTTGGGTTACACCAAAGTCGTAGAGCATTTGCTGCAAGGAAACTTGACCTAAAAGGTAGTAGTTAAATTCAAGGGTTTCGCCTAATGCGTCTGACAATTGCAGTTGTCTTAGCCTTGTATAACCTGTTTGCCAGGAAATCGAAGGGAAATAATTTGACCAAACTTGTTTAATCCTGGCATCTGCTGCTAAAATATCTTGAAATGCCGCATTTATTTGCGGATTGTTGCCAAGTGCGAGCCGCAAACAGTTATCAAGTGTCATTTCAATGTTTTTTTCAACAGAGCCGGAAATGATAAATTCTGAGTTAATGTTTTCTTTTGGCAAAACTTTTTCGCTTTGCGGGAATTCATCTGTGTTTAGCTTGTTCCCTATTTCTTGCGCGAGAACTGTTACATTCAGGGTAAATATTGAGATTAGTATTAGGATAAATTGTTTAAGCATTTTTCTTTTTTTCCTTAAACTGTCTGATTTTCTTAGCAAAATTAATTTTAAATTCTTCGACCATAACATAAAATGCGGGGACTAAAAATGTTCCGATACAGGCAACTGCCGTCATTCCGCCAAACACTGTCATACCGACTGAGTGTCTTGAACCGGCGCCGGCACCTGCTGCAAAAACCAGGGGCAAAAGTCCTAAGAGAAATGCTATATTTGTCATCATGACCGCGCGGAAACGTAATTTTGCGGCTTGCATTGCGGCGTCTCGAATTGAAAGTCCTTCATTTGTGTGTGCGTCTTTTGCAAATTCAATAATCAAAATTGCCTGTTTTGTACTCAAACCAATCAGCATAACAAGTCCGATTTGTGAGTATATGTCAAGTTCATAGCCGGAAACATATTGAAATAACAGTGCTCCGACAAGGGCAACAGGCGTTACCAAAAGTACACTAATCGGTAATAGCCAGCTTTCGTAAAGCCCAACCAGAAATAAGAATATAAACACAAGTGACATCATTAAAATCGGTGCAATTTGACCGCTTGACTGTTGTTCCTGCAAAGATGTACCTGACCAGGCATAGCCCATATCTTTTGGCAAGACTTTGTCTGAAATTTCTTCCATCATAGTCATTGCCTGACCTGAACTTATGCCGGCGCGCGGGCTTCCATTTATTGTTATTGCCGGATACATGTTAAATCTTGTTCTGGTATATGGTCCAACAATGTTTTTGGTTTTTATGACAGATGAAAGCGGCACCATTTTTCCGTAATTATTTTTGACATAAATTTTGTTGATATCTGAAATTTTTGCACGAAACGGCGCATCTGCTTGAACATAAACCCTATATACACGTCCGTATTTATTAAAATCATTTACATAAGTTTTTGCAAAATATGCGGCAATGGCATTATAAATTTCAGACACGGAAACGCTTTGCGCCATTGCCTTATCAACATCGACTTCAAGCATTAACTGTGGAAGGTTGGCGCTATATGATGTGTATATCATTGAAAAATCAGGGTTTGCCATTGCTTGCGAGATAAGTTTTTTGGCTTCGTTGTAAAGCTCTGAGGCGTTTCTGTCACCTTTGTCAAGCAATTGGTATTCAAACCCGCCAAACATCCCAAGTCCTGAAATTGCAGGCGGTGAAAATGTTGCAACAGTTGCAGAAGGGTAACCGGCAAATTGTGCATTAATATTTTTCATAATCCCGTTTAAAGACTCTTTTGAATTCTTTCTTTGTGACCATGGTTTAAAATCCGATACGATAAATGCTGTGTTTTCGCCGTTCATCCCAACAAGCGAGATTGTATCTTTAACCCCGGGAATTTTTAAAAGTTTATTTTCAACATCTTTTGCAACCTCATCAGTTCTTGACGCTGATGAACCGTCAGGAAGTTGAATTTGTGTAAATACAGCGCCTCTGTCTTCTTGCGGCAGAAATCCTTTTGGTATAAGCCAAAACATTGCAACTGTGAATATTGTAATTATTGCAAGAACGCCAAGTGTCAACTTCCAGGAATTTACAAAATAAACAGTGTATTCCAGATATTTGTCTCTAACCTTATTAAACCACTCATCAAATTTTTGGATAAATTTAAAATCAGCTTTACCTTCTTCTTGTTTTAAAATCATTGCGCAAAGCGCCGGTGCCAAAGTTAAAGCAACAAGGGTTGAAAGCCCGATGGATGATGCGATACACAGTGCAAACTGTCTGAACATTTGCCCTGTAATCCCGCCCATAAATGACACCGGCACAAAAACTGCCATCAAAACCAGTGATGTAGCTAAAACCGCGCCAAAAACTTCTTTCATTGTGATTTCTGTTGCGGTTTTTGGGTCTTTGCCTTCCTGAATATGGCGCTGAGTGTTTTCTAACACGACGATTGCGTCATCCACAACAAGCCCTACAGCCAGCACAAGCCCAAAAAGTATTAACAGATTTATTGAAAATCCGAAAAAATTCATAAACACAAAGACGCCGATTAATGACACCGGAATTGCCGCAAACGGAATAAATGCAGCTCTTGCAGTTCCTAAAAACAAATAGGTTACAATTGAAACCAACAGTACTGCAAGTGCTACTGCATCAACTACTTCGTGAATGGATTCTCTTACAAATTCTGTTTCATCGTGCTGGATTTTGTAGTCAATATCTTTAGGAAAAGACTTGCTTAACTCTTCCATTTTTTTTCTTATTTTATTAGAAAGGTCGATTGCGTTTGCTTCCGGAAGCTGGCTTACCGTAATAATTGCTGCGTTTTTGCCGCTTATGCGTGAAAAATTTGAGTAACTTTCCGCCCCTAAATCTACTCTTGCAATGTCTTTTAGTTTTACCTGTGCGCCGCTTGGAAGTGATTTAATAATAATATTCCCGAATTCTTCAGCATCTTTCAACCTGCCTTTTGTTCGCATGGTAAGTTTTAGTAATTGTTTATCTTTCATTGGCTCAACCCCTAAATCTCCTGCCGGAGATTGTGTGTTTTGAGCTTGGATTGCAGATGTTACATCAGTTGTGGAAATTCCGTAACTTGTCATTTTATCAGCGTCGAGCCATACTCTCATTGAATAATTTGAAGACCCGAAAACGCTTACTGAGCCTACACCTTTAATACGTGCAAGTTCATCTTTTATATAAATATCTGCATAATTTGAAATAAAAAGGTTGTCATACGAGTTGTGTGGCGAATTAACCGAAATCATTAAAAGTCCGGGACCGCCGGTGGATTTTTTTACAGACAACCCATAGCGTCGAACTTCTTCCGGTAATCGCGGGGTTACAAGCTGCAATTGGTTTTGAACATTTACTACAGCCATATCAGGGTCTGAACCTACTTCAAAATATAAAGTCAACTTGTACGAACCGTTTTGGGAAGTTGATGACATGTAAATCATATCTTCAACCCCGTTTAATTGTGCCTCAACCGGCGCTGCAATAGTGGATTCAATAACATCTGAACTTGCACCCGCATAAGTTGCGGTTACAACAACCTGTGGAGGTGTAATTGAGGGATACTCTTCAAGCGGAAGAGTTTTTATCATTAAAATTCCTGCCAGCAAAATTGCAAGCGAGATTACTATCGCCAGTTTAGGGCGACTTATAAAAAGATTTCCTTGGGATGACATGTATTTGTCCTTTTATTTTTTGTTTTCGACCATTTTTGTGGGTACAATTTTTACAGGCAAGCCCGGCGTAACTTTTAATATGCCCTCTACAATTACCTTATCGCCGTCTTTTAGTCCCTCTCTGACAATCCAGTTATCGCCTGATTGCCCTTGAACTTTTATGTAAGTCAATTTTGGAAGTCCGTTTTCGTCTATGGTGTAAACGTATTTGCCTTCCTGGTTTTCCTGTACGGACACAATCGGAACTACAGGAACTTTGACCGGATTATTTGCATAAAGTTTGACATTTACAAATTCTCCGTGAAGAAGTTTGTTATCCGGGTTTTGGAAAGTTGCTCTCATTGTGACCGTGCCTGTTGACTGGTCAACTTTGTTATCTATAAAGTCCTGCACTCCGTCTATATCGTACTTTGCGCCGTTTTGGAAAAATAATTCGACTTTGCGTTTGTTATTCATTTTGTCAACAGAGGCAAGATTTGCATAATCAATTGAAGGAAGCTGGAAGGTTACATAAATCGGGTTTGTACTGTTAATCGTTGTTAGTGAACCGGATGATGGTGTGACGTAGTTTCCTACAGTAACATCAATTATACCAATTCTGCCGTTTACAGGTGCTTTAACCTCTGTATAACTTAGATTTCTGTTTGAATCTTCATAATTTGATTCTGCTGCCGCAAGCTGTGCTTTTAATGCGTCACGGTTTGCCAAAAGTTCATCATAACGCGATTTTGCAATGTAATCCTGTTTTACAAGTTCTTGTGCTCTTACAAGTTGCTTGTTTGCGTATTCAAGCTGTGCTTTGATATTTTTAATATTTGCACCGGCAACGTTTGACGCGTTTTGGTATTCAACAGGCTCAATCAGAAACAGAACATCTCCGGCTTTAACATAGTCACCTTCTTTAAAAAAGCTTTTCTGCAAATAGCCTGAAATCCTTGCCATAATGCTTACCTGATATTTTGACACAACACGCCCGGGTGCCTCAAAACTTGCAATAACATTTTCATCTTTTACTGTCTGAACAACGACTTCCGGCGGAATTCGTTTTGCCATGGCTTTTTTCTTCATATAGGCGCTGAATGTCGAGTATGCAAACCTTGCGGCAACCGCCAAAAGCACTATTAAAATTATGATGAATATCTTTTTTTGCATATGTTATTTCCTGTTTTTAGAGACTGGATTTAATATATTGGATAATTTTATTAAGCGCACGGGCTCTGTGTGAAATTTCGTTTTTCCGGTCTTCTGTCATATCTGCCATTGTAATCCCGTATCCGTCAACTACAAACACAGGGTCATAGCCAAAACCGTTTGTTCCTGAACGCTCTTTTGAAATCTCTCCGTAACACTCTCCGATTTCTTTATCTAATATATTACCAAACTCATCAACTAATGTCATAGCACAAACAAATTTAGCCGTTCTATTACCGAACGGGGCTAGATTTTTTAATAACTTGTCAATACGCTCATCAGCTGTTGGGGCGTATCGTGCAGAGTGAATTCCGGGTGCTCCGTCTAATGCCTCAACGCAAAGTCCGGAGTCGTCCGCTAAGGCAATGTTTTTTGAAAGTTTTGCTGCTTCGTATGCTTTTATATATGAATTTTGTTCAAACGTTGTTCCTGTTTCTTCAGGGTCAAAACCAGCCGGCGGCAAGATAAATTCAATTCCCGTACCTTTTGCAATCTCGTTGATTTCCTGCAATTTATGCGCATTTCCGGTTGCGAAAACTATTTTTATTTTATTTTCCATAGCGTCTGTTCCTTTTGCCAAACTCTTCTATACATTCACCAAGAATTTTTTTGTCAAATTCCGGCCAAAACTCGTTTCTGATAATTATTTCAGAATATGCAATCTGCCACAGAAGATAGTTTGAAATCCTCTGTTCACCGCCTGAACGGATTAAAATATCAGGATCCGGAACTCCTGCTGTGTAAAGGTTTTGTGAAATCAATTCTTCTGTAATTTCATCCTGTGCAATGCCGGTTTGGATAATTTTTCTCACGGCGTTTGTGATTTCAGCACGCGAGCCGTAATTTAGAGCAATTTGCAAAACTACACCCGTGTTGTTTTTTGTTGTTTCAACTGAATTTGCAATGATTTTTTGCAATTTGTCAGAAAGTCTTGACAGGTCACCTATGTATCTTATTTGAACGCCTTCTTTGTACATTTCAGCAAGTTCATTAGTAAGCGTAACCGCAACTAAATCCATTAAAAAATCGACTTCTTCTTGTTTGCGGTTCCAATTTTCGGTTGAAAACGCATAAACAGTCAAATATTTTACTCCAAAATCATCACAAGCCCGAACAACAGACTTCAGCGCCTCGACGCCCTTTTTGTGCCCAAAAGCACTTGGAAGGTTGTGTTCTTTTGCCCAGCGTCTGTTCCCGTCCATTATTATTGCTATATGTTTTAAATTTGTTTCTTTTACTATATTTTCTAACATCTATTCTTATCCTACAATTGCACCATGGCTTGCGTCTTGAACGTTTTTTGCATATTTTGAAAGATAGCCGGACTTGCATTTTAATTCAAATGGTTTAAGCTCTTTGCGTCGTGTTTCAAGTTCTTCATCCGGCACTAAAAGATTAATCTGTCTTGTGTTTATGTCTATTTTAATCCTGTCACCATCCTTGATAAGTGCAATTGTCCCGCCCTGTGCCGCTTCCGGGCAAACATGCCCGATACAAATTCCGCGGGTGCCGCCTGAAAATCTTCCGTCTGTTATCAATGCACAGCTTGTTCCAAGACCTTTCCCAACCAAAAGTGAAGTCGGCGCAAGCATTTCACGCATGCCGGGTCCTCCTTTTGGTCCTTCGTAACGGATTATAAGTATGTCCCCGGGCTTTATCTCATCATTTTCAAGCGCGGACATTGCAGCTTCTTCGGAGTTAAAACATTTTGCGCAACCTTCAAACTCGTAACAGTTTTCATCTATGCCTGAAATCTTTGTTACACAGCCGTCCGGTGCCAGGTTTCCGTATAATATTCCAAGTCCCGGTTTTGTTGTGAACGGAACATCATACGGGTGGATTAAATCAGTGTTTACATAAGCTTCGCTTGCAATTTCAGATATTTTAAGCCCGCTTGATGTGATTTTATCTACAATTCCGACTTTTGCATCTATCATTGTTTTTATAAGTGCCGGAATTCCGCCGGCTTTGTGAAAATCGCTCATAGTTGGTGCAGCAGATGGGTCAAGTTTTACAACCTGATGAATTTTTTTGCTCAACTGTTCAAAATCATCAAGCGTAACATCTATCTCACCGGCATTGGCAAGCGCCAGAATGTGTAAAAATGAATTTGTCGAACCGCCCATAGCAAGGTCGCAAATTATGGCGTTTCTTAGAGCGTCTTTATCAACTATATCAAGCGGTTTAACGTTATTTTGAACAAGTTCAACAATTCTCATTCCGCTGTCAAACGCTATTCGGCGTTTTTTTGATGATACTGCTGCTGATGTTGCACAAAACGGAAGGCTCATTCCCATAACTTCCGCTAAACATGCCATTGTGTTTGCCGTGTACATTCCTTGACACGAGCCGGCAGACGGGCATGATTCTTCTTCAAGTTCCAGTAAACGTTTTTCATCAATCACGCCGCTTCTGTATTTCCCGACAGCCTCAAATGAACCCTTAATCATCGTAAGCTTTTCACACCTGCTTTCGCCGTCAAGCATTGCTCCTGCTGTTACAATTATTGCCGGAATGTTCAGCCTTAATGCAGCAATTAGCATTCCGGGCGTTATCTTATCGCAATTTGATAACAATACTAATCCGTCTAGTTGGTGAGCTTCTGCAACAGTTTCAATGCAGTCCGCAATCAAGTCGCGTGAAGGCAGCGAATAACGCATTCCGCTATGCCCCATAGAAATTCCGTCACAAACCGCCGGAACCCCAAAAATAAACGCCTGACCGCCGGCTGAATGTATTCCCTTTTCAATCTGGCGTTCTAAATCTCTCATCCCGATGTGACCGGGCACTAAGTCAGTAAACGAACTTGCAATCCCGATAAACGGTGCATTCATATTTTTCTTACTAACCCCGGTTGCCATCAAAAGTCCGCGGTGCGGGGTTCTTGCTATCCCCTTTTTTATACTGTCGCTTCTCATAAAATATCCCTTTTGGGCTAATTATACATCAAAAGATTTTATTATTCCATAAAAAGACTTTACAGAATTCGTTAAAAATGATATACTTCAAATGTAAAAATAAAAAGGAGAGGATAAAATGCTAAAACTCAATCATATTAAGAAAAATCGGGGGGGGGGTACCGCTTAAAGCTCTCCAATAAAGGCTTTACACTAACAGAACTTTTGGTCGCGCTTGGTATAATTGGAGCTATTGCAGCGTTGTCAATACCAAGTTTATTGAATTCTATAAACAACCGACTTTTGACCACAAAACTTAAAAATTTTGTAACTTCTGTTCAACAGTTGGCAAATGAGCAGATGGTATCTCATAAAACGCGAAATTTACGAAATACTGATTTTGCGTCTTCTACGCAACTATTGTCAAGTAATAATTTTGATATTGCAATGTTCTGCAAAGGTACAGATAAATATAAATGTATTGAAAAGCAATACAGACAATTGCATGATATGAAACCAATGGGGGTAAATGCAACAAGTTATAATCCTGTATTATTAAAAAATGGTGTCGCTTTTACCTATACTGTTTATTCCAGTACTTATACTCCCAAATATAGTGACGATGATGCTATAATGGGTTGGTTTGAAGTTGATGTAAACGGAAAAGATGCTCCAAATGTCATTGGGCGGGATTATTTTTCATTTGGGATAACAATTAAGGGAAAAATTGTTGATAGTACAACTAATACTCCGGTTGACTTAGAAACAAAAATTTCTAAATGTAAAAATCATAATGGTATAGCGTGTTTTGGAGCGATAGTTGATAGCGGATGGAAAATGCCTTATTAGTTTTTGACAAAGCTAATAAAAAATGATATACTTCACATGTAAAATAAAAGGAGAGTATAGAATGCTAAAATTCAATTATAGTAAGAAAGGGGGGGGGGGGCACCGTTAAAGCTCTCCAATAAAGGGTTTACGCTGGCAGAGATGTTGGTTACCCTTGGTGTTATTGGGGTTGTCGCCGCGATAACAATTCCGGGCTTGATAAATACATACAAAGCTCATCAATTGAAATCAAAGTTTTTAAAGTCTTATTCGGTTATTCAACAAGTCTTCAAACAAATGGAGGCGGATGATGTTTCAACAGACCCTTCTTCTTATATTGACGGTCATCTTGGTGATAAGTTTTATCAAGTTTTTATGAAATATTTGACCGGCATAACAGATTGCGGTGTTTATGTTACCAACGCAACTGCAAAGGAAGGATGCTACACCTACAATAACGAGTATGTAACTTTATCCGGCGGGCAGTTTTATAATCATTGGTTTGACGAAGGGCAATTTTTACTTCCTGACGGTACTATAATAATGTTTGAATATTGGGTAATTGCAGAGGCTCTTTTTATTACTGTTGATATCAATGGTATTAAAGGAAAACCAAACCGCTGGGGGTATGATTTATTTACTTTTGAGTTTCTGAACGGAGAACTTAGGACAATGGGTGATAAGGGAACATTTTATACTAATTTAGATACTTATTGCAATCCTGAGAATAATCATCGCTACAGCGGCATAGCTTGCGCTCATAAAGCCAAAACCGATTCAGATTATTTTAAAACGCTTAGATAAGTTTGTCATAGTGTTCAGTGTAGAAATCACCGAAACGGTCTTGTAAAATCGCCTGGCGGCACTGTTTTGCAAAATCTATCAGAAATTTTATGTTGTGGATAGATAACAAAGTCGAAGCGGTTGCTTCCTGGCATCTCCAAAGATGTCTGATGTAAGCTCGTGAATGGTTTTTGCAAGCATAGCAATCACAGCCTTCAACAAGTGGGAGGGCATCGTCTTCGTATTTTTTGTTTTTAATATTGCATTTGCCATTCCAGGTAAAAAATGAACCGTGGCGCGCGTTACGGGTTGGAAGTACACAGTCAAACATGTCAACTCCGTATTTAATCCCGTTTAGCAAGTCTTCCGGTGTGCCAACACCCATCAGGTAACGCGGTTTGTATTTTGGAAGAAGCGGTGCTGTAAGTTCTGTAAAATGGTTTTTGATATCTGTTGGTTCCCCAACGCTTACCCCGCCAATTGCGTAACCTACCGCGTCAAAGGTCGAAATTACTCTGGCGCTTTCTTTTCTTAAATCGTCAAAAAATGCTCCCTGAACAATTGGAAAAAGTGCCTGGCGAGGATTAGTTTTTGCTTTGAAACATCTTTCCAGCCAGCGATGAGTTCGTTCCATTGCGGCTTTTGCTGTGTCGTAATCACACGGATATGGTGCACATTCATCAAATGCCATCATAATATCAGCGCCGATGTCTTGCTGAATTTCCATTGACACTTCCGGGGAAATAAAGTGTTTTGTGCCGTCTTTCGGGTCACGGAATTCCACACCGTCTTCGGTTATTTTTCTTAAATGTGCAAGTGAAAAGACTTGAAATCCGCCGGAATCTGTTAAAACCGGTTTATCCCAATTCATCCAGCCGTGAATGCCGCCAAAATTTCTTATACGTTTGGTTCCTGCTCTTAGATAAAGATGATAGGAATTTGCCAGAATAATTTGTGCGCCTGTGTCTTTTATCTGGTCGCAAGTTAGCGATTTGACAGCAGAATTTGTACCAACCGGCATAAAAATCGGGGTTTCGATTTTGCCGTGCGGGGTGGTTAGAATTCCTGCACGGGCGCCGGTTTGGGCGTCTTCGTGTATAAGTTCGTAATTAAAAAAGTCTTTTTCATCCATATGTTTATTATAGCGAAAAGATAAGATTTTGCGATATTTAATATGTAAAATATGTAAGTTTTAAATTTCGTCCCTCGTAGTGAACGTGGTACAATCCCGTAGAAGTTGTAGTGATTTCAAGTTGTTTGGCATCTATGAGATATTCTGCAGAAGTACAAGCTCCGTCACAAACAGTAAGATATGGTGCCGGATTAGACCTTATATCACCTGTTTTGTAATGTGTAGACACTCCGGAAAGATTGTCGTTGTTATACATATTACCAAGAGCATTTCCCTGATATGCCCATTGTCCATTAATAATATCAGCGTAGAAGGTGGTGGCACTATTACTTAAATTATTTGGGTCATAATCCTTTGCATCAATTATTCTGAATTCAAGATTGGCTGTAGCATTTCCCGGAACAAAATCTGATGGAATATTACCGTATACTTGCAGTTTACATCCGTCACCCCCAAGTTTGTATGTTGTATTAGTCAAGTTGTAGTTTTCATCACGAGAGAAAGAATATAACTGATAATAGCAATCATAATCAACATTGAATGTTAATGTTTTGGCACCGCATGCCTCGGTGTTGCTAAATTTAGAAAAATAGCAGCAGTGTGTGTGGGGAGAAATAGATGAATAATTAGCCTCACAGCAGCTTTCATCCCAATCGTTTTGGTCGGATGAGCATTCAGGTTCACATTCAGGTAAACTTCCGCAACCACAGGTTTGACCTTCGCAAGGGTCACAAGGCGGCAGTGTTCCGCAACCGCAAGTCTTGCCTGCACAAGGTTCACCTATCGGGTCAAATTTATAGTCTAATACCACTGCAACTTCTGTGTTACGACCTGCTTGGGTTTGAACATCCAGTGTAAATGTTCGGAGGTCTTTATTTAGAACATTGGGACCTTTGTCTCCGTTTAGGTCGATTATGCCGGCGATTGGTCTTGCGCCGGTTTGAGTGGTTAAACAGATTGAAGCTCCGTTTTTAAGTTTGGCGCAAGAGCCTTTATAGTTTGGGGTGTAGACTTTTTTGTCGTTGCCGTCGTAGTAATAATAAGTTTTGGCAAAACAATCTCCGTTATTGTCTCCGTAAAGTTTAGAGGGACGAAGATATGTTTTTATAAATTTTTCTGCTGTGTCATTGTATGATGTTGGTTCTTCTGTTGTATACATCATCGTTTCAGAAAATGCTCCTTTATTCTCGCTTACTGCTAAGTCTTCTATTGCACTTTGGATTGTTTTGGTTTCGCGCCTAAATGCCTGGTTAAACGAGTTATTCTGGTAATGGCTTATGACAGTTGGCAAAACTAAGGCTGAAATTACGCCAACTATCACAACTGCTACTAGTATTTCTGTTAGTGTAAAAGCTTTAGTTTTATTATTTGTATTCATAGTTATCTCCACATAAATTATACTTATAAACATGATAATTATAGTTATATAGCTATAATATGTCAAACATCTTGTAATAATTAATTACAAGTCTTACCATGTAAAAATGGATTATAAATTTGAAGATATTAAAATTATTGATTTTATAAAGACACTGGCGGTTTTTAAGGGGATGTCTTTGAGAAAGCTTGTTGCAAAGCTTGCTGCCGGTAAGGGCGTTAGTGACTGTTATTCAAATTTTTATGCAAAATTGAAAAAAGAGACAATAAAATTTTCCGAAGTTGCAGATATTGCCGATATGTTAGGGTATGAGATAATTTTTAGGGATAAAAAATAATCATACAAAAAGAGAACCCGTTAGGGTTCTCTTTTTAATTTTAATATTTTGTCTGTAATTATACAGCTTTTTGAACTTTTCCTGCTTTTAAACAAGATGTGCAAACTCTAATTCTTTTTACTGAACCGTTTACAACAGCTTTTACTGATTGAAGGTTTGGTTCTTGAGTGTGTACAATTTGTTTATGTGAGAAAGTTAATTTTGCGGCTTTGATAGGTGCTTTTCCGCAGATTTCACAATGTTTTGCCATAGTTATTATTCCTTTTCTAGCTAGTTTTTTACATCAATATCTTTATAATAGCGTAAACATACAATTTTGCAAGAGTATTGTTAATTTTTTTAATATCTACTTTTTAGATTTATCTGCAAGTTCGCTGTCAACGCGTAAAAATACCGGATGAATTTCTTCTTTTGTGATAAGTTTTCCCGGTTTTATGTTGCCAGGTTTGATATCATCAAGTTTTTGAGTAATATCGTAGGACAACTGCTGTGCCATATCAGAGGCGATATTCGGGCAGTACGGGTAAATCAGGGATGAAATTACGCACATGATTTCAAGCACTGTTGCAAGAACTTGTCCGCATTCATCCATTTTACCGTCTTTTGCCAGTGTCCAAGGTGCGGTGTCCGTAACAAATTTGTTTGCTGCATCAACCAGTCCTACAATTTCTTGTGCTGCTTCTTGGATTTCAAAGTGATTAAAGTGGTTTTCAACAATCTTTATTGTGCCAAAAGCGGTCTTAATCAGGCTTTCAGCTTCTTTTGAACGGTTTGTCAAAAATTCTTCTTTAATTTCACCGTCAAAATATTTAACAAGCATTGAAAGGCTTCTGTTTAGTAAGTTGCCCATACTGTTTGCAAGGTGGGCATTTACTTTTTCTTTGAAGTCCTGATCCGAATAGTTTCCGTCACGTCCGCAAGGCGCGGATGATGCCATATAGTAACGGAACGCATCAGGATGTGTAAGTTCAAAGTTTTCAAGAACTGAGGTTGGCGAAACAACATTGCCTAAAGATTTTGACATCTTTGTTTCGTCTATTGTAATCCAGCCGTGAGCAAAAATGTGTTTTGGAAGAGGTAATTCCAATGCCATTAAAATTGCAATCCAGTAAATGCTATGGAATTTGAGAATATCTTTTCCTATAACGTGAACATCAACCGGCCACAAAGTTTTGAACTGTTCAGACGGGTTTTCTGTATCGTAACCGATTGCGGTTATGTAGTTTGACAATGCGTCAATCCATACATAAATCGACTGTTCAGGGTCATCAAGAACATCAATTCCCCAGCCTACGTTTGCTTTGTTTCTTGAAACTGAAATATCCTGGATATCTTCCAACTGGTTCAGAACTTCATTTGCTCTGAAACTTGGTACGATAAATTCAGGATTTTCCTTGATATGTTTGATTATTGCGTCTTTGTATTTTGTAAGTTTAAAGAAATAGTTTTCTTCTTTTACGACTTCCGGTTTTTTCAAATGATCCGGACAAAGTCCGTCTTCTGTTAAATCTTTCGGGTTTAGGAAACATTCGCAACCGGAGCAGTAAAGTCCTTCGTATTCGTGTTTATAAATGTCGCCTTTGTCTGTAAGTTTTTTAAAGATTTTTTGAACAATTTTTTCGTGGTCTTCATCAGTTGTTCTGATAAATCTGTTATAATTTATGTCTAAGGCTTTCCAGGCGTCTTTGAATTTTTGCGAGTTTTCGTCGCATAATTCTTTTGGGGTTTTTCCTAAAGATGCTGATGTTTTTTGGATTTTAATTCCGTGTTCATCTGTTCCTGTTAAGAAAAACATATTATCTGTTCTTTGTCCGTAGTGTCGCGCAATAATATCTGTTAAAATCTTTTCATAAGCGTGTCCGATATGCGGTGCGCCGTTTACATAGTCTATCGCGGTTGTTAAGTAATATTTATCCATTGATATTCCCTCTTTAAGTTTATGTCTAAATATTACCACAAAAACAAATATCAAAGTTAGCTGTTTACTATACGGGTTAAAAATTCGCAAAGAAGTTCGATTTTTTCGGTTCCGATTGCAGTAAATGATATTACACCGTTGTTTAGTTTCAGGTGGAAAATCGCTTCTTTATAAACAACCATTTTGTTGTTCATAAAAAATACGACCTGTGCTTTTTTGTCTTCAACATGAAAATCTTTTATCTGAGAAAAATTTACGGCATTTCCATTAATAACAATAAAATCGTCTTTGATTTCAATCAAGTCTTTGTTTTGGATTTTTTTTATAATTAAAAATCGCGGAATGTATATTATTGTGACTACAGCCAGTGCAGCGAGAGCGGGTATGATTGCAAGCCGGTGCAAGATATAAAGATAAATTATAAATCCTGCAATCAATGCGTAAAACACAATAATCCCCGTGACAATCATAAATGCACGTTCATCCGTTTTTGGTTTTAAAATCTCTTTCATTTTTTAGTTTTAAATTTCTTTAATATCGTATTCTTTCATTATACTATTTTTTTTGTAAGAAGAAACCCCTACTCCAATTCCAAAACCTGCAAGAGTTCCGCCGATTGTTCCAAGAATTGATTTAAGTTTAGACGCGTTTATTTTAAGGCTTATGCCTAAACCGATTAGCGCACCGATTATTGAAGATGCAATTGTTGCTTTAAGAAGGAATTTTGACTGGTCGTTGTATTTGCTCACAAATTCGTCCGCTTTTGTTTGTTCAATTTCGTAGCTTGGTGTATTATCAGGTTTGCCCGGACTTTGTTTGAAGTCAAGGCGCACTTTATTATTGCCGAGGTTTGGTCCAACTTGTAATCTCATAGTTCTATCTTAACTCTTCTTTTTTAAATTAAAATTGTCTTATTTCCTTAATAATTTTGCCTTTAGTCTATTAAACAACTCGCCTGCATATTCCATTTTGAATAGTAAATTGAGCGGAATATAAACTGCCATACAGACTATTGCTATTAAACTTATTTTAATTATTTCAAACGGGATTTTAGGTAGTGTAACCAGTTTGTCAAAATATGCAGCGCATATAAAGCACGCAGCAAAAGCTATTATACCTGAAACTATCATTTTTAGCAAGTTTTTAAATAGTAATTTATAATCCATGTCCATTTTTTTAGTTATTAAAAATCCTAAAACGCAAGCGTTAAACAGTGTTACAAGCGATGTTGAAAGGGTTATTCCGCCAATTCCAAGGTGCATTTTTGTGATTAAAACATAGTTTAGGATAAGTTTTAGTACAATTGATGAAAATGCCACGGTAAACGGTGTTGCAGAATCGTTAAACGAGTAAAATACTCTTGTGATTGAATCTCTAAATACATATGGAATTATTGAAACAGATAAAAACCAAAGAGCTTCTGTAACCATAAACGTTGCAGCGGAATCAAATACACCATGTTCAAATACAAGTCTTACTGCGTCCATTCCGACAACAAGAATTCCTATAATAATTGGGATTGCACCGAAAAATAACACCCCAACACCTTTATTAAAGTAGTTTCTTATCCCGTCATAGTCTTTATCAGCAACAAGTCTTGCAAAAATCGGGAAAAGCGGCACTAAAAACGCGGTAACAAGAATTCCTACAGGAAACTGGAAGACCCGATTGGCATACCCTATTGCAGTCCAGGCTCCCTCTGATATTGATGATGTGAAAAACATGTCAACATAGATATGAATTTGCCCAACAGTTGAGCTTAAAACCGCCGGAAACAGGAGTTCACATATTTCTTTAAAGTGAGGATTGGTTGTAAATTCAAAACAAGGTTTCAGGCGGTAACCTAATTTTCTGATATTAGGATATTGGATAATAAGCTGCAACACGGCGCCAATTGTAGTTGCCCATGCAAGAGCGTAACCTTTTTGGTCGTTCGGAACCGCAATTACAACTCCTATTATTGCCAGGCTCATAATTATCGGGGACAAATTCGGAAGCATAAATTGTCTGTAGATAATAAGTATTCCGTAATAAATCCCCACAATTCCGCCAATCACAAGCAGAGGTGTCATTATTTTTAAATGCGAGGCTGCAAGATTTATCATCTCTTGCGAACCGCCCGAAATAATTAAACCCATTATCTGTTTCGGGAACAGAAAAATTACGGCAGAAAGCACGAGAAAGAAAATTATTGTTGCATTCATAAATGTTGAATACAGCCTGTTGACTTCATCTGAGGGTTTATCTTTCAGGTTAGGAATTAATTTTGAAAAAATTGCAACAGTTGCGCTATGAAACGGTCCTCCTACTCCGCCTAATAAAATTAAAGAAAGCGACGGAATTTGATAAGCATAATAATACGCATCAGACACTAAAGACGCGCCGTAATAATTTGCAATAATGATATCGCGTACAAAACCGATAAGTTTACTTACGATTGTTACAACCGCAATCAGCCATGCTGCTTTTAATACGCTTGGTGTCTTATCTTCCTTAATCTGTTCCATTGTCTCCTGCCAATTCTATATAAAGTTTAAGATTTCTTCCATTTCCGCTTTTTGCGGGATATGTAAAGGTTATTGTATTTATTCCCTTTTGTAAATATTTTGATATGTCAATGGTATTGTAACGTTCTTGGGTGTCAAACCCGATTTTTTCATCCACTCCATTAACACAAATATCAATATAACTCATTTTGTATTTGTTATCAACCGCCAGGTTAGCTTTGCCGGTTTCAGTAAAAAAGCTTTGAGTAATTTTGTTTTGGTTAGGTGCTGATGATAATGTTATCGGCTCTGTGCCAAGGGTTATACCTGTGTAATAGTGTTTTAGAATTTGTTCAAAGGATTTTTTTAATTCTTTACACATATATCCTGCACCGTATTGGCTCATTCCTACTCCGTGTCCGTATCCGCCGCCGTAAGCTTTGATATAGATTAAGTCCCCGTCATCGTTATATTCGTGTTCAAATACAACATTAGCGCTTGGCAAAGCTTTGCCGTCTTTGGTTAAAAGCCGCCTTATAACAAGTTCTTTTTGAACTGTATAATTGCCGTTATCTGTTACAATTTCCAGTTCGATAATTTTTCCTGACTCGCCGCGTTTTATGACTTTTAATTCTTTTATAATCCCGATTGTTTCATCTTTTTTTACGGAAGGTTTGATAAATCCTGTAGTGCTTTGTGCTGCAATGTTTGCTTGTACCGCATCTTGGATTTCTTGTCCGTTCCATTCACGTTCCCAACGATAATATGAGGACTTGACATCAAATGATTTTGGCTTGGATTTATAAAATTTTGCGGCGTTTTCTTCTGTGTTTAGATGTTCAAAATCCTCGTAATCCGGCGCTGCTTTTAAATACGGTTTCGGGTTTGACGGGAATTGTTTTGTCAATGGGTCCGAAAAAGCATTCTCATAACTTTCTGTATAGCCGCCGGCAGTTGATGAATATTGTGCAAGGATTAAATTCCAATCATACAGTGCAACAATTCCGGTTGTCTCATTTACAGCACGATTAGACAGTTCTTTTTCCGTGTTTGCTCCAAAATAAACCTGGCTTGCTACGGAATCTACAACATCGTAATTTGGATTAGCCTTAACTCTTGGTGAAAGTACATAGTTTCTGGCGGCAACAGTTTGTGCCTTTAGTGCTTCCAGTCCGAAATGTACAGGCATTTCGTTTGGTACAACTCCTTTTAGGTAATCTTCTAACTGGATTGAGTTTACTACATAAAAACTTCCCTCTTTAGGGGTTGAGATAAGTTCTATTTGACCGCGATAAATTGCGTCTTTGCCTGAGCGTTTTAAATCTTTTATGCCTATAAATCCAAAGTCTGTTTTGAAAATTATCGGTCCCGAAACTTTGGCAATAACGTTGCCTTCGCTATCTTTCAGGATAAAAATTTTACCTGACATTGTAATATCTATTAGGTTTTCGCTGTCATAAGTTGAAATATATGTTTTATTATTATAGATTTCAAATTCGCCGGTTGCATATATTTGGGCGCTATTCCATTCCCAGGTTGCAAACTTGTTTGTACCTATTCCTACGCGGACTGTTTTTGACGTTGGTTGGAGCAGGTAGTTATTTTCTTCTGCATTGCGTGCAATCTGAAGTGTAGTTAGCGGAATATCCACAGGTACTGCACTAAAAGTCGGTTGAGCAAATAAAAGAATATTTAAAATAACTAAAATTCCTAACCTTTTCATATGATTATTATATGACAAATATGTTACGCGGGATGTAAATACAGCAGATAGAATATTTTTATACGTAATAAATCCAACACTCGTATTATAAAATTTTTTAACTAAATATCTTATCTCAAAAATCAACCATGCGGCGAAAGCATGATTTAGAGCATGATTGACATGTTTTCTAAATCTTTTGGTTTAGATAAAAGCTTCAATCTTGTCAATATGATTTATCAATCAGTACATGGATTTAAAAACCGTCTAAAAAGATTAGTATATAAAGTGTAGAGGATAAATCAACCACGGGAGAATAGATGATGAGAGATTTTAACAGAAAGCTAAGAATTTTATTAATTGATGACAATGCAAACCATTTAAGAGGTATTAAAGAATTGATAACTCTTGAAAGCAGTTACGAAGTTATTGGTACTACAACGAGTGCTAATCTTGGTATCAATTTAATAAAAAAATATCATCCTGATATCGTGTTAATGGATATTAATATGCCGGAAAAAGACGGTCTGCAAGCTATCACTGCAATCGGTAAATTAAATCTTCCGACTAAAGTAATTGCTTTAAGCGGATATGATGATTCTGATTTAATCTACAGAACTATGAAATTGGGTGCTCGCGGTTATGTTCTTAAAACTATGGCATCTGTAAAACTTATCAATGCAATTGAAGATGTTGCAGCAGGTAAAATTTATCTTCCGGCAATGTTATCTACAAGATTTTTTGAATATTTCCAAACTGCAGCAAAAGAAGAAACTAAATCAGCAGCAGGCGAAAATCTCTTATCAAGTCTTACTGCAAGAGAAAATGAAGTTCTTGAACTTTTAACCGAAGGGATTAACTACAAGAGTATTGCGGCAAAACTTATTATATCTGAAACTACTGTTAAGACACACGTAAATAATATTTTTCAAAAATTACAGGTTAATGACAGAACTAATGCAGTATTGTATGCTTTAAGCCACGGGTTTAAGGCAAGTAAAACTCCAGCTATGACTGCCGTATAAATTTCTGACAAATATACTAAAAAGGGTTCTGCTACAAATATTCAGCCGAACCCTTTATTTTTAACAAAAGAGGCAAAATGACACAAAAATTAACTCAAAATGAACTTTACCAGCAGATAAGATGTGTATCTCACGAAATCAGAAATCATCTTTCAATATGTGATATGTACTCGCAAATTATAAGGAAAAACCTTGAAAAATCAGGCATTGAAAATCCTTCAATTGAGAATGCTCTAAACTGTATCCAAAAATCAATACAAATTATCGGAACAAATTTGCTAGATTTAAAATCGCTAAATAGCAATAATGCTCAAATTGTTGATTTTAAAAATCTTATAACAAGAGCTGCTGAACTATCAAAAGCTTATATAGTGGACAAAGAAATTGAATATGAAATTTTTGTGAAAAACACTGATAATATTTATATTGATGAAAACAGGTTTCTGGCATGTCTTGTAAATATTATAAAAAACGGGATTGAAGCGATTGAATTGCGCGGAAATATTCAAATTCTTGCAGAAGTCAAAGACAAAACAGGTATAATAAAAATTTCCAATAACGGCAAACCCATTCAAAAAGACAAGCAGCAAGAAATCTTTTTACAAGGGTTTACCACAAAGAAAAACGGTTGCGGTTTGGGGCTTGCTATATGTAAGAATTTTTTAAACAGTCAAAATGCGGATATCAGACTTGTTAAATCTGTTAAACAACAAACAACCTTTGAAATAACAGTTCCTGTGTATTCTGAAAATTAACCCAAAATAAACCAGTGGAATAAATAAGCAAAGCAAATTCCAAAAATTGCGCCAACAAAGACTTCAAGCGGAGTGTGACCCAATAGTTCTTTTAATTTTCCGCCTGCTGAATGTAAATCATTGTGATAAAAGTCTTCCATCATACGGTTTAAACAAGCTGCTGTTTTGCCTGCTGCTCGTCTTAGACCCGCCGCATCATACATTATTATCAATGAAAATCCCAATGATACCGCAAATAAACACGAGTCAAACCCTTGCAAAATTCCAACCATTGTTGACAAGCCCATAACTCCCGCTGAATGAGAACTCGGCATTCCGCCGGTTGTTGAAAATATTTTAAAATTAATCTTTTTGTTTTTTATTGTAAATAAAATAAATTTGATAACTTGAGCAAAGAAAGCAGAGGCAACCCCGCAACATATAATCTCATATCCGTTATTTGCAATAAGTTCTCTGAATGTGTTGAAATCCATTAAATACCTGCTCTCTTTTTAATTTTCTTAATCATATCAACTATAATTTCTGATTTTAAATTTTGCTTTTCCATTATACCATGGCATTTTTCAAATAAGCAAGAAAGTTTACATTTTGCTTCCTCTAAACCGTATAGCGAGACGTAAGTCAATTTGCCTTCTAACTTGTCTTTCCCAAGGGTTTTCCCCATTTGTTCAAAAGTTGAAATCTCATCCAGTATGTCGTCTGCTACTTGAAATGCAAGACCGAAGGTCTTTGCAAATTCTGTGACAGCTTCGATTTTTTCATCAGATGCACCTGCAATAATTGCGCCAGAACGCATTGCAAGTTGGAAAAGGTCAGAGGTCTTGTGGAGATGAAGGTATTCTAAAGTTTTTTCTTTGTCTTCGATATCCTGATTGTTTTCACTTTCAATGTCAACAACTTGCCCTGCTATAACTCCGTTTGCGCCAGCAAATTTGAAATATTCATTCAAAATTCTTATAAGAATAGACGGTTCCAGGTTTTTGGAATGCTTTACAATCACCTGTGGTGCCCAGGTTAAAAGTGCATCGCCTGCCAAAACTGCTATGGCTTCGCCAAATATCTTATGATTGGTAAGTTTGCCGCGCCTGTAGTCATCGTTATCCATACATGGTAAATCGTCATGGATAAGCGTTTGAGCATGCAGCATTTCAATTGCGCAAGCTGTCGGGATTGCGTCATTAACCTCGCCGCCAAGCATTCTGCAAGTCTCAAGGCAAAGTATTGGTCTTAAACGTTTGCCGGGAAGGGTTACAGTGTATTTCATTGAATTAAAAATCGTCTGAGGGTATTCTATTGGTATAAATTCATCTAATTTATGGTCAATAAGCTCAATATAATCATTCATCTGCATCTTCTATTTCCTTATAAATCTTTTGTTTTTGCGTGTTTCGGGAGGCTTCACGTTTTTTGCCGTTTATTTTTGCCTGGATTTTATTGTCTTTTAGTTTATGGCTTGTTTCTTCTTTTTTGCCGTTATATTTAATTTTTTCTTTGTATTCCATTGCTTCTGAAACAAATTCAATATAACTTTCGTAACGCGATGGTGCTATGTTTTCAATGTTATTAAGCACGTTGCAGCCGGTTTCGTTTATGTGAAGACAGTCTTTGAATTTACAAAATGCGCGGTATGGTGACATTTCATCAAACAATAAATCAACATCCGCAGGCAGTAAAAAGTCGAACCTTACATTGCTAAATCCGGGAGTATCAACGATTGCACAATTATCATCAAGCCGTATTATTTCACAGTGGCGGGTTGTGTGTGTGCCGCGCGAAAGTTTTTCACTCACTTGTTTTGTTCTCAGGTTTACATTTGGGTTAAGTGCATTGATTAAACTAGATTTTCCAACGCCTGAATTTCCGCAAAGCGCGGAAACTTTGCCCTTCAATAATTCTTTGAATTCTTTTAGACCGCGTTTTTCAACTGCTGATGTGAAAACAATTTTGTAGCCCAAGTTGCCGTAAATGGATAAAATTTTATCTTGTGCCTCCTGTTCAAGTCCTAAATCTTCTTTGTTAAAACACAAAACAACAGGTATTTTATAGTATTTGGCAAGTGAAACATACCGGTTTAGCTGGTGAAAATCTAATTCCGGCGCTTTAAGAGCAGATACTACAACAATTTGGTCAACATTTGCAACTGCCGGTCGCGGGATAAAACTTATTTTTGGGAGAATTTTTGTTATAATTTTGCCGTCAAATTCAACGAAATCTCCGACAACAATTCTTTGACGCTGTTTTTTTAAAACTTCGCGAATTTTACATTCAAAGTTTTTGCCGCCGTTTTGAACATAATAAAAATCAGAATGAATTTTGTAAATCTGCCCTTCCATATCTGGAAGTTTACAGGAAAAAGAGAGGGATTGCAATAATCAACCTTTTTGTGTTACTCTGCTTGTATGATAACAAAATCTGAACTTGATAATCTCGCGCAAAAATATGAAACTGAAGTTTTCATAAACGATGACCCTATTCAATTTATACATAGATATAAAGATAAGAAAGATATTGAACTTGCGGGGTTCATTGCTTCTTTATTGGCTTACGGAAGTCGAAAACAGTTTATAAAGAAATTGGAGCAATTGCTCTATGATATTGCACAGGATGAACCGCTTAACTTTATACAGAATTATGAAACAGGTTTTATAGGTGATTTTAACTACAGGTTTGGGAAACCTAATGATTTTAACGCGATATTTTTAATACTTAAAAATCTGTATTCAACGTCAACCGGTTTAGAAGAGCTTTTTGAACATGGTTACAGGCAGGGGAAAATCTTTGAAAATGTGGTTGACTATTTTTATAGCAGAGCTGATAAGTCCGTTGGGCAAGGGTTTTATCATATGATACCAAACCCTCATAATGGCGGAGCGATGAAGCGTATGTGTATGTATTTACGGTGGATGGTTCGCAAGAGTGCTGTTGATGTTGGAATTTGGAAATTTATGCCAACATCAGAACTTTATATTCCGCTAGATGTCCATGTTGGGCGGATTTCACGAGAAATGGGTTTATTAACTCGTAATGCAAATGATTTTAAATCAGTAATAGAATTAACACAAAATTTAAAGAAATTCTGTCCGGAAGACCCGATAAAATATGATTTTGCTCTATTTGGGTATGGGGTAAACCAAAAATAAAAGGCGGTAAGGATATTTATACCGCCTTTTAACCAGATTTACACTATGTAAGTGTTCAGAAAGGATTTTTGTTACATCCTGTTGGATGTTTTACTCCACCTCTAACCCTCGCCGAGGTTTAGTTGTGAAAATTGTACGATTTTGTTTTTGCCGCGCTTTTTAGCATTGTAGAGTGCGTGTTCAGCGTAGCGAATTATTGTGTTTGCATCTTCTTCTGTATCAGGAATACACGGGAATGTTGAAATCCCGCCTGATATTGTGATTGGGTGACGTTCTTCTTCGCCTGCCGGAATAAATTCCATGCGTTCAATATCTTTTCTAAACCTTTCCGCGAATAAGAATGCGTTGTCTTCTGATGTGTTTGGAAGAACAACAATGAATTCTTCATCTCCGTAACGGGTTAAGATATCTTCTTTTCTGATAAGCATTTTTAACTTATCAGCGATTGAACGTAATAAAACATCGCCCCATTCGTAGCCGTAAATATCATTTACGACTTTGAAAAAGTCTAAATCAAACAATAATACGGAAAGCGGTACATTGTAACGTTTTGAACGCGAAATTTCTTGTTCCATACGTTCTTGTAAATATTTTCGGTTGTGCAAGCCTGTTAATTCATCAGTTGTTGCAAGAGTTTTTAATTTGTCTCTTAACTCTCTGATTTTTAACATTGTTTTTACACGAACAATAAGTTCTTGATTATCAACAGGTGTTTTAATGTAGTCAAATGCAACTGAGCGTACGGTGCAGCCTTTAAAGGTTTCGCCGATAAATAATACCGGAAATTTGAATTTTGTTACCATTAAAACATCTTTAATATCCGGAACACTTTCAACAATAACCACACCCGGGTTAAGAGTTTCATAATCTTTTATATTTGAAGCATTCTCTAATCTTACTTTCGCATCCTCAATTGTAGCCAAAACATCAGCAAGCTCGGATGACTTCTTATCAGTATATATTACAATATTTTTCATATCCTACCCTCTCTTTAATAAATTACCACAAGTGTTCAAGCCTGGCAAAAATGTAACGTTTGTTAAGAGGTTTAACGACCGGTATTAAAATTATGGTAAAATATAAAAGAAATCAAGAGGTAGAAATGGACTATACAGAAGAGAATAATAAAGAACGGGAGTTTTATAGCAAACGATATCCAGTTATGGATGAACTTATCAAACGGATAAGAAAGAGTTTGACTGACTGTTCAAAAGTTAAAACAGGCGATTTGAACCTTTCAGGATTGCTTGATTTTGACCCTGATGTAACCTTTATTTATATAACGATTTTTCATGCCGGTCAAAAGCCGCTGAGATGGGGTTCTTGTAAAAAAACTTTAGACCTTACAATCAACAGAAATATTGAACAGATTAGAGCAAACAAGAGTTTTAAAGACTATGAAGTTGGTGACAGCTCAAAATGCAGGATTATGATTGAGTATGTGACAAGTCAAATTCCGGCAAAGCTTGAGGAAATTAAGTCCGCCACATTTAGAGCTAAACGTTTTGAACCGGGGGTTACAGGGATTAAACTTGTGCTGAATAGCAGTACATATCTTTATATGCCGACAGACGCCTGGGTTGAAAGCCAGATGACTTTGAAACAGGCGCTCAATCGAATTCTTAGAAAAACTTATATTAAAGATTTAACTAATAAAATTTCAGAACGCATTCATATTTTGGCTAAACAAAATTATGAATGTTTTGTGATAAAAAGCCGGACATTTGTGACTTACGGGGATGAGGTTTTGCCGTTATACAGGGGAAATGTGTTAAACGATTATTCTCCCGAAATTGTCCGGGATTATGCAATGGAAGGTGCTGATTGGATTTTAAAATACGCAAAAGAAAACGGGCAATTTTTGTATTATTATGACGCTAAGGAAGATAATTATGTTGACCATGAGCACCCAAAAGCGCCGGCGGATAAACTTTACTATAATGATTTAAGACATAATGGCGGCGTTGTAACGCTTATTAGAGCTTATCAATTGACAAAAGATACAAAATACCTTGAATGTGCAAAACGCGGGATTGACTATATCACAACTGTTACAAAGGATTTAGACGATGATTGCGCGTTTGTTTATTACAACAAAAAGGGTAAACTTGGCGGAACAGGTTTAGCGCTTGTTGCCATGATGAAATACCGAAACGAAACAGGTGACAAGTCTTATGATGAATACATAAAAAAATATTCTCGTCACATCATGTCAAGGATTTACAAAACCGGTGAAATGCTTGGGTATTATATTCACCCGGGGGTACAGGACGGGCAGCCGCTTATTGATATGACAGAAGATGAGCGCCGGCAAACTTTTTCATTCTATTATCCTGGTGAAGCCTTGCTGGGTTTGGCATTAACACTGAATTATTTTGACTCAGACCCTGATTTGTTAAAACAGATTGCTGAAAAATCAAAATTTGCGCTGAATTGGCTTGTTGATGAGCGACCAAAGATATACTCTGAATTTTTTACTGCTTTGCCGTCTGATGCGTGGCTTATGCAGGCAATTGAAGAATTTTGTTCTAATCCTGATTTCAGACAGGAAAATTACATAAATTTTGTTTTTAATGATGCTAAAACAATGATGAGCAAAATGTATAAAAAAGATGATTCGCCGTATATTGATTATGAAGGAAGTTTTTATTACAACCATGGCGACCATTATTATCCGGACGGTTCGCGCTCAGAAGGTCTGATTGCAGCATACTATCTTGCTCAAAAATTGGGCAAATATGAATTAGCGCAAGAATTCCTTGAGGCTTGCCGTAAAAACGCGAAGTCCCAATTGATTTTGCACAATTCTGATATTAACAATTTCGCGCATAAAAACCCCGATAAATCAAAAGGGTCAATAAGATTTAAAGCTACAAGACAGTGGGTTAGAGTGGATTCAATTCAGCACGTTGCATGTTTTTTCTTTAGGCTTTATTTTGCAGAAGAGAACATCAAAGCTATTTAAAATTTTAACTTTGTTACAATTTCTTAATAATTGGGGTCGAATTCTTAAAGTTTTTACTTCAACTGACCGTAAACATGAATAAGAATACGAAAATAGTTGAAAGGAACTGTTAAGCACTATGGGAATGGCAGCATCACAAGCCCGATTATTAAGTATAACTGCAAGACTGTCTAATAACGAGATGGAGCAGCAGTCTATTGCTTATTCAAAACAGCGTCTGGCGGATAATTCCGAACAGATTAATGATGCTTACCTTGAAGCTTTAGAGCAAACTAAATACCAAGTCTTAACAGGTTATAATGGTGCTGAAGCTTGTTATGCTGATTTGACTTATAATCAAATTACCGGCATGAATTCTGTTGCGGC
>MOYD01000009.1 GCA_001899395.1 Candidatus Gastranaerophilales bacterium Zag_111 | reverse complement strand
TAGAAAAACTTGTTCAGCGCAAAGTCAAGAAAGATTTTCACCCCGAACTTGATGAAAACAAAGACAAAGAAATTAATTTAACCGAAGAAACAGACGCCTTATTTGATAACACAAAATCTTCAAAAGTCTTTGAACGTGCGGTTGCAAAACTTTCAACATCAAATTATGAAATCCTTGGAACCGAACAAATTGTGTCTTCGATTTTAGAAGATAAGGAGTCTGATTTAACTAAAATTCTGGCTGGTTTTGGGATTACGGAAGAACTTTTTGAGGAAAAATTATCACAAATTAACTCCCGTAAGGCTGAATACGAAGGGCGACAAGTTGTGTTTACGCCAAACGCGTTCCGCGCAATGAGCCTTGCATTGCAGACTGCAAAGGAACTTGGCTCATCAGAAGTTTTGCCGGAACATATGATTTTAGGGCTTTTGAAAACTAAAAAAGGCGTTGCATATAATATTTTCAAAGAGTTTAACATAAACGATGATGACTTAGCACACGGAATAATCAAACCAATCGAAAAACAAATGCCTGAAACTCTTACAATTCTGCGGCTTGCAAAACAAGAAGCCCGCGAAATCGGCAGAGGCGTTGTGGGCACAGAGATGTTTCTGCTTGGTATAATCGGTGAAGCAACAGGCATAGGCGCGATTGTGCTAAAAGAGCTTGAAATAAACATAAAAGACGCCAGAATAATGGTCAAAAAAATCATCGGCGCCGGCGACGAGTATTTTGACAGCGAAGTAGTCTTCACAAAACGCGCAAAACGGGTTCTGGAAACCGCGTGGGAATACGCCAAAAAGCAAAACAAAACAAAAATCGAATCCCAAGACTTGCTCTATGCAATCACCACCGAACCGGATTCATTAGCAATGCAAGCCCTTGAACAACTAGGCACAGACGTCGTCGAAATACGCGAAGGTATCAAGAAGCATTTGAGTAAGTAAAATGTAGCTACTGCAAATTATTTATCACAAACAGAAAAATCAACTGGCAATTCTTTTACAAATTCATTAAAAAATTCAGGCAACGATAGCCCAAAAGCATTTGCTAACTTGACCAAAGTGGTTAGCTGAGGGTCTTTAATGCCTCTTTCTAAATCACTCAACACTGAAGAAGGTATGTCATATTCTGCACCAAGTATAAACTGACTTTTGCTACCTCGCAGCTTTTTTACAGTTTTAGCAATTGCTTGTAAAATAATATTTTTCTTTTCCACTTGCATATTAATATATTTCACGCTAATATTAAATAGGCTCACGCGAACACGATAATAAAATAGGAGAACTTAATTATTAGCAATTATTCATCAAAATTGTCATATTCAAACTCTTTCAACGAACCAGAAAGTGGAACAACTTCTTAAATCTATTCTCTATCATTCTTTTTATCATTCTTCACAATTTTTTTATCACTTTTCGTTATAATTAGCTTATCATGTTCCATAGTATATCTGACCATATCTGTTTCAGGATTTACATCAAGAAATCCCAAAATTGTAGAATTTATTGTCAATGCCCAACCATTGCCATTTCGCATTAATTTTCTGTCAACTGTCATATTGCACCCTATTTATACTATGATTATTTAAAATAATAATATCTTTACAATAATTCAAATTCTAACCATACTATATATGGTTAAATGTATATAAATGTAACAATTTTTGAATTTCAACTAGAGATATCTTTATTGGTTCGCTTTTGGTCACTTTTCGTTATTATAAGCTTATTTCGTTCCATAGTATATTCAACCATATCAACTTCTGGTTTAATATCTAAAAAGCCTAGAATTGTTGCATTTAAGCAAAGTGCCCAGCTATTTCCATTTCTTATTAATTTTCTAACCACTGTCATAAATTACACCTACGTTTAACTTGACAATATAATATTATATGTATATATTAATTTATAATATGACTATGTATGGTACTACGTAAGATAACAAGGGGAAAAAATGCTACAACAAGCAACAAAAATCGACCACAAATTACAGCTAGAGAGATATAAACAATTTTCTCAAATAGAAAAGGAAATTATTTATTATGCAAGTCGTTCGTATACAAGAAAAGAAATTGCTGAGAAGTTAGGTATCACAAACAGTATTGTTAAAAAACACCTTAATCGGGTGTATAAAACTTTCAATATTCGTAGGAGGTACAATCTTGCTATGATTATGGTTTGGCTTGAGGAACTTTATCCTATGCAAGTTTTACGACGTAAGAAATAATGATAACGATTGAATATTAGACTTTTTTGAGCCTCTTTTACATCAACCGGAGGCTCTTTTATTTTCCAGCCACAGCGCGCATGGAACTCAATTCGTTATAAAGTTTGGCAAACAAAGGGCTCCAGCGGTTGTTTTCTTCGACTTGCAGGGGGGTTACAGAGTTGTACCAGACGGTGTTTTCGCCTGTAAGGCTGAACCAGCGGAAGTTAGGGTAAAAATTGAACAGACCGTAGGTTTTCACGCCAAGCGCGCCGGCAAGATTTAAAATTACGTTGTCTGTTGTGATAATTAAATCCATATTTTTTATCGCGCATGCGGTGTCTGTAAAATCTTTAAACGAGCTGCCAAGCAGAATTAGACCTTCTACATTCTCATTGCAATCAGCCTGGAGGGAATAAAAATCAATTCCGTCAAGTTTCAAAAGACTGCCAAACCGGCAAACATCAATGTCACGCCCGTTGTAATTTGCAGACTTATCGCCGCTGTAGGCAATCCCAACCTTTAAATTACCGGACTGTTTAATATATTTCTCGGCGTAATTTTTAATTCTTTCCTGCTCAACTTCCAAATACCCCTCCCGCAAAGGAAGGTTATCAGATTTCGCCCCAACAGCATACGGAACATCAAGAAGAGCCATATGGCAATCATACGCCAAATTCTCATAATCTGATACAACCTCAATCCCCTCAGATATCAACGGAGACGACTTTATCAACTCCGCAAGGCTATCCTGAACAACAAAAACAACTTTTTTGGCAAGTTTTTTTAATTCAGGCACAAACCTGCAATACATAAACGTATCGCCAAAACCCTGTTCATAATGGACTAAAAGGATTTTATCAGAAATATCTGACTTCATATCCCATTTATTTTCAACATCCGGCAGCGGGTACTCAAGATTTACATCGCCGGTTGAAAACCTGTGTGTAAAATACTTATGACCGTTTTCAAAATCTCCGCAACTAATCAAAAAACACCCATAGTTAAAATAATCCGTATCTGTTGGGTTGTTTTCTAAAAGTTCACGATAAAATTTGTCACTTGATTTTTTATCGCCAAGTCTTTCATATGCAAACGCAAGCCCATGGAGCGTTAGCCGGTCTTTTGGTTTCAATTTATAAGCTTTTTCAAAATAAAATATCTGGTCATTTAAGCTTATATCGCCGTAAGCTTTTGAATACAAACTAGCCAAAATCGTATACACAACGGCTTTTGTTTCATCTATTTTAAGATATTTTTCATAATATTTAATTGCGGTTTTGTAATCCTTCAATGTAAGATTATAAAAATTTGCCAGTGATAAGTATTTCAAAGGCTTGTTGGTTTCTTTTTTTTCGTAATTTGCAATAAAAAAGCCGGCGAATTCTGATTTTCCAAGCTCCGCCAGAGTTTGCGCAATATCGTAATAAGTCTGAGCTGATAACTCTGATTTTACAAGCAGAAATCTCAACAGAAACAGTGCATCCGGATACTCACCGGCAGACATTTTTTCTTTGATAAAATTTTTGATAGCAGTAAACAATTCTGATTTCATGCCCTCCGGCGCTTCCTGCTTCATTTGACAAAACTTTTTATAAACAAAATAAACATCTTCGGTTATCATTTGCGAAAACGATAAAATAACCTCATCTAATGACGCCAAAACCTCTAAAGACACCCCATTTGCGGCAAACACAGTATCTTTATCAAGTAAAAATTTTATCTCATCTTCCTGCATAAAAATATCATACCACATTTTTGAAGTTTTAGATATAAATTTCAAACCTACCCGCCTGAGGGATAAAAAAAATCACCAAACTTCTTAAAATCCTTATGATAAATTAACAAAGGAGGAAACCATGCCTGAATTTTGCACACCATTCAGCACCAAAAAAAGCGACCGAAAACTAACAAAAGAAGAACTGATAAGAGCAATAAGATTTAGTATCGCATCTGAATACGAAGCAATACAGATTTATGAAGAACTCGAAGAAAGTATTGACAACGAAGACGCAAAAAAACTGCTCCACGAGATTGCAGAAGACGAAAAAGTGCACGTTGGAAACTTCCTGCACCTTCTAAAACTTCTTGACCCGGAAGAAGAAATCTTCTATAAACAAGGTTGTAAGGAAGCAAAAGAGGTTATAGAAAAAGGCGAGCACGACTAATTTGTAAAATTTAAAATATTTTCAACCGGAATATTTAAAGAATCCGCCAGCGCAACAATCTTTTTTACTGTCAGATTTTGCTCTCCGCGCTCAACTTTGCCAATATAATTTGTATGAACATTTGCCGCTTCGGCAAATGTTTCTTGTGACAACCCCTGTTTTGTTCGTTCTATACGGAAATTTAGACCGATTTTCTTTAGAATTTTAGTATAATCTGACATAAAAAAATGTTATACTATTGACAATGTGTATTCTATACTATTATAATAGTTTGTATACAGTATTAAAATAGTGGATTTAATTTATGAAAAATTTCGCGTTTACATTGGCAGAGGTCTTAATCACCATTGGAATTATAGGTGTTGTTGCCGCAATCACAATACCGGGACTTATTACAGAATGTCAAAAAATGGTTATTAAAAATCAATTCAAAGAGCAATACTCAACATTTCAACAGGCAATAAAAACTGTTGAATTCAATTTTGACTACACACCTAATTGCTATTACTGGAAGAAAAACCCCTATGGTTCGAATTCGTGTGTAGAATATTCAGCAGATGGCAATTGCAAAAAATATCAACTGTCAAACGGAGGGGATTTACCAAGCGATTATAACGGCAGAATGGGTGAATGTAGTGCTGTTAAAGAAGAAATGAAAAAGATTTTAAAAGTCGCTCAAATTTGTACAAACAAAGCTTACGAAAAAGGCTGCATACCTAAGTATAAAGGTATCGATACCGTCAAAAAAGAAAACGACACAAATAATACATTAACGGATTTAGACATCGCAAAATCAACATCAGGATGCCAGGCCTGGAGAGAAACTAATATATTAAACTCCAGAGAAGCATGGGTATTAATGGACGGCACAATAATCCTGTTTTATTCCGGCTTTCAACTATTTGCAATTGATGTAAACGGCAAACGCGGACCAAACAAATGGGGATATGATTTATTCCCTCTGCAATCAAAAAGCAACGGAGATCCTATTGAATTAGTAGGCGGAGGCTGCGAAGTTACTGAAAAAGGCGGGGTTTCCGCTTCTGTTATGATAAAGAACTTATTTAATAAGAAGTAACTTTTACAATATTAAAATTTTCATCCCATTCGATTTCACCGTGCGGGGTTAGTCCGTGGTAGTCGTAAGGGTTTGAGATGTATTGACCTGAAAACATATCTTTCCCCGCAAGTATTTTAATAATATCCGGTAAAAGTTTTGTACTTCCGGCAATTGTACCTTCTGCAGAGGTGGCCTTAACTCCGTCATAAAATATTTTTGAACCGGCAAAGGTGAATTCCCCCTCACCCGCCGCATGCGGCACCCTCTCCCACAAGGGGCGAGGGTTCGACCTTGTACACGGTAAACAGTCTGATACCAGAATAACTTTGTTCATCTGTTTTGTTTTAAACAAAAGTTTTAACGCGTCATCTGATACGTGAACACCGTCTGCAATGACTTCTGTGTAGATATCATCGTTTATTAAGGCACTTAAAGCAGTTGACTTCCCGCGATGTGTAATCCCGCTCATTGCATTAAAAGTATGCGTTGCCCCGTCACAACCTGTTAAATCACCACCTATACAGTGTCCGGCTTGAATTTTTACCCCTTTGCCGCGCAAATACCCAAAGAGTTCAGGCTCTGTTAATTCCGGCGCGAGTGTGACAATTTTTATAAAATCATCTTCCAGCAGTTTGAAGTTTTCAACTGTTGGCTGCAAAAAATATTGCATGTCATGAATGCCTTTTTTCTCAGGATTTAAAAATATCCCTTCCAGATGAACCCCGCAAATTTGCGCCATATCACGAGTTTGGCGAGCAGCAGCCTGTTTTATAATACCAATCTGCCGCTTTATATTTTCAACGCTGTCTGTCACAAGTGTTGGGAAAATATAACCAATGCCTTCATTTAGAATATTTTTTGCTAAGTCCAAAACATCATCGACAGCCGCGGTATTAAAATCAACACCGTAACACCCGTGAAAATGTTGTTCTACTAATAATTTTGTTTTCATTTTATATCACACTGCCTGCAAAGACTTTTCTTGCCTGTTCCCTGTCGTCAAAATGAATTGTCTTGTCTTTCAAAATTTGATAATCTTCATGACCTTTTCCGGCAATCACAACAACATCGTTATTGTCCGCAAGTGTTTTTAGCAGTCCTATTGCTTCGCCCCTGTCCGGCTCAACAGTAACCCTGTCAGGGTCAACTGACTGCAAACCTGCAATAATATCTGTTATTATCTGCTGAGGGTCTTCTGAACGCGGATTGTCACTTGTTATAATAATCTTATCTGCCAATTTTTGCGCTATAGCACCCATTTTAGGACGTTTTGTAGCGTCTCTGTCTCCGCCGCAGCCAAAAAGACAAATAAGCTTACCGTCATTTGGTGTAATTTCGCGTGCTGATTTTAAAACATTTTCAAGCCCGTCCGGCGTATGCGCATAATCCACAATCACAAGCGGTTTTTTATTAACTACTTCAAACCTGCCCGCAACCCCGTGAACATTTTGCAATGCTTTCAAAGCAACTTTAATATCAATCCCCATTGCAAGTGCTGCTGTTAGCGCGGCAAGAACATTGTAAACACTGAACATCCCGTTCATATGAAGATTAACACTGTATTCACCCTGTTTTGTAACAAGTTTAAATTCAGCGCCGTTAAGTGAAAAATGAATATCTTTTGCCATAACATCAGCCTGTTTTTTCACACCGTAAGTGAATTTTCTAACATCTTGCGGTACAACTGCCAAAAATCTTTCGCCGTATTCATCATCCATATTAACCACTGCAAAATCGCCTTCTGTAAGACGTTCAAACAAAAGTGCTTTTGCTTTAAAATAGTTTTCCATAGTAATATGGTAATCCAGGTGGTCTTGAGTTAAATTCGTCAAAACCGCACCATTATAGCAGCAGCCGCCAACACGGTTCTGGTCAAGTGCGTGTGAACTTACCTCCATAACAACGTTGTCAATTTTTTCCACATCTTTAATCATTCTCAATGTCGCTTGAAGCTCCGGTGCTTGAGGAGTTGTATGTTTTGCGTCACGATATTCGCCTGTTGATGATAATTTATATCCCAAAGTCCCGATTAACGCGCATTTTTGACTGTTTTCTTCAAAAATCTTCTGGATAAGGTGGGTTACTGTTGTTTTTCCGTTTGTGCCGGTAATACCAATTAAGTTAATCCCCTTAGACGGACTTGAATAAAATCTGTCTGCTATGTCCGCTATTTTACGGCGGGTTGAATCAACAATAACTTGGGGAATTGAAACTCCTTCAACAGGATGTTCGGCAAGAAGCGCTGCTGCACCGTTATCTATTGCCATTTGAGCGTACTCATGCCCGTCAGTGTGCTCGCCAACCAAACATACAAAAATATCACCCTTTTTTGTGGTTTTTGAATTATACGAAATCCCTGAGATTTCAACATTTTTAAATTTTACCAGGTCATCATATTTTAAATACTCAATCAGTTCATCCAGTTTCATAATTATCTCCTATTTTAATTAGTCTTTTTCGGTGTTGGAACTTTATCCGGTTTCAGGTCAAGAATTCTTGCTGTCTGTTCTGCAACCTCGTGGAACACAGGTCCCGCAACAGTATTACCCCAAACAGGACCCTTTTTTGCACTATCCACAACAACATAAATCAAAACCTGAGGATCAGACGCCGGCAAGTAGCCTATTGTTGAGGTGTACATTGCCCCTGAATATCCGGAGCCGTTTTCAAGCGGCTTTCTTGATGTTCCGGTTTTTGCCGCTACGTTGTATTTATCCATTTTTATACAAGATCTTCCGTTATTTACACTCATTGCAAGAAGTTTTGTAATTGTTCTTGCGGTTTGCGCGCTAACAGTTGGAATTCGTTTAACTTTTTCAACTTCCTCTTCCGGTGAATACTTTATAACATGCGGTGTTACGCGTACTCCGTCATTTGCAAGTGCAGACACAGCAGACACCATCTGCATTATAGAAACAGAAGTTCCGTAACCATACGACATTGTCATATGAAGTCCTCTGTCCCAAAGCCGCGGAGGAGCAAGAAGCCCTGATGATTCTCCGGGCAAGTCAATCCCTGATTTTTCACCAAACCCGAATTTTTTAAGCATATCATAAAACTCTTTATGCGACATCAAAAACCCTACATTCACAGAACCAATATTGCTTGAATGCTCAAACAAATACACAAGGTCAATTTTCCCCGGCGCACCCTTTTCGCGGTAGTCGTAGTTTTCAATAGTGTAACCGCCGTATTTCATTCGACCGGAGTCTTCAATTATGGAATTTTCATTAATTTTTCCAAGCTCCATAGCACTTGTTACAGTAATGGTTTTAAACGTTGACCCCGGCGGATAAACATCAGTAAGTGTCCAGTTTTTAATCTGTGTATTTGAAGCTTTTTGGAACTGGTTCGGGTCATATGTAGGATAAACCGCATACGCTAAAATCTCGCCGTTTTTAGGGTTCATAACAATTACGGCACCGCGCAAAGCTTCTTTTTCTTCAATAATTTTATGTAATTCTTTTTCACACACATGCTGAATTGCAGCGTCAATTGTAAGCGTGATATCTTGACCTTTCGGATTGCGTGTAGGGATTTCCGGATCCATTGAAAAATTGTAGATAATTTTACCGTCGCGCGTTTTGTCATATTTTGCAGTAACCGCATGTTCTAACTTATCTTTTGCAGTTAATTCAACACCGTTTGACACACCTGCATCAAAATTATAAAACCCAAGAACATGTGATGCGAAAACGCCTTGCGGATATTCGCGGGTATTTTTTTTATCAAGACTGATTGAACGGAAACCGTTTTTATTGATTATTTCCATAATCTGTTTTGCAGTATCACGGTCAACATCTTTTTTCACCGCAATTACAGGAATTTTAGTATTAGAAAGCTTTGCATACAACGAGGCTTCCGAAACTCCTAAAACCGGCGCAAAGAGTTTTGCAATACGGCGCGGAGTTTCTTTTTTACCGTCATCCGCTCCTTTTGAATAGTCAACCGGACGAGCGTAAATATTATAATAAATCCTGTCTGTTGCAAGTTTTATACCGTATCTGTCATAAATATCACCGCGTACTGCAAAATCGTGGCTTGCACGCTGCATTTTACCGCGCTCCCGATACTTTTTAATATCAAAAACCTGAAGAATAAATAAATGGATTACAAGCAACGCAACAATTACGCAATACAAAATATCCAAAATGTTTGATACTTTATTACAATATCTTCCCCTTGAAGTTTTTGGATTTTTATCAGTATCTCTTCTCATCCCATATCCCTTATAATTGCTATTTTATCACAATAACAAGCAGATATCACAATTATTAAATTAATTTACGAAATATAATTTTTTCTGAAATTATAGTATATTTATTATATGTTTAGAATAATTTTACTCTTAGTTTTACTATGTATAAGCACAATCAGCGCACAAGCAGCACAGATTGTTTACCCGAAATCAGACAGCGTTGTTATAAATTCTGATAAAACATTTTTCATCGGAAACGAATGTCCTGAAAATACACTAAAAATAAACAATGAACAGGTTGAAATCCACCCGTCCGGCGGCTTTTTCCACCCGGTAAAACTCCAAACAGGAGAAAATGTATTTACTATTGATAACGGAGAAGAAGTAATTATATATAAAATTACCCGTCCGGAAAAATCTACCCCGCCACAAACAAAACAGATAAATTACAATTCTCCTAAAACATTTATCACAAAATCCAATAACGTCCCCTTGCGCTCAACACCTGTTGATAGCGGACTTAACAGACTTCAACATCTGGAAGACGCCATTGCACTAAATATAATAGGTGAATACGGCAATTTCTATAAAGTTCAGCTTGCCCGCGATGATTATGCTTGGATTAGCAAAAACGATGTAAAAACAGCAGAAAATATTGACAACAAACCTGCTAAAATCCAAAGTTATATCTATGATGAACTTCCTCAAAAACGAGTTTTCACCTTGAAATTAAGTAAAAAAGTTCCATACATTCTGAGCGAAACATCAGGGCTAGACCTTGTTGTTTATAATGTTGACGGGTTTTACGAAAACAAATACGAATTCCACATAAATAAAACAGGAAAACCTTTTGGATATAAAATTTATTACAAAAACCGCACAGAACTGGTAATCGAGGTAAAAAATTATCCAAATATTGATAAAAAAACACCGCTAAAAGGTTTAACAATTACTGTTGACCCGGGGCACGGCGGAGATGAATACGGCGCAATAGGCTGTCTTTGCGATAAAGAAAAAGATATTAACCTTGCAATCAGCTTAAAATTAAGAGATTACCTCCAATCAACCGGCGCAAATGTTGTAATGACGCGAGACGAAGACAAAGAAATTCCGCTATATGACAGGGTTACAATCTCAAATAGAGCGAATTCAGATATCTTTATTAGCATTCACAACAATGCCCCGCCGGATTCATCAGCAACCGCAAACCCTTCCGGTACAAGCGTTTACTGGTTTTACCCGCAGTCAAAACTACTTGCAGCAAAAATGCTTGAAACCTTAACCTGTGAACTTGGCACAAATAATGACAAGGTTAGAGGGGAAAGCTTTGCAGTAATAAGAAACACGCAATCCCCTGCAATCTTAATTGAGGTTGGCTACATGACAGACCCGGAAGATAATTCAAAACTTATCACTGAAGAATTTCAAGACAAAGCAGCACAGGCGATTTTGCACGGATTGGAGAATTACTTAAATGACATACAATAATCAAAAACTTGGTGCATTTATTGTCCCAACAGGAATTGGTGCCTCTATTGGCGGCTATGCCGGTGACGCAAGCGTTTACGCAAGAGAGTTCGCCAAACACACACAACTTATTGTAAACCCTAATGTTGTCAACGCCGGCGGATTTTCCGGAATTACAAACTCCATGCTTTATACCGAAGGCTACACGCTTGACACATTTTTTAAAGACGAAATCAACTTAATCCCTTCTGCAAACAACAAAATCGGTATAATTTATGACAAAGCAATACCGCAAGATGTGCTAAACATCCACATAAACACCCAAAATGCTGTCCAAACCGTTTATGGTGTTAATATTCACGCGTATGAAATAACAGACCAGGAAGCCGGTGTGGAGTTTTATTTAACCGAAGACGGCATATCAGTCGGAAGTGTCAAAAATATTGACACAATCGGAAATGCTTGCGCAAAACTCCTAAAACAAGGCTGTGACGCCATTGCAATCGTTTGCCTGTTTGATGAAGCAGAAGACGACAATCCAAATTACGCCAACGGCACAGGCACTGACCCTGTTGGCGGGGTTGAAGCGATAATTTCGCATTACATCTCAAAATATTACAAAGTACCTTGCGCCCACTCTCCGGCCTTTGCAGACTACAGAATTTACCCAAATTTAGTAAACCCAAAATCCGCCTCAGAATACATCACCCCAACATTTTTGCCGTGCATTTTGCTGGGACTTTCACAAGCTCCAAAAATCGACACCCAAAAACGCTCAGGAATAAATATTTCAAACCTGGATTTCCTTGTCATGCCTTACGATGCGCTTGGTTCAGTACCTGTTTTTGAAGCTCAAAAACGAAATATTCCTATCTTTGCTAGCAAAGAAAATTCCTCCGAACTTAATGTCACAAAAAAATCACTCCACATGCCCTCAGTAATTGAGGTTCCGACATACAAAGACTGTCTTAATCAAATACTAAAAGCTCAGGCTCTTTTGTAAGTTCGTAAAACATCTTAGACGCAGATTTGAAATTCCGCGGATTAGAGCTTACGTAAAATTCTTCGACAGACGGGGTTTTATCATCTTTTAAAAGTCCTGATTTTGTTAGGTCATGTTTAATAGCATTAGCAAAATCAATTGCAGGGTCAATGAACATTTCACGCGGTGCAAACTTGGACAGCACATCAATCAAAAACGGATAATGAGTGCAGCCAAGAACTATTTTTTCAGGATTGTTTTCAAGCATTTTATCTAAATCGGACTTGATAATTTCAACACTCCGGCGTGAATTTGCAGTGTTTTCTTCAACAATATGAACCCATTGCGGGCAGTGTTGCCCAAAAACCTTAATATCAGGATTATACTTTGCAATCTCTTTTTGATAAGCTCCGGAGTCAATCGTAGCACGTGTTGCAAAAATTCCCAACCGTTCAATAGGCAGCCCTGCAAGAATTTGTGCAACTGACTGTACAACAGGATAAAGTTTAAAATTATACTTCCCCTTAACATCATTATAAACCACCGAAGAAGTCGTATTACAAGCCATTACAACCGCTTTAGACCCTTTTTCCTCAAAAAATTTAAAAATTTTGTCAGAATATTCAAGCAACTGTGCTTTTGTTTTTTCACCGTAAGGCATATGTGCGGTATCACCGTAATACAAATAGTTTTCATCAGGCAAAATCTTTTTCACCTTGTTTAAAACAGTCAATCCGCCAACACCCGAATCAAAAAATGCTATCGGCGAATTCTTATCAAAATTATCTAAAGTAGTCATTTATACCCTCGGCAATTGCTTTTGCTGTCGCCTGTTTCCTGCTTTCAGATACCAACTGTGCACGCTCAGCCGCGTTGGAGATAAACCCGATTTCAACAAGAATAGCAGGTGCTGTAGTGTGATTTATAACATAAAATTTTGATTTAAACAAGCCGCGGTTATTTGCCTTAATATGGTTCAACATAGACGCGTGAACTGTTTTGGCAAGCATCAGGCTGTTGTCTTTATAATAATGAGTTTCAAGCCCGTGAGGAGAATCACTGTTACTTGAATTAACATGAATACTTACGAACACATCCGGCGAAAGATTTTCACTGATTTCAACCCTTTCTTGTAAGGACACGGTTTCGTCTTTTTCTCTTGTCATATAAACTTCGTAACCTTTTTTGCGAAGCAGTTCAACAACCCGTTTTGAAACATCAAGGGTTATACTTTTTTCATTAATACCATTTCTTATTGCGCCGCAATCAGAGCCGCCATGTCCCGGGTCAATCACAATATATTTCTTATCAGAAGCCCGTTTTGGAATAACCGGTTCCACAACAATCGGTGTTTCTTCAACCTTATCAGGCAAAGACGCGGCAATATGTTTAACCTTGACACGCAAAGTTTTAGCATCAGCACCAGCATGAACATCCACGGTATCAATATCAGGCAATGTTAATTTATACCATCCGCCCTTTGTTTTTACAACACTCACATCCTCAAACAAGAAGGCTGATTTTAAATCAATATCGCCAAGCTTATCAACATTGTATAAATTCACATCCAAACCGTTTGCGGTTCTGTCAAACCCGTAAACCAAGGGTTTTGAAAACACCAATTTCATTGAATGAGATTTTGTGTCTGTTATTTCATCATTGGCTGATTTTAAAGCAGCTTTTGAAGAAAACAGATTTGAAACATTCCCGCCGACTTTATCCAGAAAAACTACGCGCTGTGCGTCTCCATAAACCACAGGGACATATCTTTTTGCATTCAAACTTGTAATAACAACCCTTGCGGTATTCTTATCAAATTGACCAACTTTTATTGTCTCGTTTTGCCCAAACGTCACATCTTTATTCCGGATTGAAGGATTAACATAAGCATTAGGAATATCAAACGCAACCCGCTCCGGATTAGAAAGGTAAATTGGTTTGCTAATTGTTACCGCCCCAACGCCTGTTAAATGAACTGTTTCATTTCTTGCACTTATATTGTCAACATAATACTTTGTAGGCAAAATTAAATCTTTTTTAGTTAATATATAATTCTGATCCTGTGTTGTTGCACCAAGATTAAATGCAGAATTTATTTGACTTAACACATTATTTTGAGACGCAAGAACAGGGGTTTGAATTGTTATCCCTTCATAAACTTCTCCGGCAGAAGAGACTGCATCTGAATAAACATGTTGGAAGTAGTAATTTTGCAGCTGCGGATTTTTAAACCTGACAAAAAGCGTGTTATTTAGCTTCCTAAGTTGAATATCATTAGGATTAAACCCGTCATTATAATAAATCACAACCCTGACAACATTTGGGTTAGTAGAAAACTGTTTGACTATGACTTCGCGAATTCCGGGGGATGTCACAACAATGTCCTGAGCAGAACACTTCAAAACTGCTGAACTGATATCAAAATAAGCTTTTTTCTCATCTTCAACAACATAAAGTTTAGGCTGCTGAGCAAATTCAAAATCAGTATTATCAAAACTGTTAATAGTCAAAAATGACGCTGAATTATCGTAAGTAACAGAAGTAATATTTAATTCAGCAGCAAAGACATTTAACGCCGCGGCAAGGATAAATGCAAATATACATAACAATTTTACAAAGATATTTTTCATAACAGATACCTAACAAAAATTATATATCGATTAATAAAAATAGCAAAATTGTTACACGTTTATAATATTGATAATTTAAAATTAATGGGCTTGAAAAAAAAGTATGTTTTTAATATCATATAAAAGTAAACTAAATAAGCGCTCGTAGCTCAGTTGGATAGAGCGTTTGGCTACGAACCAAAAGGTCGGGAGTTCGAATCTCTTCGAGCGTAAATAAAAGAGGATAACAAATTGTTATCCTCTTTTATTTTTCTTTAAAAAAGCTAGTAGGCATTTTAGACACGGGTTTATTTGTTATTATAGATGTGCTGAAATCTAATATAGTCATCAACATTAGCATATTGAGATAGTTTATTGTAGGTTGCATTCATCAATTTGTGGGGCATAGAATAATTATTTATTTCTGATAATTTTAAACCAATCTCTCTTTGCAGGTCGCTGTAATATGTAACTATAACATTACTTTTGACCGTAACATCTTTAAAAGTGCATTTATCTGAAAATGCTATTACTGAATAAATAGGGATTGTATCATCAATATGCTTTCTTACTGCCTTTATATGCATTACATTCTGCATTATCGGATTATAAAAGTGTTCCTTATAACTTCTTCGATACCCCACTGGAAGTGTTTGAGTCCAATATTTATTACTTTCATTACCAAATATCCAACCGCTATAGTTCTTGCTTTCAATAACAAATAATCCCTTTGGATGAAACATCACAATATCTATTTCTGAGGTTTTACCGTTATCTCTTGGTATATATAAATTGAATAAGAACTTGCACCCAATTGTCTCAAACGGTTGCAGATATTGATATAAATTGTATTCTCCATTTAATCCTTTATCAAAATATACTGATAAATAAGAATTATTGGTACTGTGATAGTAATTACTTGATTTGTAGCGATTATATCCTGCTGCAAAATCAATTGCTTTATATATTATGATAAATACGGTTACAAGTATTGCAAGCCCCATATTACACCTATTTAATTGTTATCACAGGAGCAGTTTTCATATTTTATCTTGTTTCTCCTGATTTAGTTTCTTTCTTGCCTGCTTTAGTAATTTTTCTTTGTAATTTTTCTTTTTGCCAAGGGTCATTATTAGGATTTACCCAACTTTGACTTGTAAAATAAAAATTTGGACAACTATTACCTTCATATTGCCATGAATTTACTATATTATTTTCATTTACCTCCAAAATTCTTGTACAGTAGCTTTCTGTTATGCTTCCTGTATAAGCAGAAGTTTGCACATATTGAGGACTTTGGTTCTGATACCAGTAAAATAACTTATGACCTGCAATGTTTTTCTCGTCATTAGGATAACCCCAATGCTTTATTACCGCATCAATACTTTCTCCTTTCCAACTATCCATTACTCGACTCATGACGGTATCAGCATAAACAGAACTTTGAAATATAAAAAACATAAGCAGGACTGTAAGTACCTTTTTCATATCAACTCCTTTTTCTTCATATTACCATGAATATATCAAAATTATTTTTCTTTTGCTTGTACTTGCAATCAATTTGTACAACATTCTCAAGCAACCAAGTTCTGAACTCGTAAATTCTGTGGTAAGTTTTCAAAACAATAGAGACAAGGGTTTTACCCTTGTCTCTATTGTTTGTTATTTTATTATATTACCATTATCTATGACAATGATGATATTCGTGATGGTGTCCGTGACAATGGTGGTGTTCCCCTCCGCAAGAGTTTTCACCTGTAGATAAAGTTTCGTTCAAATACTGGTTAATAACTTCTTCTATCTCTATTTCAGGACAACCGGCAACAACTTTTATTCCATTTTGAGCAAATATCTGTAATGGTCTGCCGCCCATTCCGCCAGCTAAAACAAGATTGGCACCAAGTGATGCTATCCAACTTGCACTCTGACAAGAAATACCATCTTCCGGAACTTTCTTTTCTATGCCTAAAATCTCTTTTGTTTCAGGGTTAATTTCCGCAAACGTAAAGTATTCACAATGTCCAAAATGTCCGCATAATTTTCCTTCTTGTGACGGAATTACAATTTTCATAATTTTATCTCCTTTTAATTTTTCTATATTGGACTGTAAAATGATTGCACTTTCTAAGGCTTCTGTTTCTGTCATATTATGATTTTGTGCATATTCTCTTAAAATATTTAAAACATCCTCATTAATTCTTCTGTTGAACGGAACTTTTTTTCTGCAAGTTTTCTTTCTTCCTGCACACTCACGCTTCCCGCCCCAACACTTATTTTGATTAAAATTATTTTCTTTCATTACTTGACCTCTAATTAATTTTATCATATAATTTTGATATTGTCAATACATATTCAAAATAGCGGAGGTTTTATGAAAGTAATTATAATCGGTGGCGGAGCATGTGGTGCAAGTTGTGCTGCAAGACTAAGAAGACTGGATGAAACCTGTGAGATAACCATTATTGAACGTACTAATGAAGTTTCAATTGCAAATTGCGGTCTGCCATATTACTGTTCAGATGTAATTAATGATAGAGAAAAAATTCTCGTTTCAAATCCTCAAAAATTCAAAAATTGGTTTAATATTGATGTTCGGTTAAATACAGAGGTGATTGAAATCAACAGAGAAGAAAAATATGTTTTATCTGATATTGGCGAAAAATTTTATTATGACAAATTAGTTTTAGCACAAGGCGGAACCCCGATTATTCCGCCATTGGAAGGAATTAATAACACAAACATTTTCACAGTCCGAACTCTAGATGATGCTGATAAAATTAAAGAATATATTTCAAAAAATAATGTTAAATCAGTTGTTGTAATAGGTGCGGGTTTTATTGGTATTGAAATGGCTGAAAATTTTGCTCATCTTGGGCTTGATACTAAAGTTATTGAACTATCTGACCAAATTCTTTCCCCTGTTGATTACGAAATTGCTTGTTTTGCACAAAATGAGATGAGAGCAAACGGAGTAGAACTTATTTTATCCGACGGAGTAAAAAGATTTTCGGATAGAGAAATTGAATTAAATTCAGGCAAAAAAATTGAATATGATATTGCAATTTTGGCAATTGGAGTCAAACCTGAAATTACTTTGGCGCAAAACGCGGGTTTAGAAACCGGTCGCGGCATTAAGGTTAATGACAAAATGCAGACCGCTGATGAAAATATTTATGCAGGCGGTGACAGTGTTGAGATAAAAAGTTTTGTAACCGGTAATGATGTTTTAATCCCTTTAGCGGGACCTGCAAATAGACAAGGGCGAATTATTGCGGATAATATTTGCGGCATAAATTCAATTTACAAGAAATCGCAAGGAACATCTGTTTTAAAAATTTTTGATTATACGGTTGCTTGCACGGGCTATAATGAAAAACTTTTAAAAAGAGAAAATATTCCTTACTGGAAAATTTTAACTTTCGGAAATTCTCATGCCGGATATTACCCTGATGCAACCTCAACTCTGTATAAATTATTATTCAATAATGACGGTAAAATTTTAGGTGCTCAAGCTGTTGGGCAAGAGGGTGTGGAAAAAAGAATTGATGTAATTTCTTCAATTATGAGAAACAATGGTGGAGTGCAAGAGCTTTTAGATAGCGAGCTTTGTTATGCTCCGCCTTATTCATCTGCTAAAGACCCTGTAAATATTTTAGGAATGTGTGCAGATAATGTTCTGAAAGGTTTGGTAAAGCCTGCATATTATGAAGATTTAGAAGGAGCGTTTGTAATTGATGTAAGAATTGCAGAAAGTTTTAATACAAAAACAATTGAAGGAGCAATTAATATTCCGATTGAAACCTTGAGAAGCAGGCTTGATGAAATTCCAAAAGATAAAAAAGTTATTTTGATTTGTAATTCAGGTTACACAAGTTATTTAGCTTCAAGAATACTTATTCAAAACGGATTTAATAATATTTACTCATTTATGGGCGGAATGAAGTTGTATTCTGAAATTCAAAGAGATAAAAAAGGTAAAATTGTCAAAACAAATAAACCAACACCGGTTACGGCAATATCTGCCAAGCAAGATGTTTTAAAAATTGATGCTTGCGGTTTATCTTGTCCCGGTCCGATTATGAAACTTTCTGAGAATGTGTCTAATCTTAATGAGGGGGAAGTTTTAGAAATAACTTCAACAGATAAAGGATTTTATTCTGATGTTGAGGCTTGGTGCAGTTCAACGGGAAACCAATTATTAAACTTAGATACTATTGATAAAAAAATAATTGCTACAATTCAAAAAGGTAATCTACAAAATAAAAATAGAATTATTGAAACAAAAAACGGTCAAACAATCGTCGTATTTTCAAATGATTTAGATAAAGCACTGGCTTCTTTTATAATTGCAAACGGTGCGAAAGCAAGCGGGAAAGATGTTACAATGTTCTTTACTTTTTGGGGATTGAATATTTTAAGAAAAGAAAATGTAAATGTAAAAAAATCATTTATTGATACAATGTTTGGTTTGATGATGCCAAAAGGTGCAGGAAAACTTACTCTTTCAAAAATGAATATGTTCGGAGCAGGTTCAGCTATGATGAAATGGGTTATGAAAAATAAAAATGTTTCAACACTGGCGGAATTAATTAAGCAAGCACAAGAAAATGGCGTTAAGTTTATTGCTTGTAATATGTCAATGGATGTTATGGGCATTAAGCAAGAAGAATTAATTGACGGTGTTGAAATAGGCGGAGTTGCAAAGTATATATCAGAAAGCAGCAATGCTAACTCCAATTTGTTTATTTGATATAATCAACTGAGCGAACAAGCCTATCTTTGTACTTAATTCCTTGCATAAATCGCATTTTTATCGACATCAAGTTCAGATGGAGTATAGTTTTGCAAATATTCAATGCAATCAGACGGGGTTTGGGCAATGTAGTACATGCTGCGCATATTTTTGTTAGCGTATTTTTGTTCAATCATTTCTTCAAAAAATGCGTTAAGTTTGTCATAAAAACCATTTGTGTTAAGTAAAATTATAGGTTTTTTATTATATCCAAGCTGTTTTTGGACAATCATCTCAGACAATTCTTCAAGTGTGCCAAAACCGCCGGGCAAGGCAATTACAGCGTCTGAAATACTATCAATTTTTGCTTTGCGTTCTCTCATGCCGGATGTGATTATAAACTCGTCACAGCCTTCGGTGAACACTCCCATATTATGAAGTTTTTCAGGCATTACACCTGTGATTTTTCCACCATTTTCTCCAACTTGAGAGGCGCATGCCCACATCAAACCAAGATTGCTTCCGCCGTAAACAATATCATAACCGTTTATCCCAAGTAATCTGCCAAGCTCTTTTGCGTCATTATAATAAATTTCATCCAAGTAGTTTGATGATGAAGCAAATACACATATCTTTTTTATCATTTAGTTACTCCTAAATCTCTACTCATTAAATTCGCCGCCAATTCTGTAATAATGCGAACACGAAACCCCGGAACCACTAGGAGAACAATCTTTTTTCAAGTCCTCAATATCCCAACCGGTTCCAAGCGGTTTGATATTACCGTCAATAAAAATATTTATCCCGTAAATATCTTTTCCCCATGTGTTTGGAGCTTTCACACCGTTCATATCAAACATCATTATAAATCCCGGATGATAAATATCGTCGTCTTTAATGTCTTTTATACCAACCAAAATTCCGTTTTCCGCGACATAAACCTTATCAAAATAAAAATCATCGCCGGGTTTTACCTTTTCACCATTCAGATAAGTCGGTTCATACCTTTTAGTAAGTTCATCAGCTTCGGAAATTCTCATATACGGTTTCACAAGCCTAATCATAAGCTGTTCGCGTTCTTGATTTGATTTTGCGCGTTTAAAACTTTTGACAATATCAGCGTCTGCTTGTGCATTCATTGCAGTAAAAATATATTCCATTTTGTGAAACGTTTCATTCCATTTTGAAATATATGCAGCCTCTTTTGAGGCAATAAATCTTGACGGCAAAAGCAGCAAAACTATTGCAAAAATTACAAAAAATGTTATTGAATATTCAATTTTCCAAAACCGTTTTCTCATAAATTAAGCCCTTGCCATATCAATACGTTTCTTTTCCGCAACAAGATTTTCATAAACCCATTCAGGGATAAAGTTTTTACCTAAAATTATTTGACCGTTCATAATGTTCGGGGTATGAAAATCAGAACCGCCGGTTACAATCAAGCCTAATTCTTCAGCCATTGATGAGAAATACTCAACACACGCCGGAGAATGTTTTCTATGGTAAGCCTCAATCCCGCGCAATCCGTAATTCATAAGCTCTTTGATAAGAGGTTCTGCAATATCAATATCATGAGGATGTGCAATTACAGGAACTCCGCCCGCGTCATAGATAATTTCAACAGCGTCAAACGGTGAAACAGTCTTTCTTTGTACATAAACTGGCGAATCATCATGGATATATTTTGCATAAGCATCCATAACATTATTCGTGCCGCCGGCTGAGGTTATTGCTTTTGCAATATGCGGACGCCCAATACTCCCGCCTTCGGCAACAAGTTTTTTAATATCATCAAACTTAATCCTTATACCTTCTTTTTTGGATAGTAGTGACAAAATTTCTTTTGTTTGCTTAATTCTTGCCTGCTGCTGAGATTTTATAAGTTCCTGAAAATCCTTATTTTTTGTGTCCATAAAGTAGCCTAAAATATGGACTTCACAATTTTTGTATAAAGTATTAACTTCAATACCGCGAACAACTTCGATTTTGTCTTCCAAATGGTTTTCTTTAATATGATTTTGTGCAACATCATAGGCTAAAATGTTATCGTGGTCAGTTATTGCGATAACTTCAAGTCCGACATCAATCGCGGTATCCACAATTTTCTCCGGCGAAAAAACTCCGTCAGAGTAATAGGTGTGAATATGTAAATCAGTTTTCTTTTTCACCTTTACTTTCCTCTTCTATATTATCTCTACTATAAAAAACTCTTCTTATTGCCAGGGCTTTTCCGGTTGATTTATCAATATCAACTTCAACTGCATTAATCTGAACAGTTTTGCCCGGTGCAACGTCGTAACGTTCAGGAATACATGTTAAAAACCGGTTCAAAGACGATTTGTAGTCCATTCCGATAACCCCGTCAGACGCTCCACAAAAACCGGCGTCTGTTATGTATGCCATTCCGTTTATAATACTTTCGTCTGCTGTCTGAACATGAGTATGTGTGCCAAAAAACGCACTAACGCCCATTTCAGAACAGTATTTTCCAAAACAAATTTTTTCAGCCGTTGCTTCTGCATGAAAATCCACAACAACAAGCGGCGTAATTTCTTTTATTCGCTTAATTTCATCAGCAACAATTTGCCAAGGGGAATTCACAAGGTTCATAAACACTTGCCCAAGAACATTTATCACTCCGATTTTAAACCCTTCAAATTCAAAAATCCGACTGCCAACGCCTTTTGTACCTTGGGGGTAATTTATCGGGCGGATAAGACAATCGGATAAGTCGATGTAGTTATTTATATCTTTTTTGTCCCAAATATGGTTTCCGCAAGTCATACAGTTAATCCCGTATTCTTTGAAATCATTGTAATTTTTTTCAGTCAACCCAAAACCATGCGATGCGTTTTCAACATTTGCAATAACAAAATCATATTTTTCGCGCGGCATACGTTCAGCCAGGAAATCCCGAACTGCATATCTGCCCGGCTTGCCGACAATATCTCCGAAAAATATAATTTTTATTATGTCATCTTGTTGTGTCATCATGTTTTCCCAATAGGCTTATACTCTAAGTGCACCAAGTTAAATTCTTAGTGCCTTAGAATATTTTTGCCTTAATTTTATTTAGCTATCTCTGTTGTTCTAAACTCTCTTACAACAGTTACCCTAATTTGTCCAGGGTAGTCAAGTTCGTTTTCAATACGTTTTGCAACATCTCTGGCAAGCTTGCCTGATGCTAAATCATCAAACATTTCAGCCTGAACAATAATCCGGACTTCACGTCCCGCCTGAACAGCAAAGGATTGTTTGATACCTTCGTAGCTGTTTACGATTTCTTCAATTTTTTGAAGACGTTTAATATAAATTTCCAAAGTATCACGTCTTGCACCCGGTCTGCCTGCGGAAATCGCGTCAGCAACTTTTACAAGCACAGCTTCGATTGTGTTTGCAACAACATCATCATGGTGTGCTTCAATCGCATGAATAACTTCAGGTCTTTCACCGTAGCGGGAAGCAAGTTCAACACCAAGCTGAATATGTGTTCCTTCCTGTGTTTGGTCAACAGCTTTGCCTATATCGTGCAACAAACCTGCACGTTTTGCAATTTTTTCATTTGCGCCAAGCTCTGCGGCAAGCATTCCGGCAATGTGACCAACTTCAAGTGAGTGTTTAAGGACATTTTGACCGTAGCTTGTTCTGTAATAAAGTCGTCCAAGGTTTTTAATAAGTTCTTTGTTTAACCCCATAACACCCATTTCAAGTGCTGCATTTTCACCTTCGGACCAGATTTTTTTGTCGATTTCTTCTCTTGCTTTGTCAACCATTTCTTCAATCCTTACAGGGTGAATACGCCCGTCGACTATAAGTTTTTCAAGTGCAAGTTTTGCTATTTCACGTCTTACAGGGTCAAAACTTGATAATACAACAGCTTCCGGAGTATCATCAATTATTAAATCAACGCCGGTTAGGGTTTCAAGCGCTCTGATATTACGTCCTTCACGCCCGATTATACGACCTTTCATCTCATCATTTGGCAAGCCTACAACTGATACGGTTGTTTCAACAACCTGTTCAATCATGCAGCGCTGCATAGTTGTTGATAAGATTTCTTTTGATTTTTCAAGTGATATTTCTTTAATTTTANNTTAATTTTACTTCTGTTGCCTGTTATGTTTATACTGCTTTTTGTTGGGATTATTGCAATAAGTTTTCTATGTGTTTTTATAACATATATCAGTATTTCATTCAGTAAAAATTTTGAACTCAGAGGCGAACTTTTCAATCCGCTTACGTTATTTTACTATTTGAAAAGAACGTTCAAAAAGACGTTTATTGAGTCATTAAAATACTTTGTTGTAACAATTGTTGTAAACAGTGCAGCAACAATACTTATTTTGATTGTCGGCTTGATATTGTTCTTGTTTGGAATTCTGCTTGTTATACAGATAAAATCAGAACAGACTATTGATATAATTGTAGCAATGTTTGTCCTTGTGTTTGCTTCATTTGCAACACTTTTAAACTCATACTGTTCTGCTATGATAGGGTTAGCTTTTTCAAACTCGCTTATCGGAGTTTATAACGAGCTTGAGCCAAAAGAAGAAAATTAATTAAACTTTTCAGGAATATCGGTGATAATGTTTATTTGAACATTATCATCGTATTCTTCATTATTGCCTTTGATATGTTCATATGAAGCTTGAGCAAGATAATTTGCCATCATTGAAATATTTACAATAAAAATAGCAGAACAATAAGCAATAAATCCCCAGTGGTTATAAGGTAAATGGAATGCGAAATATAAATACGCAACAGGTTCTACAAGTACGATATTTGCAAAAATAAGTTGCGGAATAAAGAACAAAAAGCTTATTAAAACATCAATGCAGGATTCTGCAATGACTTTTAAGTTAAATGCTTGTGAGATTTTCAGATATTTAGCAAAAGACAGATAAGATGTCATCACAATTGAAAAAATAATAGACCAGACAATAATTGCATAAATAAGCTGTACATGCGGTAATTCAATCGGAATATGGAGCCCTGTAATATATTTGCCTAAAAGTCCGAAAATAATGAATTGCGGCACCATAACAAGTGCGGTTTTTGCAATAGAAATTCCAAGTTGTACGGGGTTTAGTGACAGGATTTCTTTTTTGTTCATCCTGACATTATTTATCCCTTGGGTGAGTAAACCCAAAAGAAGGATACCAACAACTCCACCCCAGAAAATGAATAAACTCATCTTTCCGATAAGGAACCACTTAACCACAAAATAAACCGGTATTGCATACAGACATATTTTGAAATAGGACTTATCTTCGTTGAGTGCATCACTTAAAGCGTCTGCGATAGATGCCATAGGTATCCTCCTTGTTTGAATTTAAAATTTATTAACCTTGGATTAGACGTTTCAATTCAGCCGGTTTAGAAGATTTAGCCATTGCATCTTCTATTGTTACCAAACCTTTTTTGAAAAGTTCAGCAAGTGCGGATTCTAATGTTTGCATCCCGGCACCGGAACTTGTCTGAATTGTTGAATAAATCTGTGCTGCTTTGGCTTCACGAATAAGGTTAGCAACCGCAGGGGTTACAACCATGATTTCCTGAGCCATTACACGACCTTTTCTTGAACCGTCCGGCTGACGTTTTGGAAGAAGAGTTTGTGAAAATACAGCAACTAAAGAGTTAGCAAGCTGTACACGAATTTGCTGCTGCTGTCCTTCCGGGAATACGTCGATGATACGGTCAATAGTTTGTGAAGCAGATGAGGTGTGAAGTGTACCGAACACTAAGTGACCTGTTTCTGCTGCGGTTAATGCTAATGCGATAGTTTCGTGGTCACGCATCTCACCTACGAGGATAATATCAGGGTCTTCACGGAGTGCTGATTTTAATGCGTTTGCAAAACTTCTTGTATCCATACCCAACTCGCGCTGGTGAATTATTGAAACCTTTGACGTGTGAACAAATTCGACAGGGTCTTCAATTGTCAAAATGTGTTCAGGTCTTGTTCTGTTGATGTAGTCAATCATTGCCGCAAGTGTGGTTGATTTACCTGAACCTGTAGGACCTGTTACAAGAACTAATCCACGTGGTTTTTCAGCAATTTGTGTTACAATTGGCGGCATACCAAGTTCTTCTAATTGAGGAGCTGTTGTTGCAATTGTACGGAAAGCTGCTGCATAACAACCTTTATCTTTGTAGAAGTTGACCCTGAAACGTCCAATGCCTTCAACACCGTATGAAAAGTCAAGTTCCCATTCTTGTTCTAAGTGTCTTCTTTGCTCGTTAGACATCATAGGGAAAAGTAAAGCTTCTACATCTTCCGGTGTCAACGGGTCATAATCAAGCCTTATAAGCTTACCGTCTACACGGATTACAGGCGGTAACTTGTTTGAAATATGCAAGTCGGAGCCTTTTTTGTCCATTAATTCTTTTAGTAAATCTTCAATAATCATAACTTACGCCGTCCTTCTTATTCATTAAAATTCATTATTGCATCGTTTTCTTTTGAAGCCAGTTCTATCAAAAGATAAGTCATATACGCGCCCAAGGCTACTGCTTTTGGGTCTAAATCTGTTTTGTTTGCAGCTTCAATGATTGCGGTATTGATTTCAGGATTTTCATCCTTTATGTAGTGAATCATTTTTCTACGCCAGGTTGGCATATCTTCAAAAATCTCATTAAAAGCAGTTGTTGCTATCTCTTCTGATACTACTGGTAACATTTTTTAACCCTTTTTTTGTTATATACGATTATATGTATTATACATAAAATTGCGCGATAAGTCTATATATTAAGAAAAATCATATGTTTGGAGTATAATTAGATTATGAAACTAAAACGCTTGAAGTTAGTTAATTATAGAAATTGCAGGGAGTTGGAACTTGATTTTGGCGCGTCGAAAATTCTTATTATCGGTAAGAATGCGCAAGGCAAAACAAACATTTTAGAAAGTATTTACTTTCTTTCAACCCTAAAAAGTCCGCGGACATCAAATAATGTCGAACTTATAAACTTTGACGCTGATTATTTCAAAGTTGAGGCAGATATCTTTAAATCAGAGACTGATATCGAGTTATCTTATATTTATAACCGCGAAAAAAAACGCGAAGTCAAGGTAAATAAAGTTAAATCTACAATAAAAGATTTTAAATCAGTAACTAAAACCGTTCTTTTTTCATCAAGCGACCTTATGCTGCTGCGCGGTGCACCACTTGATAGACGCACCTGGCTTGATAATGCTATTTCACAAATTTATCCCGCATATGATGAACGGCTTTCAAAATATGATAAAATCAGGGTTCAGAAAAATAACTTCTTAAAAGAATGCGCAAAAAACGGCGGAGTAAATAATGATACCTTACTTGATGTTTTTAACGAGCAATTATCAATTACCGGAAGTAATATCATTTATATAAGAAAAAAATTTCTTAAAGAAATCGAAAAACTTGCGCGCGAAAAGCACCAAACAATAAGCGAAACCGAAGAATTATCAATAAAATATGACTGTTCATTTTTGGGAATAAATAACGAAATTGAAGAAATTGAACAAATTCAATATGCTTTTTTAGAAGCACTTGATGAACGAAGAACAGAAGAAATTCGACGTTGCCAGGCTTGTGTTGGCCCTCACAGGGACGATATTATTTTTTATATAAATAATCAGGAATCAACAAAATTTGCCTCCCAGGGTCAACAAAGAACCATTGTTCTTGCACTTAAACTCTCAGAACTTGATATTATAACAGACAAAACCGGCGAAGAGCCGATTTTGCTGCTTGATGATGTTCTGGCTGAACTTGATGATGTCAGACAAAATTATCTTCTAAAATCAATTAATGCTGCAACCCAAACAATCATTACATCTGTTGATACACTTTTGTTTGAAGATGAATTTCTTAAAGATGTTGAAATCCATAAAATCGAATCCGGAGAACTGATTACTTAAACTCATGCACAATTGATTTAAAATAATCATTTTCTGTTTTTGCTTTATGTGCACAGGCTATGCCGTTCAAAGCATTTGATTTTTGCGGGTTGCAATATAAATCCGCATCATTATAAGTTGTTTCCTTGTCGCCCATTGTTCTTAATTCGCCGTCTAAAAATTCAAAAGTAAACAGGTCATATCCCCAGATGTTTGGCGGGTTTTTGTAACCGTTAATATCAACGAGCACCCATATGTAATCTTCTGCCGCCGGATTTTCAAAAACAAGTAAAGTCCCGTCAGGCAAAGCTATTTGACCGTCATCAAAATAATATCTGTTTACTGTATTGTTTTTATCTAATGTTTTGTAAGTTATTTTATTAACATTTGCACAAGGAAATCCTTTAGTTGTCCAAGTTCCGCAATCTATAGTTCCTGATAAGTAGTTTTTAAATACGCTATAAAAGCTCGGTGACTTTTTTGCATAAGTTGAAGGGTCAGTTGATACGTCATCAGCTTCCATTTGTTTAAAAACTTGTTGAACGATTGAATACGATTTCAAAAATTGTGCCCGCAACTGATGAGCTTTGTATGCAGTCATTAAACCCGGAATAGTCAATGCTGCAACAACACCAATAACGCCAAGTGTGATTAAAACCTCTGCCAACGTAAAACCAAAATTTCTTTTCATAATTCTATATCCTTTAAATCATTACTATACATGACATGTAAGCATAAAACCTTCAAAATAGCAATGTTTTACAAAAATATTTTTTGACATACTGTGATATATGGTAAAAAAAATGAGCAAAGTCTTCCATAAAAAGTTCGGAAAACGGGTCAGAGAACTGAGAAAAGCCCGCGGAATTACTCAAGAACAGTTAAGCTTGGAAATATTTGCAGATAATTCATATATCGCAAACATTGAAAATGCTCACCGCGATATCCCGCTTTCAAGAATAAGACTTATTGCTAAAGCTCTGAATGTCGAGCCCTACGAATTATTGAAATTTTAAAAATATAAACCTTTTGAGTATTTAAAATTAATCATTTAGAATTAGTGCACTTTAAAATTCTTTATTATATAATCTGTATATAGTGAAAGAAGGATTTATATGTCGATTGAAGATGCGTTAGTTATGATTTTAGCCGGAGGCGAAGGCAAAAGACTTTACCCGCTAACCAAAGACCGTGCAAAACCGGCGGTTCCGTTTGGCGGACGTTACAGAATTATTGATTTTGTTATCAATAATTTTATCAACTCAGGTTTCTACAAGTTAAAAGTTTTGACACAATACAAGTCAGATTCTTTAAACAAACACATAACAAGAGGCTGGGCATTGTCCCCGTTTTTAAATCAGTATGTAGACTTAGCACCGGCACAAATGAGAACGGGCAATGACTGGTATCGCGGCACGGCTGACGCTATTTATCAAAATATATTCCACATAACAGATGAAGACCCTCGTTATGTATGTATTTTTGGCGGTGACCACATCTACAAAATGGACGTTTCTCAAATGCTTGATTACCACAAAGAAAAGAAAGCTGATTTATCAATTTCAGCAATTCCAATTCCGATTGAAGAAGCGTCTGAGTTTGGGATTATGGAAGTTGATGATGACTGGAAACTTATAAATTTTGTTGAAAAACCTAAAACCCCGCCAAAATCTATTCCGGGCAAACCGGGTATGTGTCTGGCTTCAATGGGTAATTATATTTTTGACAAAGAAATTCTTTTAACCGCATTGGAAAAAGATTACAACATACCAAACTCAAATCACGACTTCGGGAAAAACGTTATCCCAATGCTTTTAAATGAAGGTAAAAATATTTATGTTTATAATTTTTCAGACAACTCATTTGCCGGAATGTCTGACAGTGAACGCGGCTACTGGCGTGATGTAGGAAGTATTGATGCTTATTGGCAGGCTAATATGGATTTACTTATGTATACGCCGGAATTAAACCTATACTCAAAAGAGTGGCCGTTGAGAACATTTAACTACAACTACCCGCCTGCAAAATTTGTTTGGGAAGAAGGCGACAGGGTTGGTATGGCAACAAATTCAATGGTTTCAGAAGGTTGTATAATTTCAGGCGGCGGATTGTCGCATTGTATTCTTTCTCCAAAAGTTAGAATTAACAGTTATTCCAGCGTTCAGGACAGTATTTTGATGGAAAATGTTGAAGTCGGAAGATATTCACAGATTAAAAAAGCAATTATCGACAAAAACGTTATAATTCCGCCGCATACAAGAATTGGTTTTGACCGTGTGGAAGACGAAAAACGCGGTTTCCATGTATCAGCAGGCGGTGTTACTGTCGTGCCAAAAGGGGCAATATTGTAAGACTATAACGGTTTCAATGCTCCGCTACTGGTAGTAATCGTCGTATTAGTCTTCAATGTTGAACTTATCTGTTTTATTATTTTCCGTTCAGCTTTTTGTTGCGGCAGACTAACTTTTTCAGAAGCACTGCCATTGCCTAATGCCCATCTGAAACCGGCACTTAAAGCAATACCGTTGCGTCCGCCGTTTCTAAGCATTGCCTGTACAAAACCTGTAAACCTTTCGCCCCAAGTCTTTTGAACCCCAACTCCGTACTGAACATACGGTTTTACGGATAACTGCGGAAGTCTTGCATCGTTTGCTGTGAAATGAGTTTTATCCATTGCATTCCATACCATATTCACAGAAGCATAAGGCTGCCAGCCGTTTTTGAGGTTTCCGATAAACGTTACACCCGGCATTACCTGTAAGGCATGCAGCGGATCTGAATCTATTCTTACACCTGCCGCATTTGTATAATCAAAAGTATTTACAAAAGTATAGGCTAAGTATAATGTCGGCTGAACAATAAATTTACCTTCTTTAATTTCCCAGTTGTATCCTGTTTTAGAAGCTATACCGGCAGTAAGCATTGTAAAGTTATCTGTGCCATACATTGTACTGGCACTTCCCGTACTTGCTCCGGCGGACGCCGTTATACCTGTAAAGAAATTGTTTTTATACAGAGTTCCCGTAACGCCTAGCGTGCCGCCATTTTGGTAAATGCTATTTCCATTATATGACTGATGAGAGCCGTTGTAGCCGATAAATGTTGACAGAATTCCCTTATATCCGTGTCCTAAATCATACAAATCCGTATCGCCGCCTACTAAAGTTCCGTAAGTTACGTTTGATACACCTATTCCGCCTTTAAGATTAACTGTCTCAAATGATGTATAAGGATTGTACCAAATTCCTTTAGATGTTTCAGATAGAGGAGAATATACCCCGCCTTCTGTTATTGCATAACGGTTATTGTTTTCAGCGGCAAGCCTTTGCATGCGTGTATATTTGGTATATCTGTTCATATGGTAGAAACTTTGCAGCAAAGTCTCTGATTGAGTTAAGTAACCGCCAACCTGAGTTGCAACCGGTGCTGCAAAAACCGAAGGGTTATAAGCGCCAGTACTTGTTCCAATACCCGAACGTGCAAAATTAAAATACCCGCCGTTATCTTTTGCACTGTATGTTACATCATATTTGTAAACCGGGGAGTATGCTATTTGTTTTTCGCCATTATAACTTACTGAGCCAGCAAGTTCTTTATCTGCAAACAGAATATCTGTTGAGAGTTTATCTGTTGAAGAGATTAAATTTAAGTTATTAACATTTACGGTTCCGGCAATGTCTTTATAAGTATTTGCGGTTATTCTGCCCATTGTTTCATTTGCAAGGTCTACATCTATACTGCCTATGTTAATATTCCCGCCGGCTAGTGAAAGCGTATCAAATGCAAGGTTTGAAAGTCCTAAATCAGAAACATTAAAACTGCCGCTATTCATATAAAGCGAGTTATTTGTGAAAGTATCGACATTATTAAGTGTTATGTCTGAATTCTCAACTGCAAACGTCTGGTTAGAAACGGAATTATTCAGATTTACCGTACTACCGGACACATTAATATTGCCTTTGCCGTCTATTTCGTTATTAAAAGTAATTTCTGCATCAGATATATTTAATTGCGCGTTATTGGTAATATCACCTGTGATGCTGCTAATGCCCGATATATTAAGTTCATTGTTGTTTTCGACATTTGTGTCAGCAAGAGTTACGGACTCCAGTGTCAATGTGCCGTTATTTGTTATGTCATTTGAATTTTCGATTGTAACATCAGATATTGATACATTCTGCCCTCCAGATATTAAATCCAGAAATTTATGGTTATCAATATTTATTGTATTACCGGCGCCCTGAATTGTAATATTTTCACCATTTAATTCAGTAATATCGCGTGTCAAAGTTTTGTTAGAACTGTCTACAAAAGTGAATATTTTATCTTCATTTGTATCAAGTTCTGCCCATTCGGCAAGAGAATCCAAAAGACCTCTTATAACAAGCGAATCATTTGTAGTATCGGTTGTATAAAGACCGAAATCTTTTGCAAGAATTATATCGCTTGTCATTTTGGCTTCTGCCCACTGTAAGACTTTTGAGTTATCATAATCCAGTTGTATTGAATTATCTTGTGCTTTTATTATTTGAAGTATGTATTTTTCATTATCCGAACAGGTGTTGTTCACATTTAAAGAAGATAAATAAATTGTTCCTGTGGAACCCGCACCAACAGTAAAGGTATCTGAAAGCTGCTCTTCCGCGGACAAACTTAAATCAATATTATATTTTACATCCGCTGATGAATTTAATTTGTTTATATTATAGTTTGTGTAATTACCGTCTGTGGTATCTATCACCCCTGATACTGCATTCAGGTTTGAAGTTTTGAACACATCTGAGGTATTGCCAAGTTTTAGAGTTGTTTCTGAAAGTGTTGCGTTTGCATTTTCAACAAGGTTATTCAAGGTAATTTTTCCGCTTGTATCGCCTGTCAAAGCCAGATTATATCCGCTTACGCCGTTAATTGTGTCATCAAAAATTATTTGTCCGTTATTTACTGCATTCAGGGTTATTCCTGCTGATGAGCTGTCAACATATATTGCGTTTTGTTCTTTTACCCCGTTGCTTTCCGTGTAGTTGCCCCGGAAGATACTTGTGTATCCGTCTTTTGCAATGATATTCAAATCTGTTGTTGTATAAATCGCACCGCCAAGTACGTCATATTCGCTTTTGGCGTAATTGTTTAGGAAACTGCTATTAACCAGCCCGCCTATAACATTGCCGTTACCGTCTTTTGAACCGATTGTGCCGGTGTCTCCGTTATAAATCGCACCGCCGTAGATGCCTGCACTATTACCGATGAAATTCCCTGTGATATCACTGATTGCACTGTTACTGTCGTTGTGAATTGCTCCGCCGTAGGTTGCACTATTACAAACGAAATCTCCGTTTATGGCGTCGATTGTACTATTGCTGGCGTTATAAACCGCCCCGCCGTAGACTGCACTATTACCGGTGAAATCACCATTTATATCCCCGATTGTACTGTTGCTGACGTTATGAATAGCCCCGCCATAGGTTGCGCTATTACCTATAAAATCACTCGTTATGTCACCGATTGTACCGCTGTTGTCAATCGCCCCGCCGTATCTTGCATTATTAGCAATAAAATCTCCGGTTATATCACCGATTTTGTTGAGGTTATAAATCACACCGCCGTAGGTTGCACTATTACCAATAAAATCACCTGTAATATTTCCGATTGTGCCGTCGTTATAAATCGCCCCGCCGTAGTTAGTTGCATTATTACCAATAAAATTTCCTGATATGTTACTAATTGTACTGCTAAGGTCGTTATGAATAGCCCCGCCGTATTTTGCACTATTGCCGATAAAATCCCCGGTTATATCGCCGATTGTACTATAGTCGTTATAAATAGCCCCGCCGTAGCTGGTTGCATTATTAGCAATGAAATCTCCTGTTATGTTGCCGATTGCACTGCTGTATTCGTTGTAAATAGCTCCGCCGTACTTGGTTGCATTATTACCGATGAAATCACCTGTTATATTACCTATTGTGCTGTGGTCATTAGAAATCGCCCCGCCATATCTGGAACTATTTCCAAAGAAATCTTTATCTAAATCGACGCCCTTTAAATTGGTTGTTATCCGCGTGTTTGATACCCTCGACGGGTCAGTATAATATTTTATTTCAGTCCCTATAACTGTTGCGGGGCTAAAAACTTCGGCGCCTACAGCATCCGGATGTCCGTATACCGTTTGTTTAAGATCTACTCTGTAATATACAGGCGTAATTGCACCGGTTGCAGCATCATATTCATACTTTGTTATTGTATTTTCACCTTGAACTTCTACTTGTACTAAGGTATATGAACTGTTTTCCCCAAGTGTTGGGACTTCTTCCCCTACGGCAGCTCCCTGTACCCCCAGAGCTAAACATCCTGCAAATATTGCAGAACTCAATATTTTTCTTGTCAATCCATTCAGCTTTCTTGTTTTCATTCGCTTTTATCCTTATTTTTAATACATCATTTTACATAAAATGATGTGTTGGATAAAAGCCGGAAACCACAAGGGTTTCAGATTAGATGAAGTGACGGAATTAAAAAACAGACACACTAATAAGTTCTTAAAATAGGCACATACTCAATGTTTCAAATACTATATAACATTTTATGTATTCTGATGTATTAGAATTTATTTCAACCTATTATCTTTATTATAACAATTGTTTTTATAAAATACAAGTATTTAATTTGTGTGTAAAAATGCAATTACTGCTTTCAATTTTGATATATTTAGGGTACAATTATTTTGTACCTCAAATATTTTGTAAATTTTTGTGAAAAAACCCCGAAAATCAAGCAATTAATAAGGTTCACATTCTTTATTGATTTGGGTAGGAAATTTATGGCA
>MOYD01000008.1 GCA_001899395.1 Candidatus Gastranaerophilales bacterium Zag_111 | reverse complement strand
TGCCTGATTTGCTCCATCATCACATGGAGATTACCAATTTTTTGAATGTCAGCTTCGATTTTTCTAAGCTGCCATTTTTTTGTAACAAAATCAAGTTCAACTTTCAGCCTGTCAAGATTTTCCGGCTCGACCTCAAAATCTTTTATATCAAGGATTTTTTTAAGCTGTCTCAATGATGACATATTAGAAAATGAAGCAAAAATTCCGGATTTTTCCAAATTTTCAGTCAAAGATTTTATCACATCGTTAATATTGTCTATTTCGGATTTTTTTAGCGGGCGTTTTATGTAATGTAATTTCCCAACTATGGCAGTTTGTTCGTTAATTTCATCTTTCAAACTACGCCACTCATTTTCGTACTTAATAATTTTTTCACATTTAGCTTCTGTTTCACGCATACAATCAAGATGTTGTTTCATGTCTTTTACATCAGCAAAAATAATATCATCAACATCATCGTTAAGACTAAATTTTCCGGAGGTTAATTCATGCAATTGATAACTCAGTTGTCTTTGGTAATTCAACCTTCCTGCACGCAATGCTAAAAACGGTGACCCAAGGTCATTAAGTCTATCCGCCACAACATCAACTGCCTTATCCATACGTGAAGCAACAAGAACAGTTTTGCCATTTGCAATCAAATGCGCAACAAGGTTTACAATTGTTTGAGATTTACCTGTTCCCGGAGGACCTTGAACAGCTATTAGTTTATTATTTTCAACATTTTTTATAACCTGTTCCTGTGAATCACTCAAAGCAAGCGGGGTTACCGGATAAAATTCATCATCATTATCTTTTGGCTGAAAAATCTTATCAATAGACTGAGTATATTCATCATTTATAACACTTAAAGTTGTTTCCCTAAAAACACCGCTTGGCTGAGAAGCAATTTGCAAAAGTTCATGCAAAACTCCGGCAGTAACAGACGGTCTTTTGGTTAAAATAATTGCGCTTTGATAAGTCACTGAAAGCTTTTTAATCTCAGCAACCGCCGCTTTTTGCTTCTGCTCTTGAATTTCATCTTCTATGATTTCATCTAAATTCTCGCCCGTTATCGGTTCATCCGCTAAAGTTTTTGAAGGAACTTCCTCTTTTGTAACATTGTCTTCATCAACATCCAAAGACGGGTCAGAACTTATCTCAATATCAGGTATTAAGGATTTTAGAGTTACAAGAAAAATATCCATTTTCTCTTTTGTTAGCGGTAAATCCGGAACCACATCAAGAATAGCTTCCAAAAATAAATCCACTTCGTCATCGTCTTCGCCTTTTTTAAGCAAAGCAGCCAAAGCACCGGTATTCAGGGACAAAATTTCATCTTGTAATACACAATTAATATTTACTCCATTTTGTTCAAGCTTGCACGGTACGTACAAAAGCGGTGTTAAAAATTCGTTGCCCTTTCTTGATTTTCCGCTACGCCCTACCAGAAACATATAACCGTATATTAAATACTTGTCATGAGCTTCCGGACCGCTTTGTATCATAAGTTGTCTTAAATTATTATTGTCGCCGTCAAGCTTTAAGTAGTCCAACCCCTGTGTTAATAATGTTTCCTGCTCTTTTAGAAAAATCCATTTGTTATCCTTATCGCCTTTCAGGTTGCGAAAAGTAGAACTCTTAACCTCTTCTCTTACACAATCATGCAAATATTGGCTTAATTTTTTTATAAAACTGTTGTTAAATGCCGAATTTAGTGCTTTTGTCGCTTCTTGTAACATTTCTTTTGCTTACCTTAATATTAAACATCCTACTAATTGTACTTTAAATTATTTTACGCTAAAATAAAAAAATGAGCATCATCAATTTACAGGATAAAAATTTATATTACGTCGGCGGAATTGTCCGCGATGAACTTTTGGGCAAGAAAAGTTTTGATATTGACCTAACTTATGTTGGGGACGCAATTGCCTATGCAAAAACAATTCCGGACGCGGAAATCTTGCAAGTCAATGAACCTTTTGGCACTGTTAGAATTAAACTCGCCGGCAAAGAAATTGACATTGCATCAACCAGATGTGAAACTTACCCGCAAAAAGGACATTTACCGGAAGTTCAGAACATTGGCTGTTCGTTAAAAGATGACATTTTAAGACGGGATTTTACAATTAATGCACTTGCAAAATCAACTCTTACCGGTGAAATTGTTGACTATACAACAGGTCTGAAAGATATAAAAAATAAAACATTAAGAGTTCTGCACGACAATAGTTTTATTGACGACCCAACAAGAATAGTTCGAGGGTTAAAATTTATGGCTCGCTTCGGCTTCAAATACGACGAGCACACAAAACAACTGCAAAAAGAATATCTTAAAAATATAAATTACGATATGTCTTACAAACGCCTTAAAAAAGAACTTGAAGAAACATTTAATCTGAATAACCTAAAAGCATTTGACAAATTTGTATATGACGGGATTTACAATTTAATCGCGCCGCAAGACTTTATTTTGCCAAAGGTTGATATTGAAGAAATGGTTAAACAATACAAACCTGAATGTGTTTGGATAATTTATGTTGGCTTACTGCCGGATATTTCACCGCTTCCGCTAACAAAAAATGAAAAAAAAATTGTCGATGAATACAATGCCATTAAAGACAAAAACCTAAATTCAGATGAACTTATTTATCAGACTTTCTGCAATTTAAGTCTTGAAAGTATTTTAATGTATGCAGCAACAAAAGATATTATTCCGACTAAACGTTATTTAGACCATTTAATAAAAATTAAACTTGAAATCACCGGAAATGATTTAAAAGAACTTGAAATTACACCATCAGACAAGTATCAGGAATGTTTTTCATACATTTTAAAACAGAAACTGAAAAACCCTAAACTTGACAAAGCAGGTGAAATCGAACTGGCTAAAGAGTTTTTCGGACTTATTTAATCCCGTAACTTTCCTGAATTTTTTTAAGATTACCGTTTCGAGTTTCAATTTCAATAACGTTATTTACGGCTTTAATAAGGTCTTTTGACTCCGCACCTTTTCTAAAAGCAACTGCATAAGGTTCTTTTGAGTATCTTTTTGGCAAAAGTTTTACGCTGTCATCTTTTAACGACAACCCCAGCAAAATCGTATCATCAGAAACAATAGCATCTGCTTTACCGTCTTTTAAGGCTTTAAAGGCTTCAGTATAAGTCTTATAACCAACTATTCCAACATTAGGAACCGCTGTTCTTAAACTTCTTTCACTGGTTGAGCCAAATACGATAATCGCCCGTTTTCCGTTAAGGTCACGCAAAGTTTTAACCGGACTGTCTTTTTTAACCAAGACTGCTTGACCTGCTGTATAATATGAGTTTGAAAAATCAAGAATTTCCTGGCGTTTAGGAGTAATTGACATAGTTGCAATAATCATATCGACATCACCGGAATACAGCTTCATCATACGGTCAGCGGCAGTCACCGGAACAAATTTAACTTTCTTATCGCTTCCCAAAATTCCGCGTGCAATCAACCGTGCCAATGCTGCGTCATATCCAGCAAAATGACCTTTTTCATCATAAAACCCGAAAGGATAAGTGTCAGTCTTAACCCCTACAACAAGTTCTCCGCGGTTTGTAATTATATTAAGGTCATTTACAAGCGGTTCTTCATCTTTTTTGCCGCATCCGCAGCACACAAGCATTATTAAAAAACATACAGATAATATTTTTTTTAACATAAATTTTCCCTTTTTTCTCATCATACCTTAACAAAACCCTAAGTCAAAAAAGTTAAGGATAGTTAATTTGCGAAATTTTAAATTTTAGTCTATTATAAACATATGCAAACAGTAGTTTTAACAGGAATGATGGGGAGCGGAAAAACCACTACCGGACAGATTTTAGCAAATTGTACCGGTGCGGAGTTTATTGACCTTGACTTGATGATTGAAAAAAATCAAAACTGCACTATTTCTGAAATTTTTGCAACCAAAGGCGAAAGTTATTTTAGAAAAATTGAATCCAAAATTTTAATGGACATTTTTAATCGTCAAAACCAGGTTATTTCACTTGGCGGCGGAACTTTTGAAAATACCTCAACAAGAAATTTCTTATTAAAAAATTCAATAGTAATTTATCTTGAAACTTCGCCGGAAACCATTTTTGAACGTATAAAAAACGACACATCCCGCCCGCTTTTGGCTAACGGTGTGACAATTGAAAAAATTCAAAAAATTATTGCAAAAAGAAAACAAAATTATGAAACAGCTTTATATAAAATTTCAACTGATAACAAAAGCCCAAACCAAGTTGTGGAAAAGATTTTAGGAGTTTTGAAAAATGATTAATCTTTCTGTAAACATCAAAGAAAAAGACGTAAATTATCCTATTTATATTAATAATATTGATATAAATAATCTAAAAAAATCAATTTTGGATGAAATTGAACACAAAAATTATATCGTTGTTTTTAGCAAAAAAGTGCACAAATTATACTCAAAAATTTTGGATTTTCCAAAAGACAAAACCCTTGTACTGCCTGATGGTGAGAGAGAAAAAATTTACAAAAATTATCTAAAAATTTTAAATTTTGCACTGTCAAAAAAACTTAAACGAGAAGATGCCATAATCGCAATTGGCGGCGGCGTCATTGGAGATATTACGGGTTTTGCAGCATCGACTTACATGCGCGGAATTAATTTTATCCAGGTGCCAACTACGCTGCTTTCCGCTGTAGACAGCTCTGTTGGAGGCAAAACTGCAATAAATTCAGCTTTTGGCAAAAACTTAATCGGTACTTTTTATCAGCCTAAAGCAGTATTTATTAATGTAAATTTCTTAAAAACAATTGATGAAAAACAGTTTAAAAGCGGGCTTGGCGAGGTTTTAAAATACGGATTTATTGAAAAAAATTGTAATCCGGATTACGAGGCTCAGTTGATTAATTTCTTAACTGAACATAATGAGAAAATTTTATCAAGAGATATTTTAACACTCAAAAATCTTATAAAAATGTGTATTGAACTAAAAATTTCAGTGGTTCAAAAAGATGAAAAAGAAACAGGTTTACGAAAAATTTTGAACTTTGGACACACATATGGGCACGCAATAGAAACCATTACAAAATACAAAAAATATACCCATGGCGAATGCGTTGTGGAGGGAATAAAATTTGCGCTTAACCTTGCTCTGAAAAAAAATCTTATTGATAAAGAATACAAATTTTTATGTGAAGATTTAATCAAAAAATTTGATTACGAACCTTTGTTAAAATACTCGTTAGACAAAGTTATCAGCGTAATGACAAATGATAAAAAATCGACAGACAAATTTATAAAATTTATCCTTCCTGTTTCGTATGCCGAAGTCGGAGAATTTGACTTTACAACTGAGCAACTCAGAGAAATTTGTGAAACTTAACATTTTGCGTACTGATTTTAATTGTGTTAATATAAATCTTCCGGAGAAAATTATGAACTCAAAAGACCTTCCAAAGTGTCCCGTAGAAACGACATTAAAAATGACTGGCTGTAAATGGAAAGTTCTTATCATCAAAGAACTTTTGAATGGTACAATGCGCTTTTGCGAAATCAAAAAAGCGCTTGGCTCAATCACTCAAAAGGTTTTAACTTCAAATTTACGGGAAATGGAAGAAGCCGGACTTATTATAAGAAAAGTCTATGAACAAACCCCGCCAAAAGTTGAATACTCGCTAACCGATGTTGGCTACAGCCTGCGACCGGTAATAGAAGTTCTAAGGTCATGGGGAAAAGATTACAAAAAATATATCAAGCTGCTTGAAAAAATGAATTAATAAGTTTTGTAAACAATATTTTTCTAAATTTGGCAATTATTTTTTTGAGGGTTTTTAAAAACAATACAAAACAAAAGAAAGGTAGTGAAGAATGGAAGTTAGAAGTATTACCCCTAATTACACGAATAATCAAACATCATTTGGCATGGCATTCAAAAAGCCAAACACTGAAGCAATAGAAGATTTTACCCAATATATTACAAGAAAAGGTCACAATCCCGTAAGACTAACCAAACGCGGCGTAGCAAAAATCATTGAAAGACATTCGAAAGATAGACATTTCGATTTTGTCTACACCGAAGCCGGCAAATTTGAAATTATCCCAAAAACTGCTAAGGGCAAAGAAATGATGGATGCCGGTACACTTCCTCAAGATATACTTTCACCAAGAGGAATTCTTGAAAAAGCTAGAGCAGCTAATGAGAGAATTAACAAAGCATATGATGAAGCTGAAGGATTTGAAGTTTTTCGTTTAGGCATGAAACAATTTTTTATCGCAATAAAAGCGAGATTAGGAATGGAATTAAAACCTGTAGATTCACTTCCTCGAGGAATTAGAAATACATCAGCTAAGGTTCAAGCATGTGAAACTGCTGTAGAAAAACAACTTGCAAAAGAAGCCAAAGAAGCAGCAAAAGCTGAAAAAATTGCAGCAAAAAAAGCTAAAGCTGCAGAGAAATTGAGAATTGCAAAAGAAAAACAAGCTGCCAAAGAGGCAATGGCAAAACAAAAAGCTGAAATCGAAGCCGCACGCAAAAAGACAAAAGCAATAAGTGAAATCGAATCAGTTTTTGAACCTAAGAAAAAATAAAATTTCATAATAAAAAAGGATTGGCAAATTTCAGCCAGTCCTTTTTTATTGTAACAAAACTAAACAATCATAAAAAAACATTGTTGACAGCGAGTTTTGTTTATCATAAGATAGATATGCTTGAAGTATAGTAACCGAAATAAATAGCGAAAACTTTGAGCAGACAAGGCTTAACAGCTTTGTCGTAAGTAGTACATAGAAAAAAGAAAAAGGAATGCAAATGGCAAGCAGCACTAAGAAAAACAGAATCAGAGTTTGTTTGAAAGCATATGATTACAAACTAATTGATGTATCTGCTGAAAAAATCGTAGAAACAGCAAAAAGAACAGACGCTAAAGTAGCCGGACCTATTCCTTTACCTACCAAAAGACGTATATATTGTGTATTGCGTTCACCACACGTAGATAAAAAATCTCGTGAACACTTTGAAATGAGAACACACAAACGCATTATTGATATATACGAACCAACTCAACAGACAATGGAAGAGTTGCGCAGGTTAGATTTACCGGCAGGTGTAGATATCGAAGCAAGATAGTTGCTAAGGTTCCTGTCAATTGAAAATTAAATAAGCATTATGCAAAATAATGTGAACTGCGAACAGTCGGGGCAAACGCTTAAAAATCCGATTGGTGAGGTGAAAGCCCTCAAAAGGTAAAGTAATACGTAGCGCTCACAAGCGAAAGATGCAATCAATGCAAATAAAAAGCATTAGCTTTTTGTGAAGCATGGTTTGCACGGAAAGGTAAAAATTATGACACTAGGTGTAATAGGAAAAAAAGTCGGAATGACACAAATCTTTGACGAACAAGGTTTGGCAATTCCTGTAACTGTTATCAAAGTTGATGAAACTGTAGTTACTCAGGTTAAAACTGTAGAAACTGACGGTTATAACGCAATTCAAGTTGGTACTGTTGCAGCTAAAGAAAAACATTTGACAAAGGCTCAATTAGGTCATTTCAAGAAAAACAACTTATCAAACTACAGACATCTACAGGAATTCAGAGTAGAAAATCCTCAAGACTACAAAGTAGGTGATAAGGTTGAACTTTCAGTATTAGATAATGTTGAAAAAGTAGACGTAACAGGTAAATCAATAGGTAAAGGGTTCCAAGGTACAGTAAAAAGATGGAACTTTGGCAGAGGACCTATGGCTCACGGTTCTAAAAATCACAGAGAACCGGGTTCAATCGGAGCCGGCACAACTCCTTCACGTGTTATCAAAGGCAAAAGAATGGCTGGTAACATGGGTAATGAAAGAGTTACTATTACTAAATTGAAGTTAGTTAAAGTTGATTCAGCTAACGGATTAGTTTTAGTAAAAGGCTCAGTTCCGGGTTGTGAAGGAAGATTGGTTACAATCGTTCCGACCAGAACAAAATGGAATTAATCCCTCTCAATAAGACAAGGAAAGTCATAAAAACCGGCTGGTCTTGCCAAATAAAGCCAAAAGCAAGCGGTAAGCAGTCTTAAACGAAACAATATTAAATATAAAGGAAAATCAAAATGTCAAAAGAAATATTAAGTACAAATGGAGAAAAATTAGGCGAAATCACATTAGAAAAAAGTGTTTTCGGAGTAGAACCTAATTTACATGTAATGCACTTAGCATTAAGAAGACAGTTAAATAATGCACGCCAAGGCAATGCTTGTACAAAAACAAGAGCAGAAGTTGCAGGCGGCGGAAGAAAACCTTGGAAACAAAAAGGAACAGGTCGTGCCAGAGCAGGTTCACTTCGTTCACCATTGTTTGCGGGCGGCGGCGTAATCTTTGGACCAAAACCAAGAAGCTACGCATTCAACATGCCTCAAAAAGCAAGACAATTAGCTTTAAAATCTGCATTGTCAGCTAGAGAAGCTCAATTGGTTATCGTAAAAGATTTCTCAACTATCACTGAACCAAAAACAAAATTGATGGTTAGTGCATTAAAATCTTTAAATGTTAGCGGTAAAGTTCTAATCGTTGCAAATACAAAAGCTGAAGAAAACAAAAATCTTGAACTTTCAGCAAGAAATATTCCAAGCGTTAGACTTTTATTACCTTCTAACTTAAATGTGAAAGACTTATTGGAAGCTGATTTTGTTGTTATGACTGAATCTGCTGTAAACGAAATTACAGAAAGGTTACAATAATGAGTAAAGAAACAGAAAGACTATATGACGTAATTAAAAAATCATTAATTACAGAAAAATCAGTGGCAGCAACAGAAAATGCACAATATACTTTCGAAGTAAAAAAAGATGCAACAAAAATTGAAATTGCTAAAGCTGTAGAATTAGCTTTTCCTGGAAGAAAAGTTAAACAAGTAAGAACAGTTTATATGCCATCTCACGAAAAAAGAATGGGATATAAATTCGGAAGAACAAATTCTTCTAAAAAAGCCATCGTAACAATCGAAGGCGAACCAATCGAATTCTTAAATGTATAAGAATTCAAAACGGGGCGTAAGGCATATGTCCCAAGAAACACAAGTACAAAGCCAAAACAGGAGAAATAAAAATGGCAACTAAAAAAATTAATCCGACCACTCCGGGACAAAGAGGAATGACAAAAAGTGATTATCAGGAAATCACAACATCAACTCCTGAAAAATCATTACTAAAGTCATTGAAAAAAACAGCAGGAAGAAACAACACAGGTAGAATTACATGTCGTCACAAAGGCGGCGGAGTAAAAAGAGCTTACCGTGTAATTGATTTCAAAAGAGATAAATTCGGCGTACCTGCAACAGTAAAAACAATTGAATACGATCCGAACAGAAACGTAAGAATTTCACTATGTTTCTATGCTGACGGTGAAAAAAGATACATCTTAACACCGGAAGGTTTAAACGTAGGCGACACAATCATAAGCGGTCCGGAAGCACCTGTTCAGACAGGTAACGCATTACCGTTAGAACTTATCCCTCTAGGTTCAATCGTTCACAATATCGAAATGAACCCTGGCAGAGGCGGTGTAATGGTAAGAGCCGCAGGTAACAGCGCACAAGTTATGGCAAAAGAAGGAAACTATGTAACAATTAAACTTCCTTCAGGTGAAATGAGAATGGTAAGAAAAGAATGTATGGCAACCATCGGTACACTTGGTAATTCAGAATTCAAAAACTTATCAATCGGTAAAGCCGGAAGAAAACGTTATATGGGTATCAGACCAACAGTCCGCGGTGTTACAATGAACCCTTGCGATCACCCTCACGGTGGTGGTGAAGGTAAAACAGGTCCTGGCGGACACCCTAAAACACCTTGGGGTAAACCGGCACTTGGTTATAAGACCCGTAAAAAAGGTAAAGCGTCTGATAAATTAATCGTTAGAAGACGTAAAAAATAAGCTAAAAGCTTAAAACAAACAAAACAAATACTCAATAAATAAAGGAGAAATAAATGGCACGTTCATTAAAAAAAGGTGCATATGTAGAAGAATCTCTACAAAAGAAAATAGACAAAATGAATGCTAACTCAGAAAAGAAACTTATCAAAACCTGGTCAAGAGCATCAATGATAGTACCTGATATGTTAAACCACACTATCGCTGTACATAACGGGAAGACTCACGTTCCTGTATACATTACAGAACAAATGGTAGGACATAAATTAGGTGAATTTGCACCGACAAGATTATTCAAAGGGCACGCAGGTGCTGATAAAGCAAAAAGAGGTTAGTACAAATAATCCAAAGTGATATTTATATTAAATAAAGGATAAAAAAATGGAAGCAAAAGCAAAACAAACAGACATAAAAATGACAGCAAGAAAACTTCGCAGAGTAATCAACGAAGTTAGAGGAAAAGCTGTTGTTGAAGCTCAAGATATGTTACGTTTTATGCCATACTTTGCAGCAAGAGTTGTTGAAAAGAACTTAAAGGCAGCAGTTGCTAACGCTCGTGAACAATACGGAGTAGCAGCAGAATCCTTAAAGATTTCACAAATCTATGCTGATGAAAGTGTTACTTATAAACGTGCAAGAACAAGAGCACAAGGTCGTATGTATTCAAGAATGAAACGTACATCACACCTTACATTAGTAGTTAGTGATACAGCAAAATAGGAAATAATAAAATGGGACAAAAAACACATCCAACCGGATTTAGAGTAGGAATTATCCAACCATGGGTAAGTACATGGTTTGCAAAGGTTAAGGACTACGCAGTATTTGTAGCAGAAGATGCTAAAATCAGAAAATTCGTAAAGAAAAAACTATATGCAGCAGGCGTATCAAGAATATTGATAGCCAGAAAAGCTCAAAATATTACAATCACAGTTGTTACAGCAAAACCTGGTATTGTAGTAGGTCGCGGCGGACAAGGGATTGACGAACTTCGCCAGGACGTAACAAAACATATCGGTAAATCTGTTGTAATCAACGTTGTAGAAGTTGCAAGAATTGATGCAGATGCTCAACTTGTAGCTGAATCAATTGCACAGCAATTAGAAAAACGTATTGCATTCCGCAGAGCAATGAAACAGGCAATGCAAAGAACAATGAGATCAGGCGTTCAAGGTATCAAAGTTATGGTATCCGGACGTTTGGGCGGTGCTGAAATCGCTCGTTCCGAATGGGCAAAAGAAGGAAGAATTCCTCTTCAAACATTAAGAGCAGATGTAGATTACGGTTTCACCGAAGCTGATACAATCATGGGTAAAATCGGTGTTAAGGTATGGATTTTCAAAGGCAACTTAATGCCTGGTGAAATGGCAGACCAAAACATTAAACTAAAAAGCGGCAAAGACAATTCCGATAAAGGCGGAAGACGTCCAAGACGCGCAAGAAACACAGAAACAGCAGAAAGCTAATTAAGGTATAAAATAATAGGAGCAAAATATAATGTTACAGCCTAAAAAGACTAAA
>MOYD01000007.1 GCA_001899395.1 Candidatus Gastranaerophilales bacterium Zag_111 | reverse complement strand
CCAGATGATTAATTGTTTTAATATTAAATCAGTACTGGATAATGTGCATGAAAAAATTACTATCCACACTGCACCCACAGATAGCGCTGAGGCTGAATTTGCGGCAAGCACGATAGAAAAACTCATCGGCGGTCACAGCTTTTTCTCAATAGATTCCGCCAGAAGCCAGGGAGAGGATAATAATTACTCATTTTCTGATTTTGCAATCCTTTACAGAACCGCATCTCAATTGCCGCCGCTGATTGAGGCTATCAAACGAACCGGCATGCCGTTTGTAAAACTTTCAAACGATTTTCTTTGCAAGCAAAGATACGTTGCAAAACTTTTAAACAAACTTAATGATATGGAACCTGTGAGTGACCAGTTGGAAAGGCTTTTTGATGAGTTTAAAGACGATATTGGCGACTATATTTTAAATTATCTTGTTGACCTTGCAAAAGAAAATAATACAAAAAGAGAATTTTTGCATGCGGTTTCACTTTTAACAGAAGCCGATACGCTTGATACGCGTGCTGACAGGATTACGATAATGAGCCTTCACGCCTCAAAAGGGTTGGAGTTTAAATGCGTATTTATTTTGGGTTTGGAAGACGGAATTTTACCGCTTTACCGTGCGCAAACACCTGAGGAAATTGAGGAAGAACGAAGGCTTTTGTATGTTGGCATGACAAGGGCAAAAGAGCATTTATACTTAACTCATGCAACAAAACGAAAATGGCTTGGAACATACAAAAATCTTGCCATTTCGTCGTTTTTGACAAAAATCAAGGAAGACCTATTGCAGCTTAGCAAATTTGAAAAGACCTACACGCCAAAAGATAATGTTGAACAGTTGAGCTTGTTTTAATGGGAGGGGTAAATGAAAAAGGATAATGATGAATTATTAAAAATAACTGATTTTTCAGACCCTTACAAAGTGTTTGATATCCTTACTTCATTTGATATCGAATACGATAAGCTTACAGAATTTGCTGTACGGATTTGTGATAAAATAAAAAATCCGCACGTCAATAAAGACGGAAGGAAGTTTCATGGGATTACTCAGGGTATATTAGAGTGTTTTAAAATTATGCGCGGGTTCAAGTCCGAAAAGTGGATTTCTGAAAAGAATTTGAATTACGAATTAAAACCGGGTGAAGATTTTATAACTTTTTCCAGGACAAATGCAAAAGGAGAAGAGTGCATTTATAAGATTGCAAACTTTGACCAGATTGATTTTGACAGGGAAATAATTTACGCTGATGAATTTGAAATGGTATCTAAGCCTGAAAAACCTGCACCTGTTGTGCGCCAGGACACATCTCAGGACGATAAAGTATTAAGAAAGGTTATAAATTTCTTGCGAAACGGGGATAATGTGTTTATTACAGGTCATGCAGGAACCGGAAAAAGTTATATTTTAGGAAAACTAAAGGAAAAGTACAAAAAGAAACTTACAATAACAAGCACAACAGGAATTGCAGCGGTTAATGTAAAGGGTCAAACTTTGCATTCGTGGTCAGGAGTTGGGCTTTGCAGAAACACTATTGCGGCGGTTGTTGATAAGATAAAAACCCGTCCGGCTCAATTAAGACAGATAAAAAGATGTAAAATGCTGGCGATTGACGAGATTTCAATGCTCAATATTGAAACTTTTGAGTATGTGAATGAAGTCTTAAAACAGATTAGGGAAACAGATGAGCCGTTTGGCGGAATTCAGGTAATTTTTATCGGCGATTTTTTCCAGCTTCCGCCGGTTGAAAAGGATAATCCCGAAGAAAAGCATTACTGCTTTGAATCTTTGCTGTGGCAAGATTTAAACCTGAAAAACGTAATTCTTACAAAAAATTATCGCCAGAGTGAGGAAGGATTTATTAAGGCGCTGTCAAATATGAGGATTAATAATCTGACAGAAGATGATATTGACCTTCTTTCATCAAGAGAAGTTGACATAGATTCAGCAGAAGCCAATATGCTGCATATTTTTTCAACAAATGAAGAAGCAAACGCTTATAATATGCTAAAATTCAATGCTCTTGATAACCCTGTTTCAATTTTCCGTTCAAAAGACGGTGTATTTCGCGGTAAAAATTTGGTCTATGACGATTTAACAGAGCGGGAAAACGCTATATTAAATATCTTTAATAAGAATTGCCGTGCAGAAAATGAAATTATCCTAAAAAAGGGCTGCCGTGTAATGCTGCTTGTGAATATGGATTTTGAAAAAGGGCTTATAAACGGAGCTTGCGGGACTGTTGAGGAATTTGGGGATACAACAATTAACATAACTTTTGATAGCGGAGTTAATTCAAATATTCCGCTACATGAGTTTGAGTATTACTATAATGACGAAGTTATCGCAACACGACTTCAATTCCCGCTAAAACTTGCCTATGGAATTACTATCCATAAATCACAGGGCATGACACTTGATAAACTTGTGGTTGACTGCAAGCGGATATTTGAACGCGGTCAGATTTATGTTGCAATGAGCAGGGTCAAAACCCTTGACGGACTTTATTTAAAACACTTTGATGCGGATAAGGTTCTTGTTGACAGTAAAGTGGCTGAGTTTTATAAAAATCTGGAAAACTCACCTGAAATTGAACTGCCGGACGATTTTATCCCGGAATATGAATATGAAAAACCTGAACCGATTTCTGATAAAGCGGTTGTGGATTTAGTTTTGGCTTGTACAAAAGAATTTAACGGACAGTACGGCAAAAGCGGGATTAGTAAGATTTTAACAGGCTCAAAATCAATAAAAGAAAATGATTACAATCAAAAAATCCTTGCATCACCTTACTACGGGATAATAAAAGGGAGAACCAGAAAATCTGTTGATGAAGTGATAGATACAATGATTGCTCAAAAGTTACTTACAATAAAAAAAGTTAGTTTTGGACGTCCTTTGTTGTGCTACAATAAGGGTTTGTAACAATTAAAGCCCCTCTCCCGAATTTCTAACTTTCGAGCTTAGGCTCTCAAGTTGAAATTCTACCCTCTACCCCAACGGGGAGAGGGAGAAAGTCCCTCAATTCTCACGGGGCTTTGATGAAAAACAAAACCTTTACAAACCTGCCAAAAAATGCTATACTTCAAATGTACAAGTAAAAAGGAGAGTAATATATGCTAAAAATCAATCATAGCTTGAAAAACGGGGGGGGGGGCACCGTTAAAGCTCTCCAGTAAAGGTTTTGGCGGTTTTACACTTGCAGAAGTCTTAATTACCCTTGGCGTAATCGGCATAGTTGCAGCCATGACAATTCCGACACTGATGGCAAAGTACCAGCAGAGGTCTTTTGTTGTTGCATGGCGAAAAGCATTTTCAAGCCTTTCTCAGGCTGTAAAGCTAATGCAGGAAAATGAAGAAATTATGAATTCTGGTGATTATTCAAGTCAAGCTGATTACGAGTTTGCGCTAGCTAATAAACTTTCTCAATATATAAAAACAGGTGCCATTTGTAAAACAGGTAGATTTGTTGCTGACCGCTGTTCTCCGGAAAGATATCCTATTTACAAATTAAATGGTGATTTATGGTCTTCTGATATTAGTAATTTTAGTGGCGGTGCTGCTTGTATGACAACGTTAAATGGTGAGATAATGTGTTTTGACTATTTTATTGTAATCGTTGATGTAAACGGATATAGCAAACCAAATACTGTAGGAAGAGATATTTATTTTGCACTAATTGATTTTGATAACTATATAGTCCGCCCGGCAAAGGGTCATCGGACTGGCTGGGGAGTTGCTGATGATGTGCTTATTAAAGTTACAGAAGGTAGAAGTAGCGGGAAATGTGATAAAACAATTGATGATATTGGTGAAGGATGTTCGTTTTACTATTTACACAATATGCCTTGACAAACTTACAAAAACTAATTGTAAAGAAATGTAAAATTAAATTTCAAACAGCCTCAAATCCAGTTATAATGCCCTATATGATATGATATGATATGATGTGATGGGCTCATAGCAATCATTTTAGCCCGATTGTTTTTACATGAATATAAGCAATGTGTGCTTAAAAGATGTAAACACGAAAGGAGATTATTATGGTTGACAGAATTAATGGTGTTGGATTAGGCACGGGAGTGCAAAGATGTGAGGTGCTGGATATTTTTAAATCTAATTCAAACGAACCAATCGAATTAACCTCAGGCAATGGCAGTGAAAATCCAGCAATCAAAGGAGCACAGGTCGAACGCAGCCAATCGCAAGAGCCGCAAAATTCATACACAGTAAAAAAAGGCGATAATTTGTGGAATATTGCCAAAAAACGTTTAACAGAGTTAAACGGTGGCAAAAAACCGAAAAATGCAGAAATTGTGAAATATATCAACGATATTATGAACGCAAATGGTTTGGAATTTGGCAAAGACGGTCAAAGTATTATGATTAAACCGGGTGATGTTTTAAACTTGCCTGAACCGGGAAAGACAGAGGCAAAAGAGACCAAACCGACAGAAGAAAAGGAAGAAGAAAATAAGCCGGTAGATGATAATAAATCGACCAGTAAAGATCCTGTCAAAGAAAATCCCGTTGATAAGAAACCTGTGGATAAACCGGTAACAAAGAATCCGGCATTGACAGCAAAAGAACGAAATGACGCAAGAAATTACGGCGATAATGTATCTGATTATTTAGTAGGATATACGACAGACGCTGAACAAGGTTTGACAAAAGAAATTATTACACGGCATGTCAATAAGCGTAATGTTGGTGACTTTTTAGCCGGATACGAAAAACATAAAGGGATTTTTGGCAACCGATTTTTTGAACAACTTCGCTCTGAAGACGGGTTCAAGGAAAAGCAAAATCTTATGCGTAATGTTGCAACAAAACTAAGTGCATATTTGAAAGCTAATGGACAACCGCATCTGGCAAGAGAAGTTGATGTAGTCTTGCAAAATCAACAGTTCACTAAAGAACACGCTGCGACATTAGACAAGGTTGTTAAGACAATACTAGTCACAATTCCGGAATTAAAAATATAATTTAAGCAGATAAAAAGCCGGTTTTTATTAAAAACCGGCTTTTGTTTTATATAGATATCAACCACTAGCGATTAAAATGTTCCGGCAGGTTTTTTCTGAGGAGTTGCCCCCGGGATTGACTGCCAGTTTGCTGCCATAATTTTCTTGAATGATTTCAAAGCTGTGTCTTCAAGTTCGCCTAATTCTTCAGCTTCCATAATCAATTCTCTTAACGGCAACAATGCTCTTTGATCTCTTAGAACACCTAATGCTGCTGCTGCACCGGCTCTAACAAGTTCATTTTCCGAACGATTTTTCATAACATCAATCAAAGCAGGAACTGCTTTTGTATCGTTAAGTTTTCCAAGCGAAGTTACCGCATAAATTCTTACGTTTACCCATTCATCGTAAAGCATATTGATAATTTTATCAACGGCTTTTTTGTTTCCGATTTCGCCTAATGCTCTTGTTGCATCACATCTTACGTTCACTTTTTCGTGGTCTAATGATTCAATTAACGCATCTGTTGCAACGTCACCGATTTCGATTAAAGCGTCTGTTGCAGTGATACAAACTTGCGGATTTTCATCGTTTAAGGATTCAACAAGCGGTTCAACAACAATAGCACCGCCTAAGCGACCTAATGCACGCGCTGCACGAACCCTAACGTCAACGTTACGATCTTCGCGAAGTGATTCTATCAAGTGAACTGTTGCCGATGAGTCGCCCAATTCACCTAATGCTCTTGCTGCATATAATCTTACAGAACCGTTTTTGTCATGTTTTAAAACATCAATTAACGGTTCAACAGCTTTTGAATCGCCCATCTCACCTAAAATACGAGCTGCATTATATCTGACTTTTTCTGAATTGCTCGTTTTTAAGTCCGTTAGTAGCTCATCAAATGTTTTTTTCACTTGTTTTTTCTTACTGTTCACACTAATTGTCATTATTTTCCTCCGACACTACACAATAATTTTTCACACCTACTACTATATAAAGTTTTTTTGTTCAAAATTATTGCTTATTTATCTTCATTTTATTAACTTTTGTTTACAATTCCTATTTTTTTGTAAGCAATGTCAGAAAATTTATTAAGGGTAACACTGACACTTATTTATGCTGTACTACTATTATAACACATTTTTCAGATAATTTGTTCAATCAGATTGGAAATAAGAAATATTTTTGTAATTGTTTTTTTAAAGATGTATCGAATTTAATTATTATAAGAAAAAATATTTAATAATTTTTAACATTGTATTACTCACAATTGATAGTAATAATAAACTCCGTACCCGCGCCTTCTTCGCTGTAGACCTTGATTTTGCCGTTATGTTTATCTATTATCTTTTGACTAATCGCAAGCCCAAGTCCGGTACCTACGCCTACTCCTTTTGTTGTAAATCCTGCTGTAAAAATTTTATCAAGGTTCTCTTTTGGAATGCCTTTGCCGTTGTCTTTGAATTTTACGATTAATTTATTATTGTAAAATTCAGTTGTAATTGTTATTTTGCCCTGGTTTTCGATTGCCTGGCAAGCGTTTACCAGAATGTTTGTAAATACCTGGTTAAGCATATTAGGGTAGCATTTTACAGGCGGGATTTCACCGTAATTTTTTACAATTTCAATTTTATTTTTTGTTTCGTGGCGGATAATATCCAGCGTAAGGTCAATTTCTTTATTGATGTCAGCTTGTTGAAGTTCAGATTCATCAAGCCTTACAAACTTTTTCAAAGATGTTACAATATTGCTGATTCTTGAGATTGCCTCAGTGTCCAGTGTATTAATTTCTTTTAGCATTTGCCGTAAGTCTTCCGGCTCAATTTGCGGGATAATTTTTGAGATAATCGAGTTGTTGGATTTAATCGATGCAACCGGAGTGTTAATTTCATGTGCAACTCCGGCAACAAGCTGACCTAGTGACGCCATTTTTTCAGAATTTATCAATTGTAATTGAGTTTCTTTCAATTCATCAAGTGCGGCTTTTAAATCACGAACATTTTTGGCGTTTTTCTGGTAAAGTTCGGCTCTTATAATCGCGTTGCCAAGCTGTGAAGACACAGCATCCAGTATTTCTAATTCTTCGTTCAATTCACGTTTTTGGTAACTCAAAAGAACAAGAACCCCAATCATTTTCTGCATATGAAAAACCGGTACAACAACTCTCAAAACAGACTGTTTGTAAGGTTCTGCGCCAAGATATTCAGACAGAGAATAACTTATTGAAATTTTCCGCGCCAAAAGTTGTTTCATAACAAGGTTGTCAAACGAAATTTTGGTATTTTTCTCCAAATTATTTTCGCCGTAAACCTCTTCTATTGTAAACTCTTGCCCTGTGCAAGACGCGTAATACGCTCTGAAACACCCGAACATTATTCCCAACTCTTTCAGCGCTGAGTTTAAAATCATTGAAATGTCCATGGATTCTCTTATGATGTTTGAAACTTTATTAATAAGCGCAATTCTGATTGCTTGAGATTGTGCTTTTTGGCGCATTTTTTGCAGTTCGTCATTTTCATCTTCAAGTTTTTTCAATTTTTCTTTAAAAATTTCGCGTTCTTTTTGATTGTCTTTGAGTAGCACATCAGAACTTACATCAACAAGAAAAATTATTGTGTAAGCTCCGCGCTTGACTGCTGTCATATCATAAAAAGATGTTTTGTCTGAAGTTTCGGAGTAAGAAACTCTTGCAAAGAAATTTTCCGGTGAAACAATTGCCTGAAAAACCGGCGAAAATAAGTCGACATTTTCGCTATCCATAGGGCACATGTCAAAATTCATCTGGTGAGCAAACTTTCTTATGTCACCAAATTTGCTAAAGACACGGCAAAATGTATTGTTTTTGAAAACAACTTTTTCATAGTCTTTTACAACAATTACCGGATCCCTGTACTGATTGAAAAAATCAAACTTTTTCATAATAAAATTATAGGTCAAACTAAACTTAGGGGCAATTTGTAACTTTCAGTTGTTTTCAAAATAAAATCAGTTACTGTATCTTCAAGGTGACAGCCAAAATGGTTATTGACTTCGCGGATAAAGTAACACGGGCTTGTTACATTTACTTCAATGATTTTGCCGTCAATTACATCAAGTCCTGCCATGTAAATTCCCATTTGATTAAGCTTTTTGGCAACAGGAAGGAATTTTTCACGTTCTTCATCTGATAAAACGGCTTTTAAAATGTGACTGTCAGAGTGTTCACAGAATTTGAAATCGTCATTACTTGGAATTTTTTGTACACAGTACGGCAAGACATCTTCCCCTAAAATTAAAACTCGTTTGTCTCCGTATTGAGCGCCCGGCAAGTATTGCTGCACCATAATGAGTTTTTTCCCGTTATCTGTCATTGAGTTTATGATAACTGCAGTATTCTTATCCCCGTGTTTTAAATACATTACGCCGCCGCCAAAACATTGATTTAGCGGTTTTAGGATAATTTCGTTGTTCTGTTTTAAAAATTCAATTATATCGGCTTTAGAAGATGTAACTATATTGTTTGGCATAAGTTCGTTAAACAATACAGCATGAAGTTTTTCGTTAAAATTTCTGATTGCTTTTGTGTCGTTCATAATAAAAGTTTTTGAACGGTCGACAAAATCAAAAACATACGTTGCATTAATGTAATCTAAATCAACCGGCGGGTCAGGTCGAAACATTACAAGTTGAAAGTCTTCTACTTGTTTTTCACAGAAAGAGGATTTTTCGTAAAATAGTTCGTTATTTTGAAAATGAGCTTCGTAACAAGAAGTGTATGCTTTAACTGATTTTACTTTTAGCAGGTCTATTGTTGTAATAAAAACTCTGTGCTGTCTTTTGAGCAGGCTGATTATCAGGGTAAAATTTGTAACAAGGTCGTTATTTTCAAAGTACTTTAACTCAAGTCTGTCTATAACAAATAGAATATTCATAAGATGCCTCTTTTATATATAAAAGGAGCGCCAAAAGCTCGCTTTTGGCGCTCCAAAAAAATAATTACTTAATATCAGCAGGATTTAGAATTTGACATGCTGTATTGCCAAACGCAATAAGTTTTGCAAATCTTTCCAAATCAGCTTGAATTTCAGGGAAAGTACCGTAGTGCATAGGGATTACGGTTCTAACACCTAACCATTTTGCTGCCATAGCAGCGTGTTCAACATCCATAGTGTAGTTGCCGCCGATTGGTAAAAGTGCAATTTGCGGTGCGTATAATTCTTTGATTGTCTTCATTTCACCGGTTAAACAAGTGTCGCCGGCATGGAAAATTCTAACACCGTCAACATCAATCATAATGCTTGCTGCAGCACCGCCGTAGCGTCCGTCAGGCAAAGAGCTTGAATGAAATGCCGGTAAAAATACCGCGCGACCCCATGAATAATTAATCCAGCCGCCTAAACCGACTGATTTTACTTTTGCTCCCTGTTCTTTGCAATATCCTGCTAACTCAGCTACTGCTGTAATTTCAATGTCTTTTTCTTTAGCAATTTCTATTGCTTCACCTAAATGGTCACCATGTGCATGAGTTAATAATATATCTGTGATTGGCTGCTCATGCCAGTCGTATTTCTCGTTTACGGAAACATACGGGTCAATCAAAACTGACTTGTCGTTGTTTCTGATTTCAAATGCGCTGTGTCCGATGTACTTTAAATCTACCATATTTTACTCCTCTTCTTTTTGCATATCCAACTATTTTAATTTAACACAATTTAATATAAAATACAAATATGAAACAATATATTGCATATATGAACAGATGTATCGACTTAGCCCGAATGGCACAGGGGCAGACAAGTCCTAATCCGCTTGTTGGTTGTGTTGTTGTTAATCCTGCCGGAGAAATTGTTGCGGAAGGGTTTCATAAAAAATACGGCGAAAACCATGCAGAACGTGATGCTTTGCTAAAACTGGACAGTGCGGAAGGTTGCACTTTGTTTGTAAACCTTGAACCATGCAGCCATTACGGCAAAACACCGCCCTGTGCTGATTTAATAATACAAAAGGGTATAAAAAAAGTAGTTTACGGCATGGTTGACCCAAACCCGTTAGTTGCGGGAAACGGTATAAAAAAACTTAAAAATGCAGGGATTGAGGTTGTTGGAGCATTCATGGAGAATGAATGCCGAAAACTTAATGAGATTTTTATAAAAAACCAGACAGAACATAAAACTTTTGTTGCAATAAAAACCGCCACAACAATTGATGGCAAAATTTCAACACATAACGGGAATTCTCAGTGGATAACCTCCGAACCCGCGCGCCAAAAAGCCCGCAACTTACGACAAAATTACGATGCAATCCTAACATCGTCTTCAACTGTTATTTTTGATAATCCGCAAATGGTTCACAAGACAAAAATCATCTTAGACAGAGAACTTAAAACGGACATAAATTCAAAAATTTACGAACAGGGAGAAATTTATATTTTTTATAATACAGGCAACCCGCAAAATTCCGAAAGAATAACTTATATTCAAACTCAGTTGAAAGATGACAGGCTTGACATTGAGTTTATCCTAAAAAAACTCTACGATTTAGGCATAATGAGCGTTTTTGTAGAAGCCGGCGGAATTTTAAATGCAAGTTTTTTACCATATGCTGATAAATTTTTCCATTTTGTTGCTCCGAAAATTTTAGGTGACAATTCCGGAAAATCGTGTTTTATGGGCGAAACTGTAGATAAAATTTCTGATTGTACGGATTTAAAATTTGAAAGTTTTGAAATATGTGAGCCTGATATTTTGTTGACATATTCTAAATAAATTGCTATACTTCTAATATCTAAACAAAAGGAGAGTAAAATATGCTAAAATCCAATCATAGCTTGAAAAACGGGGGGGGGGGCACCGTTAAAGCTCTCCAGTAGCGGGTTTACGCTTGCAGAAGTATTAATTACCCTTGGTGTAATCGGAGTTGTTGCAGCAATTACAATTCCGGAGTTAATGACGGCACATAAGGCTAATGTATTACATACTCAATACCTTAAAGCTTATTCAGTTGTTCAGCAATTAATTCGCCGTATAGAGGGAGATGAGATTGCCTTAGATAGCAATATGCTTTCACAGGTTAAATATTATCTCACCGGTGCAACATATTGCGGCTCCTCAAGTACAATTCTAAACCACGAGGCTGACGATTCACCTTGTTTTTATGCAAAAAGCGGTCTATATAAGACATACGATGGTAAAAATTATGTTAATGCGTCTGCAATGGATGACACACAGTATGTTTTGCCTGATGGTATGGTTTTATTGTTTGAATGGGATACAAAACACTTTTCGGATGGAACTCATTGCTGGATACATGTTGATATAAACGGTTATAAGCAGCCGCCAAACCGTTGGGGTGTTGATTTATTTACGTTTCAGGTACTTGACGGTAAGATTTTGGCGTTTGGTGATGACGGTAGCAAAACTAATATTGCGGGTAAATTGGAGCCTGTTACAGTTGAAAAGTATTGTAATCTCAATGTCTCTAATGCTTATAACGGTTTAGCCTGTGCACACCTGGCAAAATCTGATACTTCATATTTTAAACGCGTTGTTAGATTAAAATAAGCAGTTGTTTATAGCTTTTTAAAAATTTTTATGTTAGTTTTTAGGTATGGAAGCTGATATTGGAAAAGTTGTAAGGGCGTTGGAGGCTGCAAAACAGCCTCAAAGCGATTTTGTAAGACTTATGGACACATTCAAAAATCCATATCTGGTTTTGATTGCGTGCATTTTAAGTCTTAGGACAAATGATAAGACAACTTATCCGGCGACTTTGAGAATGCTTGAACTTGCAAAAACTCCGCAGGAGATGATGAAGGTTGATGTTGAAGATTTATCTAAGGCGATTTATCCTGTTGGGTTTTATAAAAATAAAGCCGGTCAGATTATTGAATTATCACGGATAATTGTTGAAGAATATGACGGGAAAGTTCCTGACAGTATAGATGAACTTTGTAAGTTCAAAGGTGTCGGGCGCAAGACAGCTAATCTTGTAATGACTTTAGGTTTCGGGGTTCCGGCGATATGTGTGGATGTGCATGTTCATAGAATTTTTAACCGTCTCGGATATGTGAAAACCAAAAATCCGGAAGAAACAGAATTTGCACTGCGTGAAAAACTTCCGGTCGAATACTGGATTCCGATAAATACCCTGCTTGTTACCCATGGACAAAATGTTTGCAAACCAATAAAACCCCAATGTCAGGATTGTCCGGTTGCGAAATTTTGTGATAAAATAATTTAACACACTTGTCGTTTTTTGATTGGAGGTCTTAACGATGAAAATTTTACCGCTGTTTAAAAGCTCAACAGTTGATATTGCAAAATATTATACACGAGGGGTTGCAAACAACGCTCTTTACAGGCTGGATGCAGTAAGAGAGGCTTTTGTTCCTTACGCAAAAGCTCATAACGTATCTTTGAAAATTGATAAAGCCAGCAAAATGATAGCAAATTTCGATACAGTTCCTCCAAAGTTGAAAGAATTACTGAATAGAAGTATTTCAATAAATGTAACTAATAACAAAAATCGTGCAAAAACCAAAACGCTTATCATAGATGCGTCTAAAGACAATTTTTTATACCAAGGTGAAACAACAAGTCTTATTAAAGATAATAACGGTCGTTTAAAATATGTTAAAACAAAGTCTAACTATGAAGATAATTTTATAAGAGCTGTTTTTAGAGCGGTCGAAAATCTGACAAAAAAAGTTACCAAAAAATAAAATAACTTTTGAGCTCTTAGATTTAGATGTTGTGCCGGTCATTCTCCTATTATCTACTACAAATAGATGATATTTTAATAAATTAATTAAAGAATGATTTTTTATCCCCGATTAAACATGTAAATCTAATAGTATATTTGGAGCTTCAAAATGTCAGAACAAGTTTTAATGCCTATGATAGGCACAGACAGTATAGAAAATAAGGAAAAGGCGCGTGAGTCACTGGAAAAAGCCAGGATTGCACATGAAAAATATCTTATTGGTCAAAGAAATAACGACTTGCAAGAAGCCGTAGAACACTATGTTGATGCGGTAAAATACGACCCGACACTGCCTGAATCCTACTACAGACTTGCGGCATTGATGTGGGAACAGGGACAAATTAGTATAACAACAGCAATTGAGCAGTGTAAAACCGCGATTTCGCTTTCCCCAAAAAACAAAGACGCTCATCTTTATACCGGATACTTCATGCAATTAGCACAGGATTTTCAATCAGCAGAAAAAGAATTCAAGTCTGCAATATCAATGAACCCGCTAACTTCCGGACGTCCGCGCATGATTTTATCACAGTCACTTTTGCAAAAAATAAATTCTCAAAACGGAAATTATAAAGACTTTATCGGATTTTTGTATTATTTTCTGACAGGAAGCGTCATGCTGGCATGGGATAGACCTACTATGAAAATGCTTTACAAAAATATGAGTAGTGATTTCTCTATTTTTTCATACAACACCGTCGGGAAATTTTATGAAAAATTCAAGATGTATGAAAACGCTGAAAATATTTATAAAGAAGCAATTGCAAAAACGACAAAAAGCGAATATTTTTACAGCAAAATCGGGGATTTGGCACTTCGCAACAAAGACTATGAAACCACCGCGCAATGTTATAGAAAAGTTCTTGAAGCAAACCCGTTAAATCGTGAAATTTTAGTAAAACTTGCTACAATTTTGCAAACGTATTTCCCTGAAAACACGGAAGAAACAATTGACTGCTACGAAAAACTTTTGGAATTTGATATAAATACCGCTCAAATTTATTACGAACTTGGGCATCTTTATATGTCAAAAAATGACAAATTGAATTCTATCAGCGCATTTAAGCTTGCGGTTGATAACGAGCCGGAAAATCCGTTTTTCAATAATTCTTTAGGTTATGCTTATGCAAAAGCCGAACTTTATGACGATGCAATAGAGCATTACCAAAAAGCAATTTCGATTAACCCTGATGCTGAGTGGACATCAATTGTTTGTCAGGCGCTTGGGTCGATTTATGCTGAAAATAAAGGCAATGTTGAAGCCGCGGTTTCAACGTATCAAGCAGGAATTATATTAGACCCGAAAAATTACGATTTATACATCGCGCTAGGCGATATTTATATGGCTGATTATGATCTTGATAAGGCTATCCGCTCGTATTGCGATGCTATAACCTTAAATCCGGAAGATTTCAGAGGCTATTCAAAAGTAGGTATCGCGCTTTGGGAAAAAGATTATCTTGAAGAAGCGCTTGTTGCCTATCATAAAGCCGTTGAGATTAATCCTGAAAACGAATATGCACAAAATAATTTAGGAATTTTATACCTTGACGGCTTAGCAGACGCCGAAGAAGCACTTGAATATTTTGAAGAAGCAATTGCGCTAAATCCTAATTATACACTTGCATATTTTAATGCAGGAAGGGCAAGCCAGGAAATGGGATTTACAAATGATGCAGCGCATTATTATCAAATGGCGATTGATTTAAACAGATTAACAGAAGAACTTGATGAAAACGATATCCAGCAACGTCTTCACAGCCTGTTTGATATCCAATAATTAAGGGTTATAAAGCTCAATCACGGTGTAAGCATTAAAATCCATTGAACCGAAAATTACTTTTATCTTATCATCGCCTTCTGTGAACCATTTCCCGAAAGTTATTGTCTCCTCATCAAAATCATCGTTTGTTTCAACAGCCGGAAATTTTGCCATTAAATATTGTGACTGATAAAAGTTAATGTAAACGTTATCTCCGTCTTTTTCACCCTTAATTTGATAGTGTCCGACCGGTAGAAAACCATCCCCGGCTTTGAGTTCTACCGGAATACTCAAAACAGGAAGGGTGTCTTTTTCAGAATTTTCGTTTATAATTTCTGTTTCATTACTTTGGTGAAATTCTTCACCCTTTGGAATTTGCTTTTTTTTCAATTTGTTTGCGCGTTTGTTTTTTTTGTCTTCGATTTGTTTTATCGCCTTGTCAAAGTCTTCGTCTGTCACGTTTTTGTTGCTGCGGTAATCATCTCCAGCTGAATTCCAATTATCCCACAAGTCTCCTGTTGCTGGCAAATCAACATCATCAGCTATTACTGCCGGTGATATAAATAATAAACTTACTGCAAGTATTAAAAACTTCTTCATATCTTTATAATAATATTTTTATCCAAAAAGTAAAGAGTTATTCTGCTTTAACTTCTTGAGTTTGTTCTTCTTTAACAATAAGAAGTTTGGTAATTCTTGCCCCGTCAACTTCTTTAACAGTAAAAGTAAACCCGCCATATTTGACAATATCATCAAGCTGAGCAATTCTGCCTAATTCTTTTACTACAAGCCCTGCAATTGTATCAACGTCTTCGTCTTCCATTTTTTCATCAGGAATATCAAAATACTCAGCAAGTTCATCAAGTCTCATCATGCCGTTTGCAAGGTAGTGATTAGGTTTAAGTTCTTTGATATCAATTTCTGCTTCTTCGTCAAATTCGTCCTGAACATCACCAAATATTTCTTCCAAAACATCTTCAAGAGTAATAATTCCGGAGGTTCCTCCGAACTCATCAACAACAACCGCCATTTGACTTTTGTTTTTCTTGAACTCGCGAACAAGGTTATCCATTGTAATTGTTTCCGGTACAAGCATTACAGGGCGTTGAATTTTTTCAACCGGACTTACTTCGTCTTTTATAGAAAGTGAATATAAATCCTTAACGTGAATTAATCCTGTTATATGGTCGATATCACCTTCGTAGACCGGATAGCGTGTGTACTGGTTTTCCATTGCGGTCTTGTTAAGTTCTTCAAACGGCATATCAATCGGAACACAGACCATATCTGTTCTTGGTATCATAACCTCACGTGCTGTAAGGTCAGAAAATTTGAACACGTTATGGAGCATATCTTTTTCGGTTTCGTTCAAAACACCTTCATCATAACTTGAGTCCACAAGCAAGTCTAAGTCTTCTATTGTATGAACTGCACGTGCTGAATTAAGAGGAATTCTGAAAAGTTTAAGAATACTGTTGCAAGCGTGGTTTAAAATCCACACAAACGGTTTTGAAATTGTCATAAACAAGTCCATTGGTTTTGCGACGTATAATGAAATTTTTTCAGGATATTGAAGCGCAATACATTTTGGAACCTGTTCGCCAATTACAACATGTAAAAAAGTTATTACTAAAAACGCAACAACCGCTGTAATTGCATGGGCTAAATACGCACTGCTTTCAGGCAAACCTGACAGGATTGAAGCCATCATTTTTTCAATTGTCGGGGAACCAAACCAACCAATACCGATACTTGCGATTGTTACACCAACCTGTACTGCAGCAATGAAAAAGTTCATATCTTCAAGCGCTTTTAATGCAAGTTTAGCATCAACATTGCCGTCTTTTGTCATTTGTTCAATTCTTGTACGTCTTGCCCTAACAATAGCGAATTCCGCTGCAACAAAAAAACCGTTTACAAGTAATAATATAAAAACTATCAGCCAATTGAATAAAATTATTCCCAGACCCGACTCACTCATCCTTTGGTATTCCTTTAATTTTACAATCTCAATTATAATATCTTCACAAAAAAAAAGCAAGTGCCGCCCAAAGCAGCCTAGGATCCTATACGATATATTGTATCAAGATTTACGTCAAGAACAATGCAAATTTTGATAATAATTATTATGGTTGGATTTGCTTTTCGATTTTCAATCATGTTGAGATATTTTGTGGAAATTCCTACTTGTTCTGCGAGTTTTTCCTGGGAAATTCTTTTCCTGAGCCGTTCAATGCGAATATTATCCGCTACAATTTGTAATATTTTTTCGTCTTGCATTCTTCAATTTTATTTTGTTTGACAATATATTATTATCCATGATAGTATACTTTTTATGAACTATATTTCATAAATAGTGGAGATAAAGTAATGAAAAAGAACTATCTTTCAGGTTTTACCTTAACTGAAGTCCTTGTTGCAGTGGTAATAGTAGGCGTAATCGCGGCACTAGTTTTACCCTCAGTGATAAGCCATTATCAAGAAAAATCATTTGACCGGGCATTTCAACGAGAGACCCAATCAATCCAAAGTGCAGTAGAGGGTCTTGCAGTAAATGAAAATAAAGCGTCATTTTTTGAGACAATGATGTACACAACAGAAGAGCCAGCAACATATACAGATAGTGCAGAAAAGTTTATCAAAGCGTACCTACGCCCGTCCAAACTATGCGGAGATAATAATGGCGATTGTTTTGCAAAAACATATTATAACTATAAAGACGACGATAAAAAAGTGTACACTCCGGAATATAAAGGCTCTTGTGCGAAATTAAAAAACGGCGCTTCAATCTGTCTCACAACGCAAACAGGCGGTCAGTCAATCTCCGGACTAATTGATATAAACGGAGAAAAATCCCCAAATGTATTAAATAAAGACCTCAGAACATTTACCATAGAAATTCAAACCCAAGCAGGACGAAAAACAGATTTAGCAATAGTAAGAGACTACACATTTAACCCAATCCAAGATGAAGAAGACCCATGCGAAGGTATGACATGCGGTTGCGGCAGTTTACAGGATTGCGAACCGGAATGCTCATCAAACTCAAACGAATGGGACTTAACATGCTGCCAGAAAAATTCATCAAGTATAACAAGCAGTTCTCACCATTGCTGCACGTTTGACAGTCTGAAAAATAGTGCTGCGTGTTCTGATGACTATAAAGTTTATTTTCATTGCGCAATCGTGGATACTTTAAATCCGGACTATGATGAGAACGGTGACAAATTATATTCATATTACTTTGGCTATGTTCCGCAAAATAGTTGCTGGCTCAAGGTTGAAACATCTTCCCAAACTCTGGCACAATGGATTGAGGTGCAATTTGGGCTCTGGTATATTTTAGGCTGTGAGGGGTCTGGTTGTTCCGCAAATATTGATGAATTTGACGGAGGCAGTGGTGTTGCGGCTTTAGATACTGTTAGCGGGGGCGATACTGTTAATGCTACTTATAATTATTATCAACTTCATGTACCTAAAGACAAAATTGGGACAAAATGGTGGGATACAGAAAGCGGCATATGCAAATTGCAGATAAAAGATAGCAGTACCGGTAATGTGCTGAAGTCTGTTGAATATAACGGGCTTAATAAAGTATCTGATTCTTACAGACCCTCAGGCTCTTGTAAAAGTTTGTATACAAATTTTGTTTATGAAAGCGAATAAGATTATTAGCTTGTTTTCTCCTAATTTACTAGCATAACCTTTTACCCTCTTGGGTAAATGTTTGCAAAGTTTTATTTGATATTTTAGATAGTGTTATAATATTATTTGATAAAGGGGAAGGCATGTACAAACTAGAACAGAAATTATTAAGGGAAGATATCTTAAAACTATATACAAAAGGTTTCACAAAACCTGAAGATTTTAAAATCGGGCTGGAATACGAAAGACTTCCGATTTCGACCTGTTCTTGTAAGGCTGTTGACTACTGGAGCGAAAACGGTGTTAAGGATTTTCTTGAAAATTTTGCAAAAGAAGAAACTTGGGACTATATACTTGACGATAAAAATATTATTGGACTAAAGAATAAACACGATACCATAACTTTAGAACCGGGCGCTCAGTTGGAAATAAGCGCAAAACCTGAACGCACAATTTTTGAGATGAAACAAAAAATCGACAGCATAAATGCCGGCATGAAACCAATTTTGGATAAATTTGGTGTTACGCTTTTGAATTACGGAGTTTCGCCGTATTCGACCCATAAATCAATAAATTTAATTCCTAAAAAACGTTATAAAATAATGGCAAAGTATTTATGGGGAATTTTGTCTGATGTAATGATGAGAGAAACCGCCGGAATTCAGTGCTGTATTGATTTCAAGTCAGAAGAAGATGCCATGCGCAAATTTAAGTTAGCGAACAAACTTTCTCCGTTTATGACAGCGATGTTTGCCAATTCACCAATTCGAGGCGGGGTTGATACGGGATATAAAACATTCCGCGCATTAAGCTGGCTTAATACTGATAATGACCGCTGTGGATTTTGCGGCAAGATAAGCGAAGAATTTTCGTTTGATGATTATATTGATTGTGTTTTAAAAACCCCGATGATTTTTATCAAACGTGATAATTTGTGTTTTGAAGTAAATGGCGATTTAACTTTCTCTGATTTTATTTCAAACGGTTTTGAGGGTGCGGCACCTACTATTGAAGACTACGAACTTCAAGCTAACCTTTATTTCCCTGAGGTTCGCATGCGCAATTTTATTGAAATCCGCAACCATGACTGTGTTGGCGGGGATTTAAAATATGCGATACCGGCAATTTATAAAGGAATTCTGTATTCTAACGGTGCAATGGACGAATGCGAAGAATTGTTCAAACATCTTCAATATAAAGATTTTGCGGAGTTAAGATATAATGTTCCGAAAAATACACTTCAAAGTCCGGTGAAAAAAGCTAAAGTTTTGGATTATGCAAAAGAAATTTTATCAATTGCTGAAAAATCCTTAAAACAAGACCAAACGGGCGAAGAATTGTTCTTAGAATCCATTAAAGAATACACATTAAAAGGTTTAACACCGGCTGATGTACTGCTTAAAAACTGGCATGGTTCATGGAACAAAAATCTTAAAAAACTTATCAACTATTTGTCTGAAAAACCTTAATAAAGATTGTAAAGTTTTCAAAAAAATGTATAATATACATATTGATTTTGAAAGCGAGGATAAATATGAAAAAATTTTTTACAGCGTCTGTGGTCGTGGCTGCGTTAGCAGGAATTTGTTATGCAGCAGCTGTGGGTTATAGTGATAAATATATTGCGAGTTTAAAAAGTTGTACCCCATATTCTGAAACTTATGACGGCGAAGTTCAAATGCCTGATGCTAAATATAATTTCAGTTCAAAAGAAACTATTGTAGGAAAACAAAACGGCAAATGTGTTATAACATCTGAGGTTTTCGTAAAAGAACTGCATAAAAATACATTTATTTCAACCTGTGCATTTACTAATGAGCAAGCTCAACAGCTTGCTGCAATGATGGTCGATGCAAGAACAAATGCGCAGGCTCGACAAATTCTTGTAGATACTTTAAGTGATTATATAGACGAAGGCAAAGTTTGCCAGGTTAAAAACTTACTATCAAACTAAAAAGCGTCAAATGACTTGTCAATCGGGTTTTTGAATTTTGTTATGTTGCCCTGGAATAGCAGCTTAATTGTTCCTACAGGTCCGTTTCTGTGTTTTGCAATGATTATTTCAGATAAACCTTTGGAAGAGGCTTTAACGCTTTCTTCCTCTTCGGTTTCGCCTTTGTTGTAGTAGTCTTCGCGGTAAATGAACATAACAATATCTGCATCCTGCTCGATTGAACCGGATTCACGAAGGTCAGACAGCATCGGGCGTTTATCATTACGTCCTTCAACCGCACGGGATAACTGTGACAGGGTGATAATCGGAACATCAAGTTCTTTTGCCAAAATTTTCAACCCTCTTGAAATCGCTGAAATCTGCTGCAAACGGTCGTCTTTGCCGCCGCCTTCCATAAGTTGAAGGTAGTCTATTACAATTAATCCTAAATCTTTTTGTTGTGTTTTCAACCTTCGGCATTTTGTACGAATATCAGTAAGTGTGCAGCCTGATGTGTCATCAATATAGATTGGCGCTTGTGAAAAATCATTCATTGCCATGGCAAGTTTTTCCAGGTCTTGCTGGAGCATGTTACCTGTTTTAAGCCTTTGCGCAT
>MOYD01000006.1 GCA_001899395.1 Candidatus Gastranaerophilales bacterium Zag_111 | reverse complement strand
AAAACTACCAATAACAGCGGCATTTGAACTGCTCCCGGTACATTTGTAAAAAATTCTTTCAGTATATACATAATACATCCTGAAGGTATTGCCGCAATTAAAATTCTTAGCAATGTATTTTTAGGAAATTTTAAATTCAAATTCGGTAAAACTATAATTACACTAAGCAGGAAGTATAAGAAATTTGCACTAAATGTCGCAATACCAACGCCAACAAGTCCCATTTGCTTGATTAAAACAAAATTCAAGACTACACCAATAATTCCTGAAATTAATTTGATTATAAATTCAATATGTGTTTTGTTTGCCAAGTGGTATTGAAGTGTTGTGTAATCTGTCATTGAAAGGAAAAATACTCCAAATGAGAAGTATGGAACTAAAATGCTTGCTTCGTAAAATTTTGCATTTGTGAATAAATGTGTATAATCCACGCTATATAAAGACATGACAGTGATTATCGGAAGAGCAACTAAGATGTAATAGCCTAAAAATTTTGAGATTATCGGTCTTACGTCGACTTTTCCTTCATATAAATTAATAATTCTTGGTATTGCAGCAACTGTAATCATTGCAAACAATGTCATTAAGATAGGTAGCGTCAATCCGTAACCAACCCCGACAAGCGCAGCTTTTGAAAATCCGTTTATACTGTTCATAATAAATTTATTACTTTGGGTTATAATCCAAGCACTGAGCGAAGTTGCAGCAATCGGAATACCGTATTTTATAATTGGTAAAATAAATTTCCATTCGATTTTTTGGAATTTAAAAACCTTTAAAATTTCACTCTGATAGAGCAATAATATATCTATTAGTGAGATTGAAACTCCCATACCTAATAAGATTGAAGCAGCTCCCATGTTGAAAAATTTTGCAAAGAATACTGCCAAAAATATTGTTGCAAACTGGTTTAGAATGGTTGTAAGCGTATATGAAATTGATTTCAACTGAGCTCTCAAAAGCTGAGAAAGCAGCGCTCGAATAGCAACCGGTATGATTAGAACAAGTACTGCAAGAAAATATTTAAACGGAACATGGAAAAAGTTGAACAAACTATCTTTGAATAAGAACGCAATGGCAAACATCAGCGCCATGTTTATTGTAAGGATTGTAACCAATGTGGTTAAATATTTTGGTAAATCCTGTGATATTTGGTGATGTCTGAAAAATCTTAAACCCGAAAGTCCTACCCAGTCTGAAAAAATTATGCACAAGAACGATAGCATTGCAATGGAAATGGTATATAGCCCGTACTCACTTACAGAAAATATACTCGTGTAAATCGGTACTGTTATTACGTTTCCTAGCATTCCGCAAAGTTTTGACGGGGCATATTTAATCATATCTGTAAATATGCCTTTTATCTCTTTTTGTTCCAGTTCTTTGTTTTCAATATATTCCATAATTCACCTTTAATCTGTTATTTTGCCGAATAAATCATATTCGTCAGCTTTTTCTATTCTCACTGTCTCAATATCGCCGGGTACGACCTGTCTGTTTGAGTTTGCGTAAACAACTCCGTCAATTTCAGGGGCATCGTGTTCTGAGCGTAAAATTATCACACCGTCATCAGTATATCCCTCAACGATACATTTTAAGTCTGTATTAATATATTTTTCGTTATGTTCTAATGAAATTTTTTGTTGTAATTCCATTAATTTATTTCTTCGTTGTTTTTTGATTTTTGCCGGAATTTGCGGTTTTAAACCATATGAATAGGTGTTTTTCTCTCTTGAATATTCAAAAACTCCCATTCTGTCAAATTTTACATCCTTAACAAATTGATACAAATGTTCAAATTCTTCTTCTGTTTCCCCCGGATATCCTACTATTAGTGAAGTTCTAACCGTTACGCCGGGGATTTTTTCTCTGATTTTTTGTACTAATTCTGTGTAATCCATAACAGGTCGTTTCATCTCTTTTAAAATCCTTGGATGAGAGTGCTGGAGCGGGATATCAACGTATTTTACTACTTTATCAAGATGCGCAATTGCATTCATCAATTCTTCAGTCATTTGTGTCGGGTAAGCATACATTATCCTTATCCAGGAGAGATTTTCTATTTTGTTAAGTTCTTCTAAAAGCCGTGGCAGCTCTTGTTTGCCGTATAAATCAATCCCGTAAGATGACGTATCCTGTGCAATTAGTATAATTTCGGTTACTCCTTTGTCCGCGAGCTCGTTAGCTTCTTTAACGATGTTTTCGATAGGGCGGGATATGTATTTCCCGCGAAGCTTTGGTATAATACAGTATCCGCACTGATAATTACAACCTTCGCCGATTTTTAGGTAAGAGCTTGCCCCCATTGTTATTTGCTGGCGGGTTGTTTTTTCAGGATAGATATATTCGGGTTTTTCCTGAATAAAACTTTTGTAATCGCCTTTATCTTCAATGTTTTTGATAATTTTTATGATATCTTGAAGGTTTGATGTGCCAATCATTCCTGCAATTTCCGGAATTGCCGATTTCAAATCATCATTGTGTTTTTGTGAAAGACAGCCTGATATGATAACTTTTTTACCGGCTTCAATCATCTGCAGAATGCTTTGTACGGACTCTTTTTCAGCGTCATGAATAAATGAACATGTGTTTACAATAACGACATCCGCGTCTTGTTCATTTAGTGTGATTTCGTATCCGTTTTCGCTTAATATGCCAAGGATTAGCTCCGCATCTACAAGATTTTTTGCACAACCATGATTGATAAGTGATATTTTCATATAAAAATTTTATCATTAATTGTAAAATTTGTTTTATTTATTACAATATCTTGATTTTTTTGTAATAAAATATGTCTATGAATTCGGTGGAATTATTAGCTCCGGCAAAAAATTTTGAAACTGCAATTGCTGCAATAAATAGTGGATCAGACGCTATTTATATCGGAGCGACAGGTTTTGGCGCACGCAAAAATGCTCCAAACTCCTTGTCGGACATAGAAAAGCTTGTTAATTATGCTCACAAATTTTATGTAAGAATTCATGTTGTAATTAATACAATTCTTAATAATTCAGAACTTGAAAAAGCAATCGAATTAGTCAAAAACCTATATAATATTGGGGTTGACGCCATAATTATTCAGGATATGGGGCTGCTAAAAGCTGCAATTGACGGTAAACTTCCGCCGATACAGATACATATGAGTACACAGTGTGATAACAGAACACTTGAAAAAGCTAAGTTTTTCGATAGTCTTGGGGTATCAAGGGTAATTCTTGCCAGAGAGTTGTCACAGGAAAATATTGAAGAAATCTGTAAAAGCGTCAATTGTGAGGTTGAAACCTTTATACACGGGGCTCTTTGCGTGTCATACAGCGGTCAATGTTATATGTCATATGCTAATGGCAGAAGGTCTGCTAATCGCGGAGAATGCGCACAGCCGTGCCGAAAGAAGTATTCTTTGATTGATGAAAACGGAAAAGTCTTGTTAAAAGATAAATATTTACTTTCCCTAAAGGATTTTAATGCGTCTGAAAGTATTGAAAAACTTATTAATTGCGGGGTAAAATCATTTAAAATCGAAGGCAGATTAAAAGATATCAATTATGTTAGAAATGTCACGGCTTATTATAATAATTTAATAAATAAGTATGCAAAAAGAACATCTAGCGGCAAAGTTTTTGCAGGTTTTGAGCCAAATGTTGATAAAACTTTTAATCGCGGTTATACAGATTATTTTATAAATGAGCGTAAACAGTGTTTCAATTTTCTTTCGCCAAAGTCACGCGGAGAGCGTCTTGGCAAGGTAAAACGAGTTTTTCATAATTATTTTGAAATAGATGCAAAACTACATCCGCAAGACGGTATATGTTTTATTCAAAACGGAGAAATGAAAGGGTTTTTGGTAAATAAAGTTGTTGGTAATAAAGTTTATCCTAACAATATGGAGGGAATAACAACAGGGCTGCTGCTTTACCGAAATTTTGACGCTGAGTTTGAAAAACAACTTAACAACTCAAATACTGTTCGTAGGATTGGAGTAAAATTTGAAATAAGCGAAAATTGTTTAAATGCTGTTGATGAAGATAATAATTCTGTTTCAATTGCATTGCCTGTTGGAGAAATCGCTAAAAATCCCGAAAAATTGAGACAAACATATATTAATCAGCTTGAAAAGACCGGGGACAGTGATTTTTATGTGCTTGATATAAAAATAAATTCCGCAAGTCTGCCGTTTGTACCGGTGTCAAAAATTAACGAAATACGCCGCGAATTATTAAGTTTATTAAGTAAAGAAAGATTAAGCAATTTTAATAGGATTGTCCAAAACCCTATTAATTACGGAACTTTTCCTGTTAAGAAAATGGATTACCGCGCAAATGTTTTAAATAATGAAGCAAAAGAGTTTTATAAAAATTGCGGTTGTGAAGTTACGGAATTTGCTTTAGAATTTCGCGAAATACCGTCCGGAATTGAGCTTATGCGCTGTAAGCACTGTTTAAAATACGCGGCTGATTTATGTCAAAAACCGTGTAAAAAGCTATATTTAGTTGATGAAAAAGGTAAAAAATATCCTTTAAAATTTGATTGCAAAAATTGCGAAATGGTTGTTTTAAGTCCTTAAACGGATTTTGGTTTCAATACAACTGTCAGTATTCCTGCTATACCTGCCGCTATTGCAGCTCCTATAGCTGCAAGTTTTCCCATATGTTTTAGCGCTTTTATTTTTGCCGGTGTTTCTCCGTAAATATCTAAAAATGAGTGAACTCGTTTATTTCTGCCGTTTTTTGGTTTTAGAAAATCACCAAGCCAATTTTTTGCATCTTTTTTATATATTCGTTTGTTTTCAAATTCGTTCATAGTGAAAGTGTCTTCTACCAGTTCTTTACCTGATGTTTGAAGTCTTTCTTTAAATATTTTGCTCTTAGTTTGTGTATCTGTAATTCCTTGTTGTACAAATTCATCATTTATATCACTTACAAATTTGTTATATTTATTGCCTAAATTATTGCTAAACCATAGTTTTGTACCAATTTCATCGTTTGCTGCAAGAGCTTTTTTACCGGTATACATATCAGTAAGATTGTCAATTATTTCTTGTTTTATTGAACTGGCTAGTTCAGGCTTTCCCCAATTATGCGCATTGTACCTTGTATATACATTTTTTAGCCCGCTCAGCCCTCTTGCAGCTCCAGCAGCAGCCCCAACTGTTCCGGCACCGGCAACATAAAGACCGTTTCTTCTTTTGGACGAATTTTGTGTGGTACCTACATTTTGCATAGAATAACCCCTATTTTTACACTTATATATATTAAAATGTAAAAATACTATTAATTGATAATTCTTAAGTCTAATATTAAGTTTTTGTAACTTAATACGGAAGTGTAAACAATGCAATTAAAGCTGCTACAATCATTGCAGGTCCAAACGGTAAATATAGCCCGTCCGCAGCTTTATTTGCTTTAATTCCGCATATTAATTCTCGGCAAGTCCACAGACCTAAAGCCACTAAAACAATTGTACTTGACCAGTAAGCAGCTTTGTTTGCCAGCCAGCCGAAGTTTTGGGCAAACAGATAGCCAACTGTGTAGATTGCAAAAATGCTCAATGTGCCAAGTGTAATCCAATTTTTATTATTAATTAGTTTTTTTACAAATAACGGAATGGTAACAATTATTTGTATAATTGCGCTTAAAACCAGAATTGCAACTATAGCGTTAAAAATTGGTAAGAAACTATTATACAAAGGTGAACAACCTAGCAGAGCGCCAAAAACAGCCCCAATTCCGGCTGCAATATAAGAATCCCCTTCTCCAAAGGCTCTTGCTCCAACCGTAACAAGTCCAAGTCTTGAAACTGCTTCCATAATTAAAAATCCTAAGATAGCGGCAGCTAAAGAGTATAATATAGGGCAAGTGAGGAAGAAATCCAGGTTAATTTTCGGGAACCCCAGTGATTTTGTGTATAGAATAAAAGTTGCAATAGCATAAATTACACTATACAGTACTCCAAGGATAATTACCGGTATTGTATGAGCGTCTGCGACTTTCTTTTCCAGAATATCAGTTCCGGCAATTGCTATAAAAAAGCAGGTTATAACAAGTGCAAATAAGTAGTTACATACTTGCAGCCAGCTTATTGGGTTCATTGAAGAAAGTCCGAAAAACGGGTCAAATGGATTGCAGAATTTTATAAATAACCCTACAAATAAAAGTCCGGTTAGCAGTTCCACAATTGGGTATTGAATACTAATATGAGTTTTACAGAATGCACATTTCCCTCTCAAGCAAATGTAAGACAGCACCGGAATATTATGATACCACTTTAAAGGAGTTTGACATTTTGGGCATTTTGAACCCGGAAAAACAATGGATTCTCCGCTTACAGTCCTTAGTATTACTACATTTAAAAAGCTTCCGACAACAAGTCCTGTTATAAGTATAAATGCCAAAACAATTATAGAAAATGTCATTTCTCCTCCTTTATATTATCTTCTTCAAGTTCTTTTTGAATGATTATGTATAATTTATTTAATGCTCTTTTTAAAATCCGTGACACCTGTGTTGCGGAAACTCCAAGATATTCAGCTATTTCTTTTCTTGCCGCACCTTCGATATAGTACATACAAATGGCGGTTTTGTCTGATTTTGGAAGTTTATTGATTGCGTACTCAATAATTTTTTTATTAGCATAAGTGTCTTCAAAATTTGATGTTTCGTTTGACTGAATTCTGTCAAGCAGGGTTTCTCCGCCTTCTGCTGTGTAGATGTTTTGGTCAAGTGAAATCATATTTTTAATAAGTTCAACATTCATGATTTCTTCGACCTTTTCAAAAGGCAGGTTTGTGTATCTTGCAACTTCTGCAACGGACGGTGTGCGGGTATTGTTTTCAGACAGGTCATCAAGAGCTTCGCGGACTTTAGACAGGTTAGCAAGAGTTTCCCGCGGCGTTCTTACTATGTTTGCTTTGTCGCGCATATAGTGAAGCATTTTCCCCTTTATGACTTTGCTAACGTAAGTTTTAAAACTTCCGCGCTCTGATGTTTCATATGTGTCAATCGCTTTTAACATACCGACTGCACCAACCTGAATAAGGTCATCTTTTGAAATTGAACCGGGCAGCGGATAAAATGACATTGCAATTTTTTTGACAAGTTTAAGTGTCTGTTGAATAAGCCGCAAATAAACAACGTGCTTTTTTTTCGCGTCGTTTTCTTGTCTGTATTCAATCATTAACTCTTCTAATATTTCAAGTTCGGAAATCTTTGTATCTGTCATACCCGCTTTTATCCTTCCAGTATTATATCATAAGTTTTGTGTAAAATCTAAATCTTAAATTTATTTAATAAATACCGAAGGTAATATTTTTGTGGTAACATAAATATAAAAGGAGCCGAACATGATTACAGTAAAAGATGTAGAGCACGTAGCAAAGCTTGCAAGGCTTGAACTTACAGAAGAAGAAAAAACACTTTATACAAAACAGTTAGGCGATGTATTAAAATACGTTGACCAGATGAACGAAGTTGATACAACAAACGTTAAACCAATGACACAGGTTATTGATTTTGTTAATGTAACAAGAGAAGATGTTCCAAATCAGGAAATTTCAAAAGAAGCGTTGATGTCAAATGCACCGGATGAAGAAAACGGGTTCTTTAAGGTTCCGAAAATCGGAGGCTAAAGCGGGAGGGGTTTCAAGACCATGCAAACCTACTATGACGCAATTAATCTGATAACTTCTGCCGGGAAATTCCGTATATCTTTAGGGTTGGAACGGATAGAAAAAATCTTGGGACTTCTTGGTAATCCGCAGGATAAGTTACAATGTATTCATGTAGCGGGAACCAACGGTAAGGGTTCTGTTTGCGCTATTTTATCATCAATTTTAACTGCTGCCGGCAAGAAAACAGGACTTTATACAAGTCCGCATATTTTTAAGTACAACGAGCGCATTAAAATTAATGGCGAACCTATTTCTGATGAAGATTTTGCAAGTTATGTGGCTGGAATTACAAAACTTGCGGATAAGAATAAGATTGATTTAACAGAATTTGAAATTCTTACTGCCGTAATGTTTAAGTATTTTTATGATAATCAGGTTGAAGTTGTTGTACTGGAAACGGGTTTGGGTGGTCGATATGATGCAACAAATGTCATAAAAAGAAATCTTTGTTCTGTGATTACTCATGTTGCGCTCGACCATACTGAGCGTTTAGGTAACACAAAAGAAAAAATCGCGTTTGAAAAAGCCGGGATTATAAAACCGGGCTGTCCGTGTATTGTTTTTGAGGGTTACGAGGTTTACAAAGATGTAGCTGATAAACTTAATTCTGCACTTATTTTGATTGCGCCGTTTGAAAATCCTGAAAAGCTGTCGCTAAAAGGAATTTACCAACAAGAAAACTTATCACTTGCGCTGGCTGCAATAAGACAGGTGTTTCCTGAAATTTCACAGGATGTAATTGATATCGGGCTTGGTAAAGTTCAGCATATGTGCAGGTTTCAGTATATTGAGGATAAAAATCTTATAATTGATGGCGCGCATAATCCGGACGGAGTTAATGCCCTTAGCGCAAGTCTTAATCAGTATTATCCAAACAGTAAGCGTAGATTTATTTTTGGGTGTTTAAAAAATAAAGATTATTCAAAAATGGTTCAAACTCTATTTGAGCCGGACGACGAAATTTATTTTTATCACTTTAGACATAAAAATTCGTGTGAAGTTAGCGAACTTCAAAGGGTTTGTCCGTATCAATCAAATGAGTTTACAAAAAATACACAGATTGATTTTCACGACGGCAAGTTGAACATTATTTGCGGGTCGTTTTATATGATTGCGGAACTTGCGGAGATTTTGGGGGTTAGTTGTAATAAGTAACGCCGCCGCGGGTGTATGTTTTTTGTGTAGTTGTTACAGTGTAATTTTTGTCAAATCTTGACACTTGTGCTTGCTGAGAGTAGCTTGCAATCGCGCGTGTCATTGCTTTTTCTCTTTGAATTTGTCTGTTTCTGGTTCCTGCATATGCTCTGTTAGAAGGCAAAAATGCTGCATTACGTCCAAAGTTGTGTGCATATCTTGGAGCTCTTGCACCGTGTGATACTGAACTTCTTGCTCCGGCGTTGTTAAAATTAACTTGTACTGTTGCAAACGCATCGCCTGTTGTTAATAATAAAATGAATAATACTGCCAAAAATTTTTTCATAACACACATCCTTTTTCCTTTAGTTGCTTGAATTATATAACAACCGTAAAGAAATAAATTGCGTTTTTGGCTGAAATATTTACAAAATTTAATAACTTATTTCCAAGGATATCCTACAGGTATTTGCCAGTTGTTTGCCATAATTACAGTTGAACAGTATGAGCCGGGACCAAATGTGCCGCCTTGGGCATTTCTGTTACACTGTCCGGAAGTTCCGCCATTACCGGGATTTTTAAAGCTTTTCAAATTGAAAGAGGTATATTGAGTGTAACTTGTCAAAATGTTTTCATAAAATGAAAATACAAAAACATCTCTGCCCATTCTGTTAGGTTTTGAGGTTCCGTTTATATCGACGAGAATAAAATTTTTATTTTGCATATACACATTTCTCATATAATAAAAAATTTCTCCAGCCGGCAAGATAAATACATCACGTATTGTGTGAGTTGTGTATTGTAAATCCGTGTAAGTGTATTCAATATTAACCTCTGATAACTTTATATATGGAGTAAAGTACCGATTGACAAAGTCTTTGTATGGTAACGTGTATTCCCAACCTTCGCAGTCGCCGTATTCGTCTGATGCCATTCTGACAGCCTGTTGTAGTACAGAATACGTCTTTTTAAGACCGATTACAGTTTGTGTTTGCTGATATTTTGTAATTAAACCCGGAATGGTTAATGCTGCAACTATGCCGATTACACCTAGTGTTATTAGTGTTTCTGCAAGTGAAAAGCCTTCCTTCATATTTTCTTCTCCTAAAAATGTGATGTATTACTTCATAGTAAGAATATTATAATCAGTAAAAATGAAAATATGCAAGAATATGAAGTAATGTATCACAAAATTATTGCTAAAAATATTAAAAAGCTGCGAAAACACAACAAGTTGTCGCAAGAAAATTTTGCAGAAAAGATAAACTGCTCGCGGGAATTCGTTAGCCGAATGGAAAATCTCAAGGAAAAACCAAGCTTGAAAATGCTTTTAAAACTGTCGTTTCTGTTTAAAATAAATCCAACTTCGTTTTTTGAAGATGATTAGGAGTTTATGCGCCAAAGAATATCAACGGTAAATCATTTTCTTCCAGATATTCTCTGATAAACAGCGGAACATCGTCGATTGTTTTTTCATTGCCGTTAGCTGCTTTGCCCCAATAGAAGCCAGCTTGAATTTCAGGTCTTGAAATCAGCCATTCGTTATAATTTCTTCCGCCTTTGCGTCGTAAAACGTCCATTTCATCGACAATTTCCTGAAGTTTTGCTGCTGCTTGTGGGTCTTCGGCTTTAATTTGTTCAAATGATTTATTCTTAATCTTGTCATTGAATTTCATGTATTCTTCTGTTGAGAAGCCAAATTTATTTTTCACCTGTTCTGACCAGAAAGTACGTTTATCCGCTCTTTCTTGACCAAAGATATAGTCTTTCAAAAGGGTGTCGTAATCTTTTTTGAAACCTGAGCCGAAATCTTTGTAGTCACCGGCATGGATATCGTCACAGTCAACTTTTAGAACAAAGCCTTGACCGCGGAATACTCTGTAGTTCCCTTTTGCATAGTTAATCCAGGATGAACTTAACAGTGCATCTGAATCCACAAACCCTAGTGCTCTAAACACTGCTGCTTGTTCTTCTGCGTCAAGCGCGTGTACAATGCAGTTTAGACTGTCAGATGTTACGCCGTCTGCAAACCCGATTTTTGATAAATCCTGTCCGGGTTTGAGGTAAATTACTTTGTTTGTAATTCCGTCTTTTTTGACTGTTTTGACAATTTCGCCGTCTTCAACCAGTTGGCTGGCTTTTGGAATTTTTGTTTGCGGAATAGAGATTGATGTTTCTTTGATTTTATTAATTTGTGCTTGGATTTTTGCGGCGTTTTCTTCATAAGCCTGTCCGTATTTCTTGAAGAAAACATCATCGGCTTTTACACCTTTTAAATCAGCTTTTGTCAGAATTGATGACATTTTGAAGCAATCGTTTTGCCTGTGTGCAAACGCGATTTCCTCAGGACTTACAAGTCCTTTGTTTACTCTTTCACACCAATCATGGTTTTTGATTACTTCATATATTTTAAGTTTTTCTTCACGCGGCAGATTTAACCTGTCAACCAGATAATATGCGTCAAATGCTGATTCTCTAGGGTGAAGTTTATCAATAGTTTTTTCAGTTTTTGTAATATCGTGCAGGATCGTGGATAATTGTAAAACCTGTTTATCAGCAGGTGACAACTCGGCATAGCGCGGGTCAGACATTACTTCTTGAAGAACTTTTAAAGTATGAACATCGACCGTGAAATCCTGAGTATTATGCTGTAATTTACCGATTGTTGTGCCAAATTCAGGGAAGATTTCAAGAATTTTGTTTAGTTCAGCTTCAAGTTTCGGGTTGCCTTCAACAAAAATCTTGTTGCCGCTCATGAATTTATCAACATAAGGTCGAATTTTTTCTATGATTTCTCTGGTTTTTGGACTTTCGATGTCTTCATTGCTTACTTTATTTTTAGAAGCAAACGGATAACCGGTTAATCGTAGCCCGTCAGCGGTTTGCTCAATTTCAAATGAGTAGTATTCGTAAATTTTACGTTGTTCATCAACCGGTAAATCTTTCACCTGCTCATATATATGGTTTGTAAATTTTTTGCGTGAATATAAAAGTTTTGGCGACGGTGCAGGATGACCTGAATGAACACTCATTCTGTCAAAATTTGTACTCATTATTCCGCTGTCTTTGCTTGAAATCATGCCTAAAAGTTCAGAAAATTCCGCGCGCTGAGCCTCTGTTAAAACTTTTGAATTCAAACCGATAGATTCAGTTAATTTGTTAATCAAAAGTTTTCGTTTATAGTATGTCTTTGGCAGCAGCGTTCCTTCCGGTGTGATTGTTTTAAGTTCAGAAGAACATTCTGTTCCGCCTGTTTTGATTAACCTATTCAACAATTCTCTTTTTTCACGCAGCGAGAATTCGTGAATACTTTTTCTTCCGTTGATAAAATCAGTTAATCGTGCAATAGATTTAGATGGCGTTATGATATAATTTTGAAAACCGGAAAATCTGCCCCAATCATCCCAAATTAGTTTATTTGCATATTTCCACTCTGTATCATTAAGTCTTGCAAGTTGTGTTATGATGTCAAGCCTTGCTTCGTTTGAATCCACACCCTCAAATTTATAAGAATGAAACATTAAACCTCTTGAATCAATATTTTCCAGCTCTTTTGCATTAAAGTTTTTTGCAATATGAAGATTTAGCCAGTAATCAGAACCTTTTTCAAGATCTGCAAGATGTCTGAAAACTTTTACCTGTTCGTCTGTCAGACTTGCTGCAAGTTTAGCATTTTCCGGTGTTAAATAGCCGTAAGAGCCCATAAATGTACCTTTTTCAGTGAACATTTGTCCGAAAAATTTGTTATTTGCAAGTTTTTCGATTTCTTCTGCTGATAAATTTTTACATAATTTTTCAAGAGTATGATAACTGTGAAGACTGTTGAAACTATTACGAAGTATACTATTGTCATATATCGGAGTAAAATCAGTATCAAAAATTCCGGTTTTGATTAGTTTGTCAAATTCTTCATCAGATAATCTGCTAATACTATAGACATCTGAAGCGTATAGCTGACCTCTTTGCGGGTTTGTTGAGACTATGTTGTGTTTTAATAATTTTTCCCATTTATCATCAGGAATTCTGGCAAGCATTTGCATTCCGGAATCGTGATAGTCATGAAATAGAGTCTTGGGATCTGCATATCGTGTATTAGCGTTTAAAAATCCGCGTCTTTGCATAATTTCCCAGATTTCATCCTTGCAAATTACCGCGTTGGTTATGTCTTTAGCTTCTCTAAAATTGCTTTTTATAAGTTCTTTGTCATTTAGAATTTGTAAAGCTCTTTTGTAAGCTTTATCCGAAAGTCTTACAATATCTAAAATATCTTGCTTTTCCAGATATTTTACAGGCTTGCCAAAACTTGTACGACCGGACGGGTCATCAAAATTTAGGCGTTCTATTTGTGGAATGCGTGATTTATCAGGAATTCTTGCAAGTAGTTCAATTTGTTCAGGCTTCCAATCATGCAAGCCTCTTTCAAACGATACCCCGTACAATTTAAGCATATCTTCGTCATGTTTGGTTAATGATGAAGTTTTTATAAAGTCAATCAAATTAAATAAATCTTCATATTTCGGATTAGTAAACAAACCTCTTTGAACAAGGTTATTGAATTCAGTATCTGATAGTTTTGCTAAATCAGAAATCTCACTGCCATTATTCATCACTTTTTGGTAATTTCTGTCAAAAAGATTGCGTCTGTAGGCTGTTTCTATTTGCTCATCTGACAGTTTTAATACATATTTCACATAATCAGCCTTTAGAGGAATTTTTTCTTTACCGTCAGGTGTTACATCACTTAAAAGGTCATATTTTTGTACCCTTGTCCAGTCTTCATCAGAGATTTTAGCTAACTCGCGATAATCATCAGGCGGCAATGGCGCGGTTCTGTTTGGAATATCTTTCAATAACCCGCGTTCAACGATTTTTGCATAATCTTCATCTGAAAGTTGTGCAATAGCAACTCTTGACGCATCATCCAGCGGTTTAACACGACCTTCGATTGCACCTGCTAAATTCCTTGCTGCAAGTTTTTCGTAGCTTTTTGTATCTATAGTCCCCTGACGGCACATATCATTAAAATCTATTTCACCGCGGCGGAATTTGTCCAGCAATCCTCTTTCAACAAGCTGGTTATCTTCTACACAACCACTAAAAATTGAATGTTTACAAGGGCGGAATGAAGATTCATGACTATAGAAAGATGCCATATCCTCAACTGAAATTTGAGAGGCTCGGTTAGGAGCATAGATAACCTGAGATGCAATCTCAGGGCTCCAGCCAAGTCTTATGGTTTTTGTACTTGATGAGCTATATCTGGGATTATTTTTAGAATACTCAACCAGTTTTAACCATTCATCTTGAGAAAACCCCCGCATATAAAGAGCTTTTGGTATCCCGTCATATTGTGATATGTTTTCAATAACCTCTTTTATAGCTTCTTTTGCCGGCATAGAAGTATAATCTCCATTATGGTCATAATAAATACTTTCATATTCTGAAATATTAAAGCTATCAGCATATTGTCTTAATTTTTCAGTATAGAGGTTGTTTTCGGCAGAAATTTCTTTTATTTTATTTTGTACGCGTGTCACGTATTGAAGAATTGTTTCTCCTTCTTCCTGCGGCATCATATACGCTCGTTTATAAAATCTTTCCAGATTACTGTGTCTGCCAGCCAGTATTTTATGACATGTGTCATATGGCATATCAGTAGAGCCTATATATTCAGACAATGCTCTGTTAATTGATTTGAGCAAATCTTCCCTTGTCATATCTTTAAATATTGCGGCACTTTCAGGGTTAATAGCAGGGTCTAAAAATGACCGTAATTCTGTAACCTCTTCCGTAAAATCAGAGCGTCTTTCACCGCGTACTCTATACCCGCCAGAACCGCTTGTTGATACTTTTACAGGGTTCCCGCCGGCGTCAAGCATTGTAACACCTTTTGCATAAGCATTGCGCTGTGCCATCAAAACATCTGTTCCGAAAATATCATAAAGCGCTTTTGGGTTGGTCGATGGGTCTTGAAGTTCTGTCAAAAGCTGGCTTGCTACCCCGCGTTTGCCGTTGATATTGACATACATCATATCAGGAGTTTTAAACCCTCTTTTTCTATATTGTTCTGCAGCTCCGACAATTACACTGTTTAAGTCGTCATCTTTAGAATATCTTACTCTGAAAATCTTACCGTCCGGGGATTTAAAATAATCGTTATGTTTTCCGCGATAAAGAATAACATCAATTTCGTCATTTTCTTTGCCGATTTGGATTACCTTTTTGCCTTTTGTTTCAAGTTTCGCAAAAAGTTTTTCCAGCTCAGTTAGTTCATCAACAGCTTTGGACGCCGGTGTTGTATTTGATGAAAGCTGCGCGATTGCTTTATTATAAATCCCGCTGATATCAGATGCTGCATGCTCAATCTGTTTTGAGTCGGCTTTCTCGCTAATAGTATCTGTAACTGCCTGTGCAGCCTTTTTTACTGTGCTTTCCACAACCCCGGCTGCAATATCAGCCACATTTTTCCCAATATTCATTTAGAAATTTTCCCCAAAAAATATCCTATATAATTAATAACGTATATTCTTCCTGAAAATTGCCTCTCTAAGGTTATTATTTAAGTTTTGTATACAAATTCATCCAATGTTTTAATTTCTTCATTTGTAACTCTACTATTATCCGGTAATGATAATGAATGCTTCCAACCATTGGTTAAGTTTATACAATTCCTATAATAATTTTGTTTATCAATATTTGTATTTTCATTAACATAATAACGTTTTTTAAAAAACTCTAAGCAATTCATATAATACTTTTTAATCTGCTCCGGGTTGAATTTTAACTGTGGGGTTTGGCACCATTTGCTTGAAACAAATACAGAATTTGCCATTTGAATTTTCATGGCTTCTGCTTTTATAATATCATCATCAGCTTTGGCAAGTAATTTAGAGTGAGAAAGTTCGTTTTTGGCTAAATTTAAAAAAGATGTATTATAGAACTCGAAATATTTGAGTTCTTTTGCTAAATCAAAATAGTAATCACTCATATCTTTATGGTATTTAGATTTAATCTCTAAATATTTTGTGAAGAACTTTTTTATCTCAGATTTTGGCATATCGCGAAGATAGTAATATAATCCTGCATATTCAAAGCTTCTAACATTACTTTCAAGATTTGAAGTATCTGAAACATGAGGGGAAGCTGTATTGTAGCGGCGCTTTATTCTATTTACTAATAATTCTAGCAAATTTTGTGCATCCATATATTCAAAATCAAAAATTCCGGCATTATCTTTAGTAATATGGATATTATCTAAATTTACATCATATATCATCAATCTGCCGTTTTTAACGGAACCTTTATCAAATTCTGTTAAAATTTCCAGTAATGAAGCTAAATTTTTCTCATTAAAAGGATTTTTGAAAAAATCTGCTTTTTTGCCTTCAACCTTAGTTGATATCAAATAAGATTTTCCGTTACAAAATTCAAATCCGGCTATCCCTGATTGAACATTATTTAATTTCATACCTCTTTCTTGTTCAAAATTATACAGTATATCAAGTTTTTCAGCTTCATTCATCAAACTTTTATTAACTAAAGCATCCGGTCTGGCTTTTTTTACAACTAAATCCATACCCAAAGTAAAAACATCACCGTTACAACCGCTGCCAATCTTTGCTTCCGGACAGATAGCTTTAAGACAGTTATTTATATCAGACATTGATAAATCTTTATTGATTGGGTAAACGACTATTCCTTCAAGCATATGGGGAGGACGTATACCAAGAAAGGAAACATTGTTCATACCGGTATAGAACTTGTCAATATAAAAATTTGCCAAAAAAATTTTTATTTGTTCTATAATATCTAAAAAAGGAGTGGGGATGAGCCGGTATATTGAAACATACTCAGAGGAACTGAATAAATTACACATACAAGCAAGAAATTTAGCAAGAGAATACTGTTCCCTTGACTATGGCGATACAGATAAAAAAAGAGAAATTCTTGAAAAAATGCTTGGTTCAATAGGTAAAAATGTCGCGATTGACCAAAAATTCTTTTGCGATTTCGGTAAAAATGTTTTTATTGGTGATGATGTAATTATTGGCTCAAATTGTACATTTATAGATAATGCCAAAATCACAATAGGTTCTTGTGTAATGCTTGCTCCAAATATCCAGATTTATACTGCATATCATCCGGTTTTACCTGAAGAAAGATATATTTTAGACAGAGATGCAAATGATCCTGTGTATTATAGAACCTGTGCTGACCCTGTTGAAATAAAAGACGGTGCCTGGATTGGCGGAGGAGTAATAATTTTACCCGGAGTTACAATTGGTAAAAACTCAATAATTGGAGCCGGAAGTGTTGTAAATCGGTCAATCCCTGATAATTGTGTTGCTGTTGGTAATCCTTGCAAACCAATTAAATACTTTGATGATATCAGAAAACAAAATGTTAAAAGTTATTTGCTTGAAGAATAGATTACTGTAAGATTTCTTTCAATTTGTTAATATCTGCTGTAGGTCTGTCAACATTCCTAAAAGTACTTCTCCAATATTTTTGCCATTGTGAAGCATCTGCACATATATCTTCCCTTGTCATTTTATTGCCTTGTTTTGTCAATTCATCCAAAGTTCCGTCTTTCAATATTTTTTTTGCGAGTTTAGGTATTAATGTTTCATATTCAGAATTGCTTGTTCTGAAATATTGTAATAATGACATGTGTAAGGATTCGATATCTCTATGTATATCTGATAATTGTTTTGGAGATATGTTAAAATGTTCAAATATAGCCTTATGACCATAAGTATTTTTTAATTTGTCGCCTTGTTGCTGCCATTCTGTCCAGTTTTTATCTATTGTTTCCCATAGGTTTTCAATATTTTCAAAATATTCTTCGCTATGGCTGGTTTGTGAATTTACTGCCTTATTATGTGCTATTTGTTCAACTGCATTTTTGGTATTTTGGGCTCTTTCATTTATTTTCAAAATTATATCTCTTATCTCTCCCGCATGTGAACTTTTTTTGCCATTATATATGCCGATTGTTGCGATACCCAAAACCGCAAGTGCACTCAAGGCTCCAATTAAGATATGTTTGGAATCTTTATTGTTGGTATTTTCTTTTGTGTGCGGGGGTATATTATTACTATTGAAACTATTATTTTGGAAAGAGATGTTCGTGATATTCATTATAAATAATCTTTAAGTTAGATATCAAATTAGCTTTGAGCTGAGATTAATATTGAATTTAATGGATTTTAAAAGGCAACATTAGAATGTTGTAGCTCGTTATTCTAAAAAATGCACATCCAGAATGTTATGTTGTCATTAGGAAAGATCCCCCTATTTTTTTGAACTATTAAGAATTTCTTACAAGTTCAAATTCAGTTATCCGGAAATTCTGGATAACTGAATTTTAAAATGCGACCTATATTGACATTGTGTTAGAATAAAATTAAGTTTAATGGAATTAAATTTAGCATTAAAAGAGGCTATATGACAAAAGAAATCTTATTAAACATTATGTATACAGGAGCTTATCTTGAAGATGAGAATGCCAATATAGGACATGAGATTATAAATTTATTTAAAGCCGATAACGACAATAATTACATCTATATTTTACCTTATGGTTCAATGAGTAAAAAACATAACGATAAAATTAAATCGATATTACTTGTTAAAAGATGTAGCTCCAAAATTATTGAAATCATTGCAAAAGCTACTGATTTAGAGCAAGTTGCATATATACAAAAAGCTTTTACTAATGACGAAAGACAATCTCAACATCAGTTTCAATTAGATTATTTGGATAAGAATAAGATTACTTATGGTGGATTAAAACAATATAAAATTTGCGAACATAACAAGGGCAATGACGAATGTATTTATGTTACTTTTAAAGCGAATTGTATAAGGAAAGCTACTAAGCCAATATATATTACTACAGATAAATCAAATATTGATTGTTATTTTATGGAAGATGTTGAGCATTTCCCATCTCAAAGTCCTAAAATGTATATTGAAGAAGGGACTAAAAGCTTTGATGTTTTAGAGGAAATTATTAACGATGACACGCTTTGGGAAGATAAAAATACAACGCCTAAAGTTCAAGAAATTTTAAACAAAAGAAAGAACAAAGATGAAAGTGCTAATAACTTTATCGATATTATTCAAAAACAAAATGACGAATTAGTCTTTTCTAATTTGTTTAAATATATTTTTGATGCAAATCCGTTAGCTTTTAGTAAATTTGCAAAAGAAGTTTTAGGTATTGCTAATTTTAGCCCTAATTTTTGTACTTTAAGAGAAAAAGAAAATATTGATTTATTGTTATTAAATAATGATAAAGCTATTGTTATTGAAAATAAGATTAAATCAAATATAAATGGAATCTGCAAAAGACACGATATTGGTAGTGATTTGATACAATCACAACTTAAAAAATATCGTGAATATGTAGAAAAAAATCATTCTGGAAAAGAATGTTTCTACTTTATTTTTGCACCTAATTACAATCATATAAAATTAGAAAACTATGAGTGTGGGGAATATTATAAATTGATTGAATTTAGTGAAATTTATAATTTCTTTGAGAAAAATAAAAGTTTATATAAAAAGATTCCATATTTTTCAGAATTTTTATATGCACTTAAAAAACATACAAAATCAATAGATAGCTCGCACGAAGAAATAATGCATGAACGTTTTGCTAATGCGATTGTAAAATTAAAAAATGCTAGATAGTTTTAAAATATTTTTAAACACACTTTAAACTACTTTTAAACGATGTTTGAATATTTGTATAATCAAAAATACTTAAACTTGTGTTATTATTAAAGAATAATTGGAGATGAGATATGAACAATATAAAACAACAAGGCATTGATGTTGATGGCGTAGAAAAAGAATATTCTTTGAATGATTTTAAAGGGCAAAAAGTTGTTTTGTACTTTTATCCAAAAGACAATACTTCAGGGTGCACTCAAGAAGCCTGCGATTTTAGAGATAACATAAACAGACTAACAAATTTCGCAACCGTAATCGGAGTCAGCCCTGACAGCATTAAAAGCCACTTGAAATTTAAAGAAAAACAAAGCCTTAATTTTATTTTGCTTTCAGACCCAGAACACAAACTTGCCGAAGCGTTCAATATTTGGGTTGAAAAATCTATATATGGTAGAAAATATATGGGTATTGAACGCTCAACTTTTGTTTTAGATGAAAATTTAAATGTTATTAAAGAATGGCGCAAAGTAAAAGTCAAAGGTCACGTTGACGAAGTGATTGATTACTTAAATGCATAATTTAAACACTTTTTAAACGTGTTTTAAACAGAATTTAAACGCCTTTTAAAAGATATTTAAAAGGCGTTTTTCGTTCATTTGCCCATTCCCACTTTACTTTCTCTTGCTTTTGAGTGATATATGTTACTCTAAAGGTTTGTAGATGAATGCTGTTGACCCAATAAAAAGCCTTGACGATATTAGAAAAATGAAAGAATTTTTGGCAAAGAAACCAAGAAACGCTCTGCTCTTCAGCTTTGGGATAAATAGTGGGCTGAGGATTTCTGATATACTCGCTCTTAACGTAGGGGATGTGAGGAGTAAAGAGTATATTGAAATCAGAGAACTGAAAACTAATAAACAGAAAATATTTCCACTTAATAAGAATTTGAAGAAAGAGATTGAAGAATTTACAAAGGATATGCCGGAGGATCAACCATTATTTTATACAAAAAAGAAGAGACTAATGGAACGGAGTAGAGCGTATAAGATTTTAAATAAAGCCGCACGGGCTGTCGGAATAACAAGACGAATTGGCACACATACATTGAGGAAAACTTTTGGGTACCATTGCTACCAAAAATATGACGATGTCGTGCTACTGCAAAAGATTTTTAATCACTCTTCGTCACAAATCACCCTCCGCTATATCGGCATCGAACAAGAAGACATCGACGCAGTATATCGAGATTTTTACTTGTAAAATCATTAAAATTAATATTTTGCCGATTTTGTGATATCATTATTTCATCAAAGGTGTTTTTATTATGGACAATTTTGACTTTCTTGCAAATGAATATCCAGAACTTTCAAAGCTTGGCAGTTTGGCAGAAGAACTGATAGATACAGATGCGGCATCTTGTTTAACAAAATTGCGTTTAATTACAGAGTTTATCGCTAAAGATATTTATTATAAATATTTTAACGAAAAATCTAAACTGTCTCAATTTGAATTATTAAAAGCCCTTAAACCATATATAAAAGCTCAATATATGGATGTATTTCATATCATTAGAAAATGTGGGAATGATGCTGTACACGAAAATATTGCTTCTAACGAAAGGGCTCATACTCTTTTAAAATATACTTGGGGGCTTTGTGTTTGGCATTATTTAACAAATTGCGAAGGGGATAGTTCCTTAATATCAGCATATGTAAAGCCTGTTAGTCGTCAGTTATTATTAGAAAAAGAGCTTGAAGAAGCGAAGAAACGTAGTGCAGAACTCGAAGCTGAATTAAAGCTTAAAGAAAATTCACTAAAACAATCAGAAACAGACAAAACTAGTGAACTTATCGGTAAACAAAAAGAAACAGAAGAAGTTACTGATAGATTAAGCAATCTTACTGAAGCTCAAACACGCCATTTTATAATTGATAATTTATTATTAGATTCCGGGTGGAATCTTAAAAAGGTTCAAGATTTTTCTCATGATATTAAAGAATACAATACTAATGAAGTAAAACGAGAAGTTCCTGTAGAAGGTTTAATTAATACTTCTTCTGGCAAAGGTTTTATTGATTACGCTTTATATGATGATAATGGGCAAATTATAGCAATTATAGAAGCTAAAAAATCCAGACGTGATGTTAAAGAGGGCAAAGAACAAGCACGTCAATACGCAAATGCACTTGAAAAAATGACTGGTTTCAGACCGTTAATCTTTTACACAAATGGTTTTGAAACATATATTTGGGATGATGTTAATTATCCAGAACGCAGAATTTATGGAATGTTCTCAAAAGAGGATATTTTAACTCGTTTATTCCAAAGAAAAAATAGAAAACCTCTAGAAGATATTAAAATTGATACAGACATAATTAATCGTGATTATCAGTTTATGGCAATTCGTAAAACATACGAGGCCTTTACCTCTGGTCAAAGAAAAGCCCTGATTGTAATGGCAACAGGAACAGGTAAAACCAGAACTGCGATGTCGATAATTATTGGTTTAGTTCAAGCAAATTGGGTTAAAAGAGTCCTTTTCTTAGTAGATAGAGATGAGTTAAGAAAACAGGCAGATGGAGCTTTCAAAAAACACTTAGACAGTCTCTCTAGAGTTTTAGTCAATGCTCAAACTAGAGGCGATAAAAATAAAAAAGTTTATATTGCAACATATCCTGCAATGCAACAAGCATACCAAATGTATACACCAGGATTTTTTGATTTAATTATTGCAGATGAGTCTCACCGCTCAATTTATAATATTTATGGAGAAATTTTTAAATATTTTGATGCTTTTCAGATTGGTTTAACTGCAACACCTGTTGATTATATTTCTCGTAACACCTATAAAATGTTTAATACAGATGATAAAAATCCGACATTTAGTTATGAGTTAGCCGATGCAATACAAGAAAAGTATTTAGTTCCATATAAGGTACAAAAAGTTCAAACAAAATTCTTGGAACGTGGTATAAAATTCAATGATTTAACAGAAGAACAAAAACAACAATTATACGAGCAAGTTGAAGATCCTGAAAAATTTGATTTTGAAAGCAAAGAATTAGAATCCCAAATAACCAATGAAGAAACTAATAGGAAAATTATTCGATCATTAATGGATAATGGCTTAAAAGATTCAAATGGGAAATTAGGTAAATCGATTATTTTTGTAAGAAGCCATCGACATGGTGAAATGTTAGAGAAATTATTCAACGATATGTATCCTGAATATAAAGGGACTTATGCAAGGCTAATTGATTCTCACGATCCTAATGCTTCAATTTTATTAGATGACTTTAAAGGTGAATCTCAAGAAAATAATATTAACATCGCAATTTCTGTATCAATGTTAGATACCGGAGTTGATGTTCCTGAAATTTTGAACCTAGTTTTTGCAAAACCAATATATTCTAAAGTTAAATTTTGGCAAATGATAGGTCGTGGCACAAGGCTTTGTGAAAATTTATTGGGTTCAGGAAAAAACAAAGAACATTTTGTAATTTTTGATCATTATTCAAATTTCGAATTTTTTGATGAAAACCCTGAGGGTTATATTCCAAAAGAACAACCTTCTTTATATGAAAGATTATTTAAGGCAAGAGTTGAGCTTGTTCTTGCTGCTCAAGCCGTTGAGAATGAAGAAATATGCAAAAAAACAATTGAATTACTAAAAAATGATATTTGTTCTTTACCTAAAAAATCGGTTGATGTGCAAGAACAAGCAATGCTTCTAGACGATATTTTAAAAACCGAAGAATATTGGCAAGACTTTGACGAAAGTTTTATTGAACTTTTAGATTCTAAAGTTCGACCACTTATGAAAAGACATCAAACATCATACGCTCAAGATAAAGCTATGCAGTTTGAAATTCTTGTTATTAAGTATGAAATTGCTCAACTTGATAAACAACTGCAAGAAAAGAATAACATTGACACTAAAGCGCAAGATAAAAGAATTGAATATTTAAGAAACGAAATTAGAAATTCTATTTTTGAATTAAGAACAACAATATACAAGGTTAAAGAAAAGGCAGATTTGATTGAAAAAGTTAAGTCTTCAGATTTTGCTAAAAATTTTGATTATCAAGAACTTGAAGAGGTTAGAACCCAGTTAAGCCCATTAATGCAATATCGTCAAGGTCGAATTATTGATAATGATATTATAACTATTGATATTGAAGATGAAATTACAATTAATGAAGAATTACCAATAAAATTATTTACAACTTTTGGCGAAGGCTTTAAACACGATTTAGAAGAATTCTTAAGAAAAATTTCTACCGAAAATATTGTTCTTCAAAAGATTAAAAAAGGTAGAAATATTACAGAATTAGAATTGCAAGCATTAGTTTCCATCATTTTAGAACAAAACCCACACTTTACTTTGAAACAATTGGAAAAACTTTATCCTGATAAAGCTAATGATACTGCTTTATTAATAAGAAGTATAATAGGTATTGACGAAGAAGAGATTAATGCAAGATTAAAGGAGTTTAGACAGCACCATACAACTTTAAATACAAGACAATTACAATGTTTGAAGCTTGTGGAAAATCAATTAAAGGCAAATAATTATTTAAAAGAAACCTCACTATATGATAGACCATTTACAGGTCTTGGTGATATTTCAGATATTTTTACAGATGAAGAATTAAGAGAACTATATAACGTATTAGATGGATTTATGATAAAAGAGAGCGTAGTTGGATAATGACTGATAGAGAATTTAAAGCAAAAATAGATGAATTATGGAATACTTTTTGGTCATCAGGGATTAGCAACCCTATTTCAGTAATAGAACAATTAACTTATTTGATCTTTTTCAAAATGTTTGAGAATCAAGAAATTTTAAAAGATAAAAAAGCACAAACTTTTGGTAAAGATAGAAAATCTTTTTTTGAAAATCGTGAACATTTAAGATGGAGTAACTTTAAACAATTAGCTCCAGATGAAATGCTAAAAACTTATCGTGAAGAAGTTTTCCCTTTATTAGGTGAAATTAACAAAGCTCTTGAAGATTCTGTTTGTTTAATTTCGAAAGCATCGTTATTAGATACTGCAGTTCAAACGCTTGATAAAATGGACTTTTCTGATGGTAATGATAGAAAAGGCGATGTTTATGAATATATGCTTAATAAAATCGCTCAATCAGGTACAAACGGACAATTTAGAACCCCTCGCCATATTATTGATATGATGACAAAACTTGTTGATCCAAGAGTTGATGATAAAATTTGCGATCCTGCTTGTGGTAGCGGTGGCTTTTTATGCGGGGCTTATAGATATATTTTAGAATCAAATACTTCGGATGATTTTAAAGAAATTTCTTCATTCTTTGGTGATTTACTAAATGATTCTCACAGAAAAACTATGGATGAAAATGTAATTTTTGGTTCAGAATTTGATCCATCAATGTATCGTATTGGTTTAATGAATATGATTTTGCATAATATTAAACCAAAGAATATTAAATTAAGAGATTCTTTATCGAAAGATGCTCAAGAAGAAAACCAATATACTTTGATTCTTGCTAATCCTCCGTTTACAGGCAGTTTAGATGAATCTGATATTGATCCAAAACTCACTGCTGTTGTAAAAACAAAGAAAACAGAACTCTTGTTTATGGCTAAATTTATAAAAATGTTGGAAGTTGGAGGCCGAGCAGCTGTTATTATCCCAACAGGGGTGTTATCAATAGATTCTAATGCTCATAAAACCTTAAGAAAGAAATTGATTGAAGAAAATCAATTAGAGGCAGTTATTTCTATGCCATCAGGTGTATTTAAACCTTATGCGGGTGTTGCAACTGCTGTTTTAATTTTTACAAAAGGTGGTCAAACTCAAAAAACCTGGTTCTATGAAATGGCCAATGATGGTTTTACGCTTGATGATAAACGTACACCAATAGAAGCAAATGATATACCTGATATTATTTCAAAATATGAAAATAAAGAAGAAAGCTCAAAATCATTTAACGTAACTTTAAAAGAGCTAAAAGAAAATGAGTACAACTTGCTACCTTCAAGATACAAAAAACTAGAATATGTAGCACCAACATTTGAACATACACCGCAAGAATATGTTCAATTAATGATAGATGCAGAGAAAAAATCCCTCGCACTTCTTGAAAAATTGCAAGAAAAGTTAGGAGGGATAAATGAATAAAGAAACTCCTAAAGGTTGGGAATTAGTAAATTTTGATTCATTTTTTACTGTATTGCCATCTAAAAAGTATCAAATACAAAAAAAAGACTATCTTGAAAAAGGATTAGTTCCTGTTGTTGATCAAGGACAAAAACTTATGATTGGTTATACTGATGATGAAAGTAAAAAATTTAACAAAAAAAATGTAATTATTTTTGGTGACCACACACGAATTGTTAAGTATATCGATTTTGACTTTGCAGTTGGCGCAGATGGAACACAGATTTTAGAAACTAAAGATAGCATTGATTTAAAATTTGGATATTATCAATTATTAAATAAAAAAATTCCTGACACTGGCTATAACAGACATTTTAAATATGTAAAAGCGGAAAAATATGTAATCCCTCCAACATTGGCAGAACAGCAAGAAATTGTTCAAGTTTTAGACAGAATGAGTGATATAATTCGTCTGAGAGAAGAATGCATATCTCATGCCCAAGCCCTCATCCCTGCACTCTTTCAAGAGATGTTTGGAGATATAAATAACAATGTTACAAAATCAAAGATTGTAAGATTTAGAGACTGCATTGAGTTAAATCCAGCCAAACCTAATCTTAAAGATAATTTAAATGTTACATTTTTAGGAATGAAAGATATTAGCGAAAATGGTCAGGTAGATCTATCTACAATAAAAATGTATGAAGAAGTAAAAAAGGGGTTTACAAATTTTGAAAATGAAGATGTATTGTTGGCAAAAATTACTCCGTGTTTTGAAAATGGAAAAGCAGCAATCGTTCGTAACTTATTAAATGGTCATGGATTTGGAAGCACTGAATTCTATGTTTTAAGACCTAATAAAATTGTTATTTTGCCAGAGTATGTATATTCATTAATAAAATCATATGATTTTGTAGAGCCTGGAAAATATAAAATTACTGGCGCTGCAGGGCAAAAAAGATTACCTAAAGACTATGTTTTAAATTATACTTTTCCATTACCTCCTATCGAATTACAAAAACAATTTGCTGAAAAAGTAAGAGAAATAAATTTTTATATTAAAGAACAAAATGAGGAGTTCAAAAACGCAAAACAAATGTTCCAATCTCTCCTCCACCACGCCTTTACTGGTCAATTAACACGGAGGGGAAATGACAAATAACTTACTTGATAATTTGATAAACTCACTTTTTGTAGCTGTAAAAAGATATAATTCAAATATAGATGAATGTATATCCATTACGCTTTCTATAATTTATCTTATTTTTACAAAGAAAAAAGATTTGTTTTTATCTATATCTATAAAAGATGAATCTTCTTTATTAGAATACGAAGAGGCTCATGATTATATTTTTGACTTTTTGTATAATGAACTTTACATCAATTACGTAAATGAAGAGTTGATTTATTATTTAGTACATAATCTTAAAAACTTTTCTAAAATAATGGATTTTACAAAGTCCGACATACGTAATTCTATAGATCATTTATTTAAAGAAAAGGTTCATGAGTTCGGAGCTTCAACAAAAATTACTAATGGAAATACACAAAATCTAATGGTAGAAATTGCTAAAAAAATAAATCCTCAGGGACCGTTTATTGACTTAGCAGTTGGGTTTGGCTCTATTTTAAGCAATTTTAACACTGGTGAGATTTGGGGAAATGACATTAATCCTAAAATGATTTGTATAGCAAGGGCATATTTGTATTTTTGTTTTGAAGATATTGAATATGAATCTTTGATAAATGATATAAGGCTAAAAGACAGTATTGATTCATTAGATGTAAGCAAGTATAAAAAAGGGGTCTTTATTTTTGACCCTCCAATGGGCGATATGAGACAAGTTCCAGAAGAATGGTATAATAATATTAAATTTAACGAAATATTAAAATTTAAAAAGCAAAATATAAAATTACCAAGCGAAGTTTTATTTTTATTAAGCTTTTTACTAAATTCACAAAAGGAAGATTATTTTATAGGTTTATTCCCGGAAAGCATATTAACAAGAAATAATAAAGAATACTCAAACTTAAAACAGTATTTGCTACCCAATTCATTATTAGCTGTAATTAAAGTACCAACCGGGCATTTATTATTAATTGGTAAAAACTCCGAAAATTTATATGAAAAATATCCTAAAATACCAGTTTTAAATATAAATAGTGAATTAAATTCAAAGCAGCTTGACTTTATTACAGATAAAATAACAAGTCAAAACTATGATTATGAAGATTTTTATAACATATTACCAGATGAACCAGGTTCTGAGTACAGACAGATAGGAATGAAAAATTATAATAAAGATTTTGCTCAGATGTTTGCTTATAAAATTTATGATAGAGCCGAAGCAAGTATATTAAATGAGTTGCAAATTCCTCAAATACTATTTTATGAAGATAAAATTAGAACAAATCCAAAAGAAATATTTGAATTAATAAAAAAAAATGAAAATAAAATTCAAGCTGCTTTTAGTTTTATTAATAACATTATGAGTGAATTTG
>MOYD01000005.1 GCA_001899395.1 Candidatus Gastranaerophilales bacterium Zag_111 | reverse complement strand
TAAATCCGTTTGTGCTGCCGCCGGAGATTTCAGCTCTGCCTCCAAAGATTGGCTCTCTGATAACCGGTGCTGAAATTTCTTCACCGTCAAAAAAGATTGCCATTTGCTGTCCTACAAGTTTTTGGGTTAATTCAGCAAATTTTGTAGCACCTTTGCCGTTAAATTCTAACGATACAGTCCATTGACCTGTCTGGTCTGAACCGATTGACGCTGATTTTAAATCTTCACCGCTTAAACCTGTAGGCTCCCACTCAATTGCACCCATATTGTCGCGTTTTGGCTGATTTTTCTCATCAAATACAGGCTGCTTAAATTCAAGCAGTGCAGTTTTACCCAAAAATGCTTCTGCTTCTTTTAAGTCCGTAACGTTTGGAATTTCAACCAAAAGTCTTTTGTCCCCAACTTGCGCAACGCTTGTTTCAGAAACGCCCAATTTGTTTACACGGCTTTCAATCGCGTATTGCAAACGGTTCATAACTTCAGGTGTAATTTTTGTAACCGTGTCAGTTGTTCTTGCTTCAAGCATAATTCTTGAACCGCCAACAAGGTCAAGTCCCAGTTTTGTAGGTTTCTTATAGATAGTAAAAGCACAAGCAATTACTATTGCTACAATTACCCAAAACATAATAATCTTGTTCTTCAATTTTTTACCCTCTTTTATCTATTACTATAAATTAAATTTCTGTGAAAAGAACTAGTCCTGTCCGCTTAATTCTGCTTTAACGCTGTCAATCACATCGAACAATTCCGATTTTTCAGCATCAGTTAAGGTTACAAGCGGAAGCCTTACGTAATCTTCAATAAGCCCTTTATGCGCTAATGCAGCCTTAACAGGCGTTGGATTAGGTGCTGTAAATAAGGCTTTAAACACAGGATAAAGTTTTTTGTGCATGTTGCGCGCTGCAACATATTCACCTGATTTAAAGTTTCTTATCATTGATTTAATCTCAGAACCAAACAGATGTGAGGCAACAGAAATTACCCCATGCGCACCGATTGACATCATCGGAAGAGTTAAACTGTCATCGCCTGAATATATTACAAAATTTTCAGGACAAAGCATTTTTAACTCTGTCACCTTATCCATATCAGCAAAACTCTGTTTTAACCCAACAATATTAGGAAATTTTTCAGCCAAAAACGCAACTGTTTCAGGAAGCATATTCACCCCTGTTCTACCCGGAATATTATACATTATTATCGGTAAATCAGTTGATTGCGCTATTTTGGAAAAATGTTCAATCATCCCGCGCTGGTTCGGTTTGTTGTAATAAGGCACGACAGATAAAATAGCGTCAACTTCTTCTTTTTGTGCAAACTTTGAATACTCAATAGCAGAAGCAGTTGAGTTTGAACCTGCACCTAAAATAATTTTGGCTTTATTGGCAACTGCGCGCTTCACTGAATTAACAAGTTCAATTTCTTCTTCATTTGTTAATGTTGGAGATTCTCCTGTTGTTCCTGCTACAAGTAATGCGTCACTGCCTGAATTGATAAGGTGTTCTGCTAAAGCTTCAACTTTATCATAATCAATTGCGCCTGATTTCTCCATAGGTGTAACCATTGCAGTAATTACTTCTCCGCAGTCGTATCTGTTTGCCATATTAAAAACCCTCGTTTTCCCTAATCTATACAATATAATTATATTACAAAAAAGATTATAATATTCAATTATTAAGATATTTAATCAACGACAGTCCACTCCATGCGCAAAAGACATAACTCTTCACCTGTCACAGCATTTATTATAATATGCTCTGTTACATTATTACCGGCAAATTTAACCTGAGACAGCACGTCATCACCATATTTGACGTCATGTTTAAAATAAATATCAAGGGTTTTCAGACTATGCAAAATTCTAAAATCATAATCGAGCACTTCCATTGCCCAGGTTATATAAACAGTATTATTAACATGATTGTTGATATCAAGGTCATCGTATCTTACGTGGAACATCTTTTGCGCGTCCACTCTGTCAATCGGTCTGAGTTTTTGCAACTGTAAATCATCCTCGAGCTTAACATATTTCAAAAATTCCGGATACTTTTGGGTAATATTTACAACGGACTTATTTTCTAAATCCACAATAAACCAAGATGATGCGGCTCGTAAAAATCTT
>MOYD01000004.1 GCA_001899395.1 Candidatus Gastranaerophilales bacterium Zag_111 | reverse complement strand
CTTTCTTTTTTGAATCTATATATATTATATCATTTTTCTTAGAAAAAGTCAAATTTTCTTTTAGACAGATTCAAAATTGAGAAAAACGGTATAGAAATTGAGAAAATAATAAGTTAAACATTATCTAAATAATCAGCACACGAAGCAACTAAGCTTCTTTCAATTTTTACTAGTGGAACTGTCCCAAAAATCTTTGAATAAACAGGAGAATTATGTAAATTAAGCAAAAGCTTTAACCCATTCTTATCCTTAAAAATTGCGCTATCTACTTGTTGTACGTCTCCGTCAAAGAAAATTCTCGTATTTTCGCCGCAGCGGGCTAATAATAGTTTAATATGATCCTCTGTTAAATTTTCCGCTTCACCAACAAGAACAATTGAATCGTTAAATGAGCGGCCACGCATATAAGCTAAAGGAACGATTTCCAATTGTTCATTCATAATCCAACGTTGAATTTGATCAATTCCAACTAAATCAACTAATGGGCCAATTTGGCTTAATTGTTTATCGAATAAATCCGTTACTACTTTTACTTACATAAAAGGCTAGATTATATCATACTTATTTCTAAGTTCTCGCACTTCGTTAAACTACTCTTTCGATAATCGTTGAACCTTCTTATTTTAATAAGCTTGGCTGCTGATTGTCCACTTGGGAGATCCCAGCAATTCACGAGATTTGCTATCATATGATAGGGGCCATTCTTCGATAACCCGGCAATGTGCCTACCTCAAGAGAATCACGAGTATAGGCATTATTCGGTACATAAACAATTTTCTTTATTTTATCTTCTTCGAGTCGTTTTATGGCATAGTTGTGAGTAAGTACCGTTTTGCCGGTACCAAATTTGCCTTTTGCACAGACAACGGCAATTTCTTCATTTAGTAAGAGGTCAATCAAGCAAACTTGTTCAATATTTCTGGGTTTAATCTCTCCGCACCAATTGTTCTTAAAGCTTCTAGCAATAACTTGCTTAAATTTATCGCCGCCATAGCGAAAAATTGAAGGATTTTCATTTTCTCGTGCCGCAACAAGAAATTCATTAGTACTAAACTTATAATCAATATTTAGCTCTCCTGTTTCAAATAGTGCGGCAAGAGCATTATCATATTCATCACTACTAACCAAATCTTCTAAATAAACAATTCCTTTATACTCTTCGTCCCATGTATATCCCTCAGTTTCTATGCCTTGAACCTTAGCCTTAACTTTTAGCGCCACATCATTAGTAATAAGAGTTCCTTTTAATTCCTTTGTCAATTCAACAAGTTGATCATCAACTAAACCACTTCGGCGGCGAGTATCAAACTTAATATTATTTAAGTTTTTTGATATATAAACTGCTGCTTTTCTTGCTTTGGCGGCCACGTTACTATTTGAGCTAAGTTTTAATGAATCTATTTCATTTAATACTGACATTGAGATAACATAATCCTGATTTTCTTTTGTTACTATATTAGGAAAATCAATTAGAACATTAGTATCTAATACTTTCAAAAATTTTCACCTCTAAAAGACAAAAGGAGATAATAAATAAAACCTTCGTCTTATAAATTATCTCCTTTCTATTTATTTAAACAATGTTTTTAATTTCAAGTAATACCGCTTTTAGTTCCTCAATTTGTTCTGGAAGAATTTCTGAGAACTTAATTGGTCTACCGAATTCCTTTTCAAGAACAGTACTTACTTCCTTAACTTTATCTTTCTGAATTGCCATTCCCCATAGAGCCTTAGCTTCATCCATTAGAGAATCAAAATCTTGAACCGTATAAGGATTAGCATCTTCAGTTGTTGTGCCGCCAGTATTTGCAACTTCTTTATCAATTGCAGAATAGATTGCATCTACTAGAGCTTCATAAGAAAGTTCAGCTTTATCTTGCATATAATGGAATCTTGAACCAGCTAAGAACCTATCATTTCCTCTGAAGAACATATAACGTTTTCTTACTACTTCGCCGTTCTCTTCAATAGGAATTTCACGTATATAAGCAATTATGTCAACAAGTTTATTTACAATTTCAAATGGACGATTAGGTAGAGCTGGAACAATTTTTGTATATTCGTCACCCTTTTCATCTGTATATGTCTTTTCCATTGAATGACTGATGAATACCAATCCATAGCCTGCGAATGTCAAGTCACGAATACCTGATGAGAACTCTTTTTTAGCTAGGTCATACCCCTGACCGTACGGTAGGTCGCCTAGCCTCTCTACGCCATTTTGTGAGCAAACATATGTCACGCACGCATCCCAAGCCTGATCCACTGTATCGATAACAATTGTATGAAATTTTTCTTTCAACTCATTCTTGCGGGTGAGCTGACTTAGAATCTGTTTCCACTCGTTCCAAGTCTTGGTCGGCTGTATGTAAACCTGATTCAGTGCATTGCTTCCTTGTTCGAAGGAGCATATAAGTGCTTCGTCGAATTGGGAGGCTAGACTAGTCTTGCCGCATTTCAATTTGTTGTCATAAGAGCTTTTTATCTCTTATTTCTTATAGTTTCCTATAAGTTCAGCATAGGTTTTCTTCAATAGAAGTGGAGTCTCGTGGAATTTTACTCTTTAAGGAAAAAGTTTTAAGATGTCTTCAAATTTATCTTTTTTTCTCTTTAAAAAAAGTTTTGGATTTTTATCATACAATAAATGATATATTTTTTTAGAACTGTTAGTACTATAAATAATAGTATAAAACAATGGGTCTTTTCGTTCAATATTTACTCTTACTGGGGGAACGTCATTTTTTTCTAATACTTTTACAATCCATTCCAATACTGGACGAGAAGCACCACAAATACCCCATCTTATGGATTTTCTTCCATCTTTTCGAGTGTTTAAGTTTATGGTTCCGTCACCGTCAAAATATCCTCTTATATAATCTAATTGATATTTTTCATTTAATAGTAATGGTGGTTGTAAAATATATGTTTTATTAGGAACAATAGAATATTTAGCTAAATCTTCCTTATGCTTTTTACAATTCCATTCTAAACTTACATAAGAAAACCCTCTATTTGATATTTTTTCTGTAATTGGATTTTCTATCCCAGCAATTTTTTTAATTCTTTCTAATACCTCTTTATCAACAGAAGATAATCCAATTCTTATACAGTTATTATTTGATCTAACATTACCGTCAGAAGCCAGAAATCCTAATAACCATGCCATTTCATGAGTTTGTACTGAAAAAAAGTTTTCATTTTTTTTATAAATAGTACCTCGTTCTCCAGTGCTGTTGGTTATACATATTGCTTCATGTAGATTTCTTGGTGTAATATTATGTTTTTTTAAGATTTTCTTCACAGTATTTTCAGAAATGCCGAATTGTCTCCCTGATTTTATTAAACCCCATTGTTTATTAACGTAATTATCAACAATAGTTTGTTCTATTTCCTCTATTGTATATCCTTGATTTTTTTTAAGAATACATCTATCGCTTCTGGAGAGATGAGGGACGTTTTCTTTTTTTAAAATATCCTTCATTTTTTCTACTCCAATGTGATACTTACGTGCTATTTGCTGAATGGTCAACATACCACTTAAATAGTCTTTAATAAGCATCTGTTCATCCATCTTTGGATCAACCTCCTTAAAGTTATTCTTTCTATGCGTTGCGCGTGAATAAACTTTTAATTTATCCTTCCGCTCACGTTAGCTTGCACATTAAGTGTTTAGCCTTCATGCTTTTACTCCAATTATTCAAGTTAATTCTTAATTAAATTAACTAGTCCCAAATGTCTAGGATCGCCGTAAACCAATATGAATTTTCCTCTTAAATTCCTACTAATCTTTTGCGGCTCAAGACTTAACAAATCTATTGCCATATTTTATTCCTCCTAAATTAAAATCCAAAATCATTTACCTTAGAAGTTTTCTTAGGCGCACTTGTTCTCTGCTTTAATTCTTCAGTTCTAGCCTGACGACCTGCAAGTCCCGCCTTAACTGCATCTGGATCATAGCAATATGCTTCTTCAAGTCCACTTGGAGAACCGCCAAGAATGATTAGCTCCTTACGAGATTCAGACTTAGTTCTCTTAATTGCTGGACCAAATCCCTGTTCCTCATACCAAACCTTTGTATGCTGAGATACATTTACAACGCCATTTACATTAACTGTATCTCCTTCATTCCAGTTAGATTCAATAAAGTTTACTGCATTTGGTGACTGAGCAATCAAATCAATTACATCAACTCTGCCGCCATAACGAACAACTGCAAACTTTAGCTTTAGACGACCTGTTTCATCACCATTCATATCAGTTTCTCTTGACATATTGATTACAATACCTGATAGTTCAAATGTTGCTTCATCATCCTGCTCGCCACGAAGTGAATTCAAAAAGCTTGTTGAAATTTGGAATGAAGTACGAGGTGTTTTAGTTGACTGGTCAATCCAGATATTTTCTTCAAGCCGCCCATTGATTCTAACACGAGATGCTAGATTTGGCTGATCTTCTGGGCAAGCAGCAAGTGAAGTTAAAGTTTCCTTTTCCTTAACAATTGAATCATAAATCTTGTTAGTTGTGCCGTCCTTCTTTAACTTCATACTGAACTGACGGAAAGGAATCGTATTCTCGTACATGACTCCATCGATTTCCTGATCTACCTTAATCGAGCCACGAGCTGCGACATACTCTCGTCCATCACCAGTTCGCTTTTGCTCTACTTCTAGCTCACTTAGTGTTCCACAAATACTTACAACATTCTTACTTTCTGTTTCATTGATATTTAACATTTATATTCCTCCAATTAAATTAAAGTCTCTCAAGAAATCGATGGAAGTTGCTCATTACCTCCATCGATTCCTTTTAATATTATTATTCTAAATAGAGGGATACTAGGGTTACTAAACCCCTTTATTTAGAGAAGATGTCTTATTCAGCAGTTACTGCATCTGGATCAAACTTTGCACCCTCATCTGTCAAATAGAATACAGATACAACCTTTTCATTACCCTCTGCATCAGTACGAGTTTCCTTTTCCCATACTGCATAACCCTTACGAGCTAGGCCAGACACAGAACCTGTTACAGAAGCTACCTTTTCAAAGCCTAGTGCTTCTTGTACTTCCTTTGTAGTAAACTTAACCCCAGCGCCATTGCCCTGTAGGAATTCGAGTACCTTTCTTGAATTTGGTGTCATTGGTTTTGTTGCCATTATAAATCACTCCTTAATAAATTAAAATTATTTGCAAATAGTTTTAATTAACTATTTATTATACTAATATTATAACATAAATTTTTTGAAAAGTCAAATTTCTGATTCGCTAGATTCTTCAGGTTTCTTTGCCATTAAATTGTTAATAATTTCTGTAGATTGCCGAATTGCTTCATTTATATTTTTAATTTGCTTTTCAAATCTCGCTCTCACGTAAACAAAGGCTAGTGCTACATAGTTAATTTCTACAAGCGATAAACTAAAGTCATTGTTTTGAATTTTTTCTCTAACTTTTTCCAACTTAGGAATGTCATCTCTTAAAGATTGTAAGAACTTCCCAGCCTTATAATCTGGTGTAAGAGTTGTTTTAACATTCCCTTTTTCATTCAAAAAATCATCTGTTAGTTCATAAATTCTATCTAACATTGATTTCAACGCCGCCAAAGACGGATCTTTATTATTTCTGACAATTTCTTGTTTTTCTTCAAGCGTCATTGGTATTACCTCTCTTGTTTTATTTTCTATATATATTATATCATAAATTTCTTAGAAAGTCAAATTTTTAACTTTAGGATTTTATCAAATCAACAACTTTTCTATTTTCATTGAGCTGAATTGCTTTAACACCTATTGCCTCTCGTGAAAGTAATCTTAACTCACTCGTGTTGAATTTAATTTGTCCCTTATCTTGTGTTATTATTATATCACAATTTTCATTAAAAGTCAAAAATTTGATTATTCTATCATTTTCTTGAACTCCTGAGATTTTCTTCCCTTTAATTCCTCTATTGCAAATAGGAAATTCATCAAGTGAAGATTTCTTGATAATTCCATTAGCAGAAGCAGTTAGAAGATATTTACCATTAATAATCTTAGAATCGATAACACAGTCATTATTTCCAAGCTTAATCGCTCTAATTCCCATTGAACTTCTACCAATTGGATTTATATCATCTGTATTTATTATAACATAATTTCCTTGAGAAGTCAAAATTCCAATAGGTTCGGTATTGACGAAATGAACTGATACTACTTCATCACTATCACGTAGATTAATAGCCTTCAATGCTTTACCACGTCTCTTATCGTATTCGTTCGCCGCCGTTTTCTTAATCATTCCCTGTTTAGTAATGAAAACAAAATACTTAATCTGGTCACGGCGAGATATTGTAGTTATCTCGGTTAGTTGTTCGCCAGAATCAAAACCAAATAACTGCGCCGCCGCAACTTTAGTATTTATTGGTAGCTCACTTGTCTGACAAGAGTACATTTGTCCTTTGTTGGTAAAAGCTAATACTGCACCTAGATTATCACTTGATAACGTTTGTACGACAGCTTCATTATCTTTAAGTTTAATTTTACTGCCTTTACCGCCACGTCGTGATGTTAGTAATGTTGTAGATTCTTGTGTATAGATGTTGCCGAGGTTTGTGTAGTGGATTAAGAGTTGTTTCTTTTCAATCGGCTCTGCATCATCTGCTTCAGAAGTAAAGTCTAAATCTATACATCTGGTTCTACGTTCATCGCCAAATTTATCTCTTATATAAATTAAACCCTTCTTAATTTCTTCTTTCAAAAGATTTTCATCATTAAGTATAGCTGTAATTTTTTCAGCTTTATTATCTAATTCGATTTTTTCTTTCTTAATCTCATTAACTTCGAGTTTTGCTAATTTGGCAAGTTTTATTGCTAGTATTGCATCTGCTTGCTCTTCGTCAATTGATAATAAAGTCATTAATTGAATTCTAGCTTCTTTTGTAGATGAAGAATTTCTAATTGTCTCAATTACTTTATCAATATTACTGAGCGCCGCCAACATACCATTTAAGATATGAAGCCTTTTGTTAATCTTATTCAAATCAAACTGATACGCCTTTATATAAACTTTTTTCTCATGCTTCAGATGTTCTAATAAAGCTTCACGCAACCCAAACACAGTAGGATATAATCCATCTTTTAGCATTATCATGTTAATAGAATAATACGATTGTAAAGAGGTTGTCTTATAAAGTTCTTTTAGAGCTTTTGTATAATTAACTCCTTTGTTTAAGAAAATATGCACCTCTGGTGTTTGTCCAGTATAATCTTCAACTTTCTTAACATAAGGAAGTTTTTCTTCCTCAATAAGACCATTGATTTCTCCAATAATTGTATTTGTGTAGACAGAATAAGGCATTTCAGTTACAATTAAACAATTACTTTTTGCATCATAATCGACAGTAGCTCGAACACAACAAGCCTTTCCTTGTCCCTTAATTAGGCTTTGAATTACTTCTTTTTTATTTAATAATGTTGCGCCTGTTGGAAAATCAGGTAGGCATATGATTTCTTCATCTGAAGCATTTTCATCTTCAAGTAATTTAATTAAGGCGTTATTAATTTCTGTTAGATTAAAAGGTGGGATAGAACAACTCATACCACTACCAATCGAAATGCAGCCATTTACAATATTATAAAATCCTACACTAGGAAGAACCCTAGGGAATTGACCTTCCATATCATAAGTGTCTTCCCATTCATCAACAGTATCTTTGTCTAAATCTTTCAATAAAGCGGCCGCAAGCTCAGAACCTCTCAATTCAACATAACGAGAAGCGCTATGATCTTGTGGATCAATTAGTGTTCCATAGTTACCATTAGCTTCTTGGAGAGGATATCGATAAGCAAAAGGTTTTGCCATTCGTATATAAGTTCCGTAACAACTGCTATCACCATGACAGTAGCTAAAACTTGTTGCCTGACCTACAGATTTCAAAGCTTTTTTAAAAGGCTTATCATAGGTTAATTTTGCAATTGACTGAGCGTGGAGTAATTGTCTAGCACTCCATTTCAAACCATCTCTTACATCTGGTATAGCTCGCCGCTGAAGATTATAAGCTGAATAATCTAAAAAAGCTTGAGTTACATTTTCTAGTCCATCAACATATTCAATATTTTTCAAATTATCACCTCTTACTCTTCTACTCTTGTAAAATCGACATTTTTCATTATATACTCACGGCGTGGCGGTACATCTTTACCCATCATAAGTTGCATTTGTTTTGAGAATGCATCCCAGTCTTTTACATCCAAAGCGTACCATCGCTTCTGTTTACCAAATACCGCTTCTCTGGTATCGTCAGGTCTCAATTCCCCCAAGCCTTTTATGCGGGATACCTCGTAATTGCCTCTGTGTGTGCTTAGCAATTCATCTTTTTCACTGTTGCTAAATGCGTACAGAGTCTCTTTATTGTTTCTCAAAATATATAACGGTGAAGCGATTTGGTAAAGACGCTTCTCTTTAATGATTTCGGGACACATATAGTAAAACAAGGTTGTGACAAGCACGAAGATATTTTTTCCATCAAGATCTTGATCGGCTGCTACTCCTATACGTCCGTACCGTAGCTTGTTACCTTTATAATTATTGAAAAAGCCACAATCTAATGCCGCAAAAATAGCTTTTACTTCTTCATTTGCAAGTATATCTTCTTGTGTATTCTTTAAACAAGATATGATCTTGCCACGAATAGGAATAAGTGCTGCACGGTCAACATCTCTTCCTTGCACCAACGCACCCAGAGCCGAGTCACCTTCTGTGATCATTAGAATGCTGGACTCATCATGGATCTTGCAATCCTTTAACTTGGTTGAGAGAATGGCACGTCTACGCTTTGTATCACCAAGTTCTTTTTCTGAATTAAGAATTGATTCTCTCGTCTTATTCGCTTCAACTTCAGCCTTATGAAACCTTTTCATCATCTCAACAATTTCTAAGAAATCATTAGTATTTGAAAAGTTTTCCAGCCCTTCCTTAAAAGCTTGTGATGTTAAAACTCTTAAATTAGGGTTGTTAATTTTTGTTTTTGTCTGATTAGCAAAACTAGGATTTGCCACTTTACAATTAACTGCATAAACAAGACCGCGGCGATATAATCCAGAATCATCATTTCCTTTAATATATCGTTTAAAGAAATTTGTAATAGTTGTTTTTGCTCCTGTTGCTGGAGAACCTAATTCAGGACATTTCAATCCATTTACAAAGACAAAGGCTCTTTCAATATTGCTATCAGTCCACATAAAAGCAACTTCAACTTCATCTTCACTATCTGCCGCTGAACATACAATGGGTTTTTCCATTAAAGATTTTGCGGCGAAGTCAGAGATAAAATCAGCGATCCCATTTTCAGAATAATAAGTTGCTTGTTCTTTTGTTACTTCATTTGTAATTATAAATTTAATTCCTTTGTTTAAATATGCAATTGATTTAATTTCCTCACAAATTTTCTTAAAGGAAAAGTTTTCTGTCATTTCAATAAAAACTTTAGGATCTGGAGAAAATGTTACTAGTGTGCCTACAGGTTCAGAATTACAATCAACTTCTTTATACTCAAGAAGCTCTCCTTCTTTAAATCTTGCTGTTGCTTTTTTATTGTCTCTGGTACTGGATACGCTGAAGGTCTTAGAAGCCATGCACACGGCAGTACCTCCAATCTTTCCATTAAACAATAGAAGTTACTCTACTATCCAAGCTTTTAACTTGCTTATAGGTTAAACCTATAAGAATAGACTATCTCTTTTTTAGTTTCATTTCAGGTCACTTGACCTTACTCTACTCAAACAATAAGTTCTTTCGATAGTCGTTGAACGTTCATTTATATTCAATGATTCGCTGCGGATTATTCACACTTCCCGCAATTAAAAACTTTTTAGAACGGCTATGGTTATTAACCGTTCAATCCCGACGTATTCTTGTACACGCCTTGTCCAAACTTACCCCCTGTATGACTTTCTGTATAGATGCCAACAAGTACATTCCTTCCATCGACAATGCCAAAAGGTACACCACGTCCATAATCTCTTACAGAAACAGAATTTGTATCTTCATTGACGCTAATTTCAATTCTATCCCCATATCCAGCTAGTGCTTCATCAGTAGCATTATTTACAATTTCCTTAAAGGCTTGATAGATGCCATCATTATCCGCACTGCCTAGATAAACTTGAATTCGCGTTCTAAAAGCTTCACGAGTATCAAGATGTTTAATATCATCTGCTGTATAATTACTTGGCACGAACATCACCTACTGCCTTTTGTCTTTCAATACGTTCTCTATTTAATCTCATAGCTTCTTGTTCATAGGACTTCCATTCCTCAGGATTGATGACAAAGAATGTGTTTGGCTTCATAATTCTATCCTCAGGAACTTCAAATCCATGTCTTACATAGTAAGAATTTGGAATTAATCTTTCAGCCTTAATCTTCAGCTTTACCTTATACCACTGAACAGGATCTTGCCGCTGATAATATCCTTTTACATCTTCAATATATTCATCAGTAAAAAATTTTTCAATTAAATCAAGTTTTCTATTGAGTAAATCAATCTGTTCCTGTTCTGTTTGTTCAGGTAGAATTGAATACCAATACCAATAATTGCGGCAAAGTGCATTCCATAGAGTTTGGTCATTACACTTTTTGTTCTTCGCCGCCATCTTACCTTCTCTTAGTAGTTTATTCCAGAATTTGACTGTAAAGTCATAATCGTGGGCGCGCTGCCCATCCTTTACATAGTTTTTAACGCAAGTTCTTAGACTAATTGTCATTCAAATAAACCTCCTGTGTTTTATTATATTTATATTATAACATAAAATAAAAGAAAAGTCAAACTTTATTTTCACTATACTTTTCTCAATTCCTTTTGTGATTTGATAATTGTATTTTATAAAATGTTCAAAGTTCTTTCGAAAAAGCTCGTTAATATCATTAATGGCTTTCAGGTTATATTCTATATTTTCTTTTGGGTGTATAAAACAATGTCTTGTTCTTTTCGATGATGTAGTAATATCTTCAAAAGGATCTTCAATAGTTATTAGTATTACATCATTATATTTATAATAAGAATCTAAAAAAGATACATGATTCCCACCATGAAAACGAGGGTCATGCTGTACAACCGCAATTGTAAAAAGTTGTTCTAAATAATCTAAATTTTTAATGATATACTTTTCCGTTTCTTGTGGATTTTTGTACACAGTAATAATATCGTTTTCATTTTGTTTTTCTATTTTCTTTTTATAAGATTCAGTATCAACACATTCTATTATGCTAAAATCACCAATTTTGAAATGACATAACTTCTTAAGTGTTTTTAATAATTTAGAGTCTTGTTCAGTAAAGGAATCTCTTTCCATGTATTTATATCTTTCTTTTTTTGTTTTGGGTAAGGCTTGAAAATAATTAGAGATTTGAACTACTTCTTGTTCATCATGAGTGTGATAATTTTCAAAACTTTGAATAGAATTATATATTCTTTCTAAGCTTTTTATAAAAGATTTTTCAATACAAACGAATTGATTATTATATGTTAATATATATATGTTTTCCATTTAGTTCCTCCTTTATAAGGATTAAGATTTTATTTTATATTTATATTATAACATAAAATAGAAAGAAAGTCAAATTTTTATTGACTTTCTTTTTCTACTTAATTATTTTTTAAAGACTCTATATTCTTATGATTTTGAATTAACTCATTTAATCGTTCTATTTTTCTTTTTTCTATTTCATCTAAATTATCAATAAGATAAAGTTTTCCATCTATCTTTTCTTGATGATAAATTTCTGAGCATAATTTTATATCTGTACTTGAT
>MOYD01000003.1 GCA_001899395.1 Candidatus Gastranaerophilales bacterium Zag_111 | reverse complement strand
GATTGAATTTTAGCATAGTCAACTCTCCTTTTTTGTTGTACATCAGAAGTATAGCACTTTTTGTCCGGTTTGTCAAAACATATTTATTTCCGTTTTTCGATAGATAAGTCATACCCAAGAATTTCGCAAATATTTTTCAAATCTTTGAATGTTAGATACTCGCGTTTAAGTTTTGCAGAAAAATTTGCAGGTTTTGTGGTTTTTCCCGTGAATTCATTGAGTTTAGCGGACAGCTCTTTTTGGAGCATATACTCCTTATTCAACAAAAATTTCACAAGCTGGTAATCTGTCATATCATTTATAATCATCCTAAAATTATAAATTATATTGACTTTTAAAGTAAAATAAGTTATCTTAATCTATATATAAGTAGACTAATCTATTTATAAATAGTTATTATTTTACAAATGAGGTGTAAATATGAAAAAACAAATTGGCTTTACATTAGCAGAAGTTTTAATTACTCTTGGCATAATAGGCGTGGTTGCAGCGATTACCATTCCGGGTTTAATGACAAGAATTAATCACATAAAACTTCATTCGCAATTTAAAGAAGGTTACTCAGTACTTGCTCAAATGGTAAAAACCTACAACGGAGATGACGAACGTACAGACACAGTTGCTACACAAGAGTTTTACAAATCATTTATGAAATATTTTACAGGATTAACGGATTGCGGCAATGCAGGTACGGTTGCGCCTGACACAAAATACTGTATTGTACGAAACAGTAACATATCAGGAGGTTTTAACAGAGACAGCAGTTATACAAATTACGCAAGAAATGCCGATTCTATTGACACAGTGCCTTTAGACGACGGTCAATTTTACTTACAGAAAAGTAACTTTCTTATTATGTTTGACCTGTCACACAATCCGCGATTGGTAAGTATAGACATTAACGGTAAGGGTAACAAGCCAAACGCGTGGGGACATGATTTATTCACTTTCCAGCTCAAAGACTCAGCCAAAGAAGGAGGGTATGAACTTGTTCCAATGGGTGCAGCAGATTCGCCTTATCCTTCTGCAACTTATTGTTCATTAAACAGTAATAACAAACGTAACGGCATTGGCTGTGCCTATAAAGCTTTACAGGATGAAAATTACTTCAAAAATTTGCCATAAATGCCTATGCTGGTGTAAAATTAGGTTATGATAGAAAATCTTGACAAGATAAAAGCCGCAATAGACATCGAAGTGAAGTATCGCTATATTGATATTCACGGAAGAACACAGAAATTTTCAAGTTTTATCAAGCAAGAAGCCAGGAACAATTACAAAAAATCAAAAAAGAACCCGCGCTGGGCGGTTGTAATTGAAGAATTTGATGTTTACCCGTATTCATCTGTTCCGGACAGACGAAAAGCCATTGAGCACCTCATAAAAGTTATAAAAGCAGACCTGAAACAAGAGCAGGAAGAAAAGCAAGAAGAAGAAACAATGCAGCTTCAAAGACTAAAACACCCGTCAGAAGTCGATGTCATGTATATTAAAGGAGTTGGACCAAAAGTTGCATACAAATTTAATAAACTTGGAATTTTTACGGCACAAGACTTGATGATGTATTTTCCTAAAAAACACATTGATTACTCATCGCGAACCCTGATAAAAGACCTCAAAGAAGGAATGACAACAACTGTTTTTGGTTATATCCGGTCTGTTTCAGCATTCAATACAAGAAATAACCTATCCGTTACAAAAGTTGTAATTGCAGATGAGAGCGGGAAATTTGAACTAAGTTTTTTCAATGCTAAATCAAACCGTTTTACACTGGAACGGATAAAAAGCCAATTCCCGAAGAATGCCGGCATTATGGTATCCGGAGTGGTTAAGCTTAACAATTATGATAACAAATTGACAATGGACAAGCCATCGTACTCAATTATGAGCGGCGAATTTTTGGAAGATAAAAACTCCAACCTTAATATTGCAAGGATTGTACCTATTTACACGGTTTGTGAAGGGCTAAGTATTAAAACCCTACGCCGCGCAATATTTAACGCCATTGAACTTTACAAAAACGATATAAAAAACATAATTCCTGATTTTATGAGGGCAAAAATCGGAATTATGGATAAAAAAGAAGCAGTTGAACAAATTCATTTTCCAAAATCAATGGAAGAACTTGAGCAAGCACGGTTTTCGCTCATTTTTGAAGAACTGTTCTTAGTACAGTTAAAATTAATAAGACTAAGAGAAACCACAGCCAAAAATATTTCTTCTTATGCTCTGAAAGTCCACAAAGACGGACTTGTACAGAAATTTATTGCAGGACTTCCTTTTGAACTTACTTCAGCACAAAAACGTGCAATAAACGAAATTTTGCATGACATGGATTCGGGAAGCCCTATGCAGCGGCTTTTACAAGGTGATGTTGGCAGCGGGAAAACCGTAGTTGCAGCAATTATGCTGCTTGCTGCAATTGAAAACGGTTACCAGGGCGCAATTATGGCGCCAACTGAAATTCTTGCACAGCAACATTACAACAACCTTGTCCAATGGTTGACACCGCTTGGGCTCAGCGTTGGATTATTTTTAGGAAGTCACGGCAAAAAAATCAGACAAAAATTTGAAACAGACCTCAAAAACGGTCAAACTCACATAGCAGTCGGCACCCACGCGCTTATACAAGAAAATGTTGAGTTTAACAACCTTGGCGCAATTGTTGTTGATGAGCAACACCGTTTCGGGGTTAAGCAGCGAAATGTCTTAAAGAAAAAATCCCAAAATCCGCAAATGCTTACCATGACAGCAACCCCAATTCCGCGAACTCTGGCACTTACTGTCCATGGCGACCTTGATTTAACAATCATTGATGAACTTCCAAAAGGCAGAAAACCGATAAAGACCGCTCTTACAGGTTCACACAGAAAAGTTTGGGAGCTTATAAAAGACGAGGTTGATGCCGGACGCCAGGCATACGTTGTTTACCCATTAATCGATGAAAGTGAAACTCTGTCTGCCAAAGCTGCAACAATTGAGGCGGAAAAACTTCAGACAGAAGTTTTTCCGCAATACAAAATCGGACTTCTGCACGGCAAACTCAAAAACGATGAAAAAGACGCGGTGATGAAAGATTTTAAAGAAGGCAAATATGATATTTTAGTTTCCACAACAGTTGTAGAAGTAGGTGTAGATGTACCAAATGCAACAGTTATGGTAATAGAAAACGCGGAAAGGTTCGGGCTGTCACAACTTCACCAGCTTAGAGGGCGCGTTGGACGAAACAGTCTGCAATCATATTGTGTTTTAATAACTTCATCCCGTTCACAAGATACCCGCGAACGGCTTTCTATTATGACACAAACAAACGACGGGTTTGTGATTGCAGAAAAAGACTTACAACTGAGAGGTCCCGGTGAATTTTTAGGAACCCGCCAATCCGGACTGCCTGACCTGATAATCTCAGACATTGTACGCGATGCCAAAATCCTTGAAATGGCAAGAAATGAAGCCCTTGATTTTGTCAAAAACTACAACATCGAAGACTTCCCGCAACTTCAAAACGTCACCTCGCTTGAAATGTTCACGGGTCTTGATATCTAGTCAATCGACGCAATAGGATAAATTGACTTTAAATAATTGACTGCTTTTAGGTCAATATCCGCGTAAACCGCGCACTGCTTATCTTTAGCATTAGCAAGTACCTGAGCGGTCGGAGAAATTACAACAGAATTTCCGATTGCACCGCCAATCTCAGGACTTATTTTGCCGGTCTGATTAGATGAAACAACATAAACCATGTTATCATAAGCCCTTGTTCTGTTCATAGCAATCCACATTTCCTGTGCATATTTCAAACTTTCTTCATCGTCATAAATCTCAGGAGGCACTATCCATGCGGTTGGGAGTACTATTATTTCAGCCCCCATCTTGGCAAGTTTTTTATAATGAAGCGGATAACGAATGTCAAAACACACACCAATTCCAACTTTACCAAAATCAAAATCAACTACTATTTCTTCATTTCCCGGAGTAATTCGCTCGCCTTCTGTTCCGCCCATATAGTTAAACAAATGAATTTTACGATATTTTGCAACAATATTTCCGGTTCTGTCTATTGCAAACGATGTGTTATAAAGTTTTTCTCCTGATTTTTCAATCACTGTTCCTGCAATAATATTTGTATTGTATTGCTTAGCAAGCCCTTGAATAAACTCAACAGTTTTGCCGCCAAGCTCGTCTTCGGGGGCGTTTAAGAAAGCGTCATGGCTTACACCCGTTGAAAAAAATTCCGGCAAAACAACAAGGTCGAGTTTTTTGTCTGAATTCTTCTTTATAAAATATTCAACTTTGTTTAAATTAACCTCTTTTTTGCCAATAACCGGTGATAATTGTATATTTAAAATTCCTGTCATAATACTCTCTCCTGCTGTTTTATTTTATCATGGAATATTTGAATTTGACACCGAAGTATGCGGGATGTAAAATTCTTGTTGATACAGGGGAGAAATCTTATGAATAGTGCAGTTGAAACTAAAAAATACAGTAAAGAAGAACTACTTACAATGTATAATATGCCACTTGATAAGCTGCTTGAAAAATCTTCTGAATTTATGACAAATGAAGTTGAATTTTGTTCACTTATTAACGCCCGTAACGGTAAGTGTTCCCAAAACTGCAAATACTGTGCCCAAAGTTCTCACTACAGAACAGATATTGAATGCTACCCGTTAGTTGATATTGAAGAAGTCAAAAAAGCAGCACTTGAATCAAAACAAAACCACGCTTCACGTTTTGCAATTGTCACAAGCGGGAGAACACCGGATGAAGGACGTGACTTCAATATAGAACTTGAAATGATAAAAGAAATAAACAAAATCCAGGGTCTGAATTCTTGCGCGTCCATCGGAATTCTAAACGAAGAACAGGCAAAAAAGCTTGCAGACGCCGGCTTAAAAAGATTTCACCACAATATTAACACATGCCGGTCATATTACCCGCAAGTCTGCACAACTCATACTTACCGGGACAGAATAAACACCTGCAAACTTGTCAAAAAATACGGAATGGAGCTTTGCTGCGGTGTGATTTTAGGTATGGGCGAAAGCATTGAACAACGCATTGAAATGGCAATGGAGTTAGCTGAAATCGAGCCAAATTCAATTCCGATAAACATCTTAATGCCAATACCGCAAACCCCGTTTGAAAATTACCACGACAAAATTGATGAAGAAAACGTTCTAAGAACTCTTGCAGTATTTAAAATTGCAAACCCAAAATCAGTGTTAAGATTTTGCGGCGGAAGGATGAGATTGTCTGATGAAAATCAAAAACTCGCGCTACAAACCTGTGTAGAAGGGATTATGGTAGGAAACTACCTTACAACAATCGGTAAAGAACCGCACCAGGATCTTGAAATGGTTAATTCTTTAGGCAAAAAAATCAAATAAATTAAAAAGCTGACAAATTTTGCCAGCCTCAGTAGATGTGTGAGTAAACATATATTATAAGCTTTATTATGCAAAAATTTCTGCAAACGGACCGTCCGGGTCTTGAATATGTGCAGCAACTGCACCGTCTTCAGCCAGTTGCATACCCGGCATAACAACATTTTTAACTCCGCTTGTAACGCTTGCAGCCTGTGCTGCTGAAACTTTGTAGTCATATCCCAAACTTGCCAAAATCTCATTAGTTCTGTCTGCCAGTTCCTTGTCTTCCGGTGTAAAACTGCCAAGTCTTGCACCATAAAGATACTGTGTATTTTTAGTTAATAAATCTGTTTCGTTTTCCAAACCCTTGAACTCAGCGTTTGATTTTACGGTTTCCTTTGTTTCTTCCGCTTTCTTAGCATCACGTGCCGCACCTTGACCGATAACTAAGTTATAATTGTTATAACTGTTGTTAAAATCATTAAACTTGATAGCCATGTCGGTTCTCCTTATCTTTTACTCACATGATAAGTTACGGCATGAGGTTTAATAATCTTTAATAAATTTACCAAAAATGACGGTATTTTGTTACATAAATTAACAATTACAAAATTTTATCCATTAATTTTGCCCCTGAGTTTTCTGTGGTAAGTTATTGCAAACCTGTGAGCTTCATCTCTTATTCGCTGAATTAGAAACAGTGCGCTTGATTCACGCGGTAATAGCACGGATTGTGACTGATTAGGTAAAAAAACTTCTTCCTGGCGCTTTGCAAGGCTTACAAAATCAATCCCCGTAATCCCAAGCTCCTTAACAATCTGCATTACACTTGATAATTGCCCTTTACCGCCGTCTATTATTATCAAGTCCGGTTTTTCCCAACCTTTCTGCCCTAACCTGGAAAGCCGTCTTGTTAAAACCTCTTTCATTGAAAGAAAATCGTCCGGCTTACCTTCTGTTGTCTTAATTTTGAATTTTCTGTATTCTGATTTCTTACTCAATCCATTAATAAATGTTACCATTGATGCAACCGTATTTGTACCTTGAATATGCGAAATATCGTAGCATTCCATTCGATAAGGGAAATTATTCAGTCTCAATTTTTCCTTCAAATACGAACCAATATTATTAAAATCTTCATTGATTTTTGACATTTTAGAAAGCTTTGCATTGTCTAAAATTACCCTTGCATTTTTATCTGCAAGCATTTGGAGCTCTTTACCCTGTGCTGATTTTCCGTAGCTTATCTTAACTTTTTTACCGGAAATTATTTCAAGCCACTGTTCGTAAAGAGATTTTTCGCCAAGTGCTTCTAACTCGTTTGACACAATCCTATCAGGAAACTCAAGCGATAGTGTGTTGTAGTACTCTTTGAAAAATGTTTCAAAAAATTCTGTTTTGTCCTCAGCTTCAACATCGTAAGTAAAGTCTTTTTTGTCAATCAAACGACCTTCCCTTATCATCATAATGACGATTGCCAGAATGCCTTCTTCATGCTGCAATGAGATAATATCTTCATTCAGTTTGGTGTTTTCATAAACAACTTTTTGTTTTTCAAGTGTTTTTTTAAGGTCAAGGTAACTGTCACGAAGTCTTCCAGCTTTTTCAAACTGTTCGGTATCAGAGTATTTTTGAATTTGTTCCATTAATTGTTTCATCAATTCAGACTGTTTGCCTGACAAAAACAATTCAGCCTGGTGAACAATAGCTTTATACTCATCGCTTGTCACCATATTTTGACATGGTGCAAGACATTTGCCAATATGGTAATAAAGACACGGACGTGATTTGAATTTCGGAGTTTTGCACTGCCGCAACGGAAAAATCTTTTTTAAAAAATCCAATGTTGAGTGCATCGCACGAATATCCGTATATGGTCCGTAATATTTTCCCTTTTCAGCATTAATATTGCGTTTGCGCACAATTGAAATCCGCGGGAAATCCTCATTTGTAATCAAAAAATAAGGATATTTTTTATCGTCTTTTAGTAAAATATTATACTTTGGTTTATGTTTTTTTATCAGATGACTTTCTAAAATCAGAGCTTCGACTTCTGTGTTTGTAATAATGTATTCAAGGTGGTCAATTTGAGACACAAGCACACTCACCTTGACATTATCGTGTTTCCTATTGAAATACGATTTAACTCTCCGTTTTAAAATTTTAGCCTTGCCAACATAAATTACCTCATTGTCAGCGTTATAATAAATATAACACCCCGGCAGCGAGGGAAGAAGTTTCAGGCTTTCTTTTAATTTGTCGTTCATACTCTGATTATAGCATATTAAACGGTTAGGGATTAATTGTCCTCGTCTTCCGCGTCGTCTTTTTTAATTTTTTCAACAACCATTTGCGCCATTTCTTTTGCAATAACTTTTTGAGTATCAGCAGGACAGTTTTGAAGCATGTTCATTGCAGTTCTTAAAGTTGTGTCAATATCATACCAGCGTCCGCGCCTGTTATCGTCTAAACCTGAACCAACCGCAGAAATTATGTCATCAACCGCTTCAAATTTTTCATCCTCAATATTGTGTTCAATAATGATTTTGATTAAATTTAGCGCAACACGAATTTGTGTTTGGTCATCGGTTTCTTCCAAAGTCTTAATGGCTTCTGATAAAACCGGGTCTTTGTCGTACCAGCGTCTGTACTTGTTTGAGTATTCTTCTTTCATACTGTGTCTCCTTTTATGTCTATATAATCAATTACCCTAACCTTGTTTGAATGTAACCCCTTTGGTACCTTTCGGGTATTCCCAATCAATTGCCTTACGCTCACATGCAATCCTGCATGCCCCGCATTCAAGACAGTTTTCATAATTTACTATCAATTCTTGTTTTTCTTCGCTCCACTCGTAGACTTTTGCCGGACAAATAAAAGTACAGTTACGGCTTTCACACAATCTGCACTGCTCTTTGTCCGGTTTTAAGTGTGATTGTGTGTCCGGTGAGTATTTTAGTGTGTATAATTTTTTATCTATGTTCATAACAAAATACTCCATAAAAGTCTTAATATTGCCCAAGCATCTTTGAATAGTTCTGAGATTTTCCTGTCTGTAAAAATACTTTTTATAAACTTGTGATAATGCTCTTTTTTAGGAACCCCGTCAGATGATGTGAACATCTCAAAAAACGCATTAACTTTTTTCAAATAGTAAGAAAATAACGCTTTTTTCCTTTGATGAGCTACTTCAAACAGGCCTTTATAAGTTTTCATGTCTTTTAGGACAAACGAATTTTTAAGCCGTTTTTCATAACCCGCAAGCATTTTTTTAGAAAAATCATTGTTGTCGATAGCTTCAATTGCGGTTTCTGCTGCAAGTTTTCCGCTAATCATGGCAAGGTTTGTGCCCTCCCAGTGAAGATTATTAACAAGCATTGCAGCATCGCCAACAACCATGACACCGTTATCAACGAGTTTTGGAATTTTTTTGTATCCGCCTTCCGGTATCAAATGTGCAGAATACTCTTTTAACTCCCCGCCCTCGATTAGCGGCGCAATTGATGAATGAGATTTAAGTTTTTCCAAAATTTCAAACGGTCTGTAGTTAGCTTCAACAAGCTCATTTAATGTTATTCCAAGCCCGATTGTTACACTGTCTGTATTTGTATACATAAATCCAAGCCCAAGCATGCCAAGCATAGGACCGCCAAAAATCTCAACAATCGAACCTTCATCGTCTTTAATATTAAACCGTTGGTTAATAGTTTCTTTATCAAGTTTTATGACTTCTTTTACACTGAGCGCAACATCTTTTGTATCAATTTCTTTCCTTAGACCAATCTGCTTTGCAAGAAGAGAATTAACCCCATCCGCCAGAACAACGATATCAGCGTAATAGTCTTCTAATTCCGTCTTAACCCCGATAATTCTGTTTTTTTCTTTAATAAGCTCGCGAACAACGGTTTCTTCAACAATGTAAACCCCTGCTTTACGGGCTTCTTCAGCCATCCAGCGGTCAAATTTTGCACGTATAACAGAGTAACTTGAATTGTCGTTCTTCCGGTAAGTTATGGTAGTTGACTCCGCTTCACCTAAAATTGCATAATTGTGTTCAATATTGCGTCTTTCAAGCGGGGCATTTGCTTCAAATTCCGGAAAAATTTCCTTAACAGCAGCAGTATAAATAGCACCGCCAAAAACATTCTTACTACCTGCAAACAAGCCCCTTTCAATTAAGACAACCTGTTTGCCTGCCCTGGCAAGAGTTATCGCACACGCAATCCCCGCAGCCCCTGCTCCAACAACAATTACTTCTGTTTTGTTTTCCTGTTTTAGCATAAAACTCCTCTTACGATATTATACAATAATTATAGACATAAAACAATTGTAAACTTACGTAAAATTTTGGCAAATTTTTCTTGCTTTTTGTTTTAATATGGAAGAAAATACAAAAAAATAGGATGTGTGAAATGATAATAAATGGGACAACGAGATTTCGAATAGACGACAAACGACACTATAAAGAATACATGTCCCCTAATTCACAATTTAATAATCAAGATATTAAGAGACCTTTAAAAATAAATCATTCAGATTTAAGTTTTAAAGGTCTCTCTTTAAAGCTGTATAAACCGCTTAACAAAACATACAGCGCAACAGAGTTTTTAGAATTTGCAGACAAATACATCGGCAAAATGGGACGCGAACTGTTTGAAGACATTACAGTCAAACATGCCAACGAAACCAAAAAACTTATCTTTGTTAGCAATGATAATATTTCCATTGCCAAAAAGACAATTCCACATTTGGCATGGGACAATGCGATTTATTTATTTAAAATTTTACCGGGCGATTTGTTAAACGGATTAGTTGAAGCATTTGGCAAAATTCCGGGGCTGAAAAAATGGTCTGCAAAAACTTTAGAGCGCCCGATGTTCAAAAATATCAGACAGCGTTCCAAACTTGAATCAAAAGTAAATTCGCTTACCGGTTTAATCACCTACAGAGATATCAAACTTAAACAAAAGACAGAAGCATTTGCTAAAAAAGCCGGTAAAAAAGTTTCAGAACTAACTCAAGATGAAATTGCACAAATAACAAGCGACTTTAATAAATCTCTGGAATCAAGCATATTCCAAACTCAATTAAAACAGTTTGACCCAAAATCCGGCAACTATGATACAAAACACGAAAGAGCATTAAACAGATTGGTTTCAGGGTTGCCTCCGGCAGTATTTCTTGCAAATGACGCTTATAACCTATCAAGAATGATGGATGATGACCCGCATGAAGCTGATAAAGAACGCAAAATAAGGTTCAAACAGGAAGTCAGCAGGATTTTAACAAGCGGCTATCTGACACTGATTACGATGGGTGCATTCCAAAGCTTTATCAATAAATCAAGAGCCGGAATTATGCTCACAACAGGTATTACAGTACTTGTGACCGAAATGTTCTCCCGTTTATCTAACGGAAAACATATTACAAGACTAACACCGGAACAAGCCCGTGCAGAAAACGAACGCAACCATGCGCCGGAAGCTAAAATTAAACCAACAGAAAATAAACAGCAAATTTCTTCAACAGGTTTACCTAACCAAAAACCAAAAGAGCAGCAAAAACCATTGCTATCTTTTGACACTGTGATGAAAGCATCGGCTGCAATTTTAGGTATCGGTTATGCAATAAAAGGATTTAAAAATATTCCGGCAGTACAAAAAGCAGCACTCAAATACTTTGATAATCTAAAAGCCAACAATCTTGAAAAATTTGAAAAACTTGGAATTGGCAATGTTAAACTTGAGGATGCAGTGGAATTATTTGAAAAGAAAGTTTTATACAAACCATTTACAGATTTATATAAATTTTTATCAACACAAGAATTCCACGTCAGCCCTGAAAAGTTTGACAAAGTTGTTGCAGCATTAAAAGATTATGACCCGATATTTGCCGCAAAATATGAAAAAATCGGCAGAGAAAACCTTAAAACAGTTAATGGTGAGACATTTATAGATTTAGGTACAAAAAACAGAAAAATTCAACCGCTTGTTAAATTTGTAATTGCGCCGTTCAAGTTCATCTGGAACGCTGTGACGCTTCCATATTGGATGATTGATGAAAAACTTATGAGCGTGTTTAGAAAAGCAAAACCTAAGAAAGCAACAAAAGACATTGAAGCTTTGGCAACCGGTTTTGACAGAATTGCGCGCCAGGCATTAAAGAAAAACTTTAACAAAGAACAATTCCATGACTTCTTGCAAGTAAACTTCTTAAAAGCGTTTAACCAGGATTCGCTATCCAGTGTATCAAATGCTGAACTCTCAAACCTTGCAAAAACAGCAGCATCAATTGCGACAATTTGGTTCTTAATGACTGATAACTACAACATGGTAATGTTGAAATCTAACGGTAATGACAAAGAAGGTGCAAATACCAAGTTCAAAGAAAGATTTGTTCAAGAAGGTTCAAGACTGTTCTACCAGACACTTTTGATTGACCTGTTCAATTCAACATTCAGAAACCAGTACAACTCTTCACTTCTTGGAATGAGCTGGATAACACTTATTGATACGACATTAGGTGAAATTCTTACAAGGTCATCTGTAGGCACACCTTGTAAAGCTCACACAAGAGATGAATTGATTGACATTGAAACAAAACAGAACAATTCAACAGGATTTACGAAAAAATATTATAACTTTATGCAGCGTCTAACCGGAAAACGTGCGATAAAGACTTACGAAGTTGCACCAAAAAACAAACCGGCAACACAGCAGCAGACAGCACAAGTCCAAACACCACAAGCGCGAATTCCGTCACTTCACGGCAAACCTGTAATATTTGAGAAAATAATGCAAGGTCAAGCATAGAGTGAAGACATAATTTGGACAACTTTGCTGATTACGAAAAAATATGTTATACTATGATAATGAAAATGCAATATATAGAGAAGATTAAGCGTATTTATGTTAGCAAAGAAGCTACTGAGCATAGTTATAGACCAGCTTTAATTGATTTAATTAATGGAATATCTAATATGACATTAATTAATGAAGCTCAAAGAATAGCATGCGGTCAACCTGATATTACAGTAAAGAAGAATAATCTGCCTATAGGGTATATTGAAACGAAAGATATTGATAAGAACCTTGATGTAGTTGAAAAGTCTAAACAGTTGGATAGATACAGAGCCAGCCTTGATAATCTGATACTAACAAACTATCTTGAATTTCGCTTCTTTGTAAATGGTAAACGTATTGATACCGTAAAGATTGCAGAGCTCCAAAACGGTAAAATTAAAACCTTTGACAAAGAGTATCAGAGGTTGACAGACCATATACGCAATTTTTGTAATTATCAGGGTCAAACGATTAAATCACCTAAACAATTAGCCAATTTAATGGCTCAAAAGGCTGTAATGATAAGAGATGTTATTATAAATGCTCTTGATACAGACCCTGAAACCTCGCTTATCAGCCAGCGCAATGCCTTTAAACAAGTATTATTACACGATTTAACCAACCATACATTTGCCGACATGTATGCTCAAACTATTGCGTACGGTTTGTTTGTGGCGCGGCTTAATGATACGACTTTAGAGGATTTTTCGAGGCAGGAAGCAAGAGAACTCGTATCAAAGAATAACCCGTTTTTACGACAGTTGTTTGACTATATATCAGGTGCAAACCTTGATGACAACCTTATATGGATTGTAGATGACCTTGTTGAGATATTCAGATGTGTTGATTTGAATAAGTTATTAAGGAATTACGGCAGGACAACCCAAATGTCTGACCCCTTCCTGCATTTTTACGAAACATTTTTGGAAAGTTATGACAAAGTTAATAAAGAAAAAAGAGGGGTGTATTACACACCTCAGCCGGTTGTGCGATTTATTGTTTCAGCAGTAGATAAGATTTTAAAAAGCGAATTTAATCTGTCTCACGGGCTTGCTGATGACACAACCGTAAGACATACAAGAACTCTTTATTACGAGAAGAAAAAGATAAAGGGTAAAACAGTTGACATGCCGGTAACAACTGAAGAAGATATCTACAAAGTGCAGATACTTGACCCTGCAACAGGAACAGGTACATTCTTAGCTGAAACAATCCGCAAAATATATTCATATTTTGTCAATCAGCAGGGGATATGGTCTCAATATGTGGATAAAGCACTAATACCGCGTCTTAACGGCTTTGAAATAATGATGACACCTTATGTAATGTGTCATCTGAAACTTGATTTACTTTTGCAAGATACGGGATATACAACAACAAAGCAAACAAGCCGGTTTAATGTTTATTTAACCAATGCGCTTGAGAAAGATGAAACAACTAAATATCCGCTGCTCGACTGGTTATCGGAAGAAGCGAAACAGGCAGGACGTATTAAATCCGAAACCCCGATTATGGTTGTAATGGGCAACCCGCCTTACAGCGTAAGCAGCTGCAATAAGAGTAAACATATTGATGAGATAATGGAAGTATATAAACAAGACCTTAATGAAAAGAACATACAGCCGTTATCTGATGATTATATCAAGTTTATCCGTATGGGTGAAACTTATATTGAAAAGAATAATGAGGGCATACTTGCATACATCTCTAATAACAGCTTTTTAGACGGTATTATACACCGCAGAATGCGGCAGCACCTTATGACAACCTTTGACAAGATTTATATAATAGATTTGCATGGCAATGCTAAGAAAAAAGAGACTTGTGCTGACGGCTCAAAAGATGAAAATGTTTTTAATATTCAACAGGGAGTAAGTATCAATATCTTTGTAAAAACGGGTAAAAAACAACCTGATGAATTAGCTAAAGTTTATCATGCGGACTTGTTTGGATTAAGAGAGAATAAGTTTGACTATCTCAATAACCATGAGCTTGATACGACTGATTTTACCGAATTACAGCCGATTGAACCTTATTACTTCTTTGTACCGAAAGATTTTAATACTAAATCTGATTATGATAAAGGATTTAAGATTGATGAATTGTTTATCGTAAATACAAGTGGTATAAAGACACATCATGATGATGAATTAGTTTCATATTATCCTTTTGATATTGAGACTAATAAAGAATATTATTATAGACCTTTTGACAAGAGGTATATAAATTATGATTTGAATAAAGTGGTAAGACATAGATACAATGTAATGAAACATTTTATAATTGGACAAAATATTGGCATTATTCTTTCAAAACAATTTGGAGCTCACAAACATTTCATTTCATACATTACTAACTGTTTGATTGATATTTCATCTCAGGCATATGCACCGTACTATATATTCCCGTTATACCTGTATGAAGACTCAAACCAGACTTTATTCTTTGATAGGAGTCGCAAACCTAACCTGAATATGGATATAGTACATGTTCTTGAAACACAACTCGGACTTAATTTTACACCTGAAAAAGAAGATACAGAGGGGACATTTGCCCCGATTGACATACTTGATTACATTTATGGTGTTTTGCACTCTAACAAATACAGAACTAAATACAAGGAGTTTCTAAAAATAGACTTCCCGCGTATCCCTTATCCAACGAATAGTAATTACTTTTTTGAGATTGCAAGACACGGTGGAATATTACGTAAATTACATTTGTTAAAAGATTTAAACATCGAACCATTACATTACCCGGATGGGGGCAATAATATAATTGAAAAAGTTGAATATAATAATGGAAATGTATATATTAACAACGTACAAAGTATAAGAAATGTACCTGAAGTTGCGTGGAATTTTCATATAGGCGGCTATCAACCGGCGCAAAAATGGTTAAAAGATAGAAAGGGCAGACTATTCAGTTTAGCGGATTTAGAACATTATTCAAAAATAATTTATGTTTTAACAAAAACGCCTGAAATTATGCAGCAAATAGATGGTATTATTGAGCTTTAAAATATCTTTGGCTGGATAGATATCCAAATTAATTATCCCACCTAGGTGTCGATGTTTGTAGCATAAACCGCATTTGTTTCGATAAAGTCGCGGCGCGGTTCAACTTTGTCGCCCATTAAGACGTCAAATAGCTGGTCACAAAGCATTGCATCTTCAATATTAACTTTTAACAGGGTTCTGGTTGCCGGATCCATAGTAGTTTCCCATAACTGTTGCGGCATCATTTCGCCAAGACCTTTAAATCTCTGTATCTGCAAGCCCCTTTGACCTCTTTCGTCGATGATTTTTTGAAGTCTTTCAAAAGAATTTATCTCATATTTTTCTGTATCTGTTTCTAATAAAAGTCCGTCTGATTCTTCGATTAAGAAGTCTCTTATCAGAGGATAAGAAGTTTTCAATTTTTTGTATTCAGAACTCTTTATAATATTTTGGTTAAGTGTTACATGTTCTTCTTCGTTAAGATGAAGAATGAACGAATACTTAGCATTTTCAGGGTTATACTTAACCTCTACTTTATAATTTTCAGCTTCTTGAATATTGTAATTCTTAGCGTGGTCTATCAAGTAATGATTTAAGTAGTCACAAACTTCGTTCATTTTAGACTGGCTGTCAAAATCTTCAAGTTTAATATCAGAACGAACCAAACCTCTTAAAAATACAGCCGGATAAAGATTTAAAATCGGGTTATTGTATGAACGATAAAACTCGGACATATTTCTTATTAAGCCAAGTAAATCATCACCTGTTTTAACATTTTTCTTAGCTCTATCGGACAGGCTAAGGTTTTTAATCCCGCGTTCTTTAAGCATTTTATCCAGAACATGTTCGTTGAACAAGTATTCAGAGGTTTTGCCCTGTGTAATTTTAAATAGCGGCGGCTGCGCAATATAAACGTAACCGTTTTCGATTAACGGACGTGCATAGCGGAAGAAGAACGTTAGCATAAGTGTTCTGATATGAGCTCCGTCGACATCAGCATCGGTCATGATAATGATTTTGTGGTATCTTAGCTTATCAATCTCGACTTCTTCTTCGTTGCGGCTAATTTTAATCCCGAACGCTTGAACCATTGATTGAATTTCGTTGTTGCCGTAAATTCTGTCTAAACGGGCTTTTTCAACGTTAAGGATTTTACCTCTCAAAGGCAAAATTGCCTGGAACATTCTGTTTCTGCCCTGTTTAGCGGAACCGCCGGCGGAATCACCCTCAACAAGGAAGATTTCGCATTTTTCAGGTTCACGGTTAGAACAGTCTGCAAGCTTACCCGGCAAAGTTGAATTTTCAAGAACGGTTTTTCTTCTTGTTAGTTCTCTTGCTTTTCTTGCTGCTTCGCGTGCACGTTGCGCTTGAAGGGTTTTGTCAATAATTGTTTTGGCAAGCTTAGGGTTAAATTCAAGCCACTCTTGCAGTTTGTCTCTTACTGCATCTTGAACGGCGCCCATTGCTTCTTGAGAGCCCAATTTTTCTTTTGTCTGTCCTTCAAATTCCGGGTTAGGAATTTTCACAGACACAATTGCTGTCAAACCTTCTCTTACATCTTCACCGGACAGGTTTTGTTCAGAATCTTTTAATATGTTATTTTTACGTGCATAGTCGTTTAGAACACGCGTAATTGAGTTTCTAAACCCTGTTAAGTGAGTACCGCCAGAGTGGGTGTTAATGTTGTTTGCAAAAGACAAAACACTTTCAGTGTATGAATCTGTATATTGCATTGCAACTTCAACCTGCAAGTCTCCGACAACTTTATCAATGTAGATTGGTTTTTCGTGAAGAACTGTTTTATTCTTGTTCAAAAATTCGACATAACTTGCAATACCGCCTTCATAGTGGAAAGTTTCAACTTCTTCTGAATCATGACGGGAGAAAATTATTTTTAAACCCTTGTTCAGAAACGCCATTTCTCTCAATCTGTTTGCAATTACGTCGCAATCGATTTCAGTTGTTTCCGTAAATATTTCAGGATCCGGCCACCAGGTAGTTTTTGTACCGGTTTTATCCGTTGCTTCACCTTTTTCAACCGGCGCCATAGGCTCGCCTCTCATGTATTCCTGGCGCCAAACAAAGCCTTGGCGGGAAACTTCTACGATATATTTTTCAGAAAGCGCGTTTACAACAGAAGCACCAACACCGTGAAGTCCGCCGGACACTTTATATCCGCCGTCACCAAACTTACCGCCGGCGTGAAGAACGGTATGCACGATTTCCAGTGCGGACTTGCCGCTATCAGGCTTGATATCAACAGGAATACCACGTCCGTTATCTTCTACTGTAATACTGTTGTCTTTGTGTATTGTGACGTGAATATCAGTACAAAAACCCGCCAACGATTCATCAATCGAGTTGTCCACGATTTCATAAATACAATGGTGAAGCCCGCGTTGAGAAGTTGAACCAATGTACATACCAGGTCTTATTCTAACAGCCTCTAAGCCTTCCAAAACCCTGATATTATCAGCATTGTATTCAGCTGAGGTATGAGTTTCAATAGCTTCATACTCCTGCTCTACCGCGTTTTGAACGGCATGTTCCATAGCTTCCATACCTTTATCATTTATTAAATCTTGTGCGTTGTCTGACATAACTTCTCCCTAATCTATCTGAAATATAGTAATAGTATAGCATAAACAAACCTTTTTGCAAAATATGTAAATATTTTACTCAAGGTTTATCCAAACAGTTTATCAAGCCGCTCTACAGCTTCAATAGTGTTTTCACGACTTCCAAACGAGGTTAAACGGAAATATCCTTCGCCGTTTTTACCAAAACCGGCACCCGGTGTTCCTACAACCTGAACATTTTCAAGTAAGTAATCGAAAAATTCCCATGATGTCATGTTATTTGGGCATCTTAACCAGATATACGGTGAATGCTTTCCGCCAATGTGCCAGATATTGTGTTTTTTAAGCGTTTCAGAAATCAGTTTTGCATTTTCACGGTAGTAGTTGAGATTTTCCTGAATTTCTTCAAGCCCTTCCGGTGTAAACACGGCTTCCGCGCCTCGTTGAATAATATACGGAACACCGTTAAATTTTGTTGTCTGGCGTCTTAACCACATTTTATTCAAACTAACACCGTCAAACACAAGAGTTTTCGGCACAATAGTGTAACCGCATCTTGTTCCGGTAAACCCTGCTGTCTTTGATAGCGAACAAAACTCGATTGCACAAGTTTTAGCGCCTTCAATCTCGTAAATACTTCTTGGCAATTCTTTGTCTGTTATAAAACATTCATAAGCAGAATCAAACAGGATAACCGCGTGATTTTCATTTGCATAATCAACCCATTTTTTAAGCTGTGTTTTATTATAAACCGCGCCCGTAGGATTGTTAGGCGAGCATAAATAAATTATATCAGCCTTAACTGAACTGTCTGGAAGCGGCAAGAAGTCGTTTTGTTCATTTGCGTCTATATAAACGATTTTACGACCAGCCATGGTGTTAGTATCAACATAAACCGGATAAACAGGATCCGGAACCAAAACGGTATTATCAACAGCAAAGAGATCTAAAATATTTCCAAGGTCTGATTTAGCGCCATCTGAAATAAAGATTTCATCCAATTCTAAATCAACATTATGCGATTTGTAATAATCTTGAAGTCTTGTTTTCAAAAACTCATACCCCTGCTCAGGTCCGTAACCTCTAAAGGTTTCTTTTACACCCATTTCGTCACACGCTGATTTTAATGCACTAACAACCGCTTTACATAAAGGCAGTGTAACATCACCAATCCCAAGCCTTATAATTTTCTTATCAGGATTTTTACTTGAAAATTCACTAACCTTTTTCGCCACAGTTGAAAACAAATAACTGTCTGCAATATTTTGATAATTCTTATTAATATTCATCTTAACACTCCCTACTAAACTATTTCAGTATAAATAATTATACCACAAACGCAAGGAATGAG
>MOYD01000002.1 GCA_001899395.1 Candidatus Gastranaerophilales bacterium Zag_111 | reverse complement strand
TCTGTGGCGCGCTCATTATGGTTGACGGTTGGGAAATCAGAAACGATTATCCTTGGTAAATTCACAAAAATACATGCTTGCAATTTTTGTAACATAAAAAAGTTGTTTAAATAATTAAACTAACTGCCTATTTACAATTAGATTTAAAACTGTATAATTCTCTTTATTAAAAACGAAAGGGAAATTATGAAAAAGATTATAAGTTTATTATTTATAGGCATAATGCTAAGCTTATCATTACCGGTACAGGCAGAACTTGTAATGTATAATACAAAAACAGGCAAGTATCACAGCTTAACGTGTCCGTGGGCTAAAAAATGCACGGTTAATTGTATCAAAATAGAAAAGTCGGAAGCTATCAAAAAGGGTGGTCAACCGTGCAAGGTCTGTGGAGTAAAGTAGGAGTATATTACGCTTGAATAAGCTTAAAAAACATATAGACTTTTCTGGCAAGTTTGTCATTTTGTAGTAAGCATTCGTTCATTTCATCGATAAGTTGTTTTGTTGGAGCCAGATGGCTAAATGTAAAAAGTTCAGCGGGTTCAATATTAAGCGCTTCAAGGATTTTGTTAAGATTTTCTGCGGACGGATAATACTTGCCGCGTTCTATGTTACTTAGGCTAACTGTTTCGATACCTATCAATTCCGCCAAATACTCTTGAGTATAGTTTTGTGATTTTCGGATTTCTTGTATTCGTTTTCCGAGTAGTTTTTTTATATCCATTTACGCCTCTATATAAATTATTCCTCTGTATAAATTAAAAAATAATTATGCAAAACGCTAAATTAATATTGAAAATTAATGCTAAACATGTATAATATTATGTATAACATTAATTTTTGCTTAAAAATAAAAGGAGGAAGTTATGGTTTATAAAAATTTGAGAATTAAAAATGTTGGGTTCACGTTGGCAGAAGTTCTTATCACATTAGGTGTTATTGGGGTTGTTGCAGCAATGACAATTCCTACGATGATGACAAATTATGCAAAACATAGAACAGAGACGAAATTGGTAAAGTTTTATTCTACAATAAATCAGGCTCTTCGCCTGTCTGTTGCAGAAAACGGGACACCTGAAGGATGGATTATTTCTGGAAAAACATACTCTTATGCTGAAAATGTTGAATTTTTAAAAACATACATTTCTCCTTATTTAAAGCATGGGGCGTATCGGGATTGCACCTATGCCGGTCAAATCGGTGTGTGCATGGCGCTGTTTGACGGTGGGGATTTGTGGTTTTCTATTGATTCGCAGGGTGGTGATATTTCATATATAATATGCGGAATTGATAAATTGAATAAAGATAATGTTACGCACAATATGTTCAGGTTCCAATTTAGCAAAGTAAGCGGACTTGGGGACAATGTAACAAATAGTACTGATTTCATTGAACCTTATGTCTATGGTTGGGACAAACAAAGAGAACATCTTATAGGTAGTCAACATGGTTGTCAAAAAGGCACTCTTCAAAGTTGGTATTGTTCAAAACTAATTGAACAGAACGGCTGGAAAATCCCCGGAGATTATCCATGGTAAAATTCAATTTGTTGATTTATTGTCTTGTTTTGATTAAATTAATTTAATAGAAAGGTTAGTATGAAAAATCTTATTATATTTCTCATATTACTTATACTTTTTATTGGGTTATATCTAGGTATCAATTCTACTGTCAAAACTCGTGATGGACACAAGCTCGAACGTTTTGAGGTTATGACAACAAAAGTTTTACCGCCGATTTTATCAGATTATTTAAGAAATTCAAATATCAGGTTTGCAGTTTATAAAATTCCTAATTATGTTAAGGATTTAATGACTTATCATAAGAATTTTTCCGGGATTTATGGTTCAAAAAATAAAGTTTCGATTATCGTCTTTGTTCCTAAAGACAAAGTAAAATCCGATGCTCCGGCTTTTGTTCCGTTTTATGATAAACTTCAAAAACTGATAAAAGAATACTCAACATCTTTCAATTTGATTTCTATTGAATATGATAATAAATCTGATTATATTTATGCTTGGGATAAGGTTGCATATCAGGATTTGGAAAAATACTGTGAGAAATTTTGTCTAATTGACCCTAAAAATGATTTAATGTTTGTATTCAAATACATAACTAACACAGAAGTTGACGCTTTAGATGTTGTATTTCAGCAGTATTCTTATATGCAACATCATTAATATTTCTTATTGTTAAGTTTTCCTGTTTTTTCATGTGTTTTTATTTTATACTGCTATTGTAAACTATTACTCTTCTAAATGGAGGCTCTATGAAGATTTTTTTTAAGGTTGCAGGTTATGTGTGTGTTACACTGCTTGCATGTTTATATCTAGCATTTTTGTTTGTTGTTCCGGCAGCAATTGATTTAGATAAATATAAACCGGAAATCCAAAAACTGGTTAAAGATAATACTAATTTAACTGTTGATTTTGATAAGGTTAAAGTTATAACAAGCCCGATACTTGAAACAGGGATTAAGACTAAAAATATAACCGTAAAACTTCCGGATGGGTCAGTATTATTCAGTGCGGATTCTTTTAAAGGAAAAGTCTTTTTGCCAAGTCTTTTGTGGCTGACTGTTAGGGTAACTTGTGCTGAAGTTGAAAATCCACAAGTGAATGTTGAAATTATAAACAGTGAAAAATATAAAGTTGCAAAGGTTTATGAAGACTTAGTAAACAAAAAACGGCAGGAACGCCGCTTAAATCCGCCGGAAGAAGTTTCTGAAAACGAACTTCCGTTTGACCCGGCTTCGATAAAACTTGTTATTCCGGGTATTAAATTAAATAATTATAAAGCTGTAATTGATGATACAAAAGCTTCTCATAAACTTACATTAAAAGGTAATCAGGTCAAACTTGGATACTTTAACGGTAAAACCGCAAAATTGAAAGCTGATGCTGAATTTTTAAGTGATAATGATAAAAATATTACGGCAGATGTTGATATTGATACATTTTTGCCAAAATTTACATCAGAACCGGCAGAAGAGGATGACGAGGCAGTGTTTGAGTTGCCGTTTGTCAATCCTGTTTCTGTATATCGGGATTACAGCCTGAAATCTGATGTGAAATCTAAATTAAAAATCAGAAAAGGCAAAAAAGATGATAAAATTTGGGCAAAAGGATTTTTGAATGTCGAAGATACAACTGTAACGCTATCCGGCATGGAACTTCCAAAATCTTACTTTAGACTTTTGGCAAAAGGTCATAAGGCTGAATTTGACACAAACTTATTTGTAACTGATAAAGAGTACATGAATTTATCAGGCGAATTGTCAAACGGCAAAAAGCCTTATGTTGACCTGTCATTAAAGTCTACTCAGGTACATTTTGCAAATATTTTAACCATTGCTAAAGCTTATTTGAATACTTTGCATATAAAAAATGATATGGATAATATGAGCGCAAGCGGGTATTTATTTTCTAATTTTAGGATGAAAACTGATTTTTCAGATATTCAATCCAGCGGAAAATTTATAATCCGCGGGGGTAATATTTATGATAAAAATATCGGACTTTTGTTCAATAATATCAATGCAAATTTGTTGTTTGATGATAATGCGTTTAAGGTTGAAGATACGCATGTTTTGATAAATAATCAGCCATTATCTGTTTCCGGACAAATTGATTCGCATTCTATTGCAAATATTAATGTTCAGGGATATAGAATTCCAATTCCTGCATTGTATTTAGCGTTTGCACCAAAAGATATTAAGAATTCTTATGACTTAAAATCGGGGCTAGCAACGATTGATGCAAAGATAGCAGGCGAAATAAAATCTATTTCTGAAATGTTAAAAGTTGAACTTGAAGACTTTATAATAAGTGATAGAGCCGGTAGTTTTACCTTGTCTAACAAGCTTTCCAGGTTTGGAGTTACTAATTTTAACGGCGATATAAAAGGAAAATTTACAAACGAAGGGTTAAAAACTACCCTTTTGGCTACTAATTCGGTAATCTATGATGATAAAATATCTGCCCAAATGGATAATAAGAAAATTGTGGTTGATAAATCAGATATAATGATTAACCAAAAGTCCAAAATTACATTCAGCGGCGGCGTGGCGGATTATATTTCTAATCCTGATGTGAAATTCACTGCAGACGGCGTATTGGCGGATGTTGATTTATTAGCGTTGATAGGTAAGGAAGCTGCGCCGTATTTTGCGTCTCAGGGCTCAATCCCTGTTAAGGCAAGTTTTGAGGCAAAAGGCAAAAAAATGAAAGCCATAGCACAGATTGTGACTAATGCAAATTCTTTTATTACACCTGTAAAAATCGAAGAATTTGTAGGAAAACAAATGCTTTTACAGTTCTTGGCTGAGAAAAACGGCGATTTCCTGAAAATTCATAAAACAGGTCTGTATATAAGAAAGCCTAAAGCTCAGTTTACTGATAATTTGAAGAAAAATCTTGTTAATACACGCGAAGTTATAGGCGTTCGTGCAATGTTATCAAACCTTAGCACAGACCCGTTTATCAATTTGTTTAAGGTTTCTGTTCCAAAAGACTTGAATGGAACAATCTGCATATTTGACAAGTCTAAGTTCGTGGTTGGCGGTAACCTGTTTGCTTTTGGCAAAGTTAAAGCACCAAAGATTAACGGTAATTTTTATGTTAGAAATCTTTCTATCCCTGAAATTTTTACAACAGTTCGCGATATTTCTCTTGATATTGGTGGACGGGATGTAAAGGTTAATATATCTAATGCTGTTGCTAACGGTTCTGATTTTGATGTTAATGTTTTATCGAATTGGAAACTCTTGCCACAGATGAAACTTGCTAATGTTAAAGTTAATTCAAGACTTGTTGATGTTGACAAATTGATGAAGGTTTCTGATGCGTTAATGAAAAATCTTCCAAAATCAACCGGCAGTGCTTCGTCTGCACCTGCGGATATTCCGGTTGAAATACTTGGCGGAAATATTAATCTTAAAAAGATTACAACAGGCAACATTGTTGTTAATAATACAACCGGAAACATTTCACTGTTTAAGAATATATTTTATATCAACAAACTTAAAACACACCCTATGGGCGGGCTTGTGACAGGTGATGCGTCTATGAACCTTGTATCAACTGAATTGAATGCAAAAGTTCGGGGCAAAAATTTTGATATGGAAAAAGTTTTGCTTGATGCAATGAATATGAAAGACACACTATCCGGTGATTTAAGTTTCCTTGCGGATATTACAATGAAAGGCTCAACTCAAACTGAGCAAATGGAAAGTCTGAAAGGTTATCTTGATTTTGACGTGAAAGACGGTCAACTTGGACCGTTTGGTAAGTTTGAAAACTTCTTGATGGCTGAAAACCTTCGCGAGAATGCGTTTTTCTCCTCGACAATCGGTTCTGTTATCACAAATATTGTGACAATAGATACTTCCCGTTTTAATAAATTATACGGACACCTGACTTTCAAAGACGGTTTTGCGGATATTGCACCTATAAAAAGCCAGGGGAATGTTATGTCAATATACATTGCGGGCAAAGTCGGGCTGGTTGATAACAGTGCTGATATGAAACTACGCGGCAAACTTGCTTCAGCGTTCTCAGACAGCCTTGGGCCTTTGGCAAACATTAACCCTGTCAATTTGATTAAAAATACACCGGGACTTAATGTAGTTGCGGCAAAGACATTCTCAATATTCTGTGAAGAGGTTTCAGAAGAAGAGATGAAGGCGCTTCCTGAACTTGCACAGGGTAAATCAGATGATTACGCAACAAAATTCCAGATTGTTTTGCGCGGTGATACCAGAAAACCGCTTAAAATGATTAAATCGTTTAAGTGGCTGGCACTTAATTCCGAAATAGAAAGCGCTCAAGGTTTTGTAGACACAATTCCTTTACCGGCAGAGGGTGAAGAAAATCTTTCTGTAGAAGAACTTATCAATCTCCGTGCACAGCAGGCAGCAGAACAAACGCAAGCAACTGTTCCTGTTAATAATACAACTTCTAATCCGGAGCAAAAATCTTTAAAACAAAAGTTTAAATCAATATTTAATAAGTAGGGGGGATTTATTTACTCCCCCCCTTAGCTCCAGCGGGAAACTTTTTTGGTTTTTTCCCGCTTCATTTCAGAAAAAGCATTTTTACGTGCTTTTAGAAGAAGTTTACGCCCTGCAAGATTGCGGGTGTAAACGATTTCGCACTTGTCAATGTATCTTTCCCATAGCATTTTAAACAACTCAACATCTTTCTTTTTGGTTGAGATAATGGACGGAATTGCAAAATAATCAACCTGATTTATGAAATTAAGAAATTTGTTTCTTTTAATCAGGATATAGCGAGGATTGTCAATCGGGTCAAGAAATTCACGCATTGCGCTAATTAAAAGATTATTTTCTTCTGTTGTTAGGTTTTTGCAACTTACGCTGATTGTATCTACTCCTTGAGTAACAGTTAATCCGGCATTTTTAATTGAAGATTTTATTAACCCAAGACAATCCAGGGTCTCCAGATGAACTATTGCAATTTGCTTCATAACACCTTCTACAGTGCCTGTTTTTAGGAACTTAAACAAAATATATAGCCCCACAATAATTACAGCTAAAAGCCAGAATGCCAGTAAAGGTATAATTACAGAGCCAACTCTCAGAGAAAGTATGTAAGTTAAAATCATTAAAAATATTGCGGCAAAACTGTAGATTATGTTTTTATATCCGGTATAACATAAAGTTTTTGCGGTCATACGCGGGGTATCAATGCCTGTTGTCATGCTCATTGCACCTTTATTATAACCAAGATATAATGCCTCATTCCACCATTTTTTCTGTTGTTCGCGGTTTTGGGCAAGTGCCATTGTCTTGCGGTTTAATTCAACAAAAAGATTTTCGCCGCGTTCGTTCATTGCATTAAAATAACTATCTGAAAAGACGCGTGAAAACCCGTTTACAATTTCGTGATTACCGAAATAAGATGGTGCTTCAAACCCTTCAAAACGCTTGCTAAGCTGTGTTATATCGTAAAGTCCGGAATTAAGCTCATCAATATCGTTTGAGGTTATTACTCCTGTGAAAATTTTATTGCCAAAGATATCTGTTTGTTTTGGAAGTTTTACAGACGCTAAATGCCAGATATTTGAGATTTTATCAGGATTATTTTTGTCAATTCTTATTGCACGACCTCGCATTTGATTAGAGAGCATATAAGAACTTACAGTGCTTGAAAGTATTAAAGAATTTATACACGGCGCGTCCCAACCTTCGCCTAAGAGTGCTTGCGTACCGATTAAAACAGTCATAAACCCGCGATTAAACATTTCTGTAACAAGTGAAACAATACAGTGTTTAGCAGAGTCTTTTGGTGTTATTTTTATAAAATTTTCATCTTCTTTGTATGGTGAAATTGAAACGCAATCTTGCGCAATTGAATTTTCTTCAAGTAAACTGTAGAACATTTTCTGAGTAGCGGCAGGAAGTATTATAAGCGAACCGCAAAGCACCCCAATCGGGATTTTAGGGAATTTGTTTTTAAGCGTTCTCCATATTGGTACAACCCCAAGATGAGAATTATCAGTGTCGTTTGCTTTTATGTAGTCTGCTAAAATAACCATTCGCAAGTCTTTGCCAAGGTTTGCGTTTTCCAGTTCCGTAATCTGAACTATTGAATCAATTTTACCTAAGGAGCCGGAAATTTGTTTTTGAATTTTTGAGCTATCATCAAGCACTATTCGTTTGTTTTGAATAAGTCCAAGTTTCTTGGCAAGGTTTTGGTACTCTGTAATCTTATTTTCCAATCCTTGAAATTCAGTGGAATTTGTATATAAAAATCCGTTTAGAAAGATTTTTGCTTGTTTTAGATTAAATTTTGGGAGCTCAAAAACTGTAGCCTCAAATAAATCAAGAAAGCTTTTTGGAATTTCCGCGCCGGTTGAGTGAAGCAGTGATACTATTGATACGTAAAATTCGGGGTTTTCAAAAATCTTTTCAACCTCGTCATCTGTTGTGTTTAAAAAACTCATTCCCCGTAAATACAATAAAAGTTGGCGGTCTGAGACCAGCTTTTTCAAAAACTGTGAAATGTTTGAGTTATATTCTTTTATAAATTTTTTTTCATTGTCTCTTAAAAGTGAAAAGTGTACAAAGTCCTGGTGCGGGCATAAGTCGCCGTTTTGAACAAGTTCGGGTATTGAAATAACTTCATCAATTTCACCGCAAAGCTCTTCATACCTTTCCCATTCGCTGTAATTAACATCATAAGGCGGAGTTGCAGTAAGTGCGACGGTTTGTTCAGGGTTTAGCTCTTCAACTAAATAGGACAAAGCTTTCCACCATTCTTTCCTTAAATGATGTGCCTCATCAAAACAAAGAAGTGATATTTTTGCCTTTTTAAGTATTTTTATAATCTCATCTGCTTTTGTACTGTTGAAGCGTTTTGAAGAAGTTATAGAATCTTGTTCATCATCTTCTTCACAGATGCAATCATTACCTTCATTGTCTTCATTTATCTTGCCGCAGAATGCTGCAAGCAGCGCCTGGTAAGTTATTACAGTGATGAATTTTGGCTCTCGTATGTTTGTTGAGACAATGTCGTATTCTTCTTCGTTTAAAAACGATGAACAAATTCTTTCTTTCCATTGGTTTTTAATTGTATTTGTCGGGCAAAGAATAAGTGACGGACGATTAATTCTTGATAAAACTTCAATCCCAAGGGTCGTTTTGCCGGCACCCGGAGCTGCGATGATGTGAAGTTTTTCATCCCGCAAATGAAATTCAAGGCTATCAAGAATTCTTTTTTGATAACTTCTCCAGCTTCCTCTAAAATTTAACAATTTTGCCAAAATAACTCCTTAAATTTATGTATATATATTATCATAATTTTAGGTAATAGTCATTAATTTAAAAGTTTGATACAGTCCCCTCACCTAACCTCTCCCGTAGGGAGAGGAATATTTCTAATTTATGATATTATTAGTTTATGGATAAAATTACATTATTAGCTAAGCAGCTGCGTAAAAATCAAACACCACAAGAACAAAAATTATGGAATATATTACGTAATAAGCAATTTCACAATTTGAAATTTAAGAGGCAGTATCCCATAGGAAATTATATTGTAGATTTTATATGTATTGAAAAAATGGTTATTATAGAGCTTGATGGCGGACAGCATAATATCCCGGAAAATATTGAAACTGATAATATTAGGACAAAATATCTTAACAGCAGAGGTTTTAAAGTTATCCGTATATGGAATAATGATATTGAGAATAATATTGAAGGAGTTTACAAAACATTGGAAAAGTTTATAATTTAATTCCTCTCCCTACGGGAGAGGTTAGGTGAGGGGGCTGTTTAAATATTAAGCTTATACCCGCCGCCGTAGATTGTTTCTATATATTTTTTACCGTTAGCGATTTTATCAATTTTTGTTCTCAGGTGTCTTATATGCACCCTGATTGTTTCAATGTCATCATCCGGCGAATATCCCCATATGTCTTTTAAAAGTTTTGCAGACGAGACCATATTTCCATGATTTTGGAATAGTAAATTAAATATATCAAATTCAATTGGGGTTAATTTAGCCTGCTTGTCGCCGATTTTTACGCTGTAAAGTTCCGGGAGTAATGTAATATCTCCAAGTGTTAATAAATCTCGTGTAGAGGCTGATACTGGTATCTGATTTGTTCGTTTTAATAACGCCCGAACCCTGACCAAAAGTTCTTCGATTTCAAACGGTTTAACCAAATAATCGTCTACTCCGATATTAAAACCATTCACTTTATCATTAATTTGAGATAGTGCTGTAAGCATAATAATAGGGATATTTTTTGTTTCATCGTTTTGTCTTATTCTTTTAGCAACAGTAAATCCGTCAACATCAGGCATCATAACATCCAGAACAACCAGAGCAGGTATCTCTTGTTTTACCAGAGCAAACCCTTTTACTCCGTCAAATGCCTGAATAACATTATACCCGGCAAGTTCAAGATTAACCTTAATAAGTTCATTTATTGCACTGTCATCATCTATTACTAAAATCTTATTATTCATAACTAAATTTTAATACAAAGCCATTGTTTTTAAAATACGGTTAATAAAACTTAATACAGCCGGTGGTAAAAAATGAGCCTATAAGTGTATTTATGACCATTATTAAATTTTGAATCAAAACTTATTTTTAAAAAACTAGCAAAAAAATTTTTTTATTATATTATGTAATAGTGTGAAAATATACATTTATGACATAAGGAGAAAGGAAAATTGACAGACTCACCTTTAGACATATTTCAAAAATCTGATATAGATGAAGTTCACTTAGGACAACATGTATTAGCAGAGTTTTTTGAATGTGACCCTAATACTTTAAACAGTATTGATAAAGTTGAAAAATATATGATAGATTCAGCGCTTGAATGCGGCGCAACTATCGTGCAAAAATGTTTTCATATGTTTAGCCCATACGGTGTTTCAGGTGTTGTAATTATTGCGGAAAGCCACCTGGCAATCCACACTTGGCCTGAACTTGGTTACGCGGCAGTTGATCTTTTCACTTGCGGCACAAAATGTGACCCTAAAGTTGCTTATGAATTTTTGAAAGATAAATTCTGTTCAAAAAGGGCAAGTTTCACAGAACTAAAACGCGGCATAATTACAAGAAATACAATGAAAGTCGTTGAAAAACCTTTTGAAATTATGCAGCAAATAGTAAGCTAAAAGCAAAACCGAACTAAAACTAAAAGCCTGATAGGAGAGAGATAAAATAGATTATCCTGTCAGGCTATTTATTCGAGATAATTTAATAGTTAAATAAAAGAATACACAAATCAAATTAAAAAGTAGAAAAGGAGAAAAAAATGATTACAAATGTTGCCCCAAGATTTACCCCTTCAGTGCAAGAAATGGCGCTACAAATGAGAAAATATCTCTCAGAAGCAAGCCATCAATACTTAGGTCGTGATGCAATATTATTACCGGCAGCTAAAGAGGCTGCAAAAGAAACAAAAGTAGCTAAATATGCTTATCTAAGCCCATGTGAACCGATTTATACATCGCCAGCTCCGGAAAAAACTGCACAAATTATTGATTTCAGATTTTAATCTGTTCATTTAGATAAAATTTAATAGCATCAGGAATAAAGCTTATCAAGTCTTCAGCCATAACTGAATATTCGGTAAGCTTATTCTTTGCAATATCTCCGCAAAGCCCGTGAAGATACACGCCAAGTACAGCAGCTTCAAAAATATCCTTGCCTTGTGCAATAAGTCCTGATATCATCCCTGCTAAAACATCTCCGGAACCTGCTTTTGCCATACAGTTATTTCCGGTTGAGTTTGTATAAGTCTGTCTGTCCGGTGCTGTGACTACTGTTTTATGAGTTTTTAAAACGGTTACACAGTTGTAAATCTTAGAAATCTTAATTGCAGCGGCAGGTACATCTGATAAAATTTCATCAAGACTGCAATTGAGAAGCCGTGATGCTTCTTTTGGGTGGGGTGTCACAACAGCCTGTTTGAACCCTTTTGATGTAAATAACACAGGCATTTTTGCTAATATATTTAAACCGTCTGCATCTATTACTATAGGGGTTTCCGGCGAGGTGTTTTGAATTACTGTTTTAAACGTCTCTACTGCTTCATCATTTTGAGAAAGACCACAGCCGATTGTAACTGCCTCCGGCGGCAAATTCAAGTGTTCAACAACTTGTTTTAGCGGCACAAAAACAATATTTTGAGTTTGTGCCGCAACTGCTGAAATTGCTCTTTCAGTTGATGCCAAAAAGCAGTATCCACAGCCGATTTTTAAAGCCGCAACGCTTGATAAATAAGCTGCTCCCGGCATATAATCTGAGCCTGCAATATTTAAAACCCTTCCGTAAGTGGATTTATTTGAGTTTTCAATGCGTTTTGGAAGTTTATAATCCATTTTGTCTTATTGCCTCATAAGCCACAATTGCAACGGAATTTGAAAGATTAAGACTTCGTTGACCTTCTTTCATTGGGATTGTTCTGGCATGGGAATCTTTTACGTATTTATCAGGAAGCCCTCTTGTTTCTGGTCCAAAAACGATAAAATCACCGTCTTTAAATTCAATATCCGTATACAATTTGTCTGTTTTGGTTGTTAAATAGTAAAATGTCCCGTCCGGAAATTCATCGTACAACTGTTCCATTGACTCAACTTTATGCAAATCTACGCTGTCCCAATAGTCTAAACCTGCACGTTTTGTGTATTTGCTTGATAGGGAAAATCCTAATTTCCCAACCAGATAAAGACTTGCACCGCAACATGCGCAAAGTCTTGCAATATTGCCTGTATTTTGAGGAATTTCAGGTTCATAAAGGACTATGTTTAGTTTTGACATTTTCCTAACCTATGATTTTTTTAGCTTCTATAACAACAGGAAGTCCTCTCACAACACAGAAAATAATTGCAATCCACGCAAGGACGATACCTACGGTATTTAATACCGGCGTCCAGGAGTATATTTCCATGCCGGGAGTATTTGCAAGGATTATTATGATAAATGCCATAACTTTTGCTACAGCATAAGATACTCTCATAAATCTTGACGCGCAAATGAATTTACCAAGTTTTGTAGACTGCATTGTTTTATCGCCAAATGCTGTAAAACCCTTTGACAGTGCAACACTTCTAATGCTGTCTGTTGTAAACGCTCTTGCTACGCACACAATCGGAAACATCGCATTCAGCGCAAGATTATCGCCTGCTAAATATCCTAAAACCGCAAACGCAACCCAAAATGAAACTTCAACAATTCTGTCTCCCATAATATCAAGTACTGAGCCAAGTTCGGATTCTTCGTGGAATTTCCGTGCCACATACCCGTCAACACCGTCCAATATAAACGCAATAACAGTTAAAATAAACGCTGCAACATAAGACAATGTAGTTGGTAAAAACAGTAAAAATACTGCAATCAGCGCCAAAAACACTCTAAAAATTGATATAAAATTTGCCATAATACCCTCTTTTAATAAACTATAATTTCTTTGACCTTGATAGTGCAAAATCAACATTATCAAGATTTTTTGTCCTGTCGCCGAGCATAATCTTTTCGGCTTCTTCCAAAATACTTACTACAATAAATCCGTTTTCACCGTCCGAACGTGCTTTTTTACCAGTTTCACAGCAGCTTATAAAGTGCTGGCATTCAAGTTTAAGCGGTTCAATTTCAATTATATCAGGCTGAATTATTTCGCTGCTGCCTGCTTTAAAGTTTTCATAAATAGTTAGCTTGTGATCCGGAATAGTGTCATCTAAAATTGCGGTTTTCTTAGTTCCTCGAACAAGTAGCTGAACGTGTTTTCGTGGTGTAATCCAGCTATCTGTGATATGAGCTATTGCGCCGCCTTCCATTTCAATTCCGATATGAGTAATATCCATAATATCGTTACCGTCTGACGAACACCCAATAGCAGAGATAACTCGTTTAGGGTTCTTTCCAAGAACATAACTTATCATTGAAACATCATGAGGCGCCAAATCCCACATTACGCTTCGGTCATTCTTAAAGTAGTTTATATTCAATCTGTCGCTTTGAGCGTAAACAATCTCGCCTAATTCGCCTTCTTCAACAAGCATTTTTAAACGGTTTACAGCAGGATGGTAAAGTAAAAGGTGACCGACCATTAAAATCAATCCCTTAGATTCTGCTAAATCCGTTAAGTCCCGTGCTTCTTGCGCTACAGTTGAAATTGGTTTTTCAACATAAACGTGTTTGCCGGCTTCAAGCATTGCTTTTACAAATTTAAAATGTGTGTGGCTTGGGGTTACAACAACAACCCCTGTTATTTCTTTACTGTTTAAAATATCGCGAAAATCTTTTGTAGTTTTAACTTTCGGGTATTGTTCTTTGACTTTTGCAAGATTTTCATCATCCAAGTCACAGACCATTCCTAAAGCGTTCAAATTGTAAAAATTACGGACAATATTGCGTCCCCACAATCCACATCCTAATACAGCAATTTTTTGTTCACTCATACTTCCCTAACTTTCTATAAACTATCTTATTTTTATTATAAACCGGCAAAAATATATTTGCAAATACTTTACAAACTTACATTCCGCGGCGTTCACGCTCGCGCAGCGCCTTAACAGCCTGAACTCTCATATCATACATCTGTTGATAGCGTTCGTAGAATAATTCTTTATCCTCCGGCGGGAATTTTTGCGCTAACTTGTCAAGCAGCGGGCGCGGAATTTCAGAAGTTGCAACCATTCTTCTAAGCGCTTCTTCTGAGAGCGGGTAAAGACTTTTGTAATTCTTGTAAAAAATATGATTACATTCAGCTTCAGCCTGTGTTGTGTGCTTTGTAACCTGTTCGCCTAATTTGCAGGTAATAACATTACTTTCAAAATAAATTCCGTTGTACTCATTTAATAAAAGTCTTATCATCAAGTCATAATCTGCCAAAAGCTTGAACTTTGAATCAAATCCTCTCAATTCATCAAGTACGGACTTTTTGAAAAACATTGCCTGCCGCGGACAAGGCGTTACCTGAAACGTGTTCAAAATTGCAGGTGTAAACTGAAAAACATATCCTTCCGGATGAATGCAGTATGACGGGAAAAAGCAAAAATCTGCGTCTTCCTGTTCCATTAGCTGAACAATATCAGCAATTGCAGTTATATCATGATAAAAATCATCACAACTTACAAAAGAAACATATTTCCCTTTTGCCCGCATTAAACCTTTGTTGAACGCTTCAAATTTTCCGTTGTCCGGTTCTGAAAAAAAGTTTATAAAACCTGCATTTTTGTATTCTTTCAAAAGTTCTATAGTGCCGTCAGTTGATGCGTTATCGATAATCAAATGCTCCACATACGGATAAGTCTGTTTATCTAACAGGTTTATTAAAAGCGTAAAATCATCAGTCAACTCCTGGTCGACAAGGTTTGATGTGGCTGTAATAACTGTGACTTCCGGTTCGTACATAATTTTTATCCTTATAATTAGTAATTTGCGTAAATATTTCTTAGAATTTGTTCTTCTATATTTTTCTTATCAGAGCCAGAGGTTTTTGCATCGTTTATCATAATATCAAATGCAAGGACACGCCCGCGTCTTGTTGTAATATAACCGGCAATGGCGCTTGTATCAGATAATGTCCCTGTTTTAGCTCTCAGGTTATCTTTTAAATATAGCATTCTGTTTTTTAATGTACCAACACCAGGAGCTGGCAGCATTTGAGTAAATTCTTCAAAATCCTCTTCACCTGACTTATAAACCAAAAAATCAGTCATAAAATCGGATGTCATAAGATTATTTTTTGAAACTCCGCTTCCGTCAACGATTTTAATATCTTCTGATTTAACCCCAATATTTTCTAAATATTTGTTAAGCATTGCTAAAGAATTTTCGCTTGAGCCGGTAGTTTTTGCCCAAACAGCGCCGGCATGTTTGAATAAGCTTTCAGCAGCAAGATTGTCACTGTTTTTTAATATCAATGCAAGTATTGTTTGAATATCATGTTCAACTCCGTCAACAACATAAACGTTTTTATCCGGCAGCACGGCATTTTTAATAGTGTCAAAGTATTCAAATTTTTTATTGCTTATAATTTCTTCAAGTCTCAAAATAAAATTTCTTTTTGGATTATTGACCGGTATCAATGTCGTATACAGTTTTGAAACCGTACCGGTAACATTCAACATGTTTGGCGCGATTGCGTTGTTCCTGTCTATTTTAATGCTGTTTGGACGAGTTTTGTCTGTCACAACAAGGTTCATAAACGACAATGGATAAAACGGTTTGACAGTAATACTTGCAGGAGAATTCTCTGTAGTTGGATTAATTTCAATTTTTATCAGGTTTTTATTGATATTGTAGGCACTGAATTTTGGCATTAATGGGTTTAAATCATCATCCCATTGCCAGCCTTCGCCCCATTCTACATTATCAAATATCGTATCATCAATATAAAAAGTTTTTGGCACAATCTGTTTTTCTCGTGCGGCAAGAACCAGTTTTTCTAAATCATTTGAAGTGAAAAGCGGGTCACCTGTCAACTTTAAATAAAGGTCATTATTTGTACTTTTATACAATTTTGTTGAAAAAATATAATCTTTGCCAAGCGTGTCAACCGCTGCAGAGGAGGTTACAAGCTTCAAGGTTGACGCTGGCGCCATTGGGGCTTTGTCATTTAAAGAATAAACTGTATGGTTGTTTTTAACATCTTTCACTGAAACCGATACAGCACTTTTATTAATACCTAAATCAGTTATTGTTTTTGTTATTGTTTCCGCGCAAGCAGATGTTACTGTTAAAAATACTGATAACAAAAGAGCAACTATTTTGTACATAAAACTTTTACCTCATATTTGTTTTTAATATCCCCTAAAATCGGGCTCTTTTTTCTAAAATCATACATCAAATCAAGGGAAATGTCACCGATGACAATTCCTTCTCCTGTCATAATTGATGCAACTTCATCACCTTTAAAATCAATAATTCGGGATTGACCAAGGTTGTATTCATCGTTTTCAATATGTCCGGATTGGGTTAAGGCGACCATATAACATTGATTTTCAACTGCACGGGACTTTGTCATAACTTCCCACGGTATAGGTTTTTTACTTCCCCATGCTGCACAGTTTACTAAAACATCAGCACCTGCTTTTGCATAGGCTCTGTAAAGTTCAGGAAATCGTATATCATAACAAATTGTTAAACCATACTTTATCCCGTCAAGTTCGACAAGACAAGCCTCTTCTCCGTGTGATACATATTTATCTTCATCACATCCGTAATATGAGTATAAGTGCATTTTTGAATACGAAGCAACGAGTTTTCCTGTTCTGTTAAAAACCGGACAGGTATTGTAATATTTATCATTGTATTTAGTTATAAAACTTCCGCCAATGATATTTATATTGTATTTTTTAGCGGTTTCAGCTAGAAAATTGCTTACATTTCCGGAATATAAATCCTGAGTTGTTTCTTGAAAATGTTTACACGACCATCCTACAGTCCAAACTTCAGGCAAAATAAGGACATCTGTATTATATGTTAATCCTTTTTCTAAAAGGTCTTTGACCTTATTAATATTTGCTTCAACATCCCCAATAACAGATGACATTTGAAGCATTGATATATTTACCCCTTTGTTTGCCTTTTGCTCCATAGTTTTAATTTTTTAGCCTCTTTGTATTTTTCTGGTGTAACTTTTTCCAATTCTAACAATGAATTTTTGATTTCTTCGGCTACTTGCTCATCAGATTTTCCGTCTGTGTAAATAGGCTTACCGTAGATATTCAAAAGTCTGCAAGGCCCAAACGGAAATGTCATTTTATCCCATGACGGAAATCTTAAAAAAGTAAAATCTTCAGAATACCAATGTACAGGCACAATTGGAACTCCGGCTTCTCGTGCTAAAACAATTGCCCCGGATTTAACTTTGTGCAAAGGACCCAGTGGTCCGTCAACCATTATGGCTATATTTTGACCGTCTTTAAGTTTGGATATCATTTTTAGAGTACCGGAAACTGAACCTTTGCGTTTAGATGAGCCGCGGCATATCTGAAATCCCCATTTTTCGCATGCTTGAGCGATAATCTCACCGTCGATAGAGTTACTAATCAATATATTAACATTATTTCTATCCGGCAACCCGTGAACACAGCATAAATTTTGGTGCCACATAGCATAAATACAAGGAGTTAAACCCGGATTGTTAAACTCTCTAATATACGTGAAAACTTCCTGACATCTCATCAGAAAATATACAAAATTAGCAACATGCCCCATATTATCTTTGTTTATTAGTCTAACCATAATATAATTATTTTATCATGCACAAAACTAAAAGCTAAACTGTTAAAAATAATTTAACAAAAACACTTGACGTGTATTTATTTTTATTTTAGACTAAAGAAGTTCCAGCATTTGGAACTGCCGTCAAGGCAAACCCAACAATATGGTAATATGAAGGAACAAAAACTTCATTTACCCCCAACTTCGGGATGTAGCGCAGCTTGGTAGCGCACCTCGCTTGGGACGAGGGGGTCGCACGTTCAAATCGTGTCATCCCGACCATTTTAAAAGAGACTTATTAGGTCTCTTTTTTATTATAACTTGCCCATGCTTTGCAAAAATCTATAAATTATCATTAAAGTTTCTTTATCTGTTTGTAATTTTTCAACAACAGAACTATAAATTTCATCAGTATCTGTTAAATGTTTAAACTGAAATAATTCTGCAACTTCTACTCCAAGCACAATACTAATTTTCACAAGATTTTCCGGTTTTGGAAATGCTAAGCCATTTTCAAGTCTTGAGTAATTCTCCGGCTGAATTCCAATATATTCAGAAATTTTTTCCTGCGTTAATCCCTTCAAAATCCTTAATTCTCTCAGCCTGTTTCCAAAATTCTTTTTTATATCCATAAATTTAATTAAACCTTTTCATTACAAACTTATTAAGAATGTAATGCAATATGAAAATTAATGTATTGCATTAATATTTCTAATGTATTACAATAAAGTCTGTAAAAAGGAGAGGTATTATTTATGAAAAAAGGTTTTACTTTAGCAGAAGTTCTTATTACTCTTGGGATTATTGGTATTGTTGCAGCGATCACAATTCCCGGACTTATTGCTAAGTATCAAAAAGATGCAGCAGTAACTAAATTAAAAAGAGCAATTTCAGTTATAAATCAAGCTTATAAGTTATCTTATGATGAAGTTGGTGAATTACCTGCTGAAGTCTCTAAGGACTTAGGCAGTCGTGAGTATTTTGATACATATTGGGCTCCGTATATAAAAATTCATAATTATTGTGATATGAATTATATTTGTGGGTACAACTCATTGCAACCATACACGCAGGCTAATAATGTTAAAAGTAGTTGGTACCCAATAGAACCAAGGCTAAGAACAACCTTTTCTACACCTGACGGGTTTATATATGTAATACTACTTGGAACCTGGGTAGACGTTGATGGCGGAGCTAAAAAAGCGTTATATCAAATTTTTGTTGATATAAATGGTTCAGAAAAGCCGAACAAATTTGGAACTGATGTTTTTTTCTTATCAAGAGTTCCGGAGGATGGCGGCGGAGTCCGCCCATATTGTTATGAAAAGAGCGATGCTGAAGTAAATGAAAATTGTTCCAGAACGGGTGTTGGTGAATGTTGTGCGGAAAAAATAAAGCGTAGCGGCTGGAAAATTACAAATGATTATCCGTGGAAATAAATAAAGCTGTGCAATTTGTAAAAATTTCTAATTATATAAAAATAACTGGTCTAAAAACCAGTTTTTTTATTCTTATAAATGGTACCCCCAAGCGAATTCGAATCGCTGTCTACACCGTGAAAGGGTGTTGTCCTAGGCCTCTAGACGATGGGGGCTAGTTTGTCTACGTTTGTTATTTTAAAACAGACAAAATTAATTGTCAACAGTTTAATTAAAAGTTTATTTAAGTTGTGTGAATTTCCTGGTCTGAGTTTGTTATTTCATCTATTATTTGCTGAATTTCCGGCGAGATATCAGACTTTGAGCTAATCTTGTCTTTTATCATTCGGGCAAATTCTGCTTTTTTGAATTCGTGCATTCCGCGGGTTTTAAAAACTTCCTCAAGAATTTTCACTCGCGGCATGGGTTCATTCAACATGTCAAGTTCAAGTGTTGAAATGTTATGTAGTTCATATTCAAGCGTTTTTCTGACAAGTTCAAGCGGTAGCAAGTCTTCAAATTCTCCGCATGCCAGAAGATGTATTTTATCTTGAGGTCTGAGTTTTGGCATTATTTGGTCGAGATTTTCTTTCGCATCTTTGTCTAACAGTATAAATATCGGAAGTTTAATTCGTTCTATTAGTTCATAATAAAGTTTTACCACCTGGTTTTTGCCGCCTGCAGATAGTATATAAATTCCTGATTTATCAAAGTCACAGCCGCAAACCTTTGCAAATTGCGGTAGCAGCGTTTCTTCTGTTGCTCCTTCTGCAATTATAACTTTTTCAATTGGGAAATGTAGTGAAAATTTAAACCTGTCTTCTTTGATGTCAGAGCTTGCAGCAAGCATTTTAAGCCATTGTAAATTTTGGGGCGAATTTATATTTATAAAATCAAGTCCGGCTTTGTAGTTTATCTTATTTTTGAGAAGTTTTTCGGTTTCACTATTTATGTTGAATGTTGATTTTTCATAATCGTATAATCTTTGGTTAATTAAATAATCATCTGTTAAATCGTATCCTAAAGCTGCAAGTGAAAAATTTATAACATATTCAGCCAGATTTTTAAGCTCTTCGTAATTTAAGTTTTCGAGGTCTGTTTTTTTGTATTTTGGTTCAATCAAGTTTGATGTTAAAATATCACAAAATACTCGCAAATATTTAGTTTGCGGGTTTTTAAACCTTGTTAATCTGTCAAATGATATGATTATTTGGTCTTTGGTCAGTGGTTTGACTTTTAGATTTTTCAATGATACCTTCTTTATATTTATTTACAATATTATAACATTTGTGGCAATTTTTTGTTGGTTCGGTTTTTATTATAGATGTGGAGTTATCATGGTAGAAAAAGTAAGTTCTCGCATTCAACAGTATAATTATAACACAATAAGCGGCGTTACAAACTCTGTGAAAACTCTTAATGCTGAAAAAATTTCACTTGCTCCGACTTTTACTGCATCAACTCTAAAACAGTCACCGACTGCTAATATTCAGTTAAGAACCACGCTTTCTGGAAAAGAAGAGAAAAATAAATATACAACTATTCTATCAAAACTCGACAAAAACGGCAGAAAAGTCACTGAAAACCTTTTAAAAACGGGAATTCTTTTGAATGCAAATTCAAGCGATGGCAGTACGGTTTTGGATAATCTGTATAAGATTGCGACTGAGCCTCGAGCAGAAGGTTTAAATTCTGGGGTAATTTTAAAAGATACAATTGCAACTCTTGCTTATCCTTATATTATCACTCAAAAGTTTGGTGATGTTCCGGCAGAGTATAAGGATATGGCGATAAAAGCCAATACCGAAGGTGAAACAAATTTAATAAGACTTCAACAGAAAAAAAATGATATAAATGTTGCAAATTCAGGAACATGTGTTGCTGCAAGTACGGAATTT
>MOYD01000001.1 GCA_001899395.1 Candidatus Gastranaerophilales bacterium Zag_111 | reverse complement strand
AAAATTGAATCTGAGTGTGATTTTAAAATATTGTAGGTTTCGTTTTTGGAAGCGTCTTTTGTTATTTCAACACTTTCTATTGCCAGAGTTTTTGATATTACCTGTCCAAAGTTCTGGTAACTATCGTTAAGATTTTTCTGAATATTGACCGTTGCAAAAACCGCAATCGCCATAATAAGCAATGTGCTTAATATAAGACCAAAAATAATCAAACGATTTTGGGTTGTAAAACTAATTTTTTGACCGCTGCTCATATAATAATTATATCACATAAACTTTATAAGTTTACTTTCTTAACATTATGACTTATAATTACAATTATTGTATAATTATTTATTATATTACTATTTTAAGAGGGAAAAAATGAGAGAATTAGTTGTTGAAAATCAGGATATTTTGATGATACCGCAGAATTATAAATTCGCAAACACAGGCAAAGTAAAAGAAGTTCGTGCAGGCGATTTTACGCTTGAGCTTGACTATGAACCGGATGGAATTTTGGAAAATACCTATTGTGAATTTTATACTCAAACTTCCCATGGTAAACTTCATTTTGATTCATATGCTAAAAAAATCGAAGGAAAAACACTTATTATTGCAAGTCCCGCAAAACATAAATTCCTCCAAAGACGGCAGTATACACGTATTAAATTTATTGCGGATATGGAAATTAAACTGGACGGAAATTCTTATAAAGTTTCAACACTTGATATCTCAGCCGGCGGTATGAAATTAAAAACAGGTGAAAACCTTAATATCGAAGGTCGTTATGAAGTGGCATTGCCTTTGTCTGATAACACTGTTATAAATTGTTATTTTGAACCGATAAGGATTGAAAAACGTTCAGAAGAAGCCGGATATACAGTATCCGGACAGTTTGTATACAACTCAAACAAAGACAAAATGGTAGTTGTTCAGTATTGCGCAAAACGCAGTGTAGAGATTAAGAATAAATAAGGAAGATATGAGTTTAGTTCGATTACTGGAAGGAAAGCCCTCAAAAGTTCTGTTTACAACCCCGTCACACGGTCAAAAATTTGTGGTTTATGAGCCTTTGAAAGAAATGTACAAGCTTGATATCTCCGAAACTGATTGTCAAGACCCGCAAGAAGCGCTTGAACGCGCTCAATTGCGCGCCAGAGCGATTTATCATACTTATTCAACAACATTTTTGACAAACGGTTCAACCAGCGGAATTATTGCGGCGGTTTTATCCTGTACACAAGTTGGAGATAAGGTCTTAATCGCTTCTAATTCTCATCCTTGCCATTTTAATGCCGTAAAACTTGCCGGGGCGCGGGCGTTGACTTATGATTTAGAAATTGATAAAGATTGGGGCGTGCCGCTGGAAGTTAAACCGGAAGTTATTGAGTACTATTTGAGCAGATATAATATCCGAACGGTTATAATTACCTCACCTACTTATGAGGGAATAATTTCTGATATCGAAGAAATTAAGACTATTTGTGAACGCTATAGCGCATTTTTGATTGTGGATGAAGCACACGGCGCGTTGTACCCGTTTTCTGATGTTTTGCCTTTGTCTGCCGTTAATATCGCGGATTTTACTGTTCAGTCACTTCATAAAACCGCAGGCGGTTTAAACCCGACAGCACTGCTCCATTGCAACTGTGAAATTGATGTTAAACCGGCACTTAATATGTTTATGACAACTTCGCCTTCTTATCCGCTGCTGGCGTCGATTGAAGACAATATTGAATTCCTAAACTCAAAAGAAGGCAGAAAAGAAATTGATAACCTTATAACCAGACTTGATAAAATTAGACTAAAATGCAAGGGCTGTGAATTTTTCGGAGATGACCCTACAAAAGTTCTGATACGCGTTCCCGGAATTTCCGGATGGGAATTGTCTGAAATGCTTTATGAAGATTTCGGCATAGAAGATGAACGAACAAACGACAAATCTACCCTGCTTCTTTGCGGCATCGGAACTGACAACAAAAAACTTGATAAATTGCAGCACGTTCTTTCAAAGTTGTAATATTTTTTAACATATTGGCAATTATTTCTTTTAAATATACTTTATATATACATAGGGGATATTAAATAAAGGGAAAAATTATGGCATTAATCGATGGTACTTACACCGTAGAAAAGGGTGACTGTGCTTGGAAAGCTGCAAGAAAAAGTTTGCAATCAAGCGGAAAAACCGTTACAAATTCTGAAATTATGAAAGAAATGAGCAGACTTGCAAAATTAAATGGTTGTGAGACTGTTGATGATTTTAATCAAAAGTTTTTCAGTCGTATTGGTTTATCATTTACAACAGGCGATACCGCTCAGCAGCCGGAAGAGCCAAAGCAAGAAACTCCAAAAATTCCGGATATACCGGCTGATAGTAGTAGGTCTCAGTGTGTTACAGTGCCTACTGACAATATACAAGTAAAAACTCCGGCTGTTCCGGCACCTATAAAACCAACTGTGGCAAAACCGAAAACAGAAGTTGAAAAAATTAACGAGATGGAAAGCGATGAACAAAGGATTGTCGAATATAACAAAAATCATTATAATGGTGAATATTACGGAATTGTAGATAAGAAAAGCTGTCAATTAAAGATTTATGATAAAGACGGAAATGTTGTAAGAACTTTTACTGTTGGAGTTGGCAAGCTAAAAGGTGATGACTTATGTTCTTATTATCTGGAAAGAGCTTACAAAACTGATAAGCAAGATTTAGCAGAGCAGGGTCGTTACACAACAGCGGGTGAATTCACACTTGATGAGTACACAAATTATAACTATTCTAATTATATTTCTCAGATTGACGGAAAGCATAAGATTATGGACTTAAAAGGAGATAATAAAGGTGAACGTTCCGGCAATATGGCAATTCATATGGTTCCAAACTATTGCAGGGAGCAGCGTGAAGCGTGGTTGGATTCAGAAACAACAAGTGATAATAGAATGTCATACGGTTGTGTGAATTTAAAAGAATCAGATTACGACGAAATGCACGCATATCTTGGTGAAGGCGATAAACTCTATGTTTTGCCGGAAGAAGAAGGTAATAAACTTCAACTGGAAAAACAAAGTAACGGAACATACAAATTTGAGCAACAGTATCACAAACTGGATAAAAGAAGTGTATCAAAAGAGGTTGCATCAATGGTAAGATACGATGTAAGACCTGACAGAAATCCTACATATATTGCAGAGCAAAAACGTAAAAAAGCCGAAGAAGAACGACTTTTAGCTCAACAACGGGCACAGCAGGAAAAACAAAACAGTTTAGTTTGGTATAATCCTTTTACTTGGTTTGCTTAATATAAATTGGATAGTGTAACAACTTGTCTTATTGACTTCAAATAAGACAAGGTTCTATAATTATTACGAAAAAGTTAAATTAATGAAATGTTGATTTTTTTGTATATAATATAGAATATAACATAGGAGGTATAATGGAAAATATCGTATCATCGAGTTACACAAGTAATCCAAGATCAAATATAAATCCGACCCGTATTAAGGTCGTTGGTGTTGGCGGCGGCGGCGGAAACGCTGTTAATAGAATGATTAAGGCAAAACTTGCAGGTGTTGAGTTTTGGCTTATGAATACTGATTTGCAGGTATTGTCTTTCAGCAGTGTTCAAAATAAATTACAATTAGGCGTTGCCACAACTAAAGGGCTTGGCTCAGGCGGAGACCCGCTAACCGGTGAAAGAGCGGCAACCGAAGTTAAAGACGAAATTACAAAGGCATTAGACGGCGCGGATATGGTATTTATCACTGCCGGAATGGGCGGCGGTACAGGAACCGGAGCTGCTCCGATTGTTGCTCAAATTGCAAAAGATTTAGGAATTTTAACTATTGCGTTTGTTACAAAGCCTTTCTGTTGGGAAGGTAAGAAAAGAATGGCGCAAGCAGAAGCCGGTATTGAAAAACTTAAAAAATATGTTGATGCAATTCTGGTTGTACCTAATGATAAATTACTTCAGGTTGTTGAACGCCAGATGGGTTTAAGAGAAGCCTTCTGTGTGACTGATGAAGTACTTTATAGAGGTATTCAGGGTATTTCTGATATCATTACAATTCCTGGCATGATAAACATTGACTTTGCTGATGTTAAAAAAGTTGTAAAAGACTCAGGTACTGCTTTAATGGGTATTGGGCGTGCTCAAGGTGAAGGAAGAGCAATCAAAGCTGCTGAAATGGCTATCAATTCACAACTTTTAGAATCTTCAATCGACGGTGCATCAGGTATTATCGTTAATATTACAGGTAGTTCAAACATGACACTTTATGAAATCACAGACGCTACAAATGTAATCAATAACGTTGTAAAAGACGATGCTGATGTGATTATCGGTACATCCGTAAATGAAGCGTTCCAGAATGAAATTCAAATTACGGTTATTGCAACAGGTTTTGCAGAAAAACCAAACCAAAGTTCGATTAATACTCCGCAACTTTCAGCAGCAGAGTATTTTCAAGGAAAGTCAACAAGTTCATCAAACTTAGACTTCCCGAAAGTTCCTTCGATGAACCTCGATGTGCCGGACTTTTTAAAGAAAAATTAGTTTAAGAAACGGGGTGAAAGCCCCGTTTTTTATTTGTCAAGGTATACAAAACTAATGCTTTGACAATACTTTGTAAATTCTGATATTGGAATGTAAATTATAATGTTTTTGCCTTCATGTGGGTTTGCAATTTTAACCACTCTATTTTTATAATCTACAGATTGTATTGCGTAAACGTGGTTTTCATATAAGTTATATTTTTTAAAATTATTCCAGTTGTTATCTGCACAATAAAACATACATGATGATACAACGTTTGGGTTAGTAAGTTTTTCCAGCCTTGCTTTAATTAATGCTTCACGTTTTGGTTTTGGTGTATATGTGGTTTTAAGAGATGTGCTGCCCTCTGCTAACGGTTCCGGTGTTGCATAGCTTTCTATATACCCCGTTTTACCGGTTATTAGTTGTAAGTTCATTCCGGGATGACCGGTAGAAAGATAATCATCGTATCCTTTAACCGCTTTTGTATTTTTATATGGCAGTTTGTAGCCGGTAGATTTTCTGTATTTCTCAACCGCCATATCCAATAAGACTAAATCTGCATCTCCATATGGGTATTTTTTTGCGGTTTCATATGTTACTTTACCGTTATTATCTGTATTTTTAATTCTAACAGTTTTTTCTTGAGCTTCTTTTAATTGTTCCCTTGTAAATTCATATGTTGCGGGTTTATCCTTTGCTCCGTATAACGTTACTATGTAGTTGCCGTCCTCTGTTGTTTTGATAGACTTTTTAAGTAATGTTGCTCCTTTTTCATTATAAGAAAGTGCTGCACAGGTTCCAAGCTGATAACAATCGCCTGAGCCGGCTTGATTAAATTCACCTATAACCCCGTCCGGACGCACAGGTTCTAAAATTTCATCCGGTGTGATTTTCTTTTGATAATCTATATATTCAACCTCAGTTTTTTTGAACATTTTCCAAGTTTGATAGTCCCCTAAGTCATTATTTAACATATTACTCAATTCAGCGTATGTCGGGATGTAATAAGAAAGTTCCTTCCCTGATTCTTTTGTGTAGTAAGTTTTCATTTGTTCAATATATTTGTTATACTGTTCTTCGCTTACTGCTTCAAATTCGTTGTTATCGATATATCCGGGGCTAAAGCTGAATTTTTGATTGTCAAATATAGACATTATCCCGGTTTGGATAAAGTCAACTTCAGCCTGAGAATTAGGATTTTTAAGGTTTATATCTAACTTTTTACCTTCAAAATAGCTGAATAGCATATATGAATTGTATAGTTCTTTAAAAGTACTCATAATACCTCACATATATATAAAGTATATATATGGTACTATTATTTACTATTTATGAGTTTTTACTTAACAATGCGTAACAAATCTAAATTTATAATTCTTTGTCGCTTTCTTTTATCGGGGCACCAATAACGCGTTCAACCTCTGCAGCGTTTATATTGTACTGTAAAAGGGTTGAATAGTAGTCAAGTTGCGCGTTTAGGTAAGTGTTTTCAGAATCTTTAAACTCAATCGCATCGCCTAAACCTTCCTGGTAACGTCTGAACGCTTGGTACTGTTGTTCTTTTGCCTGTTGAAGTCCAAGTTTTGATACTGCAATACTATCATGCGAATTCATCAGATTAATATATGCGCTTTTAACATCCAGGTAAACATTTTGGCGTTCCTGTTCATAGTCTGCTACGTATTTTTTGTAGGTCGCGTTTGCTTCTTCAACTTGTTTTTTCAAAAGCATTAAGTTTAAGTTTGAATATTGTAACTGGACACCAAATTGATAACCGTAATCAGCATCTATCTCGCGTCCGCCGTATTGATATGAGCCAAAGGCTCCGATATCCGGTGTAAACGCTCTTTTTGCACTTCTTACATTTAGTTCTGCAGCGTCCATACGCTTTTTAGCTGCCAGCAATGACGGTCTGGAACTTTCTGCCAACTTGATTAGCTCAGTAAAATTCACGTCGTATTCTTTTGAGTTAAGTCCGTCTTTTAACATAACTTCTGCAAGTTCAGGGATACCAACAGCGTTTGCAAGCTGTACCGCTGCAAGCTCCTGGGTGTTTTTTGCTTTTATCAGGTTAAGTTTTGCCTTACCTAAGTTGTATTCAGCATATGTAACATCAATTTTGGCTTTTTTACCAATGTCATAATATGCTCTTGCCTGTTTTAATTGAAGTTCATAGTCTGATACAGTGTTTTCGTAAACCTCTTTTTGGATTTTTGCAAAAACCATGTTGTAGTATGCTACTTTTACGTTATAAATAACATTTTCAATGCTTGTTTCAGCGTCGAACCTTGATGATTCATAAGTCTTTTTTGCAGAATCCGCCATTGCTTTGGTTTTTCCAAAGTCAAACAAAAGCATATTAGCAGAAAGTGTTGGAACATAAAACATATTGTACTTTTGAACCATCATACGGGAAAAATTTCCGCCCATTGTCATAAGCATATCATTTCTTGAATAACTTACGCCGGCTGACAGGGTTGGAAAATAATTTGACCAGGCTTGACCAACACGAGATTTATAAATTTCTGAATTGCTGATTGCGGACATTATCGCCGGATGATGTGTGATTGCAAGTTTAATACAGTCTTCTAACGAAACCTCGCCGCCTAAATCAGTATATGAAATCTGGCTGTTTATCGCCGGAAATTTTGTCTCATACATCCCTTCAGCTTCTTTTGAAGATTTAGCCTTGGTTTTTTGGTTAGAGTTGAGTTTTTTAATTTCTTTCTTTTGATTAACTTTTACTTCTTTTTCAGGTTCGATAATCCTGATTTCTTTATCTTTTTTGGCAACAAGATTTTCATCTGCCGGTTTGACTTTCTTGGCAAATGCAATGCTGCCGCCTGCTGTTATTATTGAAGCTATTAATATTGCGTTTAAAATCTTTTTCATTGGTTATATCTCCAAATCTTTTTCTGTTATTTCTTTTTTAGGGAATTTGTCTACAAATTCCTGAACAAGAACGTAGAATGCCGGTGTAAGTGCCGCACCAAGTGTTGCTGCTGCAACCATACCGCCAAAAACGGTTGAACCAACTGAAATTCTTGAATTTGCACCGGCTCCGGTTGCAAATATCATTGGCAAAACGCCGATAATAAATGCAAGTTCTGTCATCATAATTGCTCTAAATCTCAGTTTAGCAGCTTTTATTGCGGCTTCCTGGATAGATAATCCGTTTTTCTCGTGTTCTTCTTTTGCAAACTCAACAATCAAAATAGACTGTTTTGCAGCAAGACCGATAAGTGTTATCATACCAACCTGAGAATAAATATCAAACGATTGGTTAATCATCATCTGGAACAACAACGCACCCAGTGCCGCAACCGGTGAAATTAAAAGTACTGCAACCGGTATGGTGTAACTTTCGTACAAAGCAACTAAGAACAGGTATACAAATACCAGTGCAAATGCAACAATCATTGCGGTTTGTCCGGATGCCTCACGTTCTTGTGCTGATGTACCGGACCAGTCAAAAGTCATATCAGAAGGCAGAACGCTTTTTGCAACTTCTTCCATTGCATTCATCGCATCACCGGAACTTTTTCCTGCTGCCTGTTGACCTTGAATTTGAACTGATTCATACTGGTTATATCTTGAAATAGCCGCAGTACCAACGGTTTGTCTCAATGTAACGATTGACAAGACCGGCACCTGGACACCGTTTTTATTTTTAACATATATTCCTTCAAGGTCAGTTGCTTTGTTTCTAAAGCTGCTTTCTGCCTGGACTTGAACCTTAAATACACGTCCGTATTTATTAAAGTCGTTTATATAATAAGCTCCAAGCATTGATGTTAATGTTGTATAAAGTTCCTGTAAGTCAACATCTTGTGCCATCGCCTTTGCAAAGTCAATATCTACAATATATTGCGGCACGTTTGCCTGGAATGTTGTATTTACACTTGATAATGCAGGGTCTGCATTTGCGGCGGCAATAAGTTTATTAGCCCATGCTTCCATTTCTTGCGATGTATATTCGCCCTGAGATAACATCTGGAACTCAAAACCGCCCATCATACTCATACCCTGGATTGCAGGTGGTGAAAATACGATGATTGAAGCTTCTTTTGTTGCTCCGGTAATTTGTCTTATTCTGGACAAAATCGCAGAGTGGGTTAAATCTGTTGGTTTTCCTTTTAGTTTGCGTTCAATCCAGGTAATAGGATTATTTTTTCTGTCTGCATAATCTTTCAACAAAATAATTGCAAATGCTGAGTTTACTTTTCTTCCGCCGCCAAAAACCGTAATTTTTGTTGCGTCAACACCGTCAAGTTCTTTTACCTGATCAATAAATTTTGTTGAAACCTCTCTTGTTCTTGAAAGCGAAGCCCCGTCAGGCAATGTAATTGTTGCAATTAATACCCCTTGGTCTTCATCAGGAATAAAACCTGTTGAAATAAACTTAAATGCTCCAAGCGTCAAACCAACGATTATCAAATAAGTTACTATTAAAAGTTTTCTGTTATATACGAATTTTTTTACAAATTCCATAAAGAAGTCTTCAACCTTGTTAAAACCTTTATTAAATTTTTCAACAATAGCAGAAGTTCTTTTGTTCATTCTTTGCCAGATGTGTTTAAATCTGTTTCCGAACGGATGTTTCGCATCGTCCGGTTTTGGTTCGTTTTGGCGACCCAAAAAGTGAGAACACATTGCAGGAGACAATGACAAAGCACATATTGCAGATATTGCAATAGAAACCGCAATACAAACCGCAAACTGTTTATACATAACACCTGTCATACCGCCCATAAATATAATCGGTACAAATACAGCCATCAAAACCATTGCCATTGCAACAAGCGATGCCCCAACTTCTTCCATTGTAAGCTGAGTTGCTATAATTGCTGATTTACCTTCTTCAATGTGTCGTTTTACGTTTTCAATTACAACAATTGCGTCATCAACTACAACCCCGACTGCCAGTACCAAAGCAAACAGTGACAGCAGGTTAATTGACATATTCATAGCTTTTAATGCTGCAAAAGTACCAACTAACGATACCGGAATTGTTGCGCAAGGCACCAATGTTGCCATCCCATCGCCTAGGAATAAGAAAATGATAAGTACAACGATAATACCTGTCAATAAAATCGTGAACTCGACTTCATTCATTGACTCGTGGATATAATCAGCGTCATCTTTAATTGTTATAATTTTAATACCGTTTTTCAATCTTGAATTAAGTTCATCAACTTTTGCATGAACTCCTTTTGACATATTAATAATATTAGCGTCCGGCTGCTGAGAAATTACGACAACCGCCGAAGGCTTACCGCCAACTAAACCAAGGTTTGAATATGTGTAAGCCCCAAGTTCAACACGACCAATATCTTTTATTTTAACGTTTGAACCGTCCATGTTTGAACGGATTATAATATTTTCAAACTCTTTGGCATCAGCAAGTCTGCCTTTTGTTTTTAGTGTTAATTGCAAAGCTGTTTCATCATCTGTAGGCAATGCGCCTAAAGCACCTGTTGCAACCTGTGTATTTTGAGCGTTTACTGCTGCAATAACTTCGCTTGTTGAAATATTTAATCCTGCCATTTTTTGCGGGTCAAGCCATATTCTCATTGAATAATCGCCAGCACCGTATACTTCAACGTCTGCAACGCCGTCTACACGTTTTAATTCGTCTTTGATATAAATTGAACCGTAGTTTGTAAGGTCAAGTTGTGACCAGTTCCCGGATTCAGGGTATAAAGTTAAAATTAATGCACCTGATGCTGATGTTTGGCTTATTGCGGTTACACCCGTTCTTTGAACGTCTTCAGGTAACTGGGTTAAGACCTGTTGTATACGGTTATTGACGTTCATCAGGTTGACGTTTTTATCAGAACCAACTTTAAAATACATGTTTAAAATATATGTACCGTCATAAGAGTTTGAGGACATATATGTAAGGTTTTCAACACCGTTTAATTTATTTTCCAGAACTGTTGCAACCGAAGATTCAATAACCTCAGCTGATGCGCCTGTATATGTTGCCGTTACCTGAATTTGAGGCGGTGTTACATCAGGATAGCTTTCCTGTTTCAAACTTGCCAGCGATATCAGACCGACTATTACTATACATATTGATATTACCAGCGCAAATCTTGGTTTTCTTATAAAGAAAAACAGTTTATCTTTATCAAATATCTTTTTCATTATTTCTTACCTGCTTTTTGTTGTTTTTTAGCGTATTCTTCTGCCGTGATTACAGAAACCTTTTGACCTTCGGCAGTTATTGACTGAACTCCTGATACTACAATTTTATCAGTAGGTTCCAAACCGCTTTCGACAATCCAGTTATTATCGATATCATCTGTAATTTTTATGTCTTTGCGAACAACTTTTAGACTTTCAACTTCAGGTACTTTGAATATTTTTGCCATAAGTCCGCCTGATTTTTTCTTGTCCGTATCCGGAACAACTGCCCAAACATAATAACCGCTCATCGCGTCTCCCTTTGTACAAGACTGTGGAACTGTCATATAGTTTACCTTTTGCGGTGCAATAATTGAGACTTTCATATAATCGCCCGGTACAAGCCAGCTTTTTGGGTTTTCAAATACTGCACGCATTGGTACAGAACCTGAATTCTGGTCAATCTGGTTGTCTACAAAGTTTATTTTACCAATGTATGGATACCAAGCACCGCTTTCACCCTGGATTTTAACCTGTGCATCTTTGAATTTGTCACTTGCTTTTAGAAGTTTAACAAAGTCACTTCCTCTAAGGCTGAATGAAACATATACAGGGTTTGTACTTGAAATGTTTACAAGTGACCCTGAATTTGCGGTTACGTAGTTTCCTTCCGTAATTTTTATTTTACCAATTCTTCCGTCAATCGGGGATTTTATCGATGTGTAACCAAGGTTTACCCTTGCAAGTTCAAGTCTTTGTTTTGCAGCGTCATATAGTGCGCTATTTTGGTTTCTTGTTGCCAAACTCTGGTCAACATACGAATGGCTGACTAAATCTTCCTTGATAAGCGCGTTTGCACGGTTTAATTCCTGTTGCGCGTTTGTTAAAAGTGCAGAATATTGATTTACGGCAGCTCTTGAGTTATTGACTTCAAGTTGATATTCTTTTGGGTCTATCTGGAATATTAATTGACCTTTGTGTACAAAGTCGCCTTCTTTAAAATATTTTTTTAGCAAAAACCCTGAAACCCTTGCCACAACATCAATTGAATATTCAGCCTCAACTCTTCCCGTTGATTCTGCCGAAACGTTGACCTCTTTGTTTTGCGGGGTGTCAACAACAACTTCCTTTGGTATTCCCATCATCTGCTGCATCATTATTCCGGAAATTGTTCCGGATACTTTATGATAAACTATCGGTACAATTATTACTGCAAGTACCGCAACTGCCATTTGTTTTCTCGTCATTTTTATTTTCATACTGTTCTCCATTAAGTCTAGGGTAGAATTTTCTACCCTAATGATAATTAATATTAGAGAATTTGTCAAGGTGTACTTGAAATAATACTCCATATATAGTATAATTTTTATACTGGTAGAAAAGGAAACTGGTATATGGGTAATTTCGAGGATTTTGAAGAGTTAGAAAAAGATTTGTTATTTCAATTTGATTATACGGCAAATTTTATCAAGTCTTTTAAGAGAGAATTTCAACAAATTATTGATAAAAGCTTAAATACTGACGAGTTTTCAATTCTTATGGCGCTGCATTTCAGACCGGATGTTACTCAATCTGATTTAGCAAGGTTTTTATTTAAGGGTAAGGCTCATGTCGGGAAAATCCTTAACGAAATGGAAAGCCGCGGGCTTATTAAACGTGTTGCTGATACAAAAGATAACATTATTATTAAACGAAATGAAATAACCTCAATGGGGCAAAAAATTATTGAAAAAGGGGAAAAACAGGTCGAAGAACTTGAGGCGGCATTTGATTCTGCATTTACAGAAGAAGAAACAGAACAGTTTCTTTCATATTTGGAACGGTTTCGCAATGCTTTGTCATCATTGGTTGATGTCAAGTTAAAATAGTTATCTGAGTGAGTTTATTGCGTTTTGGACATCTTTTGATTTATAAATGTAGTTCCCCGCAACCAGGCAATTTGCGCCGTATTCAGTGCAAATTTTTGCGGTTTTGTCGTTTATTCCGCCGTCAACCTGGATTATTAAGTTTTCATCTGCATTTGCTTTTATTACAGGAATTTTTGCGGCACAGTCATCCATAAATTTCTGCCCCCCAAAACCGGGTTCCACTGTCATAACAAGCACCAAGTCAAGTATTGGCAAGAATTCTAAAATCTCTTGTGCCGGTGTTTTAGGTTTTATTGATAAACCGGCTTTGATACCAAAAGATTTAATCAAATTAATTACATCAATAATTTTAAAACCTTCTGCTTCATAATGAAAAGTTATGATATCAGCGCCGGCATTTGCAAACGCCTCAACATAGTTTTGCGGATTTTCTATCATAAGGTGAACATCAAGCGGTAAATCAGTTACCTTACGTAATGATTTTACAACCGGAACACCGATTGTAATATTAGGAACAAAATGTCCGTCCATTACGTCAACGTGAATCCAGTCAGCACCGGCGTTTTCAACAAGTTTTATATCGCGTTCCAAATTTGCAAAATCAGCAGAAAGTATTGAAGGTGAAACAAGTATTTTATTCATATCAGATTATCCCCAACTTTTGACACGCCGCATAAGCACTTTTTTGTTCGGCGTCTTTTTTGCTTAACCCTTTTGCAACTGCTAAAACTTCGCCGTTATATTGGACTTCTACTTCAAATTCACGTTTGTGCGCTGGTCCTGATTGTGAAATTACCGTATAAACAGGAGTGGTTTTTGTTAAGCCTTGTGTGTATTCTTGCAAAATTGCCTTGGCGTTAAACTTTTCAAAATGTTCGCTCACTTCTTCAATATAAGGTTTGAAGGTCTTTTCAATAAACTTTATAACTTTGTCAAATTTACCGTCAAGATAGTAGGCTCCTAATACGGCTTCAAATGAACAGGCGCAAATAGAATTGAGGCTGCGGCAGCCTTGTTTTTCTTCGTGTTTTGACATTATGATAAGTTTATCCAGTCCGATTTTTTTTGCGATATCTGCAAGGGTGTTATCAGAGACAACAACTCCGCGAATTTTTGACAATTCGCCTTCACGGGTTTGCGGGTAAGTTTTATATAAAACCTCAGATATCGACAATTTTAAAACCGCGTCTCCCAAAAATTCTAAACGTTCATAACATTGCGTTTCCGGCAAGTTGTGCTCTTTGGTATATGAGGAGTGTGTTAATGCGCATTGGAAAAGTTCCGGCGTATCAATTTCTATTCCAAAAATTTCAGCCAAAGATTTCATGAAAACAATCCTTTTACAAAGTTAATCAGTGTTGTTTGCCATTGGGTTTGGAACACGAAACATTTACAAAAATAATACATAACAGGGATTGTCAAAATAAAACTGTCTGTTCTGTCTAAAAATCCGCCGTGTCCGGGCAAGCTTGTTCCGGAATCTTTTACGCCGGCGTCTCTTTTAATCAATGACTCGCAAAGGTCGCCAATTTGTGCAAAAACAGTACAAATAATCCCTGCAAACATCGACATATACCACGGAAAATCAATAAATAACCCGATTATAACAGCGCCAAGAATTGCAAAAAACATTCCGCCAAGTGAACCTTCAACGGTTTTATTCGGGCTTATGACAGGTGCTAACTTGTGTTTGCCAAATTTTGTTCCAACGTAATAGCAACCAACATCAGTCAGCAGAATTGCCGTAAACATCATAACGACAAACCCCAGTCCACTATCGTACCGGTCACAGGATAAATCCCTTAGAAATATTAAATTCAAAGGAAACCACCCGCAATAAACCATACCAAGCAAAGTTGTTGCAACATTTGCGATATATGGCTGTCTGCCGCGGAACAATACCCACATAAACGAGCACATAGCGCAAATTGTAAGTGTTATTGCAACAAGGTCAAAACGTTTAAAGTAAACGACAGTTGCTAAAATCGCTTCTGTTAAGTAAATGACTTTAAGGCTTGGATAAAAACCTTTGTGGTTAAGTATTTTCACATACTCTCTGGAACCAACAACAAGCATAAATATTAATAGTGCAAGCAGCGCAATTCCGCCAGCCATAATGCAAAGCATTACAACTGTGCCCATAATAAAGCCTGTCAACATTCTTGTTGCGTTTTTATTCAAGCCTAAATCAATCATTATACAGTCATAACCTCTTTTTCTTTAGCCGCTACCGCGCTGTCAATATTTGCAGTGTATTTATCGGTTAATTTTTGGATTTTATCCTGGTTATCTTTTACCAGGTCTTCCGGTAAATTTTCGCTTTTTTCAAGTTTTTTAAGGTTATCTGTCATATCGCGGCGAATATTTCTTACTGCAACTTTAGCATCTTCGCCTAATTTTTTAACGTCTTTTGTAATTTCACGTCTTCTATCTTCTGTTAGAGGAGGGAAAGTCAATCTGATACAAATTCCGTCACTGTTTGGAGTAATTCCGATTTCAGCCTTGATTATTGCCTTTTCGATTTCTTTCATAATTGATTTATCGTAAGGTGTAATAACAAGTGTTGTTCCGTCTTGAACTGAAACTTGCGACATTTGTCTTAGCGGAGTTGGTGCGCCATAGTATTCAACAATGACTTTGTCCAAAATTCCCGGATTAGCACGTCCAGAACGGATTGAGCCAAACTCTTTTTGAAGCTGTGCTACAGCTTTTTCCATTTTTTCTTCTCCGAATAAAAATAATTCTTCTAAAGATTCTGACATTTTTTACCTCTTTCGTATAATTAACTAATGTATGTTCCTATTTCCTGACCATTTAGGATGTTTTTAATACCGTCTTCTTTTTTGAAATCAAATACGACAATCGGAATATTGTTCTGTTTACATAAAGCGCATGCTGATGTATCCATTACTTTTAGTCCGTTTTTGATAATATCGTCATAAGTTATTTTATCAAGCTTTTTAGCTTCAGGATTAGTGTTTGGGTCATCTGTATAAACCCCGTCCACCCCGTTTTTAGCCATAAGCATTGCCTGAGCGTTAATTTCAGATGCTCTTAGAGCTGCAGCGGTATCTGTTGTGAAAAACGGATTTCCTGTTCCTGCCGCAAAAATAACAACTCTGCCTTTTTCAAGGTGGCGGATTGCACGGTGGCGAATGTATGGTTCTGCAATTTGGTTCATTGCAATTGCAGATTGAACTCTGCATTGTACGCCGATTTGAGTTAGTGCGCTTTGCAGCGCTATTGCATTCATTACTGTTGCAAGCATTCCTACATAATCGCCGGATGCTTGATCCATACCAAGTTTTGCACTGTTTTTCATTCCGCGGAAAATATTCCCGCCGCCAACAACAACCGCAACTTGCGCTCCATCTGTTGTAACTTTTTTTATCTCGTTTGCAATCATTGCAACCGGATTTTGGTCAATACCAAACTGTTGTTCGCCTAACAGTGCTTCCCCGCTTATTTTTAACAAAATTCGTTTATATTTCAATGTTAATTCTCCCTTACCTTTTGTTTAATCCTAGCGTAAAGACGAAACAAAGTAAAGTTAATATTAACGGAATTTTACTCCAAGCATTCCTGGATAGAAATAGACTCTATTCCCTGGCGGGATTGAAAGTCTTTATATAAATCCTTAATCGGTTTTCTTGACATTACATCAATTATGCAGGTGATTTTTGTTCCGGCATTTTCTTCGTTTAGTTGTTTGCGTGAAAGTCTGGAGATGTTTTTGTAAGTATCGATAATATAATCCTGAATATTATCTGCACAATCATCCTTACAAACAAGCGAAACTTTTACCCTTGTTGCTCTTTTGGTGCTGCTTGGAAGAAATTTGCGTTCAAAAACTCTTACGGAAACCAGTGTCAAAATTGATAAAACAGTTCCTGCAAAGGCGATGTCAAACATTCCGGCACCGCATGCCATTCCGATACTTGCTGCAATCCACAAAGTCGCGGCTGTTGTAAGTCCCAATACAATCGGTCCGTTTCTTAAAACGGTTCCGGCACCGATAAAACCAATACCTGTTACAATTTGTGCTGCAACACGGGAAGTATCTCTTATGCCTGTTGCCTGGTCAACAATTACATTATCCCCGGGTGCAAAGGTCGGAAATCCGTAAATAGAAATGAGCGTGAACACGCATGCTCCCAAGCACACCAGAATATGTGTTCTTAGACCGGCATATTTATTAGTAACTTCTCTTTCCAGTCCGATACAAAATCCGAACACCACAGCGGTTGCTATCCGGATAAAGTATTCTAAATTTATTAAATGTGTGAAGTTTTCCATATCTCTCCTTGTTATTCCTGAACCTTTGTGTGAATTTTGAATTCCAGTTGCTTTTGTCTGTTTTCGTAGTCTTTCGCATCTGCTTGTCTGCCAAGTTTTGAGGCAATTTCTGATTTGAGGCGCCAGACTTCTATTGAGTTTTTCATCATTGGCAGGGTTTTGTTAATATAGAATTCTGCTTTTTTATAGTTGCCCCTGCTAAGTTCGATTTCTGATTTATATAGATAACTTTGCGGTTTTTGCGGGTTATCATTAATCATTTTATCAACAATTTTATCAGCTTTATCAAAGTCTTTCATCTTGATATAAACCCGTGCTAACAAGCTGTCTTCGCCGTAATCTTTTGCATATTTTAGGGCGTTTTCAAAGTCCCCTTTTTCGCGGTAAGCATATGAAGCGAAATATCTGTCTGATTTTTGGATTGCATTAAGTTTTTCAAGCTCGTTGACATATTCTATCACTGTATCATAATCCTGAGCCAAGAGAAGTGTTGACATTGATGAATTCATGACAAAAACTTTTTGACTTTTCATAAACGCAAGACTATGGGCTTTTTTCAGTTGTGAAATTTCAACCGTGTTATTAGGTTCCCCATAGGCAATCCAGACAAATAAATAAGGTAAAATATATGCAAATAAAAACAGTCCAAGAACTATCATTGTTGTTGCTGTAATTATTACAGGTTTTTTGTTTTTCATAGGTGCTCCTTTTGAAGTCTATAAGTAACGATATTTACCTTTCCCTGCTTTTTGGGTCAAGTACATCTCTTATAGTATCACCTATTACGTTAAATGCCAAAACTGATACAAAAATTAAAAATCCCGGAGTTAAAAGCCACGGTCTGTATAAAATGTTAGTAAATTCTTGTGCTTCTTTAAGCATATTGCCCCAACTCGCGTCAGGCTGTTGAATTCCAAGTCCTAAAAAGCTTAAACCGGATTCAGATAAGATGTATGACGGGATTGATAATGTCATTGCAACAATTACAAAACTTGTTGTCTGAGGAAGGATGTGTTTTGTAATAATCCTCATTCTTGACGCACCGATTGAGCGTGCAGCCTGTACATATTCTTGACTTTTTATTGACAAAACCATTCCGCGGACAACTCTTGCAAAGCCAGCCCAACCGATTAGTGCAAGAATTATGACAATAAGCAAAAATCTTTGCGTACTGGTCATTCCGGACGGTAAAATCGATGCAAGGATTATCAAAAGATAAAAACTGGGTATTGACATAACAGCTTCCGCAAACCTCATCATTAACGCATCAACTTTTCCGCCAAAGTAACCTGAAATTCCTCCGTATAATAACCCTATCGGGAAAAGTACAAACAGTGCCAGAAATCCGATTGTCATTGAAATTCTTCCGCCAAAAAGCAGTCTTGAAAAAACATCGCGTCCGTTAATGTCTGTTCCTAAAAGATAAATCCTTCCGGCTTGGTCTGTTGTAAATAAGTGCCGTTTCATCGGGATTAAGCCTAAAAATTTGTATGGTTGACCTTTTGAAAAGAATTTGATGTAGTGTTTTTGGGTTCTATCTAGCGAGTATTTAATTTCAAGATTAACCGGGTCAAATTCTCTTACGTAGTTGTAAGTGTACGGTTTAGAAAGTTTTCCTGTTTCATCTATTGTAAACACTTTTGATGGCGGAACATATGCCATTGTTCTATCTGAAAAATCCTTGGTATAAGGCGCTATAAAATCTGCAAAAAACAGTGCAAGGTAAATAAGAGCCAAAACTATCAATGCTGCCCGTGCAAATTTGTCTTTCCATAATTTTTGCAGAACTTCTTTTATCATGATTTCACCCTAATCCGCGGGTCTGTGATGATAAGTAGTATATCCGCAATTAAATTACCTAAAATCAACATAACAGCACCCATCATCAAAGATGCCATAACAAGATTTATATCAGATTTTAAAACCGCTTCCAGAATAAGTCTTCCAAGTCCGGGATATTGAAAAACGTATTCTGTCAAGGCTGCACCTGAAAGCAGTCCGGCAAATTCAAAGCCAAGCAGTGTTATCATAGGGTTAAGCGCATTTCTTAGTGCGTGTTTGTAGACAACACTAAATTCAGATAAACCTTTTGCCCGTGCAAATTTGACATAATCACTATCTAAAACATCGAGCATATTTCCTCTCATCTGGCGCTGTAAACCCGCAAGCGAAATAGTAAACAGTACAAATACCGGCAAAACCAGGTGATATGCAATATCTAAAAACTTTCCGCCAAAACTCATATCAGCAAAATTCGGACTTGTTAAGCCGCCAATCGGGAACCAGCCTGTTTTTACAGCAAACAACAAAAGCAAAACCGCAAAGAAAAATGACGGAATTGCCATACCAATACTTGTTAATACTGTTAAAATCCTGTCAAACGGAGTTTTCCAATTTACTGCCGCGATTATCCCAAGCGGAACCCCGACAAGCCAGGTCAAAAGGATTACAATACTTGTTAAAAGCAAAGTGTTTGGGATACGTTCTTTGAGTTTTTGGCTTACCCGTTCGCCGTTAGATGTTATTCCCAAGTCACCGCGGACAAATGAATAAGCCCATTTACCGTATTGAACGATAATCGGCTTATCCAGTCCAAGCCGCTGGCGCTCTTTTTCTACTGTAACCGGTGAAATTGACGGGTTTAATTTCAATTCTGCCAATGGGTCAACCGGCGAAAGTCTTATGATAAAAAAGCTTATCAATGATACCACAATCAAAAGCGGTATGGTTTGAATTATTCGTTTTATTATGTATTTTAATGCTTCCATAAATTATTCCCCGATATAAATCTCTTCAATATTGTGTGTAATTCCGTTTAACGGTGACGGATAGATGTTTTTAAATTTTGTCCTGATTGCAACGATTATGACCGGTGAATAAATGTAAATGAACGGTTTTTCGCTGTATACGATTTCCTGATAGCGGTCGTAATACTTTTTGCGGTCTTCAAATTTCGTTGCAAGCGCGCCTTTGGTAAACATTTCATCTAATTCTTTTTCCCATGGTAAAATTTTAGCTTTACCTTCGCTAGGGGTGCGCATATTAAACATATGCAGCCGTCCGTCAGATAACCAGACATTTTTGCCCCCGTTTGGCTCAAGTGGTGAGCCTGTAAGCCCCATTATTACCATATCCCAATCAAATGTGCTTACTAATTTATTAACTAGCGAATTGAACTCAATAGGTTTAAAATTAACCTTCATCCCTAAATCTTCAAGGTCTTGTTTTACCATAATCCCGATGGCTTCGCGTTCTGTGTTTCCGGCGTTTGTATATAGGTCAAATTCTACGCGGTTTCCTTCTTTGTCATATAATTTTCCTTTTTTATCAGTATAAAATCCTGATTTTTTTAGAAGTTCGCGGGATTTATTGAGATTTTTGTCGTATGGTTTAAGGTTTTTGTTTAAGAAAATCGAATTAAGACTTTCCGGCGTAAATAGCGGTGCACCAATTCCGTTTGCAATATTAAGCACCATATTTTTACGGTCGACAGAATAATCGACAGCGCGTCTAAAGTTTTCATTCTGAAACCATTTTTGTTTAATCGGGTCAACATAATACTTGCCTTTTGGGTCTTTTCGGTTGTTGAGGTTCATTGAAAGATACATTGTCCCGGTATTTGGTCCTAAGTTGTAGAGTTTAAAATCAGAATGCGGTTCAACTGATTTATATCTTGCAACTTTCGAGCCTTGCAAAGAAATTACATCAAGTTCTTTGGCTTCAAATTTTAAAACTTCGTTATTCAAATCTCCTACAATAAGGTAGATTAATTTGTCTAAATACGGAAGTTTCTGGTCTTTTGTATTTATTTCGTAGTAGTTTGGGTTGCGGACGTAGACAACGCGCTGAGCAGGTATGTATTCTTTTATCTTAAACGCGCCGGATATAACAAAATCTTCAGGTTTTGTTGTTGTGCCCATAAAGGTATCAAAATATGCCGCACTTTTTTTCGCTGCCGGGGCAAATACGTGTTTTGGCGCAATCGGGGTTGATAACATTCTGATAAACGGGGCGTAAGGTTTCGGGGTTGTGAATTCAACAGTGTAGTTGTCTATTTTGCGCACTTGCGGTAATTTGTCATCAATTACCAGAGAATCTCTTGTTGAAGTGTCGCCTAAGCCCGCAAAAATAATATCGCGCCAAGTGAAAACAACATCATCAGCAGTGATTGGTTTGCCATCAGACCATTTAACCCCGTGTCGCAAGTTTATTGTGTAAGTTTTTCCATCAGGCGATATTGAAAATGATTTTGCAAGTTTTGGCACAGGTTGACCTGAAACAGGGTCGCTTGTCAAAAGTCCGTCATACATTATCGATGACATAATTTGAGATGTGTTATCTTTGCAATTAAACGGGTTAAAGGTTTTTGGTCCTTCGCCGATTGTTGAAGATATGAGTTCACCGCCAAAAGTTCCAACCGGGGCTTGAGATTGAAGGTAGTCAACTCCGTTTATTGTTACATTTTTAGGTAATGGATAATCAATATTAACAATGTCAGTCAAACCTGATTTTGTAGTACCGGTTTTTGGCGGCACATCTTTCACAAGACAAGCCCGCAAAAGAAGTGCAACCAGAATTATAACCAGTATTACCCTGAAACCATACCTAATCATGCCTTTAGAATAACACAAAAATCATTAATTATACTAGCCTGGAGTTCAATATTGTCTGCTAGAACTTATACGGATAATCCTTTTTAAATTCCCATTGGTCATTTTGTAAAAGTCTTGTACAATAAGACCCGGATGTATTTTTGCATTTGTCAATCATACTTTCTCTGCTAATTCCGGCATTGGTTAAACCTCCTCCATATGTTCCGAAAAATATATCATCTGAGCCAAAA